>CAITNS010000001.1 GCA_903893815.1 uncultured Bacteroidota bacterium
ATCATGACGCTAATCCTTTGTATGTAATGTTTTTTGGAGAACAATACTATACACGAAGGTGCAGCAGCTCATTTAACTATTTACTATACTTATCAATGGTTTTTACCTTAACTTAGTGCCATTATGATATATACTTCACTATTCTTAAGTATTTTTATAAACCTAGATAGTCAATATTATACTCTCGTCAAGCCAGTTTTAGATATATCTCGCATAGACTCATACTTGACTTATGTGACATCCAATATACCCAAATTACTGCATTGGCAATATATGATATTTGGTTTTGCAATTGGGGTTGGTTTGTACATCATGAATGTAGAATTTAGACGCAAGAATATCTCAGATAGAGATTTAATGGGTATTCAGGTGGATGTAAAAGAATTATACAATCTTAATCCCAATATACATGCAATGCTTTTAGTCCTCTTATGGGTTGGACTATTTTTTGTTAGTTGGCTCGCTCTATCAACAGTAATCTTAATTGAGGTGATGCTCCCTTATGCAAGTAGACGTATTCGAATTCTTGCATTAAGTGTTTTCTTTATGTTATTGCTTCATTCTTTTTATTTATGGTCATCATTATATGTGCCACATACCATCTATCAATATTTGCTAACTAATGGGATTATGGCATTTGTAAAACTACAAATATTTGAGTACAAGAATGCGTTCTTAACAACATCTGGGTATTGGTTGTTGCCATACCTGCTAATTAAAATCGTATTTGAATTGAAACACTCAAAACAAGCGCTGCACCAAATCAATGAACAAAACACAGTGCAACAAGCCAAGATTAAATTTAGAACTGGAGACTTCACGCTTGGGGCTAATTTAGACGATGGTAGCGTGATTAGCTTAACTGATGCTGAGATGAACCAACATATGTTTATTTTAGGCGCTACAGGCGCAGGAAAGACCGTAGCAATCTTAAATATGGTGCTACATGCAGCTAAAAAGAATTATCCTTTAATATTTATTGATGGTAAGGGGCAGGTTGACCTTGTAGAGAGATTAGCTAAAATAGCAAATGATTGCGGTCGAGTGTTTAAAGTCTTTACATTACGTCCTGAGGCTGTCAATGCTGAGCATAAGCAATATATTGCTGCATATAACCCCTTTTCTGCAGGAACATTTACGGAGTGGAAAAACAGAATATTGTCATTATTTGCTGATGTGAAAGGCAAAGGACAGCAACATTTTGCGCTATTAGAGGAGGATTTAGTCAATTCAGTGGTACAGGTCTTGTTTAAGATGGGGAAAACCGTTGATTTGGATTCACTATATAAGACCTTGTCTAATATGAAATTTTTAATTGAATTTGCACAAAAAAATGGAGATAAAAAATTAGCAGAAAAACTAGCCAATGTAGATGAGGAATTAGTAAAAGATGTAATTATAATGCTTGGGTTATTTGTGGAGTCAAGCTATGGTCATCTATTTCAAACCAAAGCAGCAACCAATGTGATTAGCTTGCGTGATTCTATTGAGAACAATGAAATGATATTATTTTTATTGGATAGTGCAGCATATAAAAGCGATACTGAAAAGATGGCTAAATTAATAATCAATGATATTAATTCTAGTTTCTCTGAATTAGTTAAACCTAAAACATCATATTGTATCTTTGATGAGTTTGCCAGTTATGCCAGCGGTAATCTCTCGGATACTGTGAGTCTGATGCGCTCAAAAGGTATGTGCGCTGTCATTGGAACACAATCAATCATCTCAGTTGGCTTAAAGTCTGAGGAGACTAAACGTGTTGCCGAGGAGCTTAAAAGTTGTTGCAATACCTATCTCTGTCTAAAAATTAATAATGAGCAAGATGCAGAAATAGTTAGCAAGGTTTATAATACGCAAGATGTATTTGAGGTTACCACGCAAATAGATGTTTCTGTAGGTGGCGCTACTGGTATGGGTAGCTCTAAATCCATTAAAGCATTTAACGTGCATCCTGAGCAGTTAAAAAACTTAGGTATGGGTGAGGGGTATTTATATAGAAAAGTTGCTAAATTAAAGCCAGTTAAAATTAAAGTGAATGACACTAGGTATTGATATTAGATATCAATCTAAAAAAGCGCTTCAAATTTTTTGTAAACTCATTTAAATAAGGATTAAAAAATGTATGAAAGAGATAATTTACAGCTAACAATTAAAAACACCCCTGTTAATTTGGCAATGTTTAATTTGTTTATTACTGCTAATCAAGCAACAATTGAGGACTCAGAAGACCCACTAGACATAGCCTCATATTCTTATAATGACGACCAAATTCAATTTGAAATACAAGGTATTGGAAGGTTGTATTGGATGCATAATCACCTTGATTCGTTAGATATTGTTAATGATGAAAAGGTATCAGCAATCCAATGGTTAGAGAATATCTGCGTTAGCTTTTTGTCGGAGTATGATATACCAGATGAAATTATGTTGTTAAATTTAAAGGCGACTAAATGGTTTACTGCATGCTTTACACTGTATGGGTATCCAAACAACATACAGAACCCATATCGTGTACCAGAAATATATGGATACATTTCTAAAGATGCCTCATATTTTATAACACAAAAAATTGGTGGAGCGTATCTTGATATTGATGAGGGCGAATATTTAAATATATGGAGGCAAATTAAATCAAGAAAAAGGTGAATAGCTCTAGAAAATATAACTAACGTTAGCATGATGAATAAAATAAAAGTAAAAAGTTTACACAATACTATGTTAAATATAGTAAAATGCTATGTATTATATATTAATCTTTTTAATCTGAAAGATGAAAACAATGATTATTGCAGTTTGTAATAGTAAAGGCGGCGTATTTAAAACTGGCACTGCATTTAACTTGACAGTGTTTTTAAGTAAGTATAAACCTGTATTGGTTGATTTAGATAGCCAAAAATCTGGCACGTACTTAAATAATATACGGCAACAATTTACAGAGTCACTTAATGTAATAACAATTAATAAAGAAAATGAACTAGAACAAATTATTGAACAAAATAGTACAGAAAAACTATTTATCATTGATACAGGCGGATTTGATAGTAGCTTAACACGTATTGCCATAATTACAGCAGATATTCTTATTTCTCCAACCAGTGGGAATGTTGTGGATTTATTGGGTCTAAACCGTTTTGAGTCTATATTAAAAGAATTAAGTAATGTAAAAGGTGAAACAATTAAAACAAATGTATTTATTAATGACGTTAGTCCATCAGCAAAAAATTTTGATGAAATAAAAGAATTTATAAATTCGTCGGATAATTTAAAGTTGTTAAATAGCATTGTTAGAACTAGGGCTGATTTTTCTAATGCAATTAATAAAGGTTTATCTGTTAAAGAATTTAATCCAGTTGGTAAAGCTATGTTAGAGTTTAAAGCCTTAACTAAAGAAATTGAAGAATTACTATTAAAATTATAGTAAAAACATAGTAAAAGTATAGCAAAAGGTAAAGAAAATGATTAAAAAAAATATTAAAGAATTAATTAGCGGTGCAATTAGTTCAGCATCTTTAAAAGAAGCATCAATTGAAAGAGAAAAAACAGAACAAAATTTAATAAAGAAGAAAATGATTCAGTTGCCTATTGAGTTAGATGAGAGAATTAAGAAGTTATATAAAGGAACGTGTTCTAGTTATATTCTTATGGCAATTCATGAAAAGCTTAAAAGAGATGAAAGCTAAATACTATCTTTATACTATATTTATTATAGTTATAATATAGCATAAAGATAGTATAAAAATTTAATCTCATTGAAATTATATTTTATTTTTAGTAACTTACAGGGATATAACGTGAATATATTAGATATGCAAAAGATAGTTGATTTTTTATTAGATGGCACAGACATTGAATCAAACATCGCAATCTCTCTTGATTATCCAGACAAAATACTCACAACGCTTTTTCGTGAAAAAGGTCGTAGTAAGTCTAGTGTGGATTTGCTAGTAGCTTTTAACATCTCTAGGGAGGAATACACGGCAAAAATAAAATTAGCATTAAAGAGATTTATGGGTGGCGCTGAAAAAATGGTAGATGATGCAGTGAATTCAATGTTTGGTGGCATACCGAGTTTTGGTGGGCAAAAATATTTGGAATAATGTTTTTTGGGTTTTTGCCCTATCTTTTGCTCAAAACTTATTTTCAAAAAAATAACTGTTATGCCCTGTTTTTGCTCTATTGTGAGGTAGTGTGGTTAAGTTGTTAGTCTAATTGTGGTCAGGTAGACGAAGTCGTTAGCTGTCCATCAATTTGCTAATAGCTTATCCATCACGGTTTTGCGTGATTGCGCAAAAAATCCACATTTGAGTGAGCTAGATATAATCAATGAGTTATACTAAAAGTGGAGAGGAAATAAAATGATTAATAATAATTTAGTGAACATGAATACAAGGCTTTACACATTAAATGATGTACACAAAAATATAATTAAGCAATATGCAAATCAAATAAATGAAATTATTACTCTACTCCAAAATAATAATTATAATGGGCTTCCAATTGCTCGTTTTTAATGGGTTTAGCGAAATTAGAAGATTTTACTTTGGATAATGCTACAAATATTAAACTAAGAAATAATAATTTAATAGTAGAAAATATTGGATGTTTTAGTAATGAACATTGTGTTAACTCTAATGTGGCAACTATTATAAAAAATAATATTTTAAAAAGTGGTATTTGGTTTAGAAGTTGTAGTGAAACTCATGAAAAATCTTTGGCAAAATTAAATGAATTATCAGATTTTTTACAACCTAATTATTTTACGAAAACCCCATCCAACATGCGTTTAAGTAATTTGAATAATGAAAAACGAACTATCTTTACTTCAAATTTTTCTGAGTTAATAAATATTATTAAAACTCTTAAGAATAATGAAATTAGTTCTCGCCAAACAGCTGATTTTTTAATGGCTAATACGGACTTAGAAAATTTAGGGTTATCAAATGAACTACAAGTGGAAATTATTAGCATTGCAAAAAATCTAATAACTGAGAACTCTGGAAGACATTATATAATTGGGTTTATGGCTACCATTCTTAAAAAAGATATTTTTAAAAGTAATGATTGGATTGGAAATGAAGTTGAAAGAGATAACAGGATTAATGATTCATTAAACGGATTAGTAGAATATTCAAGTAGTGGTTTTACAAAAGAAATTCGTTTAGATGAATCTTTGACATCATTTAAGACACTAGATCTTAATATTAGTGTTGAAAATTTTAATGTAGATATTATCCCTAAAAAAAATATTTCAAAGATTGATACAGAGATAAGTAAAATAAGCGATAATAATAACAGTTCTTCACAAAGTTGTGAAAGTTTACTTTAATATAATTGGGTATATTAAAAACATTGCTACACAATACTTTTAATATATATTTGTCTTACGTGAGAATTTATATATATGTGCGGTAAGTTTCTAATTATGGTATAATTATTTAGGGATGTTTGTTATGACTGATAATAAATTAATACATAAAAATGATGAAATTACAAAAAGCTTTTTGACTAATATCAATGTAGCAAAAGAGTTTCTGACAAAGTATTTACATCCAACAATCTTAGCAAGATGTGATTTATGCACATTAAGTATAGAGCCAGAATCTTATATTGATGAGGAGCTAAAGAAAAGATTTTGTGATGTAGTATATAAAGTTGCATTAGATAATGATTCTAATTCCATATATGTACATGTGCTTGTGGAACAGCAAACTAAAGCAGAAAAATTGATGCCTTTGCGTATATTAAGATATACGATTGATATAATTCAAAAACATGTGAATAAATATGGTGAAGACGTTAAACTACCATTGGTAATTCCCATGGTAATGTATAATGGAACACAATCACCGTATCCACATACAGCTGATGTACGTGAGTTATTTGTAGATAAAGATTTATTTGATATTATAGGATTAGGTAAATTTAAGCTAGTAGATTTAACGATAACAAGCGATGATGAATTATTAAAACACAAGCAATTAGGATTAGTTGAAATATTATTAAGACATGCGTATACACGTGACTTTATAAATGACATTAATGTAATATTGTCAGCATTTATTGAGGCAGCACAAGACGGATTACCTAAATATTTGTTTAAAAGTGCATTATCGTATTTATACAACGCTAGAGAACAAGAAGAATTACAACCGTTGGCAGAAAAATTAATTATTAACTTATCCAACTATGAAGGAGTTATTATGACTTATGCAGAAACCCTTCGACAAGAAGGCAGACAAGAAGGTAAACAAGAGGGTAAACGAGAGGGTAGACACGAAGGTGAGCAAAAAGCGAGCATTGAAATTGCTAGGAATTTATTAAGAGCTGGTGTCGATGAACGTACAGTTCAAGAAACTACACATTTAAGCGAAGAGCAATTAAAAAATTTAGTGTTTTAGAATCTTTTTAGATATTTGCGAACGGAATCACCAATTTTTGGTAAATAGTGATGACCAGTATTGTGATAATATTTAGGCTGGTTCAAATGGTGCGATTTTCAGGAATGGCGCTACTGCTTCACTCAATATTAATAAGCACTGGTAAATTACTATTAATATTTGTGTCACCACTGAATTCATCCTTATTTATTGTAATCCCCTACAATAAATAAGGTTATTTTTGCAATTATGAATACAGTGTGGGGTTCTATGCACAGCAATGGCATTCGGTTAAGCATTTAGCATAGCTCTAAATGAATTCCACTTACCTCTTGGCTTATGTGAAATTCGCTGGTAGCTACGTCCAGGTCGCACTCTCTGCTTAACTCTAGCAATGGAGCAAATTGCTTTATTTA
>CAITNS010000002.1 GCA_903893815.1 uncultured Bacteroidota bacterium
GATCTTGGCTTCGTCCAGTTTTTGTTTGACCTTGAGCTCAAAGGTATAGCCCGCTAAAAAAGCCGGCGGTGCGAGGCGGTACAAAGCGGTGGTTGCCGGCACTAAAACAAGGTCAACGCCTTGGGCTTTGTCGCGCTGGCTGATGCGCCACAAGGTGGCCAAGCGTTCTCATATCAACATAAAAATTGGATGTTGTAATAAAAAGACATCCAAAAAACTAAAACGTGAAGACAGTAAAACTCTTATGAAATTGTTTAAGTTATCAGATGATAAGTTTATCCAAATTTTAGAGAAAATTGATGAGTTATCAAATGATAAAAAATTAACTACAATAGATTAATCATAGAGCTGATAAAATTCATAGGCGTTATCATTTATCCCTTTTCCTATAAAGTTAGTAAAAGATGCGGCTGCGTCTGTGACAGCATTCATTGTTTCATTGACATATTTTGGCATTTGTTTTACAAGCTCTGAAATGTTTTGAAACACAAACTTTTGTTCTTCTGGTCCGTAAAGGTCGCTGTATTCTAAAATATATTTTATAAAATATTGACAGTTGTTTTTAAACCCATCATAACCAAACCATAAATTGTCTGGGACTTTTGCTCGTGCATTAGAAAACATTTCATTTATTGTTAGATGGTCTTCTTCGTCTGGTCCTCTGTAAATATATTCTTTAACGTCTAGGACTTCTGTATTATCTTTTGTTTTAAAATTAGTTGAGACCTCAATAACATCTAATTTTTGAATAATTAATTTTTTGTTGTTTGTAAGAGTGCATACTAATGCTAAGTGGAAAAACTTATCAAAGCCGTATTTTTTCATGAGCTCTTCAAATTTTCCCAGACTGATAGTGTTGATTGATTTAATAAACATGTTGCTTAAAGGGGTTCTGTAGATTTCCATTTTGTAGATCGGAACATCGCCGTAAATATTAAGATTATTAGTGGTTAAGTTTGTGTATTTGTCTCTTGGTGGATTAAAAAATACTTTTGATACTTTTTCAACAAATCCGGATCCCTTGGTCTTTGCCATTATATACAAGTAGAGAAAATAATTAAATATTACGATGATTTATCCTTTTTTCTAAACATAATTTTGAGATTAGCATAGGAGTTTGGAGGTATCATTAATGGGGTCATTTGACCGTAGCAGTTTTTCCACATGCATTTTATATCAATACTGTTGATGGGTCCTGAGTTATTGAGCGAAAACATACGATAAACTGACGGTTGATACAAAACACTTTGCCGATAACCACTTGATGCATCTATATTGACTTGGAAATCACTAATGACTGATGAAATGTTTGCATTACTGCCACTGTTATTTACAAGATTAGCTGTGGATGAGGTGTTGGTATAAACAACTGGAAGAATATTGGAGGTAAAAACTAAAGATGAAACTGGATTAAACGCTACTATATCTAAATCTTGACTTTCAACAACACAGAAGTCTAATGCTTTATTTACTCTTGGTGATGTTATATTATTTAGCTGAACAACTATGTTTTTTTGAAACCGCGTGTCAAAATAAATGGAAAATGAAAGAGGATGAATTGTAGTATTTCTATCCTCGCCATAATCTAAAAGAAAAAACGAGTTCATTAGACCTGCTAAGGGAATATTCAAAAAAATAATTAATGCGTTTACATTTGTGTTGAAATCAAATAATATTTTTTGGGCGTAAAGAGTGTATTTTTTTGTATCTCTGTTGAATGTAAAAAAGGGTGCATATAAATCGTTTGCTGTGAAACCTGACGGTATTGGATAGTTTACAATTGCTTGACTGAATGCATACTGAAGCGCATTATTTAACATTATTGTAAAATTGTCATAGTTATACACATGATAATATGAACTGTTTTCTTGAAGAGAACCAACTGGTGATAATGGAAGTTGTATTGGGGCTTGTTTTTGTGCGACATATTGTAAGTTAATAACTTGAGATTTAAAGTAGTTATCAGAGCTTTTAATTTGAACCTGATAAACAGTTTTATTAATGTCTGCTTGGTTTGGAGCTATTTTTGGAAC
>CAITNS010000003.1 GCA_903893815.1 uncultured Bacteroidota bacterium
ACACCAAAGATTACAAACATTAAGACTCAACTGCTATGCAGTTGGAGCATGGATGACTAAAAAGGGGAATAGTAAAGTGCTAAAAATGGCGGTTCCGATAAAAAAACGAAAATGGATGAACGGAATTTTTGCAAAAGTCGACGAGTGTTCATTCCCACTATCTCTTCGAAATTAAATTCTACTGTCTATTTACGGTTTATTATTGCTTTCTGTTTGTCAGTAGAAATAATGTTTTGTCCATAACAATTACTCCCAATAACTAGACTGATTGTCAAAATTAAAATGTTTTTCATGTTTTATTAGGTTTCTATAAAATAACGCATAACGTTATTGCGGCTTGGCGCCACTCTTCCGTTTGCAAATATTTACAAACAACTAAAATCACGTCGCAACTCTAATCAAATATAACAAAAAAATCCCTTTAAACTTTCGCTTAAAGGGATTTTCAATTTATATAAATAAAATTATTTTACTTTAAAAGCTGCTTTTACTTTAGCAACGTAATCTAATTTTTCCCAAGTAAACAACTCAACTTTCATTGTTTTTGTTTTTCCATCAGGAGATTTAAAAGTTTTAGTTACTACTTCGTTCTTACGACCCATGTGTCCGTAAGCTGCTGTTTCGCTATAGATTGGTGTACGTAATTTAAAACGTTGCTCAATAAAGTAAGGACGCATATCAAATACTTTTTCAACGATTTTAGCAATTTGCCCATCTGTCATTTTTACTTTTGCAGTTCCATAAGTATCAATAAAAATACCCATTGGTTGTGCAACACCAATTGCATAAGATACTTGAACTAATACTTCAGAACAAATACCTGCTGCAACTAAATTTTTAGCAATGTGACGAGTAGCATATGCTGCTGAACGGTCAACTTTACTTGGATCTTTACCAGAGAAAGCACCACCACCGTGAGCACCTTTTCCACCGTAAGTATCTACAATAATTTTACGACCTGTTAAACCTGTATCTCCGTGTGGACCACCGATTACAAATTTACCAGTTGGGTTAATATGATAGTTAATTTTGTTGTTGAATAAATGCGCGTATTTAGGATATTTCTTTTTAACTCTTGGAATTAAAATATCGATAATATCTTTTTTGATCTTCGCTAACATTTTTGGCTCAGCATCAAAATCATCATGCTGTGTAGAAACTACAATCGCATCAATACGAACTGGTGTATTGTTGTCATCATATTCTAAGGTTACTTGAGATTTTGCATCAGGACGTAAATATTTAATTTCTTTATTCTCGCGACGTAAAGCTGCTAATTCTAATAAAATACCATGAGCTAAATCTAAAGCTAAAGGCATGTAGTTTGCTGTTTCGTTAGTTGCATAACCAAACATCATTCCTTGGTCGCCAGCACCTTGCTCTTCTTTTTTCTTTCTATCAACACCTTGGTTAATATCAGCAGATTGCTCATGAATAGCAGATAAAATACCACAAGAGTTTGCTTCAAACATATACTCAGATTTAGTATATCCAATTTTACGAATTACTTCACGAGCAATTTCTTGAACATCTAAATATGCTTTTGATTTAACCTCACCAGCTAAAATCACTTGTCCTGTAGTTACTAAAGTTTCGCAAGCTACTTTACTTTGTGGATCGAATGCTAAAAAGTTATCAATTAAAGCGTCTGAAATTTGATCGGCAACCTTATCTGGATGGCCTTCTGATACTGATTCTGAGGTGAAAAGATATCCCATGTTTTTTGTTTATGTTAGTTTTTAATTAGTTTAATTTTTAATACAAGAGCAACAAATTTAAAGTTTTGCATTGGGAATAAAAAAAATGTTTTGAACAATTATTTTGTGTTGTTCCGATTGCTTCTTTGCTACAAAATAAAAGAGGCTATCTTAACGACAGCCTCTTAAAATAACAAGGAGCATGTTAAATCACTTTAAACATCCAACCCATTTTATCTTCAATTTTCCCTTTACGAATACCTCTTAAGGTTTCATCCACTTTGTTAGAGAATTTGCGATCTGCCACTGCGGGTAATTCCATATAATGCTCTTGGTGTCCAATACCAATAATTTGAGCAATAGTAGCTGCTGTTCCAACACCAAAAACCTCTTTAATCTCTCCTTTTGCATGTGCTTCAACAATTTCCAATATAGAAATTTTACGCTCTTCTACGTTCATCCCCCAATCTCTTGCTAGTGCTAAAACACTTCTACGGGTTACTCCATCTAAAATAGTGTCACTTAATGCCGGGGTAATCAAAGTATCGCCAATCACAAACATTAAGTTCATGGTTCCAGATTCTTCTAAAAAGGAATGTGTTTTTCCATCAGTCCAGATAACTTGTTGGTAACCTTTTTGTTGCGCTAATCTGGTTGGAAATAAACTTCTACCATAGTTGCCGGCAGCTTTTACAAATCCTACACCACCTTCAACAGCTCTAATATAGTTTGTTTCAATAAGCACCTTAATTGGCTCTGAATAATACTTACCTGCTGGGCAAGTAATAATAATAAACTTATAAGTTTCACTTGCTTTTACTCCAATTGCTTCATCAGTTGCAATTAAAAATGGTCTAATATATAATGAACCCGTTTCTGATGTTGGAACCCATGAAGCATCTAATTTCAATAACTCAATTAAGCCACCCATAAAAATCTCTTCTGGAACCTCAGGCATTGCCATTCTAATGGCCGACTTGTTCATTCGTTTAAAATTTTCTAAAGGTCTAAAAACGCTAACTTCGCCATTATCATTTTTATAAGCTTTCATTCCTTCAAAAATAGCTTGTCCGTAGTGTAATGCCGACATAGCATAACTCATTGGCATATCTTGATAAGGCATAATAGATGCTTTTACCCATTTACCATCAGCGTATTCGGCAATAAACATGTGATCCGAAAAACATTTTCCAAAAGGAACATTGTTCACGTCATTCTCGCTTACCCTACTGTGAGCGGTTTTTTCGATTTTAATATCAGCGTTTGCAGTCATTATAATGTATTGTATTAAACAAATTAGCACATAATTTTTGTTAGTACAAACTATTTAGTCGATTATTTTTAGGTGTTCTAGGAAAATAATGGCTTTCTGTATTTTTTCTCAAAAAATTTGTTTTTAATATAATTTTTCTATTTTCGCGCAACTTATTAACAATTTGAAGTTTATTGTTCATATTCTATTCATTGGCCTTCTTTTACCTAAACTCATTTTAGCAGATGGAGAGCCCACTAAAGACACAACGCGTCTTAAAATAACTGCGTCCAATAATAATGTCACTATTACCAAACTTCAAGTGATTGAATTAGTGGATTCGCTGCTAGACTTACAAACAATTGATGAAAGAGAAATAGAACTCATTAGCTATTATAATAGTATTTTAAGTTCAAAAGAGACCAATTTAACGATCGTTAAATACAATAATGTACCTGCTACCAACTTTTATGATGATTTTGATGAAACTGCCGTTTTTCAAATCACTCCGGAAGATGAATTCCCAGAAACACAGATAATAAAAATAGAAAGCGACTCTTTAGGAAATTATGCGCATCCACGTGAAGGGCAAGTTAACTCCAAATTTGGCTGGAGAGATGGCAGAATGCATAAAGGAATTGATATTAATTTACATAAAGGAGATGCTGTAGTTGCTGCTTTTGATGGCATGGTTCGTATAGCTCATGTAAAAGGTGCTTATGGTAACGTAGTAATTATAAGACATTATAATGGCTTAGAGACCGTTTACGCTCACTTATCAAAAATAAAAGTAAAACCAGGTCAGGTTGTTTTAGCCGGACAACTTATAGGCTTAGGCGGAAGTACAGGCAGAAGCAGTGGACCACATTTACATTTTGAAGTGCGCTTTAAAGGGCAAGCTCTAAATCCTTCTTCCATTATTTCTTTTATCGAAAACAAAACCTTTAACGACTCTATCGTTATAAAAAAATCTCGTTACGGTATTTGCGCTTACCCAAGTAATGCCACTTTACATACTATTGAGCGTGGAGACACCTGGTATGAAGTTGCAAAACGCTATGGTTTATCAATGAAAGAATTATGTGTTTTAAATAATACAGATAAACGCTACTATCTTAAAATTGGACAAAAAATAAGAGTAAACTAATTGGCTAAAGATTTAACCAATAAACAAACTTCAATACAACACCTCTGTTTTTTTCGCCAAAGTTTTCAGAATAATAATTATCAGAATAAACTATAAACAAATCACTCATTGGTTTAAATCTCCATTGAAAACGGGCATTGATATTCACGTTTTTAATTTGACTATTATACTGTATAAAAGTTGTAAAGAAAATGCTTTTCGTAAAAGATAATTCAATTTTTGGTCCAATTAAATCTAAATATACTTTTTTAGATAGATGAGGCAAAATAATTTCATCATGTGTATAGCTAGCAGTAATAATAGCATATGGTTGTTTTCTAAAAACGATATCTGCATTATAAGACAACTTTGTGCCTGTAAAATAACTTCCATAAGTTACTCCCGCCAATGCATTAAATATTTTGCGTTGATTCGTTTTTATTTTAATTCCAAAATCTTGATACCTATACTCTGCAATAGGTAATGCAAGATTACCAGTAAAGGTTACATCTGTGGGATAAATTAAATTTGTGTAATAATTATGATAATCAATTGATAAACCAGAAGTATTCGTAGCATTAAAATCCCAACCAAATTGATTCAACATATCTGTTGTTGAAAATTTATCATTCGCATAATAATCCATATACCATCGAGGACCCATTTTATTGATAACAGATTTTTTTGGATAGAAAAAGTAATTAACACTAGGCTCTAAACGCCAATATGTATTTCTAATGGTCATATTTTTTGAGTAATCCAATTGAAAAATACGAGGTGTAAAACCAGTTTCGGCATTATAGTTTTTATTAACGTATTCATGGTTCCATTGTATATTTATTTTTTGTGTATTATACGATAACCAAGTGGCATGCGTATATGCATCATTGTTTTTTGAATTAGATAAAGAATGATGAAAAAAAGCTTTGCCCATCCATTTATTATTATCACTTATTAAATTATAATCTGCGCCTACAACTCTATTAAAATTAATTCCTGTAAAACCTACTGAATCATATTGTTGCCTATTTACAAATATGAAAGAAACATTTGAACGTTTAAATACATTACGTTGTAATGCAGCCACAAAATAATTTTGAGCAAAAACATCAACTTCATTAATTTTTGTTTTAGCCGTTTGTATATCCATTACTCCAATACGCCAGTTCTTATTTGGCTTACCACTTAATCTAAGTCCTGCAATAATTGGAACGGCACTACCATTATTATAGCCAATTCTCCGTGAGAAAAATGGACGAATTTGTCTGAAACCAAAGTTGGCAAACAAATCACTATTCTCAATAAAAAACTGACGTTGTTCTGGAAAAAACAAACTGAATCTAGTTAAGTTAGTAATTTGTCTATCGACTTCAACTTGAGAAAAATCTGGGTTAAATGTGAAATCTAAATTTAATGAAGAGGATAAAGCGATTTTAGCATCTACACCTCCATTAAATTCATAAGACACTGGTGTTTTTGAAACAAAGTCCTTATTAACTTTAGCTATACCATATGGTATAATAGCAATGTTTCTTCCTGCTTTTTTTGGTAACGTATCCCAATTTAAAGTTCCAACAAAAGCTAAGGATGAAACATTAAACTGTCGAGGAACTTTAGCCCAAGATGAATTTTCATTTTGTTTCAAATCATTCCTCGAAAAATTAATTCCCCAATTGCTAATATCATTCTTATAACGAATGGTTTTAAAGGGAATTTCCATTTCAACTATCCAACAATTTTTTTTCCGCTTTACTGCACTAAACCATTTATTATCCCAACTTACATTAGCGCCTTGTCCTCCTCCGCCAGCTACTAAACCCTCGCGCTGTGCACCATAAGGATTCACCCCAAAACTAAAACCATTCTGCTTATCTAAAAATGGATCAAGTGTAAATACAAAACAATCACTAACGGGATATAAAAAATCGCGTTTTAAAGATTGTACTACATAATTTCCTGGTAACGAATCATAACATATAGCTGCAACATAAATTGATTTATCATTATAAGTTACATACGCTGTAGTTTTTGATTTTGATAAACAGGTGTCATACGGAAAATTTTGCCAAAAATTGCCCGCAGGCTCACAAACTTGCCAATGCGATTCATTGAGTTCGCCATCTATAATTGTAGGTTCAACAGATTTGCAAATAGTAATGCTTTTACTATTTTGAGCGTTAAAAGTCGAAGAAAAAAATATAAGTAATATAAATATAAATGTTTTCAAATAAATCTTAATAATAACCAGGCAACAAATAAAGGACATTAGTGTTTCACAAAAATAAACTATTATGCGTTTTATTTTCACAATTCTTTACTTATATTTAAAACTGAAACAAAAAATGAGTCATGCAAATTAACCCAACTTCATTAAAAGATATTGCCGCAATTATTAGTGCTAAATATATTGGTAACGACGACCATCTCATTACTGGATTTAATGAAATACATCGCGTTACTAATGGAGACGTGGTTTTTGTAGATCATCCAAAATATTATAATAAAGCCCTACAATCTGCAGCAACTATCATTATTATTAATAAAGAAGTAGATTGTCCAGAAGGTAAAGCACTCATATTGCACGATGAACCTTTTACAGCATTCAATCAATTAATGCTGCACTTTCAACCAAAAGAATATTCTTTAAAACCAATTAGTGATACAGCTAAAATTGGTAAAAATGTAATCATCATGCCTGGTTGCTATATTGGCAATCATGTTATTATTGGCGACAATTGCATTCTTCATCCCAATGTGGTGATATATGACCGTTGCGAAATTGGTAATAATGTGATTATACATGCAGGCTCAGTTATTGGTTCGGATGGATTTTATTATAAAAATCGTAAAACACATTTCGAACAATTTCAATCGTGCGGTAATGTTATTATTCATGATAACGTGCACATTGGTGCTAATTGTACTTTTGATAAAGGAGTGACTGCATCAACCATCATTGGTAAAGGAACTGTGATTGATAATCAAGTGCATTTAGCGCACGATGTAGTGATTGGCGAAAATTGTTTATTTGCATCTGGTAATACCATTGCTGGTTGCAGTACTATAGGTAATAATGTTACCATGTGGGGTCAAGTGGGAGTATCGAGCGATATTACCATTGGTGATGGAGCAGTGATACAAGCGCAAAGCGGCGTTGGTGAAAATGTTCCAGCTGGAAAAACTTATTTTGGAACACCGGCAGGTGATGCCAAACATAAACTAAGAGAAATATTTGCTACAAAACAATTACCTTCTTTAATTCATAAGCTTTACGATAAAGATAAATAACTGTTATATTTTGTATACCAGTCCTTTATTTTAAAAGACAAATCACCTTCCCATCTCAAAAAAAACATTTATCTTTATTGGTATCTTGAGAAACCCAAAGTTAAATATTCAAAGTAAATCAAACACAGTAAAAGATATTAAGCTAAACTCTTTGTTAGAAATGACAAAGGCTATTAACAATAATGTTAACACAGCGCAGTTACTTGATATTTATCAGGAAATTTTAGAGAATCGATTAAAGGTTGGGAAGCTTGTGTTGTTTAGTTTTACAACGGAATGGACTTGCATTTTAAAATACGGCGTTGACAAAGATTACAATCATTTAGTATTTGAACCTGAGTTATTAGATATTCAAGAAATTGAAACGATCTCCTACTCTAAAGGAAATTTAAGTCAGAAGTTTGAAATTGTGATTCCAGTCTATCACAAACAAACCCCTTTAGCCTTTGTATTATTAGGCGATTTGGATGAAAAGAAAATTGAAATGAGCTCTGCTATTAAACATTTACCTTTTATTCAAACGCTTACGAATGTGATGATTGTGGCGATTGAAAATAAAAAATTATACAAAACATCTATTCAAAAAGCCACCATACAAAAGGAATTAGAGTTAGCGCAAGGCATGCAAAAAATGTTGTTCCCTACTAACCTACCAAACATTGACGAAGCAGAAATGAACGCCTTATACCTGCCGCATCAGCAAGTGGGCGGTGATTATTATGACGTGATTTGGATTAATGAAGTAGAGTTTGTGTTTTGTTTAGCTGATGTTTCTGGTAAGGGATTGGCTGCTGCTTTATTGATGAGTAATTTACAAGCTGCTTTGCGCGTGCTTTTAAAATACACCCAAAACTTAACGGAGATTGTAATTGACATCAATCAACTGATTTGTGATAACGCTAAATCAGAAAAATTTATTTCGTTGTTTATTGCAAAATATAATATTGGAACACATAAATTATCTTATATCAATGCCGGCCATAATGCGCCTATATTAATCAACAATAATCAATCAATCTTTTTAGATAAAGGTTGTACTTTATTAGGAATCAGCAATCCTCTTCCCGCTTTAGAAAACGATACTTTATTAATTTCTCCGCAATCGTTGTTATTCGCTTATACAGATGGCTTAACGGATACTGTTAACGCGAATGATGAGACATTATCAGAGAATGAAATTAAAACCATCTTGATAAACAACAAAAACTCCAACTCTGAATTTATTAATAAAGCGATGATGCATTATTTAGAAGAGTTTAAAGCAGAAATGCCTTTTATAGATGACATTGCCATGTTGACCTGTAAGTTTAATTAATAATGCCAAATCTCCCAAGCCTTATCTGCTTGGAGCTTCAACATATTTAATCCATTAATTGTCACTGCGCCTTGCGCTTTACCTTTTTTCAAAAACAAGGTTTCTTCGGGATTATAAATTAAATCATACAACAAATGTTCTGCTTTTAAAAACTGAAAAGGAATATCCGGGCAAACCTCATTTTTAGGATACATACCTAAAGGTGTGCAATTAACAATGAGTTTAAACGCATTCAACACGTATTCGTTTAGCTCAGCGTAATGGAAATAATTAGCTGCTTTTTTTTCTCCTGAGGTAACGTAATAAAAATCAACGCCCACATTTTTCAAGGCATAAGCGATGGCTTTGGAGGCGCCACCAGTTCCTAATATCAAAGCCTTTTGATGAATGGGCTCTAAAAATGGTTTAATACTTTGAGCAAAGCCATAATAATCGGTATTGTAGCCTTTTAAATACGGTGTATCATTTTCCCAAGAAATTTTAATGCAATTTACGGCACCAATTTCTTTAGCAGTAACATCTAATTCATTTAAAAAAGAAATGACAGATTCTTTGTAAGGCTTGGTAACATTCAATCCTGACAATCGATGTTTTAAAACCAATTCAGGAAATGTGTCCAAATTTTCTAAATCAAAATTAGAGTACATAAAATCGAATTTATTTTCTTTAATAAATTTTTCTTCTAAATACGATTTTGAAAACGAATGAGAAAGCGATTTACCGATAAGTCCTAAATTCATCAGTTATTATAAATCTCTTTCGTCGGTAATTTGATCTGCTTTAAATGCTTTGGTATCGAATACAAAAACGTTATCAGCAATCTCTATATTTGGTTTAAATAGTTTTATTTCGTAGCTCTGTGTGCTTCCGTCTTTCATTAACATAACTAATTTTGCTACTTGTTTTTTTGTTTTGTCAACAAAAATTTTCACTGTATGAAATTTCTTTTTCTCAGGCTTTACGGATGGGTACAATGTAATCACATGACAAATGGCTGTTCCAACTTTTTCTTCTTTTTCGTATTTGTATTTGTAACCCGTTTCATACATCGTAAATATTTTAGATGGATTTAATTGGTCTTCGTTAGTGCCATCAAAGTTTTTAATAGTTAATTCGTTTGCATCTTTATTGTGAGCCCAAATTGTTTTGCCATCACACACAATGGTATTACCCGGAATATCTAATTTGAATTTAGAACCCTTTACTTGAACTTTACCTGTTTGTTTTTCGGTTTGTTTTTTTTCTTTATTAAGAATAGTGAAAATATAATCAGATGTAATTGTTTTGTAAGCTTTAGTAACTTTACTTAAATCATCTAAGATGGTCTTAGCTTTTGGATCTTGATCTTGGGCAAAAGAGTTAAATACAGAAAGTAAAAGAGAGGCGATTAATATGATTGATTTCTTCATTTTTTTATGTTTGTTTTATTTAGCAATAGGATATTCAATGCTTGTGCCAAAGTAGGACGTAAAAGTATATAAAAAGTTTAAATCTGTTAATATGGATAGTTGTATTTTGTAACTATTTGTGATTTAGAGATTTTATTTTTCGATATTTCTGAAAAAAAATTTGTGAGTAAATAAAATAATTGTAAATTTGCAGTCCCAAATCGAAAGAAAGGAAGCTGGTCCGGTAGTTCAGCTGGTTAGAATGCCGCCCTGTCACGGCGGAGGTCGCGGGTTCGAGTCCCGTCCGGACCGCAAGGTTAAGACCAAAACAATATAAAAGCCCCTAAAACTCTCAGTTTTAGGGGCTTTTTTAATTTTATCAATGCTAAATAAACTGAAATAAATTGAATTGATAGGTGGCATTTTCGGTGGCATTTACATTTCGTAATTTAGTGCCACCGAATCATGGGTTAAAATACTGACATACAGCAATTTAATGTTTTTGATTACCAGTCTAAAAACCATTAAAAAAAGCACTATGAAGGTAGCATCGAACATGGCCATTTTATTATGGCTGAGAAACGCAAAAAACAACAATGATTTAGCAACCATTATGGTTAGAATTACCATCAATGGTAAACGCATTGATTGGAGTTTAGGTAAACAGGTAAATCCAGATCATTGGATTTCCGGTGCCGGAATTCTTAAAACATCCGCTAAGGAAAGTAAAACGGTCAATCCATACCTCAACCATGTCCGTGGTGAAATCCATACCCATTTCAACATCCTATCTTCCCAATTCGAAAATTTAAGCCCTGAAATGGTTAAAAATGCATTTTTGGGTATTCAAGAAAATACAAAAAAAGAAAAAACACTGCTTGAAGCATTCAATTACCATAATTCTAAATTTAAGGAGAAAGCACTAATCGGCAAAGTTTCCATTAAAAGTTGGGAAAGATTAGAAATTGCAAAAAATAAGGTTAATACCTTTATGACTGAGATTCTCAAATGCCAGGATAAAAATCTTTGCGACCTCAAAATGTCTTTTGTGACCGAATACGAGCATTTTTTATCTGTTAATCAAAAAATGCAATCAAATACGGTTATGAAATACATTAAAATCCTAAAGCAGATTTTAAATTATGCCGTAGCGCTTGATTGGATTCAGTCTAACCCCTTTAATCAATTCAAATGCACATATCGCAATCCGGATAGAGTTGTTCTCACGCAAGATGAAATTGATGTGTTATATTTCAAAGAATTGCCTAATGAACGTTTAGAACAGGTCAAAGACATTTTCCTGTTTGCATGTTATACTGGCTATGCTTTTAGTGATATTGAGTTACTAAGCCTTGATTCTGTAGTTAAGGGTATTGATGGCGAAACATGGATACATGCTAATCGCGTAAAAACGGATGTGAGAGAAAATGTGATGCTTCTCGACATTCCTTTAAAAATTATCGAAAAGTACAAAGAGCATCCATTTTGCAAAGCAAAAGGCGTCTTATTGCCGGTTGTTAGTAATCAAAAATACAATGCTTACCTAAAGGAAATCGCCTCACTATGCAATATCAACAAACACCTTACTTCCCATATTGCAAGGCATACATTTGCCACTACAGTAACACTGGCTAACGGCATTTCTCTCGAAAGTGTTAGCGCCATGCTTGGCCATGCAAGTATTAAAACCACACAAATTTATGCAAAAGTGGTTCAAAGCAAATTAAGCACTGAAATGAAAGCTTTGAAAGAAAAAATGAGCAACTTCAAATCCCACTCTGCCGCCGATGGCTCATAGTAAATTAAGACTAATTTATAAATTATTTACTATGAAAAACTTTGCTTCAAACCTCGAAAAACGCATGATTAAAACTTTTGCAGAACATGAAATGATGTATGCCAATCACCCATTTCAAAATTATCATCAAAACACCGAAGTATGCTCAATAGCCATTCAAGAACTAAAAAAAGAATACAATCGCTTTTCACGCAATCGTACTTTAAATGAAGAGGTTATCTTTTATAAAGAATGTTATCCGATAATTGCTAAATGGCAATTATATTTTCACTACATTCATCAATTAGAGCAGTCCTTGTTCATTTCTTACTTAGAGTTAAAAATAAAAACCTATAAAAATTGCATGGTTAAACTAAACAGCGATTTTAAAAAAAAGAACTTTTATTTTCATGTTTATTGATAAATGATAACAAACTCGATCAAAGTATTTTTATTGAAGGCAGCTTAAATAACACGATAGCTGCCGAATTTCAGGCTTTTATTCTTATTTCAAAATACCTCAATCAAAAAATTAATGAATTCAAAACACAACCTGATAGGCAAATGGTTAGTCAACCTAAAGTTCACTTCAATCACCAGTTAAACTGGTCATCAGCACTATCAAAATGTGTTGAAATTTGTTACGCCTTATACCTCCTCAAAGTAATAAATAATGGTAACGCCACATTAAAACAAATTACCGAAACATTTGGACAATCACTTAATGTCGATTTAAGCGACTATGCCCAATCCATGAAATACATCAAAAAAAGAAAACGCGACGGCTTGTTTCTAACAGAAATGTCAAACACCTTATTCTCGTTTATTTCTCATAGTAATCAATAAAAAAATCACACCATGTTTTTTAATATGGTGAACTTTTTCAAATCCATTCAGCCAGTTTTGCCACGGTAATCAAAAACAAAAAAACAATATGGCAGTAAACATTTTAACAACAGATGATTTAAAACAGTTCAAAGAAGATTTATTCCGCGAATTAAGGCAGGTGTTTCACAAACAAACAAAACACGATAACGAAAAGCAACGCGAATGGCTTCGTACCAAAGAAGTTTGCAAAATGATAGGAGTTTCATTAAGTAAACTTCAATATATGCGTGATAATGGCGAAATAAAATTCACTCGTATTGGCGGTACAATTTTTTACAATACAGATGAAATCAACAAGCTGCTTTCATCTGGTTATGTAAATAAAAATCCGAACTAGAAAATGCAGACGAATTATATCCTTCACCTTAATAATTCCTTCAAGCGTTTTACTGCTGAAGAAAAAGCTACACCTTTTCATATCAGCTTGTACATGGCATTGTTTCAAAAATGGAATAGTGCAAAATTTCGCAATCCTATTTCCATTGCAAGAGATGACATAATGCACCTCAGCAAAATAGGATCTGCAAATACATATAGTAAATGCCTGAAAGAATTACACGCATGGGGTTATATCAAATATGTTCCATCGCACAGTTACCATGTTGGCAGCAAAATTTACATGTACACTTTCAATACAATAAATAGTACAACATCTAATAAAACAACCGATAATGCTTCTGATATATCTCCTAATAAAACTACTACTAAAACTCTTGCACAAGATGTGCGACCTTATAAAAACAGTAATAAACAATTAAACAAAACAAATAAAGTAAATGAGCAAGCACACAACAATAATCCTGAACCTGTTTTTTCAGAAAAAGAAATTTCTTACCCCAATTCGCAAAACAAAGCAAATGTTTCCAATTCCTCAGAAAAAAAACATTCCAAAAAATGTCCTGAGTCAAAAAATGAAAAACCAACGCCCGAAGAACTCATTTCCTATTTTGCAGAAAAAGAACAAACCTCAACCGAAGCAGAAAAATTTTACAATTACTTTGAAAGTAATGGTTGGTTAGTAGGCGGCAAAACACCCATGAAAAACTGGAAAGCCGCAGCCAATAATTGGATGCTAAATTCACAACAATTTACTTTCAATAAATCAAAGCCGGCATCAAATCAAAACAATCCAGCTGGTAAACTACATGCAGAAACTAATAAAAATTACAATGAGCCCTTATGATTACAACAAAGTCTTTGATTTTATTCAAAATAAAGGAAGACAAGATTTCGGGAAAAACTTCTCACTTAAAGATGAAGACAAACCAATCATTAAAAAGCTAGCTGCCTACTTTTTAAAAGACACCTATACCTGTGCTCGCGAAAAAATCCATTTGCAAAAAGGTATTTTACTAACCGGCCCAGTGGGCTGTGGTAAAACAAGCTTAATGCACCTGATGAAATATTTCAGCAACCATCAGCAAGCCATTTACATTTTAAAATCCTGTCGCGAAGTAAGTTTTGAATTTATAAAAGATGGTTATGAGGTCATGAACCGCTATGGTCGTAATAGCTTTGCTAAAAGTGGTCAGGCAGAAATACCTCGCAACTATTGCTTCGATGATTTGGGTACCGAAAACAATTTAAAATACTTTGGAAACGAATGTAATGTAATGGCTGAGGTATTATTAACCCGTTACGATTTATTCATAACCCGAAAATTAATAACGCATATCACAACTAATTTAGCTGCCGGTGAAATCGAAAAAATGTATGGTAATCGCTTACGTTCGCGCATAAGAGAACTTTGCAACCTCATAGCATTTCCTTCTCACGCTTCAGATAAAAGAAGATAACCGATTAATTCAATTCAAGTTGAAAACATAATTACATTAAAATCAAATCAGTTTATAATTTAAATATTCTCATCTACTTTACTTATCAAATAAAAAAATCAGTAGCACTACTGATTTTTTTATCTAAGTACTACTACTTAATTTATCTAAGTAGTAGTACTTAATTTTATAACTGAAACTACTTAGAAAATGCTTATTATCATATAGTAACGTGATTTTTTATATTTTTATCCTTAGTATATTTTACATAAAAGACAATAGAGTTTAAGTAGATGATTTATCATTGCATCAAATAAACAATTTACTAACCTTATAAAAATTAAAAATTATGGCTTTTACAGGCAATGAAGCGGAACAATTTCCGCTTGAAACATCAGCAGAGTGGACTGCAAATTACAGAAAAAAAAATCCAAATGGTATTAAAGCACACTTTTTTGGCATGAACATCATTAAACAAATATTAGCACAACCAAATTGTGTTGGCATTAGATGTTATTATGCCTTAGACGAAAAAGGAGTTCAACAAATGATTATGGTTGGGGCAGATAAAGACGAAAATGACCTTTATACTGGTATAATTGCTGAGGTTTCTGCGCCTTGCCCTCCTTTCTGCGGTAAAGGTAGTCCCCTTCTATGATAAACAAATTAATATACGAAAATGCTATTATTTTAAGCATTTTCGTATATTTACTCAGGTATGCAAAATGGAATAAATTTCTTCTCTATACTAGCTTACTCATCATCTGCGTTTGCATTTTTTCCATTCGTTCAGGGTGTTTTAAACCGAAACAAATTACTTCTTGAATTAAAATTAATTTGGTTTCTAATTACACTTTCTATCATAACGGACTTTTTAGGAGGGCTGTTATCATATAATTTAAACATAAGTAATTTATTCTTGCTTAATATTTATATAGTTATAGAATCAATCTTATTATTGGTAGTTTATTTTTTAATAATCAAGAATTATAAATGGAAATTAATTATTTCTATTTTGATTGCTTTGTTTATTATATACGCATTGTTTTTTTCAAATTTTAAATCTATAAAATCATTAGATAATATAGTTCTTACATCTGAATCCTTATCTATTATGGCTTTATCCATAATTTATTTTCAATGTTTATTAAAATTCCCTGTCCATAAAAACCTCCTATATATTCCATTTTTTTGGATTAACACTGCTCTGATTTTTTATTTTGTAGGAAATTTATTTTTACATTTATTTAGTACTTATCTTCAAGAACATGCACTATACGCCTTCTTCGAACTATGGGGTATATGGCATTCTCTCTTAAATATTCTTTTTTATTCACTAATTAGCATTGGGTTTTGGCAAATCAAACGGACATAACAAATCTTAAGCTCCTAATAACACTTGGCATAGTCATCACTTTGTTTCTCGCAACGGTGGTTGTTCTTTTCGTCGTATTCTACCAACGTAAAATGCTACTCAAAGACGCTAGTATCAAACTAATGGAGCAAGAAAAACAAATCGAGTTATTCAAGGCCTCAGTCGAAGCTGAAGAGAAACAAAAAGAAAAAATCGCTCGCAATCTCCACGATGAAATCAACCCAATACTCAACACTTTAAAATTCAATATAACTAAACATCGTATCAAAGCCCAAAAAAACGAACTCGATCCTGCTAGCATGTTCGCTGATGAAGAAACCTTAAACAAAGTAATCGAAGGTATTCGTTCTGTTTGTTACGATCTTATTCCTTCTTTCTTTTTAGAATACGGCCTAATTGTTTCTCTAGAATCTTATGTAAAAAACGTTCAAAATATGGATGATATTTCAGGTGAGTTTTATAGCGATGTCATACCTGAAGAACTCGAAACATTTAGCCGTCAGGAGCAGTTGAATATGTATAGAGTTTGTCTCGAAATATTAAACAACTTATTTAAACATTCTGAATGTAAGTTCTTCAGTGTTTCTATGAATAGTCTTAATAAAAGTCTTGTATTTAAAGTAACACATAACGGTAAAGGCATTAGCAATGAAGAAATGAATTTATTTACCGAAAATTCAAAAGGCTTAGGACTTAAATCGTTAAAAGCGCGCATCATTTTACTTAAAGCAAATATCAATTATAATAAAGATATTAATTCCTCATCAATTACTTTAACAGTGCCACTAAATCCAAATAAATTAGTATAAATGATCAAAAAAACAATAAACATAGCCATAGTTGATGATCATGTAATTATGCGTCAAGGACTTATATCACTTTTAGCTGAATATGAGGAGATAAATATTTTATTCGATGCCAACAATGGAAAAGAATTGATGGATAACCTCAAATCCTCAAAACCAGATATTGTATTATTAGATATTGCAATGCCTGTTATGAATGGTAAGGAAGCTCTGGAAAAAATGCAACTGAAATATCCAAATATTAAGGTCATAATCATGACCAATTATTTCCACGACGAACACATCATCGAATTCATAAAAGCAGGTGCTTGTTCTTTCCTTCCTAAAAATTGTAATATCGATAAGTTACTCGATGCACTAAATTATGTTTACGAGCATGGATATTTCTACGAGAATAGAATATCTGCAGCAATGGCATCCTTATTAAAAAAAACACCTACAAATAACAAAGTTGTGGCTGATACAGCATTTACTAAACAAGAAATTAAAATTGTAAAACTAGTTTGTATAAAAAAAACAAATGCTGAAATTGCCGACGAACTTTGCGTCAGTGTTAGAACTATCGAAAGTCATCGATATAATATTTCTAAAAAAACAAACACCAATACACCAATCGACCTCATTGAATATGCCGAAAAAAATGGCATTCTAAATCTGTAACTTAAAAAATTAAGTAGTACTACTGATAGGTAGTGTATTCGTTTTGCCTTGATTTTTCTTTGGTTCTTTCTTTGTATTCAAGCCAAAAAAAGAATAAAGTTCTATCTGTTTCTTAAAGTTCTTTTGGTCAAGCAAAAAGAAAAAAAAGTCCCTCTCTCTACTTAGAAAATTAATTTAAAATTCAGTACTACTACTTAAATAAAAAATTCAGTAGTACTACGGATTGTATATAGCGTTCACTAAAATTAGTTTTGTTATTTATTAAATAATCTCACTAAGCAATGGCAAAACCTATCAACTTAGCAATCGTAGATGATCACTCCTTATTTCGTGATGGTTTAATAGCACTTTTAAAAGAATTTGACAACATAAATATTGTTTTTGATGTAAGTAATGGTAAAGAATTATTAGCAGAGTTAAAACTTAAAAAACCCGATGTTATTTTACTCGATATCGAAATGCCTACGATGAATGGCAAAGAAGCTTTATATATAATTAATCTCAAATACTCAAAAATAAAAGTCATTATGATGAGTTCTCATTTTAATGATGACTATATTTTTGAATTCATTAAAAATGGAGCTTGTGCATTTTTACCTAAAAACTGTGATATAGAAATTATTCTTAAAGCTATAAATTCAGTTTTTGAGCTCGGTTACTATTATGATGATAAAGTCTCAAATGCAATAGCATCTTTGCTACAAAATCCACCTATTTCAGAAAATTTAATTCCTGATATCTTTTTTACTTCTCGCGAAATAGAAATTCTCAAACTCATTAATAGTAAAAAATCAAATTATGAAATTGCAGATACCCTATATGTAAGCGTAAGAACCATCGAAGGCCATAGGTATCGTATATCCAAAAAAACAAAAACAAATAGTCCTATTGAACTTATGGATTATATAAACAAAAGTAATCTATTCAAAATACTCTAATTTTTTTCCCAATAATAGAGTACTACTACTCTATTAAAAATGAGGTAGTACTACGTATTGCAAAAAGCACACCCGCAAATTAGCGTTGTCATTGCATATTTCATATTCCAACTTCTTTAAAAGGATTCTTTAATTTTTCTATAAAAACAAATCAAAAATAAACTCAAACAGTCTATAACATTTTTTTTAAATAAATCTTCCAAAACCAAGTAGTACTACTCTACTAAAAATCGAGTATTACTACGTATTGCAAAACGCACAACAACATGTTAGTTTTGTCATTGAATTTATTTAATAAAATAAACGATTCTAAAATGAATACAAAATTTATAATGTAGAAAGTTAAATATCTAGTAGCCAAACGAGCCGTTTGCTTATTTATAATATATATAAATCTATAACACAAAATGCAACTAAGCAAACCAACACAATTTCGTTGCAAAAGCAACAAATTATATCGAGAATAAAGGAGTTATAAATAATGCGACCGAAGATGATGCTAAAAAAAACTAACGTTTGACACGAAATAAATTACATATTAATAAAATAAAGACAAATTTATATTACCACATTAGTGTTAACGTGCAAATTCAATCTTATATTTTCCATACCGCTGTTTTTAAAAAACAGTTTTTTTCTATCCATAATTTAGCACATTTATGTTTTGAAAAAGGCAGGCAAATCATAAAAGAGCACAATTGCTTCCCACAAAAATTAAGCGCGGTTTCGGCACAATTTTACGTATCTCGCTTCCGTTCGGTCAAAGGTGCAACGCCTAAGGCAGCATGGTTTTTTATTCTTTATTTTTTAACCTTGTAAATAGCTCCATAAAATAATCTAAAATCAAAATCTATGAAACAGACGTTAAAAGCACTATTGTATGCCATCTTAATATTAGCAAGTATAGGATTTACGAAAAACACAATGGCGCAAGCGCCTCCTGACGTGTACACTAACATCGCCTCTGGTAACCAAACCTTAGAAAATGATACTATTATAGGTACGTCTAAATGGTATCGTTGGGTAGCAGATACTGGTGTCGCAAAAATCAGCATAAATCTCAAAAAAAATGGCACTAGCTATCAGTTGTCTGCTGCCAGTTTATACACTAACAATTCAGGTACTCTATCATTAGTTTTTAATGATTCATTAGCAGAAGTTGGTGATAGTTTATTGACTTTATATGCTGGATATATTTCTGCTGGTACAGAATTATATATAAAGATAATTAATGCAACAAGTACGTGCACAGCATGTACGTTGGCAAATCCAATTGTTCAACTAAAAGTTGCAAACTACGGATCAAACTGCTCTAGCATAACAACCTGTGGGCTTGTTAGAAATGGTGGCTTTGAAAACATGGTAACAAATTTACCTTATCAATGCGGCTGGAGTACTGTAAACAATTTAATTAATTGTTGGGCAGATTACGAAAGAACACCAGATGTTTTTGTTGGCGGCTGTACTACTGCTCCTGCAAATAGTTTTAACTTAAGTGGCACTAATGTTCTTTCTCCTTCTGCAACAATAAATACTGCTAATCCAAACCCTCATAACGTTGCGCTTGGTTTTTATTGTGCTTCAAATCCTTGGAATGAAGCAGCTCAATCTCCTCTTGTTACGCCTCTAGTTTTTGGGCATACATATCAAATTAGTTTATGGGCATATAATGCAAAGGGTACATTAACAGACCAAGTTTCAAATGTAAGACCAATAAACGCATTAAATATTTCTCCGTATTTTGCTATTGCTAGTACTCCAGCTATTACTAATTCAGCCAATTTTCCATCAGGTCAAAATGTTGTGGCATCAATTCAATTAACTGGCGCTGTAAACACATGGTCGTTATATACAACAACATATACTCATAACTTGCCAACTGCCCACAATAATATAGTTATTGGCCCTAATTATCCTACAAATAGCTCTAATGGTTTTTTAAACACAAATATATTATACTTACTTGCCGACCAAATTTCAATTACAGATATTACTACGTTAACTTTCAATAACCCGACTGTTTGCGCTGGCACAGCAACTCTTAATGTTACAGGCGCAAATACATATACATGGCAACCTGGCAATTTTAATGGCACTTCTGTTACTGGAACAGCAACTACTGTTTATACTGTTACTGGTTCTTTCGCATCTAATCCAACCTGTACAGTTGGTCCTGCAACAGGCACATTAACTGTTATTAATAATACTATAAATCTTACAGCAAGTTCAACTACTATTTGCGCAGGAAGTTCAACGACATTAACAGCTAGTGCAGCTGGCAATAATATGTTTGTTTTAGCGCCTTGTACCTCTGGCTGTGGTTCAACAAATCCAGCAAATTATATTGTTACTCCTTCTGTAACAACTACCTACACGGTAACAAGCAATAGTAGTTTGGGCGGCAGTTGTAATAAAACTCAAACAATTACTATTTATGTAGTACCAACAGGTAATCCAACATTAAATATTTCAGCTAGTCCAACTGTAATATGTGCAGGTAGCAGCTCAACTCTTTCAGCATCAGGCGCAAGCACCTATACTTGGAATCCTGGTGCACTAAGTGGTCCAAGCGTTGCAGTTAGTCCAACAGTAACAACAACTTATACAGTAACAGGCGCAACCCCTTGTGGTTCTTCAACCAAAACAATTACCGTTGTCGTAAATCCAAAACCAACGGTCGCTGTTGCTTCACAAACTATTTGTATTGGTGGCACAGCTACATTAACTGCCAGCGGTGCCAACACATATAGTTGGAGCACCAGTGCAACAGGCCCCTCAATTACTGTTACACCATCTGTTACAACAAACTATACTGTTACTGGCACAAGCGCAGCGGGTTGTACAAACACTGCGTTAGCAACCGTTGCTGTTACTACCAATACAATCCCTGCATTTAGCATTACTACTAATCCTCCATCACCAGTTATTAATAACGGTACTGGCACTAATACCATTGTTTTATCTAGTAATATTACTAATACTACCGGTTTAACTTTTTCTTGGAGTGGCGGTGCACCAACGCCAACTACCAATTTCAATTTAAGTCAACCCTCAATAATTAGCCTTACTGTTAGTAATCAATATTGTGGTGCAAGCACACAAAGCATTTGTGTTAACTATGTAGCAGCATCTTGTTCAAACACTACAATTCCTGTTTTAAACAATGCTATTGTTACTTCTTCTACTCAAATACCTGCTGGTGTTTACAGAGTAACAGGAACATTAACATTTAGTTTGTCTGGTGCAATCAATGTTTCTAATAAAACGTTTATGATGGCTACAAACTCTAAAATTATTGTAAGCCCAAGAACAACACTATTAAACCATACAGGATTAAGAATTTATAGTTGTGACGGGATGTGGAACGGAATTGAACTACAAGCTGATGCATCAAATGCCGCTGCGGTAAACATATTAGATGATGCTATCATTGAAGATGCTTACATTGGTATTAGTGCAGGAACTACTACTTTATCTACCATGCACAGTATTAATATTAATGGTGCAAATACTCAATTCAATAAAAACTACATTGATATTAAAATCGTAAATACAAACTCAACATCAGCAGTTTATACATTTACTTTTGCAGCAAAAGGTATGTATAGTAAATCTAGTGGCAATTCGCCTGGCGGTAATTTAAAATGTAGTAGCTATTACACTCCAATTGTAAAATCACGGAGTTTAATAGGCGTGCAAGCCAAAGATGCAGGTATTATTACTTTTACAGTTCCCAACGGTGGTGGAGCTGGTATTAATCCAGAAATACAAAACAAGGATTATGGTTTATTTTTTAATAATACAGATGCTAATGTAAATAACGTAAACTTTAATAATGCAGTGGGCGTTGCTTACAGCTATGCCTTTAGTTTTGCCTCTGCGCCTGCTGGTGTGGGTATTTATACTAAAAACTCAAAATATCTAAATGTAAAACCCGCAACTACGCCAACAGTTGGCGCTACTACTACGTTTAGTAATATGGGCTACAGTATTATTTCTCATGGCACTTCTACGGTTGATGTGCAAAATACAAACCATACTTCTTCGGTGCAATCATTTACCAACGACCCAGGTTGGGGTTCTGGCACTAATGCCTATATTTGGGGTGGCAACGTTATGCTTGCTGGTTACGGTTTAAATGGCATTTTTGCTACCAATCCAAGTGGAGTATTACGTATTAACAATAATACCTTTAGCCAAAATTATTATCCAATAACTGTTAACTATACAACCACCCCAAGCGCAAATGTAATATTGAGTGTAGCCCAAAATACAATAAGCGCCACAGGCACAGGGGTTGTTACCGAAGGTACTACTATAAATTCTACCTTACCTTTCTTTGGTGCTAATACCGATAATATGCGTGTAGCGGCAAATACCTACACTAATGTACAATTGGGTGTAAAAGCAACTGCAATAAAAAGTGGCTTACGCATTAGTAATAATATCATTACTTTAAAATCAACAGGTAGTCGCGCAATATCTTTAAGCGGTGCAAATAATGCCATAGCCGATGCCAATCAAATAATTGGTAATAACACAACTTCTATTGCGAACATTGGTATATTTTGTGAAAACAGCCCTGCTTGTAAAATAAAATGTAATACTATTAGCAACACTGGACATGGTATAGAATACCGCGGTGGTAATGCTAGCCCAGGCGATGGATTTTTTGGCAACACCTTAAATTATCCAATGAGACGTGGTTTAGTGTTAAGTAATGGCGGTATTATTGGAACTCAAGGTAACAGTAGCGGCGCTAGTGCCAATGTTTGGAACGGTTTTGTGAACATTACAAACGTTGACCAAACTTTTGTTGGTGGTAACCCTCCAGGAGGTGCGGCAAGTAATGCAAATAATAGTCCGTTATATGTTCATAATAATAGTACAGAATTACCAACTGATAATGGTTTTTTACCGCCATCAGGAATTGGAGATAGATATGTGCTAAACATTAACACGTTTACAACAACTGCTGGTAATACTTCTACTTGCCCAAATATATTAACGCAAGGTTTAAGAACCAATGGAACTACAAGTGTTGATAATACCGATAGAGATCATGATTTTGTTAACTACATCAATAATTTAGTGCCTGCGACTAATGATGATTTAACGCCACAAGACAAATTTTTATTGAAACAATATATGTTTGAAGCTTTGAGCCAAAACCCAAGTGCTAATACTACGATTGCTAATTTTTATGACCAACAGCAAACGAGTTCAATTAATACCTATTATGATATTGATAGTTTACTAGCAGCAGGCAATATCGCTTTAGCAACTACTAAAAACAATCAGGCATCACAAACTAACGATATTACTCAAACTCAAAATGCCTATAATGCCTTATACATCAATGGCATTAACAATCAAACCGATTTAGATAATTTAATAGCTATTGCTGATTTGTGCCCATCATTATATGGCAATGCAGTTTTTGAGGCTCGTGCCTTGTTGCAAAGCATTACTTATGTTGGTAAAGTATATAACGATAGCTGTGATAATTCAATAACAAAAAAAAGCGCGTGGATTGATGGTGAAGATAAAAGTATAAGTGTAGCAGAAGGAGTGCAGGCTAAATTATACCCTAACCCAAATAACGGAACATTTATGTTAGCTTATGATTTAAAAAAGAACAATGATGCTACCGTAACTATTACGGATATCACAGGAAAATTAGTTTACAAAGGAATTTTAGATAACTTGGATAATAGGGTACAAATAAATACCAGTAATTTAAACAACGGTATTTACTTTATACAAATTACACATGATAAAACTTTATTGTGGACTGATAAATTAATGATTAGTAAATAATTAAAAATGGCGCATCTTGCGCCATTTTTTGTATCTTTAAATTATGAAACGTTTTGTTTTAATATGTTTTGTTTTGTGTTGTTTTGTTTTAAAAAATAGAGCGCAAAACCTCGTTCCAAATTATTCATTCGAAAACTATGCGAATTGTTTCAATGGTTTAATAAATAATGCTACAAACTGGGAAAATATTAATAATGGAACTAATAGCGTTTGTTTAACTCCATGTCAAGCAGATTCTTACATGAGAGCACCCAGGCAGTATTTGGATAATTGCTTCCAAAGCTATCAAACGGTGCGCACTGGCGGTGCATATGCTGCATTTGCAATATATATACAAAATGTGACATCTCAGGAAAGTGGGCATCCAGCAATTAAATTAATGGATACTTTAAAAGCAGGTAAAATATATTGTGTGACATATTATGTTAGCTTGCTAAATAATGCAAGATATAGTATAGATAAATTGGGAGCTTTATTAACAGCAACACCTTTTCCTTATTATGTAACTGGTACAACATCGCCCACTTTTTCAATGGCAGGTTTGTACACCCCACAAGTGGTATCAACACCAGGCGTTGTATTTGAAGATACTTTGGGTTGGGAAGAAGTAAGTGGGAGTTTTACAGCAGTAGGTAATGAAGCATATTTAACGATAGGAGATTTCTTTTTACATAGTCAACATTATATAAAAAATTCGTATCCTAATTGTAATGGTTTAGCCGAGTATTATGTGGATGATGTTAGTGTAGAGTTAGTAGAAATTGCCAAAGCAAAAAACGATACGTTAATTTATGCAATGGATAGTGTAATTATTGGGAATAATGCAAGTGAGGCAGCATTATTTACTTGGCAACCCACAACAGGTTTAAGTTGCACTAATTGCCCTAACCCAAAAGCAAGTCCAAGCGTAACAACAACATATACAGTTACTAAGACTCAGTGCAAAAGTGTTACAAGTGATGTAATGACAATTACAGTAAGTCCCACTGGCATTAATGAACTAAATATTAATAATGCCATTACTTTACAGCCTAATCCAACAAGTGGTTTCGTAAATATTAATAGCAGGTTTGAAATGCAAAAAATCGAAGTCATAAATATTGCAGGACAAACGTTATTATCTGAATTAACAGCAGATAAAGTTCATCAATTAAACTTAACTGATTTTGCAGAAGGTATTTATTTTGTGAGGGTTGTTTATCCTAATGAGCAAAGCGTTACTAAAAAAGTAATCGTAAATCATTAATGAAATATTGGATTATATGTTGTTTCGTGTTTTATTTTGTTTTAAAAAGCAAAAGTCAAAATCTTGTACCTAATCCTAACTTTAAAACAGCAACCATTAATTCAAATGCGCAATTATCTAAAATGTATGCAAGCACAGTACATCCTACATTTAATCCCAATGGAAGTGCTTATACAAACTTAACAGCAGGTACGAATTTATTACTATAACGGAACTGTTGGAACAATATTAACAGTACCGATTGAAGGTACTTTTACTAATTGTTATTTAGGAAAACCAGCACCAACTAACCCAAATGTAAACGCATTAGAACTTATTGCATCAATTGGCGCTACTAGTGGTATTGAACATGCCGCGGCTCGTTTTATAGCTAAAAGCCAATTGTTTGTGTATTTACAAAATAATCCTTCGGCTAAAACTCCGGGTATTTTAACGGATTTTTACAATAGCAATAAACATAAATACCGTGACCGTTTTTTTGATGTAGAAACAAATGTAGCAGAAGGCGATATTAATTCAGCTAAAAATGCGGTGGCTGCTTTTAATCCCCAAAACAGTACCGAAGATAAACACAAACAGTTTTTTGATTTATTGTTTAAATATCAAAACCAAACTATTAACACAGCTGATGAACAATCCTTATTAGTATTAGCTAAAGGTTGTCCTTATATAGATGGTACTGCGGTGCATCAAGCTCGTGCATTATACAACTTGGTAACCGGTCAAAATATATCATTTACTGATAGTTGTGATTATTCACAAAGTAATGCTCGTTTAGGAAAAATTGCTGATGAAATATATGATGAGGAAACTTCCATGGGCGACAATGAAGTTTTCTTATATCCAAATCCAAGCAACGGTAGCGATTTATTTGTTTCTTTAACGAAAACAGATACTGAGAGTGTTGATGTTATAATAAATAATGTAAATGGTGTTGCTATTAGTAAAGAAACCATTAATTTAGTAAATGGTATTGGTAAATTAAGCATCAAGGCATCAAATGGTGTTTATATGGTAATTATTACTAACAACAAAACCAACGAACGTGTTATCAAAAAATTGGTTATACAAAAATAATTCTTCTATAAAAAACAAAACACCAAACTTTTTTATTTGGTGTTTTGTTTTGTTTTGTTTCTAAAAGCCAAGTTAATCTTGTTTCAAATCCTAGTTTTGAAACTTACTCCAGTTGTCCAACCTCCCAATCGCAAATTAAATTTGCAACAGGTTGGGACACTTTAAAAGCTGGGGGTGGGGGTACGCCTGATTATTTTAATGCGTGTGATATGTCGACAGCGTTTAGCGTGCCATATAATTTATTTTCTTTTCAGTATGCAAAAACAGGTCAAGGATATGGTATGATTGTACTATATTATACACAATTTCAAGATTCTCGTGAGTATATTCAAACAAAATTATTACAAAAATTAAGTCCAAATAAAACATACTGTGTTAGTGCATATGTAAATTTGAATAACTTTTCTAACCTAGCAATAGATCAAATCGGTCTTTACTTTGATGATGGCACAGTTAATTCTATGCCAGGAACTGTTACAAATCCTGTAATACCTCAAATCCTAAGTCCCATGGGTTTATTTATTACAGACACTTTAAATTGGACAAAAATTCAAAATACTTTTATAGCAAATGGCACTGAAGAATATTTAACTATTGGAAATTTTAAAACAGACGCATTAACTAATTCAGATACATTACAAACAGGTATTGGATACTATGCACTTTATTATATTGATAACATCTCTGTTATAGAAATAAACTCAAAAGCTAATGCGGGCGTGGATAAAACTATTTGTGCTGGAGATAGTGCCTTTATTGGCATTAATGAAGAAGCATTGGATTGCCAGTGGTTTAATAATAATATACAAATAGCACAAAGCGCTAGTATTTGGGTAAAACCAATTACCAATCAACAATATGTTATAAAACAAGATGTGTGCGGTAATATAAGTTATGATACTGTACAAGTTAATATTAAAAATGTTAATTGTAATCCCGTTGTAAATTCAGAAATCCCAAATACCTTTACGCCTAATGGTGATGGTATAAATGACGTATGGCATTTTAGTTTAGGTTCTGATTTTAGCGTAAATAGTTTTGATGTTTACAATCGTTGGGGCAATATTATTTCGGCGACTTCAAGAGCCTCAGCCACCGAAATACGTTGGGATGGTTATACTACAAGTGGAGAGGCTTGTAGTGATGGGGTTTATTTTTATGTATTAAAATACACCGATGCAAAAGGTGAACTTCAAAATAAAAAAGGGTACATTAGTTTGTTTAGGTAAGTAAAATGAAGATTAAAACAATATTTAGTGTTTACATGGTAATTATTACTAACAACAAAACCAACGAACGTGTTATTAAAAAACTGGTTATACAAAAATAAAAAACAAACATTAAAAAGAGGCTGTCTCAATTGAGACAGCCTCTTTTTTCTATACAAGTGTTTTTTTAATTGCATCAATATATAGTATTGCACAAATAAATTTAGTACAAAACCCTAGCTTTGAAACATACTCTAGTTGCCCAACGAGTAATTTTCAAATTAAATTAGCAACGGGATGGGATACTTTAAAAGCAGGTGGAGGTGCGTCACCTAGTTATTACAACAGCTGTGACTTAACCAATAGCTATAGTATGCCTTATAATAATCAGTCTTTTCAATATGCCCATTCAGGTTCAGGTTATTCAATAATTGTAATGTACTATAACCTGCAACCAAATGCTCGTGAATACCTTCAAAATAAACTTATTAAAAAATTAATTTCCAATAAATTATATTGTGTTACATTTTACATAAATCTAACAAACTACTCTACTTGTGGCATTGATCAAATTGGAGCTTATTTTGATGATGGTTCAGTTTATGCTCCATATGTAAGTGTGGTTCCTGGAAATTTAAACCCTCAAGTGAAAAATACAACTGGTGTATATGTTACAGACACATTAAATTGGACAAAAATACAAGGTACTTTTATAGCAAATGGTACAGAAGAATATATAACAATTGGCAACTTTAAAAATGATTTATTAACTAATACTTTTTCCCTATCTACAAATATTGGCCAGCATGCCACTTATTACATTGATGATGTATCAGTAGTAGAAATAAATTCAAAAGCTGATGCAGGTCAAGATAAAACTATTTGTGTTGGAGATAGTGCCTTTATTGGCATTAATGAAGAAGCATTGGATTGCCAGTGGTTTAATAATAATATACAAATAGCACAAAGCGCTGGTATTTGGGTAAAACCAACTACTAATCAACAATACGTTATAAAACAAGATGTGTGCGGTAATATAAGTTATGATACGGTTCAGGTTACAATTAAAGATATTAATTGTAATCCCGTTGTAAATTCAGAAATCCCAAATACCTTTACGCCTAATGGTGATGGTGTAAATGATACATGGCATTTTAATTTAGGTTCTGATGTTATTATAAATGAATTTGAAGTTTACAACCGTTGGGGTAATCTTATTAAAAAATTAGAGATAGACAATAGTAATTATATATTATGGGATGGTTACACTACAAGTGGTGAATCATGTAGTGATGGAATATATTTTTATGTATTAAAATATACAGATGCTAAAGATGAAGTTCAAAATAAAAAAGGGTTTATTAGTTTGTTCAGGTAAAATGTATTTATCAAACTGCAATATAAAATGTCACCTAATCCTTATTTGCTTTTTATAAATGGGTATTTTTTATGCTAATAAAATAAACTTTTTCAAACCCAATTACTTTTATTTAATTTTTGCAATGTGGTTTTATACCAAATGGATTTATGATTTGGGCCAAAGAAGCGAAGATATTTTTTATCAAGGCGATTTACAAAAATCATTTCGTAGCATTGCCTACGGCATTATTTTTTAAAGAAGTATTGGTAAAAAAGAGCAAGCATATTGGACTAAATTATATATCTATTTGGTATTAGTATATTTTTTAGCCTTAGGCTATAATTTTCTCACATATATATTCTAAATTCTAGTTAAAATTCAATGGAGGTTTTTTATCCCACATACTTAGCAACCAAACATCACTAATTAGTAAAGCTATCTATCAATACTTAAATAAAAAATCTTTTAGTAATACAGATTTAAATAAATCAGCTGTAAAATTTTCTAGTTTCTATAAATCAAAAAAATCCAACAATTGTTGGATTTTTTTAATGATAGATTGTATTAATTTTTAAATTACATAAAAATAATGTTACTCTCTTACCATTTTTTTGCTGTCAGCCACTTTGCCATCAGCTACTAAAGTATAATGATATAAACCAGTTGATAAATCAGCAGCAAATACATTCACCTTGCCTTTGCCACGTGTTTTAATATCTACGGTTTGTATAACCTGTCCGTTAGAATTATAAAAAATCAATTGTGCTTTTACAACACTTGCTGGTACATTAAAGGTAATGGTTGTTTGTTCAGCAAATGGATTTGGCACGTTTTGGTTTAATACAATCGCATCTTTATCACTTAACTCAATATCTAATTGATCAATAGTTGTATTGGTATTACGTGAAGTTGTATTTGCACAACATGTATTAATTTGATTGCTTAATGCTGTTATTAATGAGTCTTGTTTTTTAATTTGTGCTTGTTGTTGTTGTATCCCTTTTATTAGAAAGGGAATTAATTGTTCGTATTCCACACTTTTAAAATTTACTGGAGGCACCACAACATTACCTAATGTGTCAAGTTTTGCAGGATGAACATTATTGTTAACTAAATTAGGTAAAACAGTTTCTACATCTTGAGCGATTAATCCGTATTGTAGTCCACTAGGAAAACTCATTGAAGGATGTCCAGCTTTGTCGAAATTAAATTGTTTTGGTTTTAATTGATTAATTATTACTATAGCGTCTTGCAAAGTATCAATATTTGTTTTAAGTGTAGCGTCTGATGCCATACCAAAAGTTCCAGTATAAACTAAATCACCATCAAAATAACCTGCATAATTTGGCCCAGAAATACCCCCACTATTTGGCGCTTGTCCATATACTCCGTAATTATTTGTAGCTCCTGCGGCTGCAAAGTATCCTCCATAATTAACACTAGCAGGTGTATTAACTCCGGTATTAATGCCAAAATTTATAGCTGAGGTGTTTGTCCCTAATTTTACTTCAACATTAATTCCCTGATTAAAGACAGAGTTTGAATTTTCAACATCAAAATCACCTGCTAATGATACTAGTAAACCATTAGCAGCTAAGCCACCAATAGCTATATTTTGCTGACAATTGTTATTAGCACTAGCAATTCCAAATACACCTTGAGCAATATTGCCATTTGCAGCAATACCTTGACCCCTTAAGCCTCTGGCAACACTATTAACACCAGATGAATTTGCAACGCCTTGAATAGCGTTTATAGCACCATTACCTGAATTTGTAATATTTGAAAAAACACCAAACGAAGTTGACGCTGAATTTAAATTAGAATTAAAAAATCCAGCTGTTTGTAAATTATCATTATAAACATTCATTCTACCTAAAGTTGGAACGCAAGCAGCATTACCGATATTAAAACTAGATTGAGTATTTGAAGGTGTTGTATAATTAAAATTATAGCCTGCCATTGGTATTTCATAATTATTAGTTAAAGGATTTTGAGTTGCACCACATAAATTACCTAATGAGCTTCCTGTAAATGCATCCGTTAAAACAACATCACCATCTTCATCAACAGTTAATACTTTTGAACTGTTTACACCATAAGTACCATTTGGAATGGTTTGTGATGTCGATAATAATTTGGTTAATCGAACACCACTAGCATCTATGTTACCATATTTGGTGTTTTTTGCATTTGCACTTACTTCAAATGTATTACCTGTTCCACAAAATGGTAATACTGGCTGACCTCCAATGCCAACACCACCAGTTTCAGCATCTAATGAAGCAATCCAAAAATTTTGATTTCTATTTGCAAATAATCGATCGGTTGTTAACTGTGTTGCTAAAATTCCAGCTAAATTGGGAAAACCACTTGGTAATGTGCAAGGTACTCCTAATTGAACAACACCTGCATTAACAGAAACTCCATTATTTGCAGTTGGTACACCGCCATCTGGAACTAAAATAACATCACCAGTTGCATTTACAGATAGGACTCCAGTTCCAGGATTAGCCTGCGGTGTATTACTAGCAACCATATTTGTGAAACGCAATCCACTTGTTCCGTTTACATTAACTGGTATTGGACTACTGCCATTAGCCGTAATTTCAACCGTGTTTCCAGGAGTATTATCGTGAAACCCAAAACGGCGAGCAATAGTATTTGCTCTTGTATTAAAATACATATCTCCAGTACTTGTAGTTTGAAACTCTGTAAATATACCGTTTGTAGGAGTTGTATTATAAGTATACGTTGTTCTTAACTGTGGGGAATTCGCATTTGAGCCAGTCGCTGGGTCGGCATCTAAAATCTCCAAACGTCGAACTGGTTCTGTAGATGTTCCAATAAATTGAAAATTACCTATACCTAATGTTCCTCGCCCTTGAGTAGGATTAAATCTTCCTAATTCTTGACCACCAACTGTTTGACTTTCCGTATTTGGTCCACCCGTGAAATTAAAACTTAAAAAGTCAGTTCCACCTGCTCCACCATAAGCATCATCGCTCCAGTTAATAACTGCATAACTAAAATTGGTTCCTATATTACGTATACCAACATACATTCCATCACTATTTTCTGTATATAAAGTACCTGTATTAAACCATGGACGGAGGCCAGCAGCAAAACCAAAATTATTTGTAGTATTACCTCCATGAATATGTAAATGGGCTTTTGGTCCAAAAAATGGATTAACTAAACTAGATTGAAAAATCCGACCTAGCCCCAACCAATGGCCGCCCTGTTGCGTTGCTCCTGTAACGGGTGCGGCAGCTAATAGCTGAGCTGGATCGTTATCAATAAGAATATCTTGACTGCCCTGCACACCCATACGTAACCATGTGTTGTTGGCTACGTTTGTGCCAATGTAATTATTTGTTGTGTTTACTGCATCAGGTATTGTAGTCGGATTACCTCCAAGTTTCCAATATGGAGCCTGTGCATTTGTGGAAAAGCAAATTGCACTTGTAATAATTGTAAATTTTAAATTATGTTTCATAATTAATAAGGTTTACCTTATTAATTGAATATGTCCTTTATATGTTTTAGTTTCTGTTTTAATAAGGTAATAATAAACACCGCTATTATAGTCATCACCGTTCCAGCTTATTTTATATCCATTTTGTTTGGCAATTAAACTGCCCCATCTATTGTAAATAAAAAGTTCCATTAGTTCATCATATTCAATAAACCATTCATCATTTACTCCGTCTTTATTAGGAGTAAATACGTTAGGTATATTTATTTCATAATCAACGCATTTATATAAGGTAATATCATCTATAAAATAATAGTTATAATAATCTGGATAATGATAACTAGCAATAAAAACAGTATCAATAATACTGTCGTTTCTAAAATCACCTAAAGTAAAATACTCTTCGTTACCTTGAGCAATAAAATCACCTTCCCATAACTGCCATTGTCCAATTTGTATATCGCTATATGACTTTTTAATAATAATTTGAGCCAATGAATTTGCTGTATTTTCAATATAAATAGAAGTATCATTTTGGGTAAATAAACCTTGAATGACATTTGTTTTATAATTACTACTATCAGCCAATGATGCATAAAACTGTAAACAATATTTTGTATTTGCTTGCAGTTTACTATTTAATTTAACTCTAGCGTATTCTTTGACATAAGCTAGTGTATTATTAAAAGCATCATTAGCATAAGGGCAAAAGCCAATAAAACCATTACCTGTTTTAGGATACTGAAAACCTGCAACAGTTGAGGGGACTGCAAATGACCAATTAGAAGGACTACAAGTGTTAAAATAGTCTGTTGAGCCACCACCAAATGGAATATACCAATTATATAAGCTATCGAATATAGCTGCTTGGTATTGAGCACCAAACGCAACAAATGAACAGTTTTTGTAACCTTCAAAACTACTATTGGGTATTAAATTAGTTTGGGTTTTTGCTTCACAGCAAAACAACATAAACAAAAGAAAAAATATTTTAAAAGGTTTATTCAATTAATAAGTTATTGTTAATGTTTTAAAAAATACTCTGCTTTGTTTTGCTTAAGGAAAGTTAGCAGGAAAAACCCTTACTTCAAAATTTAAGATGTCTGATTTTTTTTTTATTAATTAAATAATAGAGTAACCTTCGTTTTAAATATACACGTGCTATTCAGGCAATAGCTTTTTTTCATGGCACTTTTATATAGTAGTGTCTTTTTAATTTTAATAAAATCAATAAATAATAATTAAAATACACTTAGGATAGTAAGCTATATTAGCCTATATGCAGTTATAATTACCATTATTTAAAAGGGGAAAAACTTCTCAAAAAAATAAGTAGTAAATAATCTAAAATTCAGTACTACCACTTAGATAAATAATTCAGTAGTACTACGTATTGCAAAACGCACACCTACAAATTAACTTTGTCATTGTGCAAATAAAAAATAAATTTCAAAAAAACAATAAATATTTGCTGTGCTTAGATATAAGTTAGTGGCAAGCAATAAGGTCAGACAACCATATGATATATACTACTAAATATTTTAAACAAATAGCCGAAAACAATCTTCGGACATTTAGTAATACCATAGAAAAAGCAATTCTTAATGAAAATAAAACTCAAAACGAATGGAGTAATTTCACCGGTGACGAGTTTGATATTTTTCTTTCACACAGTTATTTGGACAAAAAAATTATTTATGGAATTTATCTTGAACTTACTAAACTTGGATACTCTGTTTACATAGACTGGCTAAAAGACCCTGAATTAAACCGAACAAAAGTGACGAGTGAAACAGCCGACAAAATTAGAGAGAGACTTTTTCAAAGTAGATGTCTCTTTTATGCAACAACAACAAATTCTAAACGGTCAAGCTGGATGCCATGGGAATTAGGTTTTATGGATGGGAATAATCAAAAAGTAGCAATACTACCTATGACCGAAAATCACGAAACAGAGTTTTTAAGAATGGAATATTTAGAACTATATCCCTACATAGAAAAACAAACGATTTCAGGCTCGACAGAACAGAAATTGTGGGTATGTGAAAGCGAAAAACGTTACACCACTTTTGACCGATGGGTAACAGGTAAACCTTTAACAAATCATTAATATGGAAGACAAACTAAAGCATCTTGAATTTGCCCAAGGAGTAATTAATCGAATGGGACAGAACTCCTTCTTAATTAAAGGCTGGACAGTTACACTTATCTCAGCCTTGTTTGCCCTAGCTGCAAAAGATTCCAATCAAAAGTTTATTACAGTTGCCTATTTCCCGACTATAATTTTTTGGTTGCTTGACAGCTATTTTCTCTACCAAGAAAGACTTTTCAGAAAAGTTTATACTCACATAAGTAAACAGACTGTAATTGATTTTTCATTAGCAACCAAAGACTTTGACGAAGGAATAAGTGATTGGGCATCTGTTGCATTTTCAAAGACAATTTTACTTTTCTATGGTTGCATAATAGCAACTTTATTGACTGTAATGTTTATTATAAATTAATCAAAATGGCAAAACAAGTATTTTATAGCTTTCATTATGACAATGATAATTGGAGAGCATCGCAAGTTCGTAACATTGGTGTAATAGAAGGCAACAGACCTGCTCCAGACAATGACTGGGAGACTATTAAAAAAGGTGGAGAAAAGGCAATTCAAAAATGGATTGACGACCAAATGCATTATCGTTCTTGTACTATACTTTTGGTTGGTTCAGCTACAGCGGACAGAAAATGGATAGATTATGAAATCGAAAAAACGTGGAAAGAAGGTATGGGGCTTGTTGGAATTTGTATTCATAATCTCAAGGACAGAAATGGAAATAAATCTACTCAAGGGAAAAACCCGTTTTTAGGATTTAATGTAAACGGTACACCATTAAGTCAGATTGTAAAATTATATAATCCGCCTTTTTCGGACAGTAAATTAGTTTATAATCATATCAGTGAAAATATATTAAAATGGGCAGAGGAATCAGTAGCTATAAGAAAGAAATATTGACACGAATATTACCAGCCCCATCAAGATGAGTTATGAGCTGATGTTCATTAAACACTAATCTCAATCTCCACAGAATATAAATCTAAGTCCAAAATTTATTGCTCCTCTTCCTCTGAAAGGAGTAAGGAGGTGAGGCTCACTTTTCTCTTAAAAATCAAGTAGTACTACTCTACTAAAAATCAGGTAGTACTACGTATTGTGGCTACCAAATAACAACAGTACCTTTTCAATCTCAAATAAATTACCATCAATTTAATTTTCACTAACTACAAAAAAAAGTAACCAAAAATCAAACCGATGAAACAAAAACTATTATTATTTGCATTTACTTTAATAAGTGCAATGCTTTGTTCTCAAGCTCAAAATATGGCTTTCGAGGATTTTAAAACAAATGATGGTACTCAAAATTTCTTTTACAAAAATATTGTAAAAACAGATGCTTCTGGTAATATTTACACATTAGGTGCTACAACCACAAGTAATAGTACCACTGATATTTTATTAACTAAAAAAAATTCTTCAGGTGTTTCTCTTTGGTCAAAACAAATTAATGGTACTGCTAATTATCACGATTTTGGTTCAGGTTTAGCAATAACTTCATCAGGTGATGTATATATTACTGGAGCTATCACAAACAATACAACCACATTAGCTCCTGAGTTAATTATCAGAAAATATAACTCTTCAGGATCACAACAATTTTCAACAACCTATTCAGGGGCTGGATATGGTTGTGTTGGTAAAGATATAGTAGTTGACGGTAGCGGTAACTCTTATATTACTGGGGCGGGATACAATAGTGGATTTAATGCGGACATTTTAACTATTGCATTTGGAAGCACAGGAACACAGATTTGGACAGATTTATTTGATAATAATTCCTTGAATGATGGCGGCGTAAAAATTGGGTTTAGGTCAAATAAAGTAACCGTTACAGGTGCTGTAACCCAAAGCACAAATAACTACAAAATCGCAACATTAACTTTTACCGCATCAACTGGTGTTAGATCCGAAACCATTACTTTGGGTTCAACAATGACATCAAGTGTTGAAATTGTAACAGGAATGACAACCGATGCAAGTGGTAATACTTATATATGTGGTGCTACAGAAGTAAGCGGTCAAGGATTCAATATGTATGTTGCAAAATTAACTAGTTCATTAACTATTGCCTGGCAACAAACCTACAATGGTGTTTCAAATTTAGATGACCAAGCTAAAGGCATTCAAGTGGATGGTTCTGGTAATGTCTATATAACTGGTTATTCAACAAGTTCTACACTTGGTAAAGAAATTCGCACCATAAAATACAACAGTAGCGGTACATTACAATGGAACAACGTAATTAATAGCACAGGTAATAATCCCGACCAAGCTTTTGATATGGAAATGGATGCTTCTTCAAATATTTATGTTTGTGGTTATAAAACAAACACCGCTAACAATTCCGATTATTATACTATCAAATATAATTCAAGTGGTACAACAATTTGGGACAAGTTAACAGATGGATTTTCAGCAAATGATAGAGCAACAAACATAGCATTAGATTCATTAAATAATGTTATCATTACTGGTGAAAGTGAAACCAACCCTGGTATATATACCTATTTAACTACCAAATATGTTCAACTAGTTGTTACAAATCCCGTTGACCTAAATAGTGAACCAAGTAATCAAAATATTGGTTTTCATCCAAACAGAGGTCAAATAAGAAATGAATATGGAGTAAGTACTACTAGTCCACTTTATTATACACATAACCAAAATCCAGAAATATATATTGAAAAATGTGCATACGACTATGTTTTTATAAGAGCAGATTCAATAGTAGCTACAACAGACTCAATGGAAAGAATTGTTGTTACATTCTCATTAAGTAACTCAAGTAAAAAACCATACGGTTATAATCCAAAAGGATACCCTCTTCATTATTTGTTAGGTGATGTTGGAGCCCCTATAAATAATATTCGTGGTAATGATAGAGTTGTTACACAAGATTTATATCCACATATCGATTTACATTATTTCAGCAATGCTAAAGGTTTTAAATATTATTTTGTAGTAAAAGAAGGCGGTGACCCAAGAGATATTAAAATGAAAGTTACTGGAGCATCTACAACAAGTATTTCATCTAATAATTTATTTATTGATGGTGTGTTAGGTGACGTTACATTAAAGAGACCACTAGCATATATGGTTAATGGTGCTGGAGCAACAACAACACTTTCCGCTGCAAGCTGGTCTCAAATTAGCAGTAATTACTATGAAATTACTACACCAACTTATACTACTAGTCAAACATTAATAATTGTTATTGAAACAATCCCTCCAACATTAGTATCTAGTGTAGTTAGTAATTTAGATTATTCAACATTTTATGGTGGTAGTGCTAGCGATTATTTTTTTGATATTAAGGTCGCTTCAAATGGTGATAGGGCTGTAGTTGGTAGGTCATCTGGTGGCACATTCCCTACGTTTAATGCTTATCAAGCAAGTGCTTTTCCACTTGGTTCAATTGATGCTGTAGTATTAAAATATACAGCAGATGATACACTTAGATTTTGTACATACTATGGGGCAAATGGTTCTGATTGGGCTAATTCAGTTGCTATTAATTCAACTGGTAATATTTTCTTTGCTGGTTTTACTCAATCAACGGATTTATTAATTACTAATAATGGTGGTGAAACTAATCAAGCATTTAACGGTAATAACGGAAGTATTAGTACTAATAAAACAGATGGATTTTTAATCAAACTAAAGATTGATGGTTCGGATAGAACTTATGGTAGGTATGTTGGTGGTTCAAGGTCTGAATATATAAATTCAATTTATATTGATGGAAGTGATAATTTATATTTTACTGGCACAACGTCATCTGATGATTTACCAGTTGTTAATGCTTATTCTGGTTCACACGGAACAACATCATCTGATGATTTTGATATGCTAATTGGAAAAATGAATTCATCACAAGTTGTTAATTTTTTAACTTATTTTGGAGGTAACGCTATAACTGGTTATCAAACACAAGAATTTGGTAACGATATAACAGTTGATAATTCTGGGAATATTTTTGTTGTAGGAGAAAGTGATGAATCAAGTTTTCCAGTTATGAATCCAAGTTCAGGAAACTCAAACGTATTATATGATGCTTCTAACAATGGTTATGGAGATGGTGTAATTGTTAGGCTGACATCAACTGGTACACCTAACTATGCTACCTTTGTAGGTGGTAATTTTGGAGACAGAATTACTAGGGCAGTTTATAATCCTAGCAATGGTGATTTATATTTTGCTGGTAATGTATCTTCAACAAGTGGCTTTCCATTAAAACAAAAGTCTGGTGCATATTATGATGGTTCAAGACATGCTGGTACCGCTGCTTTTATAGGTTATATTAATTCTAGTCTAGAGCATCAATGGATAACACACTATGGTCGTGGTGGCTCTTCAAAGTATTATGGTGTAGGTGGATTATCTCGTGATAATACTGGTATGCTTTATTTGAGCGGCCAAGTATATAGTGATTCTTTAGTTTACGGTTCTACAGCACCTTCTGGTGCTTATACTGATAATACATCGCTGTCAACTGATGGCTTCGTTGCTGTCTTTGATGTAAATAAACAAATTTACCATGCTCACTTTTTCGGTGGATTATCAAACGATTATATAAATAGTTCAGATTGTAATGGCACATCTTATTTATACGTTGTTGGCAATACTGGTAGTAGTTACGGAAATGCAACAGCGTCAAATAACTTTCCAATTGCTTATACAAGTTACAATGCGACATTAATTGATAGTACATTAAATAATGGAGTTGGTTCTAACGATGGTTTCATTTCAAGATTTAATTTATATCCTTATAATTTTGTTAGTATTAAAGAAAATACAATAATTGCAAATAATGTTGTTGCTTTTCCAAACCCAGCTAATAATTTCGTAACTTTAAAAATAAATAGTGAATTAAAAGAAAAAGTAAGACTAAAAGTTTATAATACAGTTGGTCAAATTATACATGAAGAAACTATAATTGGCAATGAACAAACGATTGATTGTAATAAGTGGGCAACTGGCATGTATATCTTTGTATTAAGCAATAAAGAGTTTAATAGTTTGTTTAAAATAGTTAAAGAGTAAATTGCAAAATATAATTTTCATATTCTTATCTTTTGTTTGGCTGTGTAATTTACACAGCCAAACTTGGGTTAGTGTAATTGATTCAATGCCTAACTCACACCCCTTTATACTTCTTGCAGAAAATGATACTGTAAATAATATTTTGTATGTAGGAGGTGATTTTCAACAAATAAATAATATCAATACTAAAGGGATTGTAAAATTCAACGGAGTAAAGTTTGATAGTCTTGGTGCTGGTTTTGATCCACAGTGGAAAGGAATGTTTACCGGTTCACAGCCAAGAGCCATGAAAATGTTTCAAAACAAACTTTATGTAACTGGTGACTTTGTAAAGGCTGGAAAATATTATTCTCCACACTTTGCCAGATGGAATGGTGCGGATTGGGATACCGTTAATTTTCGAATGAGGCAAGGTAATACCGAAGGCTCAGCTTGGAACTTAGATGTATATAATAATGAACTATATGTTGGTGGATGGTTTGATAGTATCGGAGGAATTAAGACAAACAATTTTGCGAAATTTGATGGCACAAACTGGCATAGCTTAAGTTATCCATATTATACTTGCGTATCTGGTATGGCTAACTATAAAGGCAAATTATATATGTCTGGCGAAGTTACAAGTGGTAGTTCTTGTTCTAACCTTGCTTATTATGATGGTGTCAATTGGAATCCTTGGGTTGGTGTTTATGGTTCTCCAACAAAAGGTGTTTTTGGAATTAAGGTAATTGATTCATTGCTTTTTGTGTATGGTAGATTTTATTCAGTTGGTGGTACAAATTGTTCTGGTCTTGCCGCTTGGAATGGAACTAAATGGCTGGGTTTTGGTAAGGGTGTGGAAACAGTTGGAACAATTCATAATATCGCTAAAGTAAATGGTGAATTGTATATTATGGGTGCGTTTGATAGCATCAATGAATTATCAACTGGTCAAGGCGTATTTAATTTTATGACCAATATAGCGAAGTTTGATTTTGTTAATCAAAAGTGGTGTACGTTTATGCCGCCAATTGGTAATGGAGTTGCTTTCGCTACTGAGTACAATAATGAATTATATTTTGGTGGTTCTTATTTAACTATAAATGATTCCTCAACACCAGCCATGCCATTTACTAAGTGGATTGGTGTTACCACGTCTGCAAATTGTGGGGCTTTTGTAGATGTTGGTGTAAGAGATTATAATGATGTGGTTCATTTTTCTATGTACCCTAATCCTACATCTAATCTTTTAAATATTTCAGATGAAAATAATGCATTCCAAAACTCAACTATTCAAATTAAAAACTATTTAGGGCAAGTTGTTTTTACTACTGCTTTTGCTTCACAAATTAATTTGCAAAATCTTTCAGCGGGGATGTATTTTTTAACTGTTAAGGATAAGGATTATGAAAAAACAGTTAAAATTATAAAAGAATAATAATTTTTAAATTTCAGCACACTTCACAAATACACGCTATGCATCTCTGCCAACAATAAACTTTTTCAAACTACTTTATTCAATTTTATTTTTTTACAAACCAATTTTAATATGTTGTTCTGCTTTAGGCTATAATTTTCTCACATCAAAATCTTCCAAAACCAAGTAGTACTACTCTATCAAAAATCGAGTAGTACTACGTATTGTAAAAATCATATCAACATATTAGTTTTATCATTGTACAACCAAAAAATAAATTTCAAAATAAAGTAATAAATAAATGTTGCTCTTAGCTAAAAGTTAACTGCAAGCGTACACAGACAAAACAAACCATATGAAAATAGAAACCTATTCGACATTGGCAGACAAAGCAAATTATTTTGACTGCGAAAATATCGACACTAAAGACGATTTCGACAAGTTGGCTTTTTATTGGACAGACTCAAAAAACCAACCTTCAAGGGACACAGATCGAAAGGTAATTTTTCGTGGTCTTACTGAAGCAAAATATAAGCTCTTTAATTCAGCTCAGCGATTTTGGATAGGAGAAGAACTTGAAAAACTGGGACGGTCTTATGAGGAATTTATTCAAACTGAAATTGAAAGAGCAAAAACATTTCAGGCGAATCTTTTAATAAAATTTTATCACGCCTTTGGTCATCCTGCGTATGATTTATCAATCCTCAGTTTTTCGCAACATTATGGTGCTCCGACACCTTTGTTAGATTTTACTTACAGATTTGACAGCGCTGCTTTTTTTGCGACTGATGGAATTAAACATAATCCATCAACCGACATTGATAATTATTTTTCCATTTACGCTATCGACACTTCAATTATTCCACGTGAGTTTCCTTCAATCATAGACCACATTTCTTCAAGTCTTTCGCAAATAGACGACATATTAGAAAATAATAAGGACTTAGAGATTGACACGACAAGTGTTTTACAAAATTATGAGCAATTACAATACAAAAAATTCCACGGGTTGACTTTGTTTCATATTCCAGGGTTTACACCTAGCGGCTTCTCATTTAAACTAAAAAGCAGACCGCATTTTAATTTAGTGTTCAATCAACACAATTTAAACATAATAAATCAACAAGGACTTTTTGTTTTTAATTCCGACCCAGTAAATCCATTGGAATATCACTTTTCTGGCAAATTGGAGATTGGCAAAACATTTAATCTTCCAAAAATAAAATGCTGGAATATACATAAAAGCCTAAACGAATACGTTGTTCGCTACTTGACGGAAGGTACGCACACTCCAAGAATTATTCCGATTGACAAAACTTTAATGTTTCCGCAAGAAGAACTTATTGCAAAGACTGCGTTTGAGCAATTTAAAAAATTCAAATAACAAAAATAACTAGAATATAAACGCCAGCAGCTAACCCCTTTAGCGCGGAAATGTTTTCCGTGCATTAACAATACTATAAAATAATTTACTGGTAAGTAAAATATAATTCAAATGTATCGCTCCGCCCCATCAAGATGAGTTATGAGCTGATGTTCATTTAAACACTAATCTCAATTTCCACAGAATATAAATCTAAGTCCCAAATTTATCTCCCCTCGCCCTCTGAGAGGAGTAAGGAGTTGAGGCTAACTTTTCTCTTAAAAATCGAGTAGTACTACACTATCAAAAATCAGGTAGTACTACGTATTGCAAAAAGCATATCAACATATTAGTTTTGTCATTGTGCATATTAAAAATTAATAAATGTTACGCTTAATTACAATTTAGCTGCAACAGTTAGCAACACTCAAAATTAAAAATTAAATAGTAATAATGGAAGAAACACTTGATAACCAAAACTCTGAAAGCCCTGTAACTGGTCAGGACACAGTACCTCAAGAAAAGAAAGGTAAGGATAAATCAGAACGGGCTTACAAAATATTTCTAAGTGGAATTAAACGTGCTGAAAATCTTCACAAAATCAATATTGATGAAACTGGACAGAAATTGCCAATTCCTGAAGACAAAATTCTTGATTCTTATAGAGCAGTTGTAGTTTTATCAATTTCGGCTCTTGACGCCTATGTAAAGACCTTTTTGACGGCTGAGATTAAGCAAAAAATAACAGACAGAACACTTTCATCAGATTTGAAAATATACATCAAAGAAGAACTATTTAATAAAGAATCTCTGTATCACGTTGTTCTTGATTCGGACTTCATTGATAAAGTTATTGAAAAGTTTGATATTGACTTTGAGAAAAAGTCATTTCAAGGTCAAAAGTCAATAGATAAGTATATGAAATTGGCTGGGATTGGTCAGGTTTTTAAAGAGATAACAAAGAGTGCCAATGTTAGTCCCGACAATTTAATTGGTAACTTAGAACGATATACGACAATGCGGCATTTGATTGTTCATTGTGGCGATCACGACTTAAATCAAACAATATTAACTGAAAACAAAATTTGCGAACAGGATGCTATTGATTGTATTGAACTTGTGAAGTTAATTGCAACTGAAATCCATAAAATTTATCAAGCAAAATGAGAGCATTAATAATAATATATGAGTTTCAAAACTCAATAATAAATAATCGAAAAACTTTTGAAGAAAGAATTAGACAATATAAACAATATGCTTTCTTGACAAATAATTCTTGTTTGATATTTACAAACGCAACAGTTGTCTCTGTTAGAGATTACTTAAATTTTGGTTTATCAAATGGCGACAAGTTATATGTTGGTGAAACAAAAGCTCCTTCTGCCTGGAACAATTTACACAACGAAGTATCTGACTATATTAAACAAAATTTAAAGTAGCGATAAAAAAGAATGATTTTAGTTAACAGGTATTTAGCTCAATTGCTGGTTAAATTAAATCTACAGAAGGAATAATATTAGTTAATTCTGCCTCTTTAAATCAAAGTGCTGGTGATGATGAATACAAAGGCGGCCATTTTACCTATTCATTTATTAAAGGCGGTCGTGATTTTGGCAAAAACCAAAACACTCAATCAGTTCTTGAATTAGATAAGGCTGTTATCCTTGCAGAAAGTATTATGCATCGTATTTTTATAACAAATCAAACACCAGTAATGTCAGGTCAAATCAGGAGATTAACATTTCCACCTTTTGCTGTTTGCTAACTTATTAATCACATTATAAATAAAATAAATAACATCAAAAAAATAATCAAATTCCTTTTACTAATTTTTGCTTTTCAAAATGCTTACAGTCAATCAACCCTTACTATAGGCGAAGATTAGGTCTTTATGTCTACTACTCGTATTTATCCTTATGATGTAAAAACAAAAAAAGTTGATTCTTTATTAAGTGTAATAGAATTATCCACAGTAGGAGGTAAAGTTAAAACCGTTCCGCATTTTTCGGAACGGTTTTTTGTTACTTAATTGCCCTTGCAACTTGTGCAACGGCATAAGCTAATAAAGCAATACTCAATGTAGCTGCAAACGCTTTGGCTATATCGCCATATACGTTTAAGCATACATCTTTTTTACAAATACTAACTTTGTTTTGAGTAGAATTTCTATTCATAAGCTTGAGTTAATAGTTCATAAAATTCCCTCACTCTCAACCCGGAGGGATTAGGCTTTTTTGAAAAGTAAATTACTTTTCCTTTCTTACACCTTTGTGTGGTTTACCGTTTTGGTTAACATCAATAAAACGTCCAGTGTCGGTATCTCTTTTTACCCACTGATCTGTTTTAGGATTTAAAACCTGACTGCGCTCACGCACAGGTCCATTGCGGTGTCCATCACCTTTTGGGGGATTTGTGGCCATAATAAATTAAGTTTTTGCAGTTTTAGGTAATTTGATACTAGGGCACCTAAAATCGGCCTGAGGAATAATTTGGTAGAAAAAGGATTTTTTCTACCTTCGCGGATGAAAAGAAAAGTTAGGGTCGCAATCTTAAATTTCATTTCAACAAACTCCGAAGCATTATTCCATAAGCTTCGGTTTTTTTTTATAAATTATTCCATTTTTCTATTCTTTTTCTGCATTCGTCCATAGGTAACCACGTATTTATTTTCATTAATTCTGTTAACTTTTCACTTGCTTTTTTAGGCTTCATCAGCTTCTCCTGCATCATGGTTTCAAATACCCACAATATACCATGTACTTCAAATCCCTTTGCCTTTGCTTCTTTTCTTAATCGGTTATCACTTGTTAAAATAGTAGCATTTAGTTCCTTCGCATAAGCATAAACCGACACGTCAGGTTTTGTAAGTTTAGTTGAGGTTATTTCTTTTGCTTTTAAAGCCTCTAGTTCAACTTCATTTAATTTTTTTACAATTAATTTCTTTTTATTCACTTGCTTTTCAAGTGCAGTTTTTAGTTCAAATTCCAATTCATTCATCACAAGGTTGGTAGTGTGCAAATCCAATTTCAATTTAAAGAACGCATCTATTAAATCTATCTCAAAGAGATCAATAAAAATATTTGCATCATTTACCGCTATTGCCATAATCTACACTACTACAAAGGTTTTTCTAAATTGTGATAAGTTTTGATTATTAAGCGATGCAGCTTTACTTAAAGAAATTACTTCCTCGGCAGCTGCTCTATAAAGCAATTGCTGAAAGCGTAAAGACTTTTCAGTACCAGTATATTCTCCAGGTTCATTTTTACGATAGCCAAGCATACTAAAATTAATGCTGAAACTTTTGTAAACATGTTCGTTGATGATATTAAGATTTTTTGCTCTTGCCATGATAGCCTGAATAGAAATACCATAGTAAGATTTAATGTGTTTCAACTCCTCTAAAGAAATATGATTTCTTTGTTTAGTAAATTCTTCAATAAAACTTTTCTTAGGAATTAAAAAAGCACCTGCAAAGGCATGACACATTTTTTCCAATTCTTTTTCTGGAATAGCTTTATCAAAATCTAAAATAATGTGCGCTAACTCGTGCAATGCAGTAAATCGTCTTCTAACAACATCAAACGATTTATTTATAACAATTACAGGAATGCCATTAACATGAGCAGATAAACCATCAAAACTATCAGGTGCTTCAATTTCAAACACTTTAATGTGTTTGTCCTCTAACATTTCGATAACGTTTACAATTGGATTTAAACCTAGTTCCCAAACAGTTCTTAGTTCAAGAGCATATTTTTCAACATCATCACCATTTTTAACTTTATTGTTTTTAAGAGGTAGAGCAAAGTCGCTTTTTAAATCCAATAATTTCTCTAATTCAAAATAACGCTCCAAAAAATCAATAGTTTTTTCTTTAATGATTTCTTCTTCTGTTTTTGAAAGCTTCACCTTTTTTCTAAATTCTATTCCTTCCAGCTTAACTTTAGTTTCTCTGTAAAAATAGTCGATTGTAACCCCTAAAATAGAAGCTATTTTAATCAAGAGTTCACTATCAGGCTTCATTAAGTTTTGCTCGTATTTATTCAAAGATTGTTTGGTTACAGCTTTATCCAATTTATCAGATAATTGCCGCAAAGACATACCTGCCATTTTACGAGCAGAAGCTAATCTTATTCCAAATTGATTTTCCATAATTATAACTTTTGTTGACAAATGTACAAAATAAATCTCAAATGTCAACCATCATAAAAAGTATTTATTAACTACAATTGAACATTTTATAAAACTAAAAACAGGTAAAACTGCATCATATTATACGCAAAGTGCATACGGTGGAGGCTCTTCAGATGGCCTAATAGCGAGATTTAATTCTAGCGACCAATTAAGCTGGCTAACTTATTATGGTGGCAATGCAGCAGATTATCCAAAATCAGTAACAACGGATGCAAGTGGTAACATTATTGTATGGGGGCAAACTGGCAGCACTACGTTTAACACTTTTGACCCAGATCCTTTAAGCACTACTAAAGTTTATAATACAACTAATGCCGGTCAAACAGATTTTTTTCTTCTTAAATTTAATCCAAGTGGTACCAGAATATGGGCAACGCTTTATGGTGGCGCTTCAGATGATTGGGCTGCTGATGGTGATGGATTACTAACAGTTGGTAATGATATTTATTGTTTTGGAACCACTTTTAGTTCTAATTTACCTATCAAACAGTTTGGTACTACACCTACATTTAATTTAAATGGTGTCCAAGATTGTTATATAGTTTGTTTTAAAACTAATTTTGAAGCAAAATGGGCAACTTATTACGGCGGTTCTGACACAGATTGGGCAGGAGCTATAACGAAAGATAACAACAATAATATATTTATTACAGGCTCCACGAATAGTAGTGATTTTAATATTGTAAGCCAACCTGGGTTTTATAATGGAACATTTTATGGCTCATCCGGCACTGGTTTTATAGATGGGGATGTATTTATTAATGCATTTGCTAATGATAGTTTTGGGCCTGTTTGGTCGACTTTCGTCGGAGGCAATCGTTCCGAGTCAGGATTTGGAATATCAATTTTCAATAATAAATTATTTATTACTGGTGAGACACTTTCTAGTTCATTTAATTTTAATACTCCCTACCCAGTAGTTGATCCTGGAAATAACGCATATCAATTTTCACCTCCAAGCACAACAGGTACAGGAAATGGCGATATTATTATTAGTGAATTTGACATAAATGGTATGAGTACTCAAGTTGGTATTAATGAAAATGAAATGTCGCAAAATAACCTTTCAATTTACCCAAATCCTTTTACTAATAAAATTTATGTTAATGGCGTTAAAGAAAAATCAACTATCGAAGTATTTGACGCAATAGGCAAAGTTGTTTTTTCTAGCATTATAAAACCTGAAGAAAATAGTGTAAATTTATCAATACCTGCTTCAGGTATATATATATTAAGAATAACTAATGATAATGGAGATTATAAATCATTTAAAATCGTTAAATATTAAACGTTCAGTATTAATATTTCTTTTTTTTAGTCATTTGCACCTTAGTTCTCAGGATATTAAAGCTGGGTATATGCAAGTGTTATGGCAAAGTGGATATAAGTACGCCGATACAACTTACTTATTAACTGACGCAAACACGAATGTAAATAGACCATATATTTTAATAAATTGGGGTGTAAAAACCGATACATCAAAATTGGTTCAAACCATTTCTACAAATAATGGCTTTTTAAAAAAGTATTATGGCACTTGTACTTATCCAGGTCCTGGCAATTTTATGATTAGATGGCAAGACAGTTTTAGGGTTGCAAATATTAACAATATATTTCAGTCGGATAATGAAAATATTAAATTATCGACATTTTTGTATATTACACCATTTAGCACACAAGCAAATACTGCGCCTATTCTACAAAATAAAAATATGACACTATTAATTAAAAACGATAGTGTCATATTTAAGCCTCAGTTTTATGATTTAGATAATGACAGTTTGACTTTTGAATTAACACAATGTTTTGCTTCTAGCTATTATACACCAATTGGCAGTTCGATAGATGTTTTAGGTAATGTGTCTTTTCATAAAGACTCTTTAGGTATTTATGCTTTTTCATTAATTGTTAAAGAATGGCGTAATGATGGCGCAGGTACTGATGTAAACATTCAATCTTCACAATTAGATTTTACTATGAATATAACAACAGATGTATCATTAAATTATATAAATGAATTTCATAACATTAAAATTTCCCCTAACCCAACAACTTCAATTTTAAATATTGATGATAAAAACAACCAATTACAAAACTCAACTATTCAAATCAAAAATTATTTGGGGCAGTTAGTTTTTTGTTCTCCATTTGCAAACCAAATTAATTTGCAAAGCCTTTCTGCTGGTATGTATTTTTTAACCATACAGGATAAAGAGAATAACAAAACGGTTAAGATACTTAAGGAATAGATATTTAAGTCTTAATAGAATAAATCATAGTAAGTAATAAACTCTAAATAAAACTAAATAAACTAAATATGGAACTTTTACAAATGAAAGCATTCGCGCAACAACCAACTTATGCTTCTGCAACAGTCACGTATAAGACGGGAGAAACTTTCGTTGGTTTTTTTCAAACTACTTCAAAAAGTGTAGAATTAGAAAAAGAAAACAAATGGTCATTTATAGAAAATAATAATGCAGGGGCATACAAAGAAAATGGTGATGAAAAATTTGCTACAATTCTTGATGGAGAAAATATAATGAAAATTCTCTATCCCACTTTAAAATAATTTCTAATGAATCAATTATATCATCCAACGGACGTTTTCATTTCACGAAATTTGAAAACATTTTAAGTATTTTAGATCAAGGTTTTCAGCCAAGATATATTACTGAAAAATTTATTAAACAGTAATGAGTAAAAAAACGTTATATATTTTATTAGGTATATTAATTACCATTCCTGCATTAGCCCAGAAATGGATTAATACAGGCATTCCAATTTCATTAGCACAAGTGCGAATGGTAACTAGCGACACTATTAATAATAAGATGTATGTTGGTGGCTTTATACCATTTGATACTAATGGAAATATAGCTATTTGCATTTATGATGGGGTTAGCTGGGTAGTAAAAGATACCATTGACAATATAGTGAGATCGATGGTAATATATAATAACGAATTATATATGGGGGGTGATTTTGTAGCAATTAATTCTCAATCAATGGAACACTTAATTAAATGGAATGTTACGAATTGGATTAATATTGGTGCATCGGGGGGAAATGTTTTGAATTTAAGAGTCATTAATAATGATCTCTATGCTGTTGGTACCTTTACTCAAGTTGCAGGGATCAATTCAAATAGTATTGCAAAGTGGAATGGAACTTCATGGTCTAGCGTTAACTTTCCAGCTTCTTATTTTTTAGGTAACAATAGTTTTGTAGGAGATTGCGCTATATACAACGGAGAATTATATGCTGGTGGAAATTTTCACATCTCAACTGGTCAAACGGATATAGCAGTCTTAAAAAATGGAACATGGCAACGGGTTGGAAATTCAGATTCGTTAAAAGGGGCTTTTAGTAGTATTAATAAATTAGAAGTATTTCATAATGAATTGTATATAGGAGGATATATTCTTCATTCAGAAGGAAATGTGGGTAATGGTATCCAACGTTGGGATGGCGTCAATTGGAAAACCGTTGGAACTGGCTTACAGGATTATAACAATACCACAAATAGTGGCACATCTGTTTTAGATATGATGCAATACAAGAACAAGTTATATGTTGCCGGAGGTTTTTCATTTGCAGGAAATTCTATTGCACCCAACCTAGCAACTTGGGATGGAACAAAGTGGTGTGCTATAGATACTTTAATTGATAAGCCTATTACAGCTTTTGGAATATTTCAAGACACAATTTATGTTGGAACGAACGATATTTTCGAAGGAAACTTCATTAATAGTTTTGGTAAATTTACGGTTGGTAATTATAGTTATACTGAAGAATGTAGTTCAGATTTTGATGTTTCAATCAATGAACTATTGATTGAAAATCAAATCTCTATATACCCCAACCCAACAACTTCATTTTTAAATATTATAGATAAAGATAACCAATTACAAAACGCTACTATTCAAATCAAAAATTATTTAGGGCAAATTGTTTTAACTAGTCCTTTTACTTCTCAAATTAATCTGTCTAACCTTTCCGTAGGTATGTATTTTTTATCCATACAAGATAAGAGTAAAAGCAAAACAGTTAAAATTATAAAAGAATAATAATTTTTACATTTTAGCACACTTCACAAATACATGCTCTGCATCTCTAGCACCAATAAACTTTTTCAAACTACTTTGTTCAATTTTATTTATTTGCAAAGCAATATTAATATGTTGTTCTGCTTTAGGCTATAATTTTCTCACATCAAAATATTCCAAAACCAAGTAGTACTACTCTATCAAAAATCGAGTAGTACTACGTATTGACACGAATACTATTAGGTTGTAACTTGCTCAAAAATAAATGAATATTTGTTCGATGCTTATAGCGGTAAAACAAATTTAGTTTTTTTTACAACATTAATATATAAATCTAAAACTTTATGAAACAAAAATTAATTAACTTCAAAAAAAGTCCTAACACGCTACGTGTCTTTATGACAGTAAGTTTGTGCATATACTTGAGTTTAGTCTCAACTAAATCAACTGCACAAATATACTATGGTGCTAATCAAATTAATTTACACTTGCGAGGTTACTTTGGCAATCTTTTAAAACCTGTTGGTTATCCTAAATATAACCATTCAATGGCAGGTCATAATGTCGACTCTCTGTATTATAGAGCTCAACATAATGATACTATTGATAATCAATCGTTTTATGCCATGCAACAAGAAATGAGAGCAATGGCTTACGATACCATAAATGTAACTAATGCCGATACAACTTTTAAATACGGTAATCGTTTTGGTGCAGATACTGTTCCTCTTAGTATTATGGATTATAATTATTACCGCATAAAACCTGTAGCATTAAGCACTAATGCGTATTTTAATTTCGACACCATTAATGATATATTAACAGATTTAGCTGTAAGGCCTGGTTACCCTTACGATACTTACAACTGTTGCGTTCTGTCTCCTTTAGTTGGGAGTGTTAGCAATGCAAAAGTTGTATATCGCATCGACCCTGCTTTTATTTTTGCCGATATAAACAATGCTAGTTTATACACTGGCTCTGCTACGTTTAAATTAGATTTTGGAGACGGAACCGGTTGGCATATCATCGCAACCAACACTATTAATTATTATACAGCTAATTATGCAGGAGGCACAGGTAATGCAGTAATCAAGTGGGATTTATTAAAAACATCAAACCCCGATGCTCATAAATACGGTTCTGCACAAATGAAAGTGGGTAAAATTGCTTATCCTGAGCCAACTACAACATTTACATTAACAGGTTTAAACATTGGTGTTTACGGTGGTTGCAGTAAAATAGTTAATGAAGCCGATAAAAAAGTAATAATTTATTTAGAAGGCTTTGATGTGTTAGATATGGTATCGTCACAAAACAGAGGAGTTGCCGAAATTTATTCTGAGCAAGTATTAAGCTCAGGCATTGATGATTTACGTCGTTTTGGTCATGATATTTATGTAGTAGATTGGAAAAATAGCCGTACTGATATTAAGTTAAACGGCCTATATCTAGAAGGCTTAATACGTTGGTTGCGTTGCAACCATCCAAGCCAACAGCCTTACGTTATTATGGGCGAAAGCATGGGAGGCTTAGTAGCACGTTATGCTTTGTTAGATATGGAAAAACATCCTGATGTTGAAGGATGTCAATTCCAAAAAGGGCACAATACGCGTTTACTTATAACAATGGATACACCCCACAAAGGAGCTAATATTCCTATGTCGGTTCAGTTTTTGTATCAAGAAGTTGTAGGTCTTTTAAGCCCCTTTTTAGGGCCTGCAAATAAAGCCTTGCTAATGGCAGGTAATATTGGTATTGATGGTATAGCCGCTAAACAAATGCTATACTACCATGCAGGAATGACAATTCCCAACGCAACACCACAACTACCATTACCAAATCCTTTAAAAGCAGTATTTATAAATGATTTAGCTCTTTTGGGTAATTACCCAAAATATTGCAAAACCATAGCCATGAGTAATGGTAGCATGGCGGGGCTTAACCAAACTAATGATTATAACGGAAACCCTCGTTCAGCGAATGATGATTTATTAAGCTTTAACAGCAATGTATATATAAATCTATTAGGTTTAAAAATTCCCATCATTAATGCCGATTTGCAATTAAAAACAAACCCTAGTGGCACAGCTCCTGTTTATCATATCAATGCAGGAACTTTTGGCATTAAAATAAAATTAAAATGGTGGGGCATAAAAGTAACCGTTGGTTATGGCAGTATTATACAATCCAATAGCCGTATCATTACTGGTGGCGATGGCATTTGTGTACGTTCGGGCGGTGTGTTAGGCGGCTTCTTCCAAGGCGGTACAAGTGCTTTTTCTTTAGCTAACACTATGCAAAGCACCTTAGGCACTATATTTCCTAATTACAATACAGTGGTCGATAATAACAATGGTAGTTACGATTTACACAGCCAATGGACTCAAAGTGGTTGGTTTGGCAATAATGCACACATTGCCTCACAAGGCTTGCATTGGAATTTTATTCCTACCACATCTGCTTTAGATTATAATACTACTAACCTAAGCTACAATGTACAAGCCGATGGCTTCTCAATTCCAAGTAACAATCCATTTAATGCGGTTATGGGTATTTACACAGGCTGTAATGAATATAAAATAGATATAAGTTATATGCCTTATGAATATACACAAAATCGTCAGCACTTAATGGTACGTAACGATTTATTAACTACTGATGGTGCCGCAAATCCTCCAGGTGTTAGAGCAATTAAATATGGTGGCGATTTGTGTACATCTAACCAACAAGTGCAATTTTTAAATCGAGAAATTGGAGATGATGAGTTATGGTTAAATAACTACAATTTAAAATACACAGCACGTTTTGTACCTGAGTTAAGCCTACGTGTAGAACAATCGCCTTACTTAAATTATAGTGGCAATTCAACTACACGTTGGAGAAAAGGCATTTATACAAAAACCAATCCTATGTCTGTTATTTCGCCAGGCTTTGCTCAATTTAATTATAATCCAACAGGTGGCAACTTTACTAATGTATATTTAAGTGCATCGCAATATAGTACTACTAAATATGCGTGGAGTATATGTTGCTTAAGTGGGCAACGCTTGGCTAATACACAAGGCTCTATTATAAATGAAGAAACTAGTAATAACAGTAGTTTATTAATTTATCCTAACCCCAATGCCATAAATACCATGTTTAATATTGATGTGGTAGCACAAGAACAAGGCAGTGTAGTTATTACTGATATTGTAGGGAAAGTATTATATGTAAAACACATAACCGAAGGTTCTAATACTTTATCCATATCTAAAACAGAACTAAATTTAAGTGCAGGTATATACATAGTAAGTTTGCAATTAAATAGCCACACACTTACCCAAAAATTAATTATAAACTAATTATCTTAATCCCACTCTTTAACTTTATAAAGAGTGGGATTTGAAATATCATAAATAACAATTATATTTATTATCATGAAAACAAAATTAATATTCTCAATATTAGCCTTAGTATTATTTATTGCATGTAAAAAGAAAACTAAATCTTCTGAAAAAATAATTATTAGTGGTATTATTTATAAAGATTGTTATACTATAGCTGCAAACACTAAATATTATAGAGTTTATTTGAGTTATGTAAATAAAACACCGATAGAATTTAATACAGATGCTAATGGTGTTTTTAATTTTGAATTAGATAAATCTACTTCAAAAGATCATTTTATTATTTCTTCTGACCCCAACTCTAATCATGTTTTTTCTGCTTTTTATGGGACAGGAGAAAATTTAAATGTTGGCGTTTTAAGAGAAAATGAAAACAACATGCTAATATTAAAACTAAAAACAAATCATGTTTTAACTAATTTAGATACAATAAAATACGCATTTCAATATAGTAATATGGAGTTACCTATACATGGACCAATAACAAGAGATACCATTATTGGGATATATACAAAACTAATTATTTCTCCTAATAGTAATCCTAACGGCGAACTTAATACCCTTTGGTGGAGTTTAAATAAAGCTACTGTTGGTAGTAATGATAACCAAGTAGATTATACCATACACGGCTGTGCAGGTGTCGCCGATACAGCTTATATAGTAGTTCCTTAATTTATTCTCATAGATGAAAAAATTAATTATTCAATAATAGGAAACTTTAAAAGCCTTCATGAAAAATGAAGGCTTTTTTATACCTTTAGTATATGACTAGATTATTTCTCATATTTTTTATTTTAAAAATTAGTAATAATTTTTGTCAAAACTTAGTGCCTAATCCTAGTTTTGAAATTTATACTGCTTGCCCAAGTGGTGATTTTCAAATTGAATTAGCAACGCCTTGGTTTTCTCCAAATGCAACAACTTTGGCGCAAAAGGCATCATACTTCAATACTTGCGCAACCAATTCAATATTTGCAATTCCTTATTTTGACGGAACAGATTATAGACAACCTCATACTGGTAATGCATTTGGTGGTAATTTGTGGTCTTATACTCCTGGCAATAATAATCTAAGGAAATATATTACAACTAGTTTAACAAATTCATTAGTAACTAATAACTATTATTATATTTCTTTTTATGCTAGTACTTTTTTGAGAGGATTTAAATATGCTATTAATAATCTTGGAGCTTATGTTTCTTCAGGAATACCATATAATTCTAATCCAAATGCTGTCCTTAATTATACTCCGCAAATTATTAAATACGGTAACCCAATTATAAATGATACTATTAACTGGATAAAAATTGATGGAATATATTTAGCAAATGGCAACGAAAATTATATTACGATAGGTAACTTTATGGATGATATAAATACCGATACTGCTTTTATAGGATCAGGTTTTTATGGTGCATCCAATTATTACATCGACGATGTTTCTGTAATTAATATCACAACACCACAATGGCAATATAGAGATAGATCAGTTGTAATTGGAGATAGCGTTTTAATTGGCCCTGCAATTAGCGGTTTAAATGTAAATTGGTTTACAATGAGTAATGCATTTATCAAAAATGCACCTGGTATTTATGTAAAGCCAACTACAACAACTAGCTACCAAGCCACAGAAACTTTTAACAGCGTAGTTTACAATCACACGGTTACAGTTACTGTATTAATAACTAAAACAAATGAATATGATAAATTACAAAATAGCATAAAGTTATTTCCTAACCCAAATGCAGGCATAGTAAACTTAAAATGGGATGATGTAAAAAACGGAGAGGCGAAAGTAATTGTATTTGATATAACAGGTAAAGCAGTATTTGATACAACTTTGCAAATAACCAATGGTTTAAGCAATTTTAATTTAAACTTAAGCCCTGGCACTTTTTTGGTTAAAATAATTAACCCTCATACCAATATGATCGTCAATAAAAAATTAATGATTCGATAAAATATTAAATGTAAATAAAACAAGTAATTAACATAAACCAAGAAAATTATTAAACAATAAATCTTAAATCTAATATCATGAAAAAAATTTCACTATCAACTCTTTTTATTTGGTTATGCTCAATGGCATTTTCACAAATCACATTAACATCAACAGTAACTAATGTAAGTTGTTTTGGGCTAGCAAATGGCAGTGCAACAATTACTGCAATTGGAGGAGTTTCACCATATACATATTCTTGGACACCTTCGGGTGCAACTACACCAACTAGTACTAGTTTACCAGCAGGTACATACAGTGCTATAGTTATGGATGCAATGGCAAATACTAATACTATAACGGTTACTATTTCCCAACCACAAATGCTTAATATAGTAATGTCGCAAACAAACACTACATGTAATGGTTCTTGTGATGGAGCTATCGATCTTCTAGTTACTGGTGGAACTCCCCCATATATGTACCAATGGTCAATCGGTAGTATAACACCAAATCAAACAGCTTTATGTGCTAGCGATTATTCTGTATCTATTACGGACTCTAATTGGTGTACATCGAACTCAACAGCTACAATAACTTCTGGTGTAAGTCCAACTATATCAGTAAATTCAGGTACAATTTGTAGTGGTAGTTCTGGCATAACATTAAATGCTAATGGAGCTGCTTCCTTTACTTGGTCTCCAATATTGAGCCTAAATACTTCTATGGGGGCATCTGTTATAGCTACACCCTCTACAACAATTGTTTACACAGTATCAGGTAGTATTGGCTCATGCATCTCTTCAGCTACAACTACAGTTACAGTTCATCCATCACCAATTGTAAGTTTTTCTTTAACTCAAAATGCAACTCCTAATGTTTGGGATATTATTCCTAGCTATAGCGGTGGTTCTGCCCCATACACATATATATGGTCTTTTGGTGATGGAAGTCCAAATTCAAATATTCCTTATCCAAGTCATACTTATACAACAGCTGGCTGGTATAATATATGTGTAACAATGGCTGATTTAAATGGTTGTGCATCTACTACTTGCCTATATGATAGTTTATATAAAATGAGTTCAAGCAATTCAATGATTACGGTTAATGTAATAAATGGTTTAACAACTAATATTAACCAAAACACTACCAATAATAATTCTATCTCTATTTACCCCAATCCAACAAATTCAATTTTAAATATTGATGATAAAAACAACCAATTTCAAAATTCAACAATTGAAATCAAAAACTATTTAGGGCAAGTTGTTTTATCTAGTCCTTTTACTTCTCAAATTAATCTGTCTAACCTTTCCGTAGGTATGTATTTTTTATCCATACAAGATAAGAGTCATAGCAAAACAGTTAAAATTATAAAAGAATAATAATTTTACATTTTAAGCACACTTCACAAATACACGCTCTGCATCTCTGGCAACAATAAACTTTTTCAAACTACCTTATTCAATTTTATTTTTTTGCAAAGCAATATTAATATGTTGTTTCGCTTTAGGCTATAATTTTCTCACATCATAATCTTCCAAAACCAAGTAGTACTACTCTATCAAAAATCAGGTAGTACTACGTATTGTAAAAATCATAGCAACATATTAGTTTTATCATTGCATATTTCATTCTAAATACTTTGGCAAAGCAATTAGTATTTATGTAATTAATAATAAAGTAAAAATTAAAAACATTTTAAAATGACATTCAACCATGATAATCAAGGCATATCTATTAATTATAAAAATAAAAATATAATTTTAAATGGAGCAGCCGTCACTGAAGAATTTTTGACAGATGAGGAGATACTTGACTTTTCTATTGCATTCCTGCAATTTAATCAAACACTCGGCAGAATATCAACAAAAGAATTAAAATCATGTGACTTAAAAATTAGTGATACAAAAGAGCTAAAAGATATTCATAACCCATTACCATTTTATAAATATATTTCTAAAGAGGATTATGAAAAATTTTACTCCAAGGGTCACTTTCAACTAGGTACAAGCAAGTATTATCGCGACATTGAAAGAATAGAATCAAAAGACGGCTTCGAAGGATACAATATTTCAGTTCTTCAGGTTAATAATTCTCATATTCCAATTACTCTTTTTCGGTGTAACAATTATCTTATTTTATGCGGTTCATCAGTTAAATCTGCTGAATATATGTACGATAAATTTGGGGAAGTTGAAATGGAGATACAGGATTCAGAATCATTTGCAAAAAAAATAGCTAAATCAATAGGAGCTCTTAATTATACCATTGCTAATGTTGAATATAATAATGCAAAAATTGCAAAATCAAAACACATAAATATAGAACAATTTTCACCTCAGGATTTTATTCATAAAGAAGAAATTATCGAGTTGATTCTCTCAACATCATTATATCCTAGTTTATATGTAAAGCCAAAAATGTTTCAACAAGAAAATGAATTACGTATTGTTTTTGAAATGCCTAATGATTATCCAACCTGTTATAATTTTCAAGATGAAACGTTATTAAATCAAATTAATTTTAAATTATAAAAACTAAACTTTATTTATATGTGTAAAACAATAAATTAATTTCAATAAATTATAATCACTAAATTGGAAACTTTCAAATCATTTTATACATGATGACTTTTGGCGACATTGTCGGTCTATTATCTGTCGCAATAAATATTGCTAAGCATGAAGATAAAATTTCACGCATCAAATGGTAGAGAGTATTTGCAGGAGTTTTTCGTATGTTGATTGCAATGTTAAGCGGTATTATTATGTACATACTTTTAAAAGCAAATATAGTAGGGGGTTTAAAAAACTTTAACGAAAACAGTTATCTGCATTACGCTTTAGCCATAATAGCAGGTTTCAGTCAAAAGCTAATCCCAAACCTCGCAAACAAAGGCGAAGAATTAGTCACAAAAAAGTAAGTATTTAAAGACCAAGATGATTTCCGGTAAACTAAACAAAGTCAAATATCAACAATAATAAGTAAATGATCAGAATATTCAGTTAATTTTAAATAAAAATATTATTGTTTTATTTCTCCTTTTAACTATTAATTATTATGTCCAAAAACAATCCTCATTTACTAAAATCAAATTCACTGTTCGCTTTATTTTGTCTATCGTATTTGCCTTTATTTTTTTTATTAATTCTTAAACTAGGTATTGCTAATTTTAATTACTTACATTTTCATGAAATTAGTACAGAGTCATTAATTACTTTTTTCGAAAAATTCGGGTTCGTTACTATATTAATAATTTTGGGCAGCTATGGTATGTTTGGCACCTATATAACATTAAAAAACATTAAACAAAAAGAAAGTAATGCAATACCTGCTAAAGTTGCCTCTGTCAAATTAAAAAATGAAGAGGCGCTTTCTTATCTTACTTCCTATGTCCTTCCTTTATTAATTAGTGGCGCTATTGGCACATTTGAATATGCAACATTTGGAGTTCTTTTTTTCTTGTATTATAAGTTGTACTCCACTTCAAGTCTTATTTTAATTAATCCAATATTGAACATGAAATATGGATTATATGAAATCGAATATATTTCGGGAACTAAACAAAAATCTGCATTAATAATTTCACAACACAAATGGATTGATATTGACGATGAAATTAAGATATTAAAATTAAGTCATAAATTATATTTTGCCTATTAAATCGAAAACAATGGACTCAAAAAAACTACTTAAAGAATTAAACACTTTTACCTCTTCAAATACTATTCATATGTATATTATTGAAAGGAAGTTAAAACAAGATGCTAAACCTAAGGATAAAGCATCTCAAAAGTATGTTTACTTTCCCTTGCAAGTAAACATTACAACAGAATTAAACACTGTTATTTCAGGTATGTTAGACAATGTAATTAAAAAGAAAGTAAAGGAAAATGTTGCTATCATGGAATACGAGCCAATTGATGATACAACTGATAAATTATGTACATATAACGACCTAAGTAAAATCGCAGGTTTTCAAGAATTTCTTTCCACGAAGCTTGGAGTAGAAATCAAATCAATAAAAAATTTTGAGGAGTTTAAAGAAATCGAAAAAGCATGGGCTCTATGTTATGGCTTTTACAATAAAGATTCCAAAAAATGGTTGTATTGTATTAAAAAACTTGCTCCAAGAAATATGGCAATCGAAATTAACACTTCTGAAAATATAGTCGATGCTTTTAAACATGGCATAGTTTCGATGTTTGATTTAGAAACAAAAACATTGAAACCATTCAAAGGCTTTTCGTTAAATATTGAGCCTAGTATAGACATAGTTTATTATAAAGAAAAAATATACATTTTTCAAAAAAAGGCATTTGAGGAATTAACAAGTCTAACAGAAGAATTTGAAAGTTTAGCAAACGAAATTGTTTCTGAGATAGAAGAACTAACTTTTATAACAGATACGTCTCATATTTCTTCAATAATTTTATCAAAACCAGCTTTCAGAAACAAACTAATTAAGGCAAAATCAATTGGAAATATTGACTTTTTAACTACTTGTAAAGATATTAAAAAGGAGTTTACAAGAGCTGGCAAGAAGTTAGACATAAAATTCAAATTCAATAAGGAAGGCAAAATTATTGCAGATGATGAAAATGATGCGGATAACATCATTAAAGTTCTCAGTGAATATTATAAGGAAGGAATATTTGGAGGTAAAATATTTGAATCCCCAGCTGGTAGAGTTAAAAAATGAAATAAATTAATTCAAAATATAATATAGATAAATCATGTTTGAAAAATTTAGAAAAAACACTCAATAAACTTTTTGATTACAAATGGACGTTAATTCTTTTGAATAGGGAGTGTAATCTAAACTGTGTCAAATTATTTTTTTTATATTTGACTATTAGATAGAAACATAAACAAGCTCTGCTGGCGAGCAACTTGCTAGGGATATATCTAATCGACGAAATAAATTTAGGAGCGTTGCTGTAAAG
>CAITNS010000004.1 GCA_903893815.1 uncultured Bacteroidota bacterium
TGTTTGTTTAGGTCAATCAACAACGTTATCAGGAGCAGGCGCATCAACCTATACTTGGTCAGGAGGAATAACTAACGGTACAGCTTTTACGCCAACAGTAAATGCAACTTATACAGTAACAGGTACAGATGTTAATGGATGTAGTAGTGCAGGAGTTCAATCTATTATAGTTAATAATCTTCCTGCTGCAAATATTAATACATCAGGTCCAACTACATTCTGTCAAGGAGGTTCAGTAATTTTAACAGCAGATGCAAGTAATAGTTATTTATGGAGTAACGGAGCAACAACTCAAAGCATCAGCACATCACAGTCTGGAAATTATACTGTGCAAGTGAGCGATATTAATGGATGCTCATCTTCATCTAGTGTAACTTCAGTTAACGTTAATCCAACTTTGGTTGCTAATATTACAGCAGCAGGGGCAACAACATTTTGCCAGGGTGGTTCAGTGCTTTTAACGGCTAATAGTGCTAATAGTTATTTATGGAGTAATGGCGCTATTACACAAACAATAAATGTTACACAAGCAGGCAATTATTCAGTACAACTTACTTCGGGAGCTGGCTGTTCGGGTAGTTCTAGCATAACAACCATTGTTGTAAATCCATTACCAAATGTTACTTTAGGTTCAATTCAGAGTCCGTTATGTGTGAACAATGCTACAGTTCCATTATCGGGTAATCCGGCAGGAGGAATTTATAGTGGAATAGGCGTTAGTGGAAGTAGTTTTGATCCAGCGGTTTCAGGTGCAGGTACATTTACAATTAATTATACTTATACCAATGTTAATATGTGTTCGGCAATTGCTAATCAAACAGTCAATGTAAATTTATGCACTGGCATTTTAGAGTTAAATAATGAGACGGTATCTGTTTATCCAAATCCAACAAGTACTATCATTAATGTGAAAATGAACACAACATTAATTAACAATGCAACGCTTGAGTTATATGATGCTACTGGCAAATTAATTACGCAACAAAAAGTAGTTAATGAGTATAGCTCACTTAACTTAAATGGATTGGCCAATGGTATTTACTCAGTGCGCATAATTACAGATAATAAACAAACTATTAAACGAATAGTTAAACAATAATAAATCAACAAACATCCTATGTTGATTTATCAACGTGGAGCGGCAATGGAATTTATTTTCTACAAATTTTTGATTTACAAAATAATATCATCGAAAACAGAAAAATTGTACTGCAATAACTTTAATACAAGGTGGGATTTTCCCACCTTGTTTAAAATTTAAAAATTATTATTCGTTAACTACAGGGTTACAGATAAAAATATAGAAGATTATGAAATGTCCTATTTCTTCGAAATGAGAAAGTGTGGCTATAATGTAGTTTAAATATTTTCTTTTTATTATGCTTATAGCAGCGTTATAAAAATGTAAGTTGTTGTAAATTAAAGTTTACTGCAATACAACTTTCCTTATATCAAACGTATTTCCTTGTGCATTTATTGTATCAATAAAATAGACTCCGTTTCCGTTATAAGTTTTGCGGCTACTATAAAATACTTGCTCCAGTTATTTTACTCTTTGATAAACTTTGCAATCTTCAATAAATTACCATTCTCATTAAATAGCTGTAAAAAATAAATACCACTGCTTAACTCTGCGATAGAAACCGTATTGTTGTATTTACTTTCCTGAACTATTTGCCCAATGCTATTTACTATTTTAACATCCGTAAATTTAATGGGTGAACTAATTGTTAGTTCTGCTGAAGCAGGATTTGGATAAATTTTTATAGAATTATTTTTTAATTCGTTTAAAGAAGTACACACACTAACACTCTGTGTATAACTTGAATTTGAATTACATAAACCGTTTGAAACAGATATTGTATAAATGGTTGTGACACTAGGTGTTACAATAATTGAAGATGAAGATGAACCATTTGACCATGAATAAGTTGATGCACTTGAATTAGCAGTTATTGTTGCTGTTTCGCCAACACAAATTAATGTATTAGTTGAACTTATATTTAATGTTGGTAACGAATTAACTGTTACAGAAGTTGTGGCAGTTGCATTTGAGCAACCATTTGCATACGTTACAATTACAGAATAATTACCTGCTACATTAGTTGTAATTTGTTGAGTTGTTGAACCATTAGACCAAAGGTAGGATGAACCACTACTTGAAGTTAAGGTAATGTTACTGTTTTGGCAAAAAGTTGTTGGTCCATTTATGCTGATAGATGGAACGGGTAATGATCCAATTTTTTGAATATAAATATCTTTCAATCCGTTAGAAATTAAATTTGTTATTCCTACTCCTGGATCAAAATCCGCAGTGTTAGAAAAAAATCCGGCAGAATAAACATTGCCGCTATTATCAGCTAAAATAGCCAATCCCCTATCTTCGCCAACGCCACCATAGGATTTGGCCCCAACAAAATTACCATTTCCATCCAATTCCCATAGAAATATATCATTAGATGTTCCTGCGGTAGAAGTCAAATTATATATTGAATTTCCAGGATCAAAATCTGAAATACCTGCATAAAATCCGGTTGTATAAGAGTTTCCTAAATTATCAATAGCAATTGATAATCCTTCATCATTACCAGATCCTCCCGATTTTTTAGCCCAAACAAAATTACCGTTAGCATCCAATTTATTTATATAAATATCTGTACCGCCAAGTGGGGTTAAATTGAAAGTACTAGCACTAGGGTCAAAATCAAGAGTATATAAGAAAGTGCCCGTAATGTAAACATTACCTAAATTATCGATAGCCATACCATTAACAATATCTTGCTGGTTTCCTCCAATTGATGCAACCCAAGTAAGCAACCCTGTTGTACTTAATTTAGCAATAAAAACATCTTGCGTTCCACCATTAGAAGTAACGCTTTGAACTCCTGCACCAGGATCAAAGTCAACAGTTTGACTATAGTGTCCTGTAATGTATATATTGCCGCTACCATCTATAGAAATAGATTTTGCTTCATCAGAAGATGCGCCTCCAATGCTTCTATACCAAGTCGTCCCTCCAATAAGACCAGTATTAGTACTAATTTTAACGACAAAAATATCTTTTCCTCCAAATGCAGAAGTTAAAATAGCAGTTGTAACTCCTGGATCAAAATCTGCTGTACCGCTAAAATAACCTGTAAGGTAAAAATATCCATTATTATCTAATGCTATAGAATTTGCTACATCATCACCAGTACCCCCGTAATGCTTTGCCCAAATAGTAACACCATTATTATCTAACTTCCAAACAAAGCAATCAGACCCAGACCCAGTCCCTGCTATGCTTGCATAATTAGGCAAAACAATTGATGCCCCTAAAGTGATATTATTTGAGCTATAAGAACCTGCTACATACAAAGAACCACTATTATCGACGACTATTTTTTTTATTGATATAGACGACGATCCTGATGTTTCTTTCTTAGCCCAAACAAAATTACCGTTTGAATCAAATTTGCATACAAAAATACTAGATGGTATGCCTGAGCTTGTCATAGTGTAGGTTGCAACACCTGGATCAAAATCAATAGTGCCACGAAAACTACCCGATATAAAAAAATTACCATTGTTATCAACTGCAATCGAATTTGCTTGATCATCATAAATCCCACCTAGTCCTTTTGTAATAAAACATTGTGAATAGCTCCAATTAACTATTACTAAAAATAATAAAATAATAAAATGTTTCATAGCTTATATTTTATTCCACTTATTTTCAAAATCAATAATATCAGATAAAACTAAATTATCAACACCATTTTTAATTTCTTGCCATTTGTTCATGTTATTCCTTTTCATCTGAATTTTAGCAACTTCTTTATGAGTTAAAATAAAAAATCTTGAAACAAGTAATTTATCTATGATAACAAAAATCCATATATCAGGATGAGGAACATCCGGAGTCTTATACTTTTGAAAAAAGCCAGTTACTATTCTGTTTTTATTGGTGGTTTTAATTTCAATGGTAATTGCTTTATTTTCTTCTTTTAACACAATAATGTCAACAGCTTTTTTATTGCCTAAAGTCAAATTAAATTGTATATTTCGTTTAGCAAGTTCTGAGCATACAGCATATTCTCCCGCTAAGTTGAGATTATATTTTTCTTCTTGGTTTTTCATATTTATTTATATTTAAAGTTTTAATTATTTGATAGGCTCAATTTTTCGTGTTGAAAGATTATCCGTTCTTGTTTTTATTTTATCGCAGATAAACTACTAATGGTTAGTTATTAATATGGAATTAAATATGATTATTAGCCATTTTAAATCAATTGATAATCAAACATATTAAATACTCTTCAAGATTAAAATTGCATCTTATTGCATCTTCATTTTAAAAAAATAAATTACCTTAGAAGTAGTTTATTTGTGTATGCAAAAAATATCTAACGAGCGTTTTGATCATTTATATTTACGTGAATTATCTTCACGTTTACAAAAGCATTTATTAATTGAAGTAAAAGAATTTAATGATTGTAAACTTGCCTCCGAAAAACTTTTAAAGAGCGGCTTTGTAATATCGGCGCACACCTTAGCTCGATTTTTTGGGATTTTAAAAAGTAACCACAGACCATACACTTCTACTCTTAATTTAATGTGTGAGTTTATTGGGACAGATTCATATACTGCTTTTTGTACTGAGGTGAAACAAAAAACAGAACACGCTTTATATGGCCCAATAGATGCTTTTAAAACTGGACCTTTTTCATTAATTACTCTTGAAATTGCTTTAGCTAATGAGGATTGGAAAAGTGTTCAAGAAATAGTGAGCAATTTTAAGATTGATGATCCTTTTAAAAATGACCTCGTTATGCTGCTTGGTAAAAGCGTGCGATATAGCCAGAAAAGGGAACTATTATTAAAAAAATTAATAGAGATTGAACATGGTAGACATTTATTTTATGAAAGTTATGTGGATGAAGATGACCCAGGAGGATATTATTCGCATGCGTTAAAAAAATACTATCAATCTAGTTTCTCAAATTCTGATAGTCAACTTTTTCTTCACTGTTTTTTATTATCTAAATCAATTTATTTAAACGAGACCTTTGATTTAACTTTATTAAAATCATCCATTTTTAATGTAGATTTATCATTTAAAGAATTACATTTTCATGAAATTTCGCGGTATTTAGAATTGCAAATTTTGCTCGATTTTAAAAAAGGCTTTTTAAAAAACAATTTACTTAACCATTTAGAACAAGTTACAGAACTAACTGCAGGATATGTATATAATGATAAGTGCACGCAGGAATTACTCAATCATGATAGATGCTGGATTGTTGCCCGTAGTTTAAAAGCTTTATCATTTTCAGGGTTTTTAAAAGACGCATTAAAACATGACGGTTTTAGGATACTAATTGAAGAACTTTATAGAGGTTCTTCCAAAAATATAGGAAGTATTGCTGAATTAATTATTCAATTTGTAGTGCATGGTATGAACAAGTCGCCAGGTAAAGGAAATGATTTCTTTCCGCCAAAACGAATAACTGCCTTACACGATAATGAAACAAATTCAAGAATTGTTATTGAAGCAGCCACCTCATTAATTTATGCCGAAGAAAAAATAAAAACTATCCTTGAAAAAAATGTGTATTCATTTGCTAAAAAAACAGGTCACACCTGGTTGTTTGAATTGCTAGAATAATTAATAAGTCTTTTTAAGTGTAATGATAATTTTTTTTAGAACTTTTACATCAATGTCTTTTTCGGGATTAATTCGGTAAACTTTTATTTGCTTTCTTCCTTCACTCACAAAATTGGGAAGATTAATCAAATAACCTCTCACAAATCCAATATAAATTTCGTGCTTTCTTTTAGCACTATACGAAAGATAACAAAACCATTTTCCTTTGTAGTAATAAAAAGGAGTATTAAATTTCCAATTTTCTTCTAAAGACATTTCTTCGATAAAATATTGCCTCAGAAATAATAAACAAGATTGTTGAGGCTCTGGAATTTTTATTAAAAAATGATCAAGAGATTGTTCCATATTTTAAAGAATTAAAAATCTCTATAAAAATTATGAATGCTGGTTTTTACTCCAAAATAAATATAGGGTGATTGCAATTCATAGTTTAATTCATCCTTCACACTACGTTGAATGTAGCCTAACTCAAAACGTAAATTCATTTGTGGAATCGCATAGTACGTAAATTTAATATCGCTCTGCATAAATTTCAACTTATTGCCTTGTGTTGTTTTATGACCATACTCAAAAGGCCGTGTAACATAGCTAACAAAAATATTTTGTCCTAAATTAGACCCAAATGCATCCATACCAATCACAGCTGAGACTCCTTTAAAACTTAACATCCAACGGTTTGCTCTGTAACTTACAAAAGCTAAATACTCCTTAAAATTCGCACCAAAAGGATGTGCTAATGCTTGGCCGTAATTTGAATAATTTTGTTGCACACTGCCATGTGTGTATGTATAAGGTCGAACCTGGTTATATTCTACTTGTAGTGTTAATCCTTTTACTCTAAAGGCATTAATATACTTGGCACCAAATTGCCAGCCTTGCTTATTAGCCCACCAACCATTACGTTTTCTTAATTCTTTAAAGAAAAATTCATCTGCTACTGCTTGGGCGTATATTTTTAAACTTTTAAATACTTTAAATGACGCATTCAATCCCATCATGGAATTGTCTGGAGATCCAACAGAATATTCTTGTGGACGATAAAACACAATTGGATTTAAATAATTTACATCAAAAGTTCGCACGCGATTTGTATCTGTGCCTTGCCAAATAACATTTTCAAAAAATGAAATATTCAAATTTTTTAGCGCATTAAAACTTAAATAGTGAAAAGTACCGTACTTGTTTTGCATACTTTTTTGCGAACCATCATATCTCGAAAAATCTCTTAACCAAGAATACCAAACATTATATTGAATTCGCCAAATATTAGCGTTAATTCCAAAATAAGGGTTGTTATTTGAAAAATCAGATAATAACAATGAACGATAACCATCGCCAATAAAATGCTTGTCTTTTCCTAATTGAAAATTAAATGTTTTATTTGGACTATACGAAATATAACCCGTTAAATTAGAAAAACTATAACTACCATCTTTATTTTTAAACGCTCGGCCAAGGCCAGGAATCAACTCTGTTGTTTGAATAGTTGTATCTATAAAACCTGGATAACTAACACGACCTCCAATAGCAGTTGCTGCAAAAGTGAAATTATTATTAATATTAAATTTCACATGAGCCCCTCCAAAAGTTTCAGTTACAAATTTAGAAGCTAAAGCATCGTAACCAGCTTGTAAATCAATTATTGGCAATGCCTGTAAATTAAGTTGATTTATTTTATTTGGCCCTTCGTTAAATGTTTTACTCAAAAAAAAGTTTTTGATGGGATAATGTAAAAAGCCAAGGGAAGTATCAGAAAAATTTTGTAAAGTTGAGGATATGTATGGCTTGAAAGATGAATGAAATTCGATACTTGGATTTTTTATATCCCAAGCATCTATAGTTTGCTGAACATCAAGATTAATAAAACTATTTTGCGCTTGCGGATTGTTTTGCGAAAAAACAGAGGTAACAACAAAACATAGTGAAATAATTACATCACGAAATAAAAAAGCTAACCGTATTTTCTTTACTCGTTTCAAATTTATTTGATGATAGATTTTTTCTTTTGTTCAGATTTATAACAAAGATGAACCATTAAAATAAATATAGCACTGCAGCCTAAAACAGCAAATAATGATAAACTAGGATTTAAATAATAACTTAATAATGAAACAGCAACTGTAAGCAAACTAAATACATAAATTATTATAACCGTTTTTACATGTGAAAAACCGCAATCTAATAATCGGTGGTGTAAGTGGTTTCTATCTGCTGCAAAAGGAGATTGCCCCTTTGCTGCTCTTAAAATAAAAATTCGTAAAGTATCAGTTAAAGGATAAGATAAGGTGGCAATTACAAAAATTGAATTAGAAATATGCACCCAAAAATCATCCACTCGGGTTACGGGATACTCTATTAATTTAATACTTAAAACACAAATAAACATGCCTATAATTAATGAGCCACTATCGCCCATAAATATTTTTGCAGGAGAAAAATTAAATATTAAAAATCCTAATAATGCTCCCGATAAGGAAAATGATAGTGATGCCAATGTATATTCATTCGCAAAAATAAACCAGATACCAAAAACAGAAGAAGCTATAAAGCCAACGCCAGCAGCTAAACCATCAATTCCATCTATTAAATTCATAGCATTTACAACCACTATATAAGTAAACAAGGATAAAAATATACTGCCCCATTGCGGAATTTCATTAATACCAAAAATACCATGTAATCCAGTAATTCTAATATCTCCCATTAAAACTAAGATTAATCCAACCAAGATATTTGCGAATAATTTTTTTACCGGCGATGTGCCAATAATATCATCTTTTACACCAACAAAAAACAAAACCAAACTTGTTGCAACTAATATTTTAAATTCTTTTACTGACTCATAAATTTGATCGTATTCATGTAAATCATCGATGTTATACCAAAGTGAAAAAGAAAATAATGTAGCTGCATAAATAATAATACCTCCAATTGTTGGCACCGCTCTTTTGTGAACCTTCCTGTCTTCTGAAGGTAAATCAATTAATCGTTTTAAAACGGCCACTTTTATGAGAGCCGGCGTTGAATATAATACAACTGCAAATGCAGTGATAAATACTAAAATCAATATAGCCATGTTTTATTATTTAAAAATCGTAATAAGTATTATATAAATTTGACTTTATACTAATTGTGTAAAATGTTGTTTTGTTGTTTGATTCATTAAATCCTAAAAAATCTTGAAATCTATAATTATAGCCTAAAGATACATTAAAATTATAAGCGGCATTAATGGTATAACCTAATTGAATTTTTGTAATTGTGTTATTATATAATGAAAACCTGTTTAATGTTAGCCACTGCAAATTTAATTTAGCATTTAAAAAAGCTCGGCGGTATTTATAGTCGCCCAAAAAAACTAATTCTTTACCATAGCCTGGTGTGTATGCTAAATTTTGGTTGTAATGCGAAAAACTTTGGTTGCTATATGTCCCAAAAGGGCTATTGTAGGAGCCTTCAGCAACATCATTATATTCTGCTTGCAGCATTAAATTTTTCATAGTAAAAGCATCAAAATATTTAGCTCCTACTTGATATCCAAAACTGTTTCCTGAAGCATATGTATTGCTAAAATCGTCTCCCATAAATTGACCATAAACCGATATTTTATTTGTGATTTTTACATTTGCTGTTGCGCCAACAACAATATTATTTTTATTATTTAAACCATAAAATCCTAAGTTGGTGAAAATAACAGGATTAAAATATTGCCATTCTAAATGCTGCCTATTCATACTATCAGCGGCATTCCAAACCATCCCTTGAAATAACCCAATATTAATTCGCTTATTAACATTGTAACTTAAATATTGAAAAGACACTGCCTTTTTTTGAAATAAAGGTTCAGTATTTTTTGGTGTAATAGCTCCGCCAGTTGTTAAATTCATTAAAACAGCATAAATATTAGTGTATTGAAGTTTCCCTTTTAACCACTCAGAGGTAATTCTTATATAAGGATAATTAAAGGCATTATCACTTAATAAAATGGATCGATACCCATTTCCAATTTTTTGCTTTCCATGCCCAACTTGTATGTTTAATCTATTGATAGGTTGATAGGAAATAAAGCCCGAAGAAAACGCGTAATCATAACCTGTTGTTTTAAATACTTTATAACGGCCTTGGCCAGGAACAACTTTGGTTTGTTTATTAAAGTTAGAAATATAATAAGGAAATTGACTTTGGTTTTCGGAAAATAGTGTTTCAAAATAAAAATCCTTTCCAATACTTCCACTTGCTATAAAACCACGGGTATTTGTTGAAATACGTTGTGATTTTGTGGTATCATATTCTGCTTTTCCTAATTCAATATTTAATAAAGGATCCACTTTAAATTCATATTTTCCAGTTTTTGATTTTATATGAATTAAATGATCGAAAAAGAATTTTTGAATAGCAATATCATCCGCAACGTATTTGAATATTTTGTAGGAAGTGTCCGCTATAAATTCATACTTTTTATTGAAAAAAGGAATATAGGGCTGGATGCTTGAATGCGTTTGTTCAGAATCTAATCTGGCTAATTGTTTTTGACTAAGGTTATTAAAAAAATAATCGTTTGGTAAATTGTAGAATTGAGATTTTAAAGAGCTAGACAAAAGACATAAGATAAAGGACATAAGAAGTAAAAATCTCTTAGATGAAAATCGCATATCTAATACCTCATAACTCATCTCTAATCTTACCAAGCTTTAACACCTTCTTTTTTCTTAAAATCATCGTACACTTGTTCAATGCCTTCTGGCAATTCAATTTTATGTTTCCAACCTAAAGAATGTAAATAAGATACATCCATTAATTTACGGGGTGTGCCATCTGGTTTAGATAAGTCATGAACAATCTCTCCTTTGTAACCAACAATATCTTTAATTAATAAGGCTAAATCCTTAATTGTTAAATCTGTTCCAGAACCTATATTCACAAATTGTTCACCATCATAAGTATTCATTAAAAACACACAGGCATCTCCTAAATCATCGGCATGCAAAAATTCACGCATAGGAGTTCCTGTTCCCCACATTTCAACTGATGGTAAATTATTTTCTTTAGCATCATGAAACTTTCTGATTAATGCTGGTAACACATGAGAGTTATTTAAATTGTAATTATCATTTGGGCCATACATGTTTGTTGGCATCACCGAAATAAAATTACAACCATATTGACGTTTGTAGCTTTCACACATTTTAATGCCTGCTATTTTTGCAATAGCATAAGGTTCGTTAGTTTCTTCTAAAAGACCAGTCAATAAATATTCTTCCTTTAATGGTTGAGGAGCCATTTTTGGGTAAATACATGAACTCCCCAAAAACATTAATTTTTTTACACTGTTTAAATATGAGTTATGAATCACATTATTTTGAATCATTAAATTCTCGTAAATAAAGTCTGCTCTGTAAATATTGTTGGCTTGAATACCTCCAACTTTTGCCGCTGCTAAAAAAACATAGTCCGGTTTTTCGTTAGCAAAAAAATCACTAACGGCTTGTGAGTTGCGTAAATCTAATTCTTTTGATGTGCGAGTAATGATATTACTATAACCTTTGCTTTGAAGGTTTCGCATAATAGCAGAGCCAACCATGCCACGGTGACCTGCAATATATATTTTGGAATCATTGTTCATTACTGTTTTGTAAAATTTCTGTTATTTGAAAATGAAGTTCAGGGATATCATCTTGTATTACTTCCCAAACAATATCATAATCAGTGCCTTCATAATCGTGAATTAATCTATTACGAAGGCCCACCATGTTTATCCACTCAATTTGAGAATGTTTTAATTTAAAATCGGAATCGATTTTTTTTGATGCTTCTCCAACAATTTCTAAAGCTCGTACTACTGCTCTTTTTAATATTTCATCTTTGTAAAACGACTCGATAGTGCAGTTTTTGCAGGCATTAATAATAAAAGAAGATTCTCTTTCAATATGCCTTATTAACTCAATCGATGATTTGTACATATTTAATATCTTTTAAAATTGAGCTGTAAATAAATGGCGTAAGGGACTCTTTTGTTACCATGTCGAAATTTTCTCCGAAATGCTCTTCTAAATAAATCGCAATCTTCATGAAATTTTTAAAATTTTTATATCCTTCTTCAAACTCAATTAAAAAATCTAAATCACTATTTTCGTTTTGGGTTCCTCTAGCAACTGAGCCGAATAAACCAATACGAGCCAAGTGAAAGTTCTTTAGAACTTGCTTGTCTGTATTTAATGTGTTTATAATTATATCTGCAGTTACCATATAATTTTTACTCTTTATAATTTAATACTTTATGCCCGCCGTCTAATAAATATTTATCGCGTTTAAATATTTCTACATCAGAGGCTACCATTTCTTTGCAAAGCTCAGCAACAGTGTAAGTTGGAGTCCAACCCATATTTGTTTTTGCTTTAGTGGCATCACCTACTAATAATTCAACCTCAGCAGGACGATAATATTTTGGATCAATTTCCACTAATACTTTCCCTGTAGAAATATCAATTCCCTTTTCATCTTCTGCTTTACCTTCCCACTTTAAAGTGATTCCCACTTCGGCAAAAGACATATTTATAAATTCGCGAACTGTAATTTTAATACCTGTTGCTAAAACATAATCTTCTGCAACATCTTGTTGCAACATACGCCACATACCTTCTACATAATCTTTTGCATGCCCCCAATCTCTTTCGGAGTCAATATTTCCCATAAATAGCTTGTCTTGTAATCCCAAACTAATTTTAGCAGCGGCGCGAGTAATTTTGCGTGTTACAAAAGTTTCGCCACGTAAAGGACTTTCATGATTAAATAAAATCCCATTACAAGCAAACATGCCGTATGCTTCGCGATAATTTTTAGTAATCCAAAAAGCATATAATTTAGCTACACCATAAGGGCTGCGAGGATAAAATGGAGTTGTTTCGCGCTGAGGAACTTCTTGAACCAAACCATATAATTCAGAAGTAGATGCTTGATAAAAACGAGTTTTCTTTTCTAATCCCAAAATACGAATGGCTTCTAAAATTCTTAAAGTCCCAATACCATCGGCATTAGCTGTATATTCTGGTGTATCAAAACTCACTTTTACGTGGCTCATCGCTGCTAAATTGTAAATCTCATCTGGTTGCACTTCCTGTACAATTCTAATCAAATTAGTACTGTCGGTTAAATCGCCATGATGCAATTTAAAGTTGACATGCTTTTCATGTTGATCTTGATATAAATGATCAATTCTATCTGTATTAAATAATGAACTTCTGCGTTTTACTCCGTGTACCGTGTACCCTTTGCTTAATAGTAATTCCGACAGATATGCTCCGTCTTGACCCGTTACTCCTGTAATTAATGCTACTTTACCCATATTATATGTTATAGAATAGCAATATTACGAAAAATTAACGAAAAAATGATACGATTTTTAGAGGATTAAGCCTTTGTTAAACGAAGTTTTTTAATAGCTTTGCTAATCTAAAAAAACAATAATGAAAACTACATTTGGCAAACAAAACTATCAAATTTTAATTTGGGGAGTTGTATTAATTATTCTTGGATATTTATTAATGATTGGTGGTGGAAGTGAAGATCCAAATGTATTTAATCCAGCTATTTTTGATACACAACGTATTACCATTGCTCCCATGGTTTGTTTGTTAGGTTTTGTAACGATTATTGTTGCCATTATGTGGCGTCCAAAAACTAAAAACGAAGAGGCATAATTAATTACTATGTCGCTTGTTTTAAAAAAAACTATCGGGTTTGTTGTAATACTATTTATAATAGGAATTGCTATCGATTACTCTAGTGTGAAAGTGTTTACTCCTAAATATTTTATCGCAAAAACATTTGGTTGCATAATAGCTGGGGTGATTTATTTTTTTGTAATGACGTACTTTTCTAAAAAAGCTAAATGACGTATTTTGAAGCATTAATTATTGCCATTATTGAAGGATTAACTGAGTTTTTGCCAGTTTCCTCAACTGGTCACATGATGATTGCCACTGCCGTATTAGGAATTAAAGCAACTCCTTTTGTAAAATTATTTACTATTGCTATTCAATTAGGTGCTATTTTATCGGTAGTAGTTTTGTACTTTAAACGATTCTTCAGATCCTTTGATTTTTACACCAAATTAGTGGTAGCCTTTATTCCTGCAGCAATTTTTGGGGTATTGTTGGGCGATTATATTGATGCTGCTCTCGAAAATTTAATGGGAGTTGCTGTTGCGTTATTTATTGGAGGAATTATATTATTGTTTGTAGATAAATGGTTTAAAAACAACAATCAAGATGCAGAAAAAGATATCACTTATCCTAAAGCTTTAAAAATTGGATTACTTCAATGCTTAGCTATGTGGCCTGGCATGAGCCGAAGTGCTTGTACGATTATTGGAGGGATGACCCAAGGTTTAACACGCAAAAACGCCGCTGAATTTTCGTTTTTTTTAGCGGTACCTACTATGTTTGCCGCTACGGCAAAAAAATTGTTGGATTTTTACAAAGATGGCATTACTCTTAACGGACAAGAAATTAATATTTTGATTTTTGGAAACGTGATTGCTTTTGTTGTAGCGTTGTTAGCAATCAAATCCTTTATTGGATTTTTAAATAAATATGGCTTTAAAGGCTTTGGTTGGTATAGAATTATTGTAGGAGGAATATTGATTGTTTTATTCCTGTTAAAAGTTCCTATTGAGATTATTTAGATGTGGCTTCGACTCCGCTCAGCCACCAATATTACTTTTGGGAATGAGGTTGTTGAAGTGTTAATACGGAATAATAGCAATTCCAAGAGAAAAAGGATTGATGCCCTTTGGTCCTTTACTTGTAAATACTTCGCTAAAATAATAGCTCGCTGTTAAACACACTTGTTCCACACCAATTCTAAATACTACTCCATAACGCCAAGGATTCACGTTTTTAATATTATATAAACGTATGCGTCCATCGGCATCATCGCTCTTTTTAAAATTAGAAACGACATAGCCAATTTTGGCGCCGAGCATCATTTTGAATATAGTTGTTGTTTTTGTTCTAAACCTTAATTCTAATGGTATTTCAAAACTTCTTTCATTATATCGATTAGCAATATATGGGATAGTTTTAGGTTCAATCAATGTTGCTACATTTTGATTTGAACTATCCAATTGATAAACGAAATTAGCATTAGAACTAAAATTGTGGCTGTAAAATCCTAAGCCATATCCAAAACTAAAATTGGAATTTTTAATAGGTTTATCAAACAAGGTATAAAAGCCGAAGCCTAAACATTTCCAATCTGTTTTAATGTTTGAAGGCGCGCCTAACCAATTAGTGTAATTAGCTTCAAAAATCAATCGGTCTTTAGGATCAGCCTTATAATTTTTAAGATCAAATTCGGAAATTATTTTTTTGTTTTTAGTAGTGTCTTTTTGTGCTTTGGTTGTGAAAGCAAAACTCAAAAACAATAAACAGTATACGACGATTTTTTTCATTGGGTTATCAAAAATAAAGCTTTTTAAGGGATAAAAAAATTCAGTTTCTATCTAATTATAAAATAGTGCCTGATGCTGAAATTGCTACGTTTTATAGTTTTTTGATTGATGCTTTTATTGTACTTTTGCATGATAATATATTAAAATGGCAAAAGCAGGTCCAATTTTATGTTCGTTTTGCGGACGAGACAAAAAAGAAGTAAAAGTTTTAATTGCAGGTGTAACAGGTCATATTTGTGATGTCTGTATTTCGCAAGCATTTAAAATTGTGAGTGAAGAAGCTGGCTCTCAAGGCAATCAACAAGTACAACATGCTTTAAGCGTATTGAAACCTCATGCTATTAAAAAACATTTAGATGAATACATTATTGGACAAGACGAGGCTAAAAAAATATTAAGTGTAGCGGTTTACAATCACTTTAAGCGTGTAGCGCATGTAGCTGATGCCAAAGAAGAAATTGAAATCGATAAATCAAACGTAATTTTAGTGGGTGAAACTGGAACAGGTAAAACCTTAATGGCTCGTACCATTGCTAAATTATTAAATGTACCATTTTGTATTGCTGATGCTACTGTGTTAACAGAAGCTGGTTATGTGGGCGAAGATGTTGAAAATGTATTAACTCGTTTATTGCAAGCTGCTGATTATGATGTGCCAAGTGCAGAACGCGGTATTGTGTTTATTGATGAAATTGATAAAATTGCCCGCAAAAGCGACAATCCTTCTATTACACGCGATGTAAGCGGTGAAGGTGTGCAACAAGCCATGTTAAAATTATTAGAAGGCTCGGTAGTGAATGTACCGCCACAAGGTGGACGTAAACATCCCGATGCTAAAATGATACAAGTAAACACCAAAAATATCTTATTTATTTGTGGTGGTGCATTTGATGGTATTGATAAAAAAATTGCACAACGTTTAAACACACAAGCAGTTGGTTATTCGGCATCGGTAGCTAAAGACGAAATTGATAAAGCTAATTTATTACAATACGTATCTCCACAAGATTTAAAATCTTTTGGCTTAATACCAGAATTAATAGGGCGTTTGCCTGTTCTAACTTACTTAAAGCCTTTGGACAGAGAAACGCTTCGCTCCATATTAACAGAGCCTAAAAACGCCTTAATTAAGCAATACAAACACTTGTTTAAAATGGAAGGCATTAAATTAGAATTTGAAGAAGAGGTTTTAAACTTAATAGTTGATAAAGCTTTGGAATTTAAATTAGGTGCTCGTGGCTTACGTGGTATTTGCGAATCGATTATGGTTGACTTTATGTTTGACGCACCAAGCGACGAGAAAGCTCCTAAAAATTTAACGATTACCTTAGACTACGCTTTAGAGAAATTAAAAAGTGCGAGGTTGACACAATTGCATGTGGCTTAGGTTTGACTTCGCTCAGCTACCCTTGATCATAAAAAAACCTCTGTAATAATTTACAGAGGTTTTTTATGATTTAATATTTTACTTCTTTACTCTTACCAATTTAATCACTTTAATTTTATCTAAAAATAAAATGATTGGATAGGTTGGATCAAACTCGTACCACTTAGCGGCAAAGTTTGGTCTAGCTCCTGCATGATGATGGTTGTTTTGAAATAACTCTCCCATCAATAAAAAATCCCACAGTAAGGTGTTTTTTGATTTATCACCTTCTTCAAAGTTACGGTATCCGTATTTATGTCCTGCCCAGTTTACAATAGCACCTTGTATTGGTCCCATTAAAAAATGGATTGGTAATAATAAAAATATGGTCCAATGATAACCTGGTACGTAAATAAAAACTAACAAATACACTACAAAGTACAATGTACCAAAGCCAATACGTGTAAACCAGCTATCTGCTACTTTATCAATGGCAGGGTATTCAGGAAAATTACGGTCAAATTTTTCTTCAATCACTACACGTTTGTTTAATACATCATTGTATATTTTTTTTGTGTGCATCATCATTGTGTACACATCTTTAAAAAAGTGTGGTGTGTGAGGATCTTTTTCAGTATCGCTATAAGCATGGTGCATGCGGTGTAAAATTGCATAAGCACGTGCATTTAAATACGAAGAGCCTTGTGTAACCCAAGAAAAAATATAAAAGAATTTTTCCCAAAATTTATTCATCGTAAACATTTTGTGAGCGCTGTAACGGTGTAGGAAAAATGTTTGTCCGAAAAGAGAAAGGTACCAGTGTAATATTAAAAATAAAAGAATAATCATTATAGTAGTGTTTTAATTAGTTCGTTGTAAAGGTCAACATTAAAAGTGGTTATTTGTTTAAATTTATCGTTAAACATTGCAAAGCTACCATTTTTAGGGTATAAAAAAACCCTTCACAACTTGTAAAGGGTTTTTTGTTAAAAAATGGTTTTCCTACCCGTTTAATGCTTCGGCGCCGGCTACAATTTCCAAAATTTCAGTTGTAATAGCTGTTTGACGAGCTTTGTTATAACTAATTTTTAAGTCACGTAACATGTCTTTAGCGTTATCTGTTGCTTTATGCATCGCAGTCATACGAGCTCCGTGCTCAGAAGCTAATGAATCTAATAAAGCTTTGTAAAATTGAGTTTTTAATGAACGAGGAATTAAATCGCTTACGATAAATTCTTTACTTGGTTCAAAAATATAATCTGTATTTGAAGATGTGCCTGCAGATGCAGTTGCTTCAACTGGCAAAAATTGTTCTGCTTGTACAATTTGTACTGCTGCATTTTTAAACTGATTATAAACCAAGACTACTTTATCAAAATCTTTTAATACAAAAGCATCCATTACTCTTTCGGCAATTGGTGCAACAGTGTTGTAATTCAAATTATCAAATACTTCGTTTACATTATGTGGTAAATGAGAACCATGAATAATATAATCAGTACGCTTAAAAGCATCTGTCACTTTTTTACCAATTGGTAATACAGTAATAGAACATCCATTGTATTCGTTATTAATTAAACTCCATGTTTTTTTAATAATGTTTGCATTAAAACCACCTGCTAATCCACGATTAGAAGAAATGGCAATTAATAATACATTTTTTGGAGCAGCTTTGCGCGCGTAAGCATTTTCAGAAGTATCCAAACTTGAACTTACGTTTTGTAAAATTTCTTGCAATTTGTTTGCGTAAGGACGCATTTGCGTAATTGCATCTTGCGCACGTTTCAATTTAGCAGCACTTACCATTTTCATGGCACTCGTAATCTGCATGGTTGAACCAACGGATACAATTCTATTTCTTACTTCTTTTAAATTTGGCATCTTTATGAAATGTTAAATGTTGAATTTTAAATGTTGATTGAATATAATTTAAAATTTAGCATTTATAATTTAACATTACTTAGTTATATTTTGCTGATAATTCTTTTGCAGTTGCTTCTAATACGCTAGTAATTGAGTCATCAAATTTACCTGCTTTTAAAGCGTCTAATTGTTCTTTGTTTTTACGCTCGCAAACATCTAAGAATTCTTTTTCAAATTCTCTTACTCTATTTACAGGAATAGAACGTAGTAAGTTTTTAGTTCCTAAGTAAATAATAGCAATTTGTTGTTCAACACGTAGTGGCGAAGCGTTAGCTTGCTTCAAAATCTCCACGTTACGAGCACCTTTATCTAATACTGATTTTGTAGCAGCATCTAAGTCAGAACCGAATTTAGAGAAAGCCTCTAACTCACGGTATTGAGCTTGATCTAATTTTAAAGTACCTGCTACTTTTTTCATAGATTTAATTTGAGCATTACCTCCAACACGCGATACCGAAATACCTACGTTAATTGCTGGACGAACACCTGAGTTAAATAAATTTGTTTCTAAGAATATTTGACCATCCGTAATAGAAATTACGTTTGTTGGAATATACGCAGAAACGTCACCCGCTTGTGTTTCGATAATTGGTAAAGCTGTTAATGAACCTCCACCTTTTACAATCGGTTTTAAAGACTCTGGTAAATCATTCATGTTACGAGCGATATCATCAGAAGCGTTAATCTTAGCAGCACGTTCTAATAATCTACTATGAAGGTAGAAGACGTCACCAGGATACGCCTCACGTCCAGGAGGACGACGTAATAATAATGACACCTCACGGTAAGCTACAGCTTGTTTAGATAAATCATCGTATACAATTAATGCAGGACGACCAGTATCTCTAAAGAATTCACCCACTGCTGCACCAGCAAATGGAGCGTAAAATTGCATTGGAGCAGGATCAGAAGCGTTAGCCGCAACTATTACCGTGTAAGCCATTGCTCCATTTTCTTCTAACGTACGGACAACGTTCGCTACTGTAGAACCTTTTTGAGCAATTGCTACATATATACAGAATACAGGTTTTCCTGCATCATAAAATTCTTTTTGATTGATAATAGTATCTAACGCTACTGTTGTTTTACCAGTTTGACGGTCACCAATGATTAACTCACGTTGTCCACGTCCAATTGGAATCATCGCATCAATTGCTTTGATACCTGTTTGTAAAGGCTCAGTAACTGGCTGACGGTAGATTACACCTGGCGCCTTACGCTCTAAAGGTAATTCATACGTTACGCCTTGAATTGGTCCTTTACCATCAATAGGATTTCCTAAAGTATCAATAACACGACCTAACATACCTTCACCAACGTTAATTGATGCGATACGACCAGTACGTTTTACTGAAGAGCCTTCGCTAATTCCAGTACTTGCACCTAATAATACAGCACCTACGTTATCTTCTTCCAAGTTTAATACAATTCCTTGTAAACCTGTTTCAAATTCAATCAACTCACCTGATTGAACTTTAGATAAACCGTAAATACGAGCGATACCATCACCTACTTGTAATACAGATCCAACTTCTTCTAATTCAGCTTCCGATTTGAAACCTGATAATTGTTGTCTTAAAATTGCAGATACTTCTGCTGGTTTTACTTCAGCCATTTTATTGTATGGTTAATTATTAATTTAATGCTTTGTTTGTTAATTCTTTTTTCAAGTTCGATAACTGACGGGCAACTGATTTATCTAATTGTTTATCGCCAATTTTTAAAATAAATCCTCCAATGATATTCGCGTCTAATTTCTCTACTAATTCAACTTCTCCGTTTAATTGAGATTTTACTAAATCTAATGCCTTTTGTTTAGTAGCAGCGTCCAAACCGTTAGCCGATGTAACTACCGCTGTTAAAATATTTTTGTGAGAACGGTATTGCTCAATAAATTCATTTGCCATTTCTGGAATAACATTCTCTCTTCTTTTAGAAGCTACGATTGTCAAAAATCCTGAAGTAATTGCATTAAACTTTCCGTCAAAAACTGCTTTAATTGTCGCAATTTTTTTGTCAGATTTAATGATAGGGCTATTTAAAAAAGTAATAAATTCTCTAGAGTTTTCGCATACATCTTTTACTTGAAGCATATCAGAATAAACAGCCTCTAATTGGCCTTTTTCAACTGATAAGTCAAGTAATGATTTAGCGTATCTTGATGCAACTATCATAGTTTAAATTTAAGATTTAAGATTTAAGAAATTAGAAGTTTTGTTTTAACACAATCTTACTTCTAAAATCTTACTTTTAATTTAAGTTAACGTCTTTCATTAAGTTGTTTACTAAAGCCTTTTGCTTTTCATCGCTTGACAATTCGCTGCGTAAAATTTTCTCAGCAATTTCAATGGATAAAGTAGCTACTTGATTTTTTAATTCAGCAACCGCTGCGTTTTTTTCGTTAGTAATTTGCTCACGAGCAGATGACATAATACGATCCGCTTCTGCTTGAGATTTAGCTTTTGCTTCAGCAATGATAGCGTCTTTTGTGTCGCGTGCTTCTTTTAATAAGTTATCACGTTCAGCACGAGCTTCTGCTAAAATCTTTTCGTTATTAGATTTTAACTCACGCATATCGTTTAAGGCGTTTTCTGCGCTTGCTAAAGCATCTTCAATTCCTTTTTCACGAGTTTTAATAGCTGTTAAAATTGGTTTCCAAGCAAATTTGCCTAATAATACCAATAATAAAATAAAGGTAATGGTTGTCCAAAATATTAAACCAATCGCTGGTTCAATTAAACTTGCTAAAATGAATGTACTTGTCATCTTTTAAAAATTAAATGCGGTTTTTGTACTATATTTTATTCTGTTTATAACAGAGGTAATTTTTTAATTTAAACCAAAGCCATTACCAACCGTAATAGCTTTGGTTTGTTTGTTGAAGACTACTTAGACATTAAAGCAACTACTACACCGAATAATGCAACACCTTCTACAAGGGCTGCCGCGATGATCATAGCTGTTTGAATTTTAGCTGTAGCTTCTGGTTGACGTGCAATGGCATCCATTGCGTGTCCACCAATTTGTCCGATACCGATACCAGCGCCTATTACTGCTAAGCCTGCTCCGATTGCTGCGATACTACCTGTCATTTTTCTTTGTTTTTATTGGTTATTAATTAATCTTTAAATTCTTAGTGTCCTGCTGTTGCGTGATCATCATCCGTTGTATGAGCGCCGTCTTCATTATGGTCAGCTACTGCCGAACCAATAAATAAAGCGGTTAACATCGTAAATACATACGCTTGTAAAAATGCTACTAAACATTCTAATACATCAATAAATAAAGCAAATGCTACAGATACTGGTGCAATGTAAATAGTTTTGAAAACGAAAATTAAACCTACTAATGAAATAATGATAATATGTCCTGCTGTCATGTTAGCAAATAAACGCATCATTAAGGCGAATGGTTTTGTTAAAATACCTACAACTTCAATAGGGATTAAGATTGGCCAAATTGCTTTTGGAGCATGAGGCAAGAAAATATGTGACCAGTAGTTTTTATTACCGTTAATGTTAGTTACAATCATCGTTGCAACTGATAATACTAAAGTAAAAGCAATATTACCTGTTAAGTTAGCTCCAATTGGAATCATACCAAACACATTATTAATTAAAATCATGAAGAAAACCGTCAATAAATAAGGAACAAACTTTTCAGAACCATGTCCAATGTTTCCTTTAGCGATATCATCACGTACAAACAAAATTAATGGCTCAAAAAATGATTGTTTTCCTCTTGGTGCAGATGTAACACCTTGTGTTTTATAAGCTTTCGCAATCGACATAAATATCCACATAATAACAATTACCGAAATAAACATCTGAGTAACATTTTTAGTAATTGAAAAATCTAATGGTGCAGCATTTGATACACTCACTTCTTTATCTATTGCTGTTAATGTAACGTATTGACCATATTCGTTTGGCGTTGCGTTAGCGTAATACACCTTTTCTTCAAACATCACAAAACGTTCTCTGTTTTTCTCAACGATTGTTTTTCCTTCATTATCATGGTGAAATTCAGAAGACATAAAAAACACAATACCATTATTCCCTTTTAAAATAACTGGCAATGGAGCAGCAACTGCATCATGACCTTCACCCCAAAAATGCCAAGAGTGGGAATCCGAAACGTGTTCAATAGCAATAGCAGAAATGTCGATTGGACCATTAGCTTCGTGAGCATCGTGTCCATGGGCATCATGAGCGGCAACCGCAGTGTCTGCAGAATGACCATGCTCAATAGTGTCCTCTTGAGGTTCTGAAGCCGATAAATTATTAGAAACCCCAATAAATAGGGAAAATATCAATAAAAAGATACTTGTAAAGCGTTTGTATGTATTAATTTTACTAGTCATTACGAAAAAAGGTATTTGTAAGCTTTAAAATTCGGGTGCAAATGTAGGGATAAAATGACAAAACCGAAACTTTTTTTAAGGTTTTAGACAAAGAAATTACATAATACGTTGAAATTTTTTAAAGATTCTTAAAACACCACGTAATCCTGAGGATTAATCGCGAAACCATTATACCACAACTCAAAATGTAAATGCGGTCCTTTGCTATTTTCGCCAGTATTGCCAACTACGCCAATTGGCTCGCCAGCTTGCACAAAATCTCCCACTTTTTTAGTAATACTTGATTGATGCTTATAAACACTTGTAATATTATTATTGTGCTGAATTTGAGTAACATAGCCATCTTCGGTGGTAAAGCCTGCGAAAATAATAGTGCCATCAAGTGTGGTTTTAACAAATTCGTTTTCTTTGGCGGCGATATCTGTTCCAAAATGCCCTTCCTTAATATTATAAGATGTAGTAATAATTCCTTTAATAGGTGTGAAAAAGAAGAAATTACTCAAAGCATTAATTTTGTTAGCCGAAACCTTATCACTAGTTGATTCCAACTGATTACTTTCTATATCCGAACGCAATTTAATGTCCTGATCGCTAGGCTTAATATCAATATTAGTATATTTACCTGTTGAATCCTTGGCTGGCTTAGCTGTTCTGCCTTCTGTTTTACCAGAAAACACATTTAATAGGTTATTTATATACCAGTCTCTGGCTGCCAGCGTATTTTCTAAAGAATCTGCCTTGGCGCTTAATGATAAAATATCTTTTCTATCATCCACATTTCCGTACCCAGGAATATACTCTCTTAATGGTGTAAAGGCTACTAAACTAATCACTAAAGTGGTCATCACAATAGTAACCGAACCTAATAATATGATTAATCCCAAGGGAGAAAGGCGTAAAGAGAACTTTTCGGCAAAGGAATCGTCGTTTAATATTACCAAACGGTATTTATTCCGTAATTGATCGGTAAAAATTTTCCAACGACTATTTTTGGTTTCAGACATAGGTTCTGCACAAAAATATACTAAATTTACGATTTTGACGTTATTACCTTATTTTTGAATCTTTTTTTTGAAATTTATAAAAACACATATCATCTCTTGTTTAGCTTTACTAATCCTTTTATCAGGCTGTAAAACTAATAAAAACACCTTTATTCATAGGGGTTACCACAATTTAACGGCTCGTTATAATGGTTATTACTACGCTACCGAAAGTATTAAAGAGGGCGAAGAAAAAATAAGAACTAGCTATAAATATGACTATGATCGCTTACTGCCGGTTTATTTAGTTCCAACAAATGAAAGCTCAAAGGCTACTTTCCCTGAATTTGATAAAGCCATTAAAAAATCCTCTAATTGCATTAGTCGCCATACCATCAAAGACAAGAAAAAAGGAACAGAAATTACAACGGCCGGAAGATGGATTGATAATAACTGGAATGTGATTGGTATTTCTCATTTTTATAAGCGCGAATTTTTTTCGGGAATAGAAGCTTTTGAATATGTAATTAGAAGTTATAAGTCAAAAGATAAATATAAGGCGCTAATTTGGTTAGGCCGTTCTTATAATGAAATTGGTTCGCCATCGCAAGTAGAACCTATTATTAGTTTATTAAAAGAAGACAAGAAAACATCAAAATACGCTAAGAAACAATTGCCCGCTTTACAAGCTGATTATTATATGAAACGTGGCATGTATAAAGAAGCGCAAGATGCTCTAGAAAATGCCTTAAAAGGTGGTGATGCAAAAAACGCTAGTGCTGTTTCAAAATTTTTATTAAAATTTAAACGTCCTTCAAAAAAAACAAGAGCTCGATATAATTTTATTTTAGGGCAATTAGCTGAAGAAAAAAGAGACAACAAAAAAGCGATCCAGTATTACAAAAAAGTAATTGATTTAAAGCCTGATTATGAATTTGTGTTTAATGCCAAAATTAAACAGGCGCGTTTATTTGACATTAAATCAGGAAACATTGCAAAGTTAAAGCGTGAGTTGTTGAAAATGACGCGTGATGTTAAAAATGCAGAATTCTTAGATGTTATCTATTATACATTAGGTGAAATTTTTGAAAGAGAAAAAAACGAAACAGATGCTATTGTTAACTATAAATTATCGGTAAAAAATAGCATCCAAAACCCAAAACAAAAAGCTTTATCTTATCTTAAATTAGGAGAAATTAGTTTTGAACAAGCTAATTACACTGCCGCTGGTGCTTACTATGACAGTACCATGATTACGTTGCCTAAAGATTATAAAGATTATACAGTAATTAGTAAACGAAAAGAAACTTTAGAAACTTTAATAGGCTACATCAGAACGATACAACGTGAAGATAGTTTGCAGCGTATTGCCAAAATGAGCGAAAGTGATAGGACGCAATTTATCACTAAAATGATTACTAAAATTGAAGAAGAAGAGGAACGAAAAAAAGAAGAAGCTGAAGCCCTTCAATCACAAAATGCTAATCCAAATCCAAACGCACCCGCTCCTATAACAAATAATGGTTTACCAACAGTAAGTAACGGCCAAAAAGGCGAATGGTATTTTTATAACCAAACCACTTTAAGTTTTGGATTAAACGACTTTATTAAAAAATGGGGCAATCGCAAATTAGAAGATAACTGGAGAAGAAGTCAAAAAGCACTCGTGTTTGAAAATCAAACTAATACTAACGATAGTGTTGCTGATGCAGTGGCTGGAGGAACAAAAATAAAAAACACAAATGATAGAAAAAGTGTTGATTTTTATTTATCAGATTTACCTTTAAATGACTCTTTAATTAAACGCTCTGATAAGCGCATAGTTGATGCTTATTATAATTTGGCAAGCACCTACAAAGAAGAATTAAACAATAACAAAAAAGCCATTGCTACTTTTGAAGAGTTGAATTCGCGATATGCTGATAATAAATACAAGCTCTCTACTTATTTTCAGTTGTACCGAATTTTTACATCTGTCAAAAATCAATCACAAGCTGATTACTATAAAAATAAAATTTTAAATGAGTATCCTAATAGCGAGTATGCTCAAATTATTAAAAACCCAAAATACATTTCGGATAAAGCAGCGCAAAAAGGAGAGGTTGAGTTGTTTTACAACGATGTGTATAATGATTACACAACTAGTAATTACAGCGCGGCTTATAGTAAATGTAACGAAGCAGATGCAAAGTTTGGGAAAAATGATTTTTCGCCAAAATTCGCCTTCATTCGCGCTATTTCTATTGGTAAATTAAAAGGTGTTGATTCGTTAGATGCTGCTTTAAAAATGGTACAAGTACTATATCCTAAAGACGATGTAACAAAAGAAGCACAGAATATTATTGAATTAATTTATAATTCAAAACATCCTAGCGAAGCAACAGGCAATGGAAATAATAACATTAATAAAACAGACACCTTTAGTTTAGATTTAAATTCTCAACACTTTGTTGTAGCTATTTGCCCAGATGATGCTGCTATTGCAAATGCTTTTAAATCTGCTTTAGCTGATTATAATAATAGTTTTTACAGCAATGCTAATTTGTCCATCTCAAGTAGTTTGTTTGGCGCTGCCGATCAAATTACCAATGTAAAAACATTTAAAAATGCGCAGGAAGCGATGGAATACATTGATAACTTGAAAAAAGATAAAACCGTGTTTTCAGGTAAAGTAAAAATAGAAATGTTTACCTTAATGGCCATTTCTGCTGATAACTTGCCAAAATTGTATAGAAAAAAACAGGTGAGTTACTACAAGCCTTTTTTTGATGATCATTACAAATTACAGAAGTAATTTTATATATTCGTAAATAAAAAAGAGAATATGTTTGGAAAATCAAATAGCAGTAATGAAGTTGAAATTTCATCATTCAACAAAATTGGAAGTGGAACTACCATTACTGGTGATATTAAGTCTAATGGAGATGTCAGAATAGATGGCGCCTTAAAAGGTAATATTAATATTACAGGAAAATTAGTAGTTGGTCCATCTGGAAATATTGAAGGTAATATTATTTGTCAAAATGCAGATATTTCTGGAGAAATTCACGGAAAAGTAACTGTTAGCGAATTTCTATCATTAAAAGCAAGTGCTAAAGTTTTAGGTGATATCGTTACAGGAAAAATATCTATTGAACCTAACGCTACATTTACTGGTACTTGTAATATGGGTGCCGTAGTAAAAAACATAACTAATGTCAGCGAAAAACGAGAATCCGCAACCCAAACCGCTTAGTGCTTACGCAAAGTATAGCGCATTAGGCATTCAAATGGCAGTAATTATTGGCGGTGGTTGTTATGGTGGTTTTAAATTAGACGAGCGTTATCAAAATACAACCCCTATCTTTACCATCATTTTAAGTTTAGTTTCCATTGGCTTGGCAATGTACATTGTACTAAAAGATTTTATTAAGCCAAGCAAGTAAGCCAGAATATGCAAAATCAAAAAAAATACTATTTACAATTTATTACTATTTGCATTGGAGCTTTAGTGCTATCATATGGCTTAAGCCAATTACAAAATCGATATTTTAGCACTTCTCATTTTTGGATTCCAACTTTGTTTTTTGCATTAGCTACAATAGGTACAAATGCTTTATTAACTAAAGGCGACAAGCAATCGAAAGAATTTGTTTTTAAAACTTTGGCCATGAGCATGGCACGTTTATTAGTATGTATGATTTTTGTCTTTATTTATTCCTTAGTAAATAAACCCGAAGCTTTGGCTTTCACTTGTCATTTTATGATTCAATATGTATTGTTCACCATTTTCGAAATGTCCTTCTTATTAAAATATATTAAACAAGCCGATTAAGGATTAAAATTGCCAATCAACCAATTATATAGAATTCCCCTTTCATAATCACTTACCTTTAACATAACAAATACAAACACCATGAAAAAATTTATACTATCATCACTAGCTGTTTGCTCGCTAACATTTTCTCAGGCGCAAACACAAGCACCGTATCAAGGTCCGCTTACCAATATGAAAGGTAGCGAATACAAATTTACCGTTGTAAAAAGCTTAGATGCAACAGCCGTGCAGAACCAAGGCAACACAGGAACTTGCTGGTCGTTTTCTTCTATGTCATTTTTTGAAAGCGAATTAATTAGAATGGGAAAAGGAAAAGATTTTAATATGGCCGAAATGTTTGTGGCTCGTAAAGCTTATCCATTAAAAGCTGATAATTATGTGCGTATGCATGGCAGAGCTAACATGGCTGAAGGCGGTGGTTTTTCTGACGTTGTAAATGTGATTAAAAAATACGGCATGGTTCCAGAAGAAGTTTATACTGGCAAGAAAAATCCAAAAGAAAACCATAATCACTCGGTATTAGAATCAACCTTAAAAGGAATTACTAGCGCTGTTGCAAATGACAATAATAGTAAAATTGATTTTGAAGCTATGCACCAAGCGGTTGAAAGTACTTGTGATGCATTCTTAGGAAAAGCTCCAGAAAAATTTATGTATAAAGGAAAAGAGTATACTCCAAAATCATACTACGAAGCAACTGGCTTAAATATTGATGATTATGTATTCTTAACGTCTTTTACTCACCATCCTTTTTACAGCAAATTTACTTTAGAAGTGCCAGATAACTGGAACTGGGATCAAATGTATAATTTACCATTAAATGAGTTTCAAGAAGTAATGACAAATGCCATCAACACTGGATTTACATTTGCTTGGGCATCTGATGTAAGCGAAAAAGGATTTAAATTTAAAGATGGTTTAGCAGTTGTTCCAGAAATGCCTTTCTCGGAAATGAGTGATGATGAAAAAGCGGATTTAACAAAAAAGCCACACGCTCAATTTAAGGTAACTCAAGAAAATCGTCAGCAAGCGTTTGATAATTACGAAACACAAGATGACCATGGAATGCATGTGGTTGGTATCGTAAAAGACCAAAACTCTACGCCATATTACATCGTAAAAAATTCTTGGGGTAAAGATAGAAATGAATGTGATGGCTATTTTTATGCTTCTGAAAGCTACGTATTATACAAAACAACTAGTATTATGTTGCATAAAAAAGCAATTCCTGCAGCAATCGCTAAAAAATTAGGCATCGTTCAGTAACCGTTAAAATAAACTAATTAAAAGCGCTTAGTGAAAAACTTTCGCTAAGCGCTTATGTTTTTATACTAATTTTGAAGGAATTAACTATTTGTATTATGGAAGAAAACGCTCAGAACGAAAATCGTAAAAAATCAGGTTTACTTTGGATATTAATTGCCCTATTAGCAATTACTAACGGAATTACCTTTTGGATGTACTGGCAAGAAAAAAATAAAGCAGCCAATGAAATTGTTGTGAAGGAGCAAGTGATTGTTGAACGCGATAATGTAAAATCAGATTTATTACAATTACAAAAAGATTTTGATAACCTTCAAACAAACGATAAAACCTTACAAGCAGAGATTGAAGCCAAGAAAGCAGAGATTGCTCAATTATTAGTGGATGCCGAAAAACACAAAGGCGATGCGTATATCATTTCTAAGCTAAGAAAAGAATCAGAAACGCTTCGTCAAATTATGAGAGGTTATGTAAGAACAATTGACTCATTAGGAACTTTAAATAAAACCTTGATTGTAGAAAAAGATAATGTTTTAAAAGAACTTAGTAACGAAAAAGGCAAAACAACCACTTTAAGTAAAGAGAAAGAAGTATTAAGTGCCACTATTCAAAAAGGCTCTATTTTATCTTGTTCTAATGTAATGGCTAAAGGTGTAAAGTTTAAAAGTGGCGGTAAAAAAGAAACTGAAACTACCAAAGCATCTCGCGTTCAAAAAATTAAAGTGTCTTTTACTTTAGGCGAAAACAAAATTGCACGTTCTGGTGAAAAAACAGTTTTTGTAAGAATTGTAACACCTGATGGAAAAGAGATGGCAAAAAATTATGACGACAATTACCGCTTTACTTTTGATAAATCAAGTGGCTACTTTGCAGGCAAACAAGCCTTGAATTATGCTAATGTAGAAATCAGCGGCGTTACTTATTGTGAAGGTAAAGAGCCTTTAGTGCCTGGTAATTACATTATCGAAGTATCTTGTGATGGCGTTATTATTGGAGGAACAAGTTTACGTTTAGATTAAAAAACACATTTATATAAAAAAGCCGCTAATCCTATATTAGCGGCTTTTTTATTTTTTTACTTTTCAGGTTTAGTGTTCTTAGCTCTTTGCGTTTTCTTCTTTTCTGGAACAACCATTACTTCTCCCATTTTTTGATGTATTTCAGGTTTTGGCTCTACACATTTCACTTTTCCTTTCACTGTTGGTTTTATATGTGGCTTTACAAATGGTTTTGCTGTGTCTTGTTTTGGAGGCATGGCTCTTACACCTCCCATAATTGGATTTATAACTTCAACATCGCCCTTTTCATGAATAGTAGTTTGTGCTGATACAGATGATGCATTAAAGAGCCACATACCAAATGTAAAATACAAAATAACGGCAAAACGTTTAGTAAAATTAAATCCTTTAAACTCGTTATAAAAAGCATCAAAGCTCAAAGACGTTAATTGTGTTTTCTCAAAACGGCCACAAACTTTTTCATCTTGTTTACCTGCAAAAAACGCTTTGATCTCGTCTAGAGATTTATTACTGAAATCAATAACAGTTTTTACACATTTACCACAAAAGGCGCCTTGTTCGTTTGGCGTAAAAGAATCCCAGTTTTCGTGACAGGGTTTTTGAATTGAAATTTCCATAATCGTTAGTTTTTGCAATTAAGATGCAGAAGAATTATTAATTCCATAAATGAAAAAAAAGTTTTGGACTACGATCGAACTCACAAAACTAAAATCGAACCTAATAAGGAAAGATGTGGATGTATATAATCCTTGAAAGCTTATAGTTTTTTATTGAAAACACAGAGAGAACAAACAATATTGCTAACACCACTAAAATTGTAGGAATGTTTGGTAAAAAAACATACAATGTCAAAAACGTTAAAATTGCCTGAAAAACTGCCAAACCATAACTAATGTACATCGCCCCAATAAAATAACCTGGCTCTCTATCAAAATGATATTGACAGTTTTCACAATTATCTTTCATAACTGGTAATTGTAACAATTTAGTCTTTTTTTGATACACGTCTCCATTTCCACAATTCGGACATTTTTCTTTCATGATTCTCATAAATAAATTGCCTTTAATCAATTGTTTTTTACTAACTGCATTCATAATAATACATTTTAAGATACAAATTTATAGAAACAATATTATTTACCGTTAAACGAATTACGCTTCTAATAGCACAATTAAGACATTTTGCGTACTTTTATAAAATGACGCAAAAACTGCCAGTATATAAAATTGAGCATTTTAAATCTTTATCTCAACAACACGACTTTTATGCTAATTACTTTATACCTCATATCAAACATCATCACTTTGCAACAAATGCTCATAAACATGATTTTTATTTAATTGTGCTATTTACAAAAGGACACGGAACACACGAAATTGATTTCAATAAATATGACATTAAATCTGGCGCTGTTTTTATGATGACACCTGGACAAATGCATAACTGGAATTTGTCGAAAGATATTGATGGCTATGTGTTTTTTCATACCAAAAATTTTTATGATAAATCATACGCCAATTCTGGAATAAATAACTACCCCTTTTTTCAATCCATACATCAACCTCCTGTAGCGTATGTAAATAAAGAATGTACTAAACTACTTAGTGAAAAATTTGAAGGCCTTATAAGAGAACATGAAGGCCATAAACCTTTTAAATATGAAAAAATACATTGTTTGATAACCCTAATTTATATTGAACTATCACGACATTATTTACCAAAAGTTCAAAACAAGCATGAAAGCTATTTATTGAAAACACGAACATTAGAACAATTTATAGACACACATTTTAAATCAAAAAAATACCCTCATGAATATGCAAGTCTTATGAACATAAGTGAAAAGCATTTGAATCGCATAAGTAAAGAATGTTTAAATAAAACCACTACCGAATTAATCGCAGAAAGGGTTATTTTAGAAGCAAAACGTTTATTGATTCATTCTCAACAAAACGTGTCGCAAATATCCGCTGAATTAGGCTATGATAATAATTCGTACTTTTCCCGCTTCTTTAAAAAACATGCTGGACAAACTCCTGTTGAATTTTTTAATGCTAACAAATAAATATGAAGGTATCAGAAAACATATTAAAATGGGGAATGCGATTATACCCACCTCTTTTACTTCAACGCATTTGGGTTCAAAAAATTCATAAAGATTTTAAAGGTGCTGATATAAAAATCAATCGTAGCTTATTTACACTAAACTTTGGCAAAGCCATTTTTGGTGGTACTATTTATTCGGGTACCGACCCATTTTATGCGATGTTATTTGGGCAAATACTAAGAAACAAAAATTATCATATTACTATCTGGTTAAAAAGTGCAAGTATTCAATTTTTAAAACCTGCTCGTACGGACTTGTTTTATAAAATTCACATTACAGAAGAAATGATCAAAGAAGCAGAAACAGAACTTAACAATAAAGGTGTTTTTGTGAAGACCTATGCGATTGAGGTCTATTCTAAAAATAAAGAATTAACTGCTATTGCCAGAAATGAGATATATATCAGGAAAAAATAATCTCGATATCTAAAATAAACTAATACTTTTATCCATTCAAAAAAATTATAGCCTTTTAAACCAACCTTATGTCAATCAACAAAAAATTGCAAGAACGAAACGGAGAATTGTGTGAATTATGTAATAGCGAAACAGCCATGCATGAATACACAGTTAGCCCAAAAAATGATGAATCCATTGAAAGCCAAGTGGCTTTATGCAATACCTGTTTAGTAGCAGTTGATAGTAAAGAGGCTAGTTTTCATTGGCGTTGTGTTGAAGGCAGTATTTGGAGCGCAGAGCCAAGTGTGCAAGCTTTAAGTTATAGAATATTACAAAACTATAAAGAAGAAGATTGGGCAAATAATTTAATTAGTTCCGTTGATTTAGATGAAAATGTAATTCAATGGGCATTAAGCGCATTTGAGGTAGCCGATGTGCACAAAGATGCATTTGGTAATACTTTAGAAAACGGAGATACTATTGTTTTAACACAAGCTCTTAATGTGAAAGGAACAAATTTTACTGCCTCAAAAGGAACTGTAGTAAAGAAAATAAAATTAGTTCACGATAACGTTGAACAAATGGAAGGTAAGATAAATGATCAAATGATTGTGATACTTTGCAAATACACTAAGAAAAATTAATAAAAAGAGGCTATCTCTTTTGAGACAGCCTCTTTTTAAAAAATTCTCTCGTCCTGAAATAGGTTGTCACCTAAACAACTTAAAAGATGGAAAAGCAAACAGAACACAAAAAGAAACGTAGTCAGCGAGATTACAGTTTATCCTTTAAATTACAGTTAATAGGAGAATTAGAAAGAGGGGAACTTAATTTTTCTCAAGCTACTAAGAAGTTCGGTATACAAGGACACACAACAGTTTCTAAATGGTTAAGAAAATATAGTACCTTAGATTGAAAAGAACTACCTGTCGTGATTCATAAAAAGACACCAGAACAAAAGATAAAAGAGCTAGAAGCGCTTCTTGCCATTGAGAA
>CAITNS010000005.1 GCA_903893815.1 uncultured Bacteroidota bacterium
TATAAAGTAAACAATATATTTTATAAGATAATAAAATATATTAAAAACACATAAGTAATTTTAAAATAATTACACATTTAATAAAATATATGATATAATACCGAAATATAAATTGGAACATTTTTATAGTGAGTTTAATTTTTTTAGAGGTGATGTTATGCAAGTTTTGTCAATTGATGTGGGGTATGGACATACAAAATGTATGTTTAAAGGTGAAACGTTTAAATTCCCAACGGCAATTAGTCATGCTGGTATTGGTGCTACAAATTTTGTAGCAACTGATGCGTATGAATTTGAGGGCAACCGATATTTTGTTGGTGACAGCAAAGCGGTTCGAGATGGTTTACCAACTAGTGATTTTAGTTTTTTGAAAAAATATGCGCCATTGCTGGTTTATAAGGCAATTGAAATTAGTGCTGAAAAATACGGCTTGGATTTAACCAAAGAAATTACCGTTGCAACTGGGTTATCTGTGCTGAATTGGCATGAAAGAGATGGTTTTAAAGAGCGGTTAATGGCTATTGAGGTTAATGCCAAAAAGGTTTTGTGCAATATTAAACTTTTTGCCCAAGGTCAAGGGGTTTTTTATGATTATTTTGGAGTTAAAGGTGAAGATGATTTGAATATTGTTTTTGATATTGGTTATCTAACTAATGATTTTATTGTTTTTGAGGGTAATAAGCCATATCAGGAAAAGTGTTTTGCCAATGATAAAGGTATTAATAAAATTATTGCTGATTTGCAAAATTTTGTCACGGCTGAATATAAGATTACAAGTATTGCTGAGAGTAAAATCAATGAAGTATTGATGACTGGTAAACTTAGACATTTTGGTGAAGTTGTTGATTTATCAAAAGAAATTAAACATCTTAAAGAAAGTTACATAGATGAAGTTATTTTATCTTTGCAAGCTAAAAGCAAGGATTTAGTTCGTGATGCAAACAAAATTATTTTAGCTGGAGGTGGGGCTTATTTGTTCCAAGATATGCAAATATTTCCTAATTTAGTGTTGTCAAAACCGCAATATGAATTTGCAAATGTTAGGGGTTATGCATTAAAGGCTGTTGAAATTGTTAAGGATTTATGATGAAAAAAATACCACATATGATGTATTTGGAAGAAGAAATAAGTGCACAGATTAAGTCTATTCCAAGAGCGTTGCGCACTAAATTTATAAATGACTTACTTAGAGATTATTTTAGCAAAAACGAGGTAATAAATTTTGCTATTACAGTTGGAAAAATGGAACATGAATCTGTGCACTCTTCATTAAAATCTGTGGGAAATATAGAACAGGATAAACCAAATTTAGATAATGAAGTTACCACTTCTGGTGTAAAATCTGATGAAGTTGCGGTTACTGTGAAAAACCCAAAAAGTGAGGATATGTTTTAAATAGAGGTGCTTGTGATGAATGAATTATTATTAGAATTGCCCAAAATTGGAGTGGTTTCATTATTTATGTTTGGTGCTATTGCAATTGTATTTACTATGGGATTTTTTGTAATTTTCAAATGCTTAAGTTTATTAAAAATCAATAAAATAATTGAATCTATATTACGTGGATTATTGCAATATATGATATATGCTTGTATGGTTATTATCAATTATACAATTTGCTATATGTTTGTTTTTACTGTTTGCAAATTCATAAAAATACATCATGAAATTCTATATCATTATTATGCATTTGGTATCACGTTGGGATGTATTGTGGTGTCATTATCTCCATTAGCCGAACTCATATATAGTGTATTTTGCACGAGAAAATTATCACAACGTGAGTTAAAAAAAGTTGAACATATTATTGCTGAGGTTTTTGGTAGGTCTAAACTTAATGGATTAAAAATTAGGAATATTAGCATAAGAGTTTTAACTGGAAAAGCTACAAATCAAATAAATGCGTATGCTGTTGGCAAGTCAACAGTTGTGCTAACTAAGAGATTTTTAGATAAGGTTGATCCTTACCTTATGCATGGCGTTATTGCTCATGAATTAGGGCATTTGCGATATGGTGATGCAAAGCAACATCTATTCATTTTTTCACTAAACTTGCTAACATTGTTAATGTTTTATGTGTCGGTTGTATTACAGGTTATTTTAAAAATTGTTTCATATATTCCATTTGTAAATTTGGTTAGCTCTGTAATTGGTTTATTTATTTTTATAAATTTTTGGATATTAGCTAAATACAAATATATATTAGAGTACGCCTTAATGAGTCTAAGTAGAATGGATGAGTTTCGAGCTGACGCATTTGCTAAGAAACTTGGGTATGGAATTTCACTTTCTCGGTACTTGGATATATATGTAGAAAATGGTAGCATTGGATTGTTAGATACTCATCCATGTACTGAACTAAGAATTGATGCTTTAGCATGACTGGTATTATAAAAATGTTGAGTTTCATTATTTACATTTTGTTAATGCAGGTATCTTTTGCAAGTGAAATTAATCCTAAACTAGAAAAATGTTTTATTGACGCATCACAAAAATATCAAATCCCAAAAGAGGTATTAATTGCGATAGCAGGTGTTGAAAGTAAGTATAATGCATCTGCTATTAATAAAAATAAAAATGGAAGTTATGACTTAGGTATAATGCAAATTAATTCAAGTTGGTTGGTTAGATTAAATCATATGGGAATTACAGAAAGATCATTATATCAGCCATGTCAAAATATTATGGTTGGTGCATGGATTTTGGCGCAAAATATTAATACATATGGTTTTAATTGGATTGCAATACAACGGTATAATGGAAGCGATACGCAGTTGAAATATGCACAAAAAGTTAGGCAACAATTAGAAATATTATTGCCTAACTTATTTGTGGAATCTGATATTAAAAAAAATACCACACATGCAAAATCAGCAGAATCAAAGCATATGTTTTTATATGTTAATTAATCTACTTTGTCAAAAAATCCCAGAGCTCGAGACAGAGTCTCGAAATAAATTAAAAATATAGTTCAAAATATGATAATATATGGTATGTAAAAATTAATATTTAAAAGGACATGTAAATGGCTAAAACCAGTATTGAACTAAAAGAACAGGCTAAAAAATTACTTGATGAAGCAAGGAGAATTGAAAACCTTGAATATACAAAAGTTGGTAAAATTGTACTTGACTTTTATAATAAAAATAAGGTCTCTGGTGAATTGAAAACGGCACTAGATGAGTTTTACAAAAAAGGGGATAAAAAGAATACAAATTAATATTGTATTAGAAAAAACGCAAATAATAAGAGTTATAGGCGTCCTTTTTTTAGCCTAAAGTTAGCCTATTTAGTGGCGTAAAAAAAGACGTGATGGTGGCGGTAAAACTGGCTGTAAAAATTGGTGTAACATATTGATTTGTTTAACTTTATCCGTCCGCCTGTTTCGTTTTAAAATTTCATTTTAAAAAATCAAGACCACCCTCTCACATTGTCATTTAGAGAGGGTGGTCTTGATTACCGAAATTCGGCGGACGGATTTAAAGAATAAAATCAATCTCCGAGATGATGATTACTATGAGATAGAGAAATAGAGAGGTAGAGAAATAGAGAGGTAGAGAAATAGAGAGATAGAGAAATAGAGAGATGGAGATATAGAGAGATAGAGATATAGAGAGATGGAGATATAGAGAGATAGAGATATAGAGAGATAGGTTGTGTTATGGGTTATTATTTTTTAGGATTAGAGGTTATGATTAAAATTGGATTGTCGGAAAGACAAATAGAGATGTTGAAATTGGTTAATAGATTTGGGTTTTTAAGTGAATTATTGTTGGCAAAATTTTTTGATTTGAGTGATAATGCTATAAGAAAAGTTAGATATGTGCTAATTGAAGATGGTTATATAAAAGTTGAAAAAATATTTGCTAGGGGTGATAAATATTGGACATTGGAAAAATTGGCAATTAATTATTTAGGTGGGCAATTATATAGAAAAATATCACCTGCAACTTTGGTTCATAACAGCCATGTGCATACAATAGCAATTCATGAATTAAAGTTGGGTAATTTAATTAAATTAGAAAAAGAAGCTAAAAATGAATTACAATTAAAATTTTCTCAAAATAAAGAAGTATTCTTACCTGATTTATTAGTAAATACTTGCCTTGCAATTGAAGTAGAATTAAGTTTAAAAATGACAAAAAGATTATTGATTAAAATTAATAAATACAACTTAGATTCTAATATCAAAGAGGTTAGATGGATTTCAAATAATGAAATTGTTTTAAAAAAATTATCTGGATTAGCTAGAAATGCAAAACACACATTTTTTATTTTTGTAAATGATATTTTAATACAGAATCCATATTATAATGAAATTAAAAATGAAAGAAAGGTTCTAATATGAACAATGCTCCAATTCTTAAATACCCACTATCTTTTTTGGTGTGTTTATTTTTTTTGTATTTTGATTTTTCATCTGCAATTATTTATGTACCACTGAGTATGTTAATAGTTGTGTGCATGAGTTTTTTTAATGAGCATATTTTTAAATTAGGAATAACTAGATTTTACCTTTTTGGTATCATTGCTTCTATGGGATTAATAATTGGTATTTTTACACCATTAAATCCAGTGGATAAATATGCATTATACTCAATACCAAGTATATTAAATCTGACATATTTTCTAAATACCCTAAATGCAAACTTTGATATTCTAGTACATAATATTGATGGTAAAAATTGGTTTTTAGCAATGTTAGTAATTCCTATTTTATGGTTGTTGAGTTTTGAAATATTTTTAACAAAATCAAAAAAAATGATTTACTTAGAGAGCATAAGAGTTGATGCGAAAAACTTATTTAAATTAAATGGTAAAATGTATTATACTTTTTGGTGCTTATTTTTGTTTAGTGCTTTTTTGGTTTCTGCATTATTCTTTTTTGTAGTGTTGTGCTTTTTTATAGCTACGGTACCACTTAAAATAATTAACTCAACTAAACTAAGTGGGGTAATGCTATTGCCAATTTGTTTTATGTTTCTGTTTCTGTTTGTTTCGCATGCGCATAATATATTTTCTTATTATTTTGGTGATTCAATTCGGTATATTAACTCTATGCATCTTGCGTATGGTTTTATGTTATTTAAGTTTGATGCTAATATTTCATATGGAGCTTCGTTGTATTTGTTTTGTATATCTGTAATTGCATTTGTGGGTGAGTTTATTATTGGAAAAAATTGGAATTCTGTCAATGAAAATTCACAAATAAAATCATTGGAAAATTTACCAATAGAAAAAGGTTTTTATATTGGAGATAACGTTGATTCTGGGAAAAAAATTGTATTGTCATTAGAGGAATTAAATCAACATATGTATGTAAACGCAACAACTGGTGGAGGTAAAACAACATTGTTTTTAAGGATGGTAAGTGAAAGTTTAAAATTCAAAATGCCTGTTATTTATGTGGATGGTAAAGGCAGTCCAGATTTGATTGCAAAAATAAGTGCTATTGCCAAATCTTCGAATAGAGTGTTTAGAGTTTTTGCATTTGATAATTGTGATATTAATGCCTCATATGATTTTTTTGGTATTGGGAACAAAGATGAATTACGCAATAAACTAATGAATCTAATTACTAACGTAGAAAATGCTTTTTATTATGAACGTTTAACCGTTTTCATTACAATATTATTTGGTTTGATAGAAAAAGGAGTAAAGCAGGGCTTTATTAGTAAAAAAATTGATTTGTCTGTTATTTTTGAATTACTAAGTGATAACACCTTGCTATTAAGTTTAGTTAATGAAGTGGGTGATAGAGTTGAAAAAAACTATTTTGTAAAAATGCAAGATGTTGATGAAAAACCACAGGAGCGTATTGAAAATATCCTAACAAGTTTGATTTACAGTGCTTATGGGCAGTTTTTGAGTATTAACAATTCATCTAATATAATTAATTTAGCTGATGCCATAAAAAACAATGAAATTATTTTATTTTTGTTAAACAAATCTAGCTACAGTAAGGATACTGAGCAATTTGGTAAAATAGTTATTGACGATGTTAATGCCACATTTTCTAGCTTAGCACGAGAAAAATTAACAAAACCAACATTAGTGATTTTGGATGAGTTTGCAAGCTATGCCAGTATGTCAGTTGCCACTTCATTAGCCACACATCGTTCAAATGGATTGTATGGTGTAGTAGGTAGTCAATCACTTGAGACAATTGCTGAAGCTGAAGATGGTAAGGTAATTGTGAGTAGTATAGTTGCCAATACTAACACCAAAATCATTTTGCGTTCAATTAATCAATTTGATTTAGAGCTTTTTGGTAATACAGTAGGGACTGAGAAAAGCTATGAGATGACACACCAAATGGAAACAGGAGCTGGTGGAGCAACTGGAATGGGTAGTATGAGGATAGGAAATAAATACAAGGTTGATATTAATGGGTTACGTGGACTACCTGCAGGAATCGGCTATATTTATCGTGTATCGACCAACAAAGTTGATAAAGTCAAGGTGAAGGTATAAAAACGAATTGCATAGAAGATTATTACGCGTCATATCTATTTTTTATTTATAACTATATTTTTTTATGATATAATACTAAATGAAAATTAGTTAGTACTAATATTTTTGAAGGTTATATTATATGTCAAAATATCCATTTATTAATAGAAAAACAGAACTTAAAAACCTGATTTCAGGATTAAAACATGGTAGAGATTATGTTTTAATCGCTCCACGCAGGTTTGGTAAAACATCATTAGCTAAAAAAGTTCTAAAAGAAATTAGTCAAGATAATAACTATCTAATTATACATATTGACTTAATGTTTTATTCTGGAGGTGATGTTAAAAGTATTGCCGAAGGAATTATTAATAGCTGTTTGAATATGTTGGGCATTAGTGGTAAAATTCGCCAATTATGGCGACAGGTAGACTTCTCTGTAAATTTGAAGCTTAATTATGGGGATTTAGGACTAGAGCCAATAATTCAATTATTCAAAGATAGTAGCGGTGAGGATGATTGGCGTTTATTAGAAGAAGCATTAGAGCTTCCTGAAAAAATTGCTATCAAAAAAAATAAAAAAGTTATTGTTTTTTATGATGAATTTGGAGAAATAGATCATTTTGTAGAGCGTGTGATTAAAGTTTTCAGATCAGTAGTGCAGCATCATGAAGAAGTTAGCTATTTATTTGCTGGTAGTCAAGAAACTTTAATGAATAAGATTTTTCTGGATAAATCTGGAGCATTTTATCGTTTTGGAGAGCTGATAACTTTAAAAGAACTAACTAAACCAGATGTATTTATGTACATTGCTGAAACTCATCCAAAAATGAAGCCAGAGATAATTTCAGAAATATTAGAACTATTAAATGGGCACCCATATTACACATCAAGGATACTCAGCTATTTTATATCTAATCCTGAAATGTTTATTGATGTGAAAAGTTTTTATAATTATATTAGAGCTGTATTAATCCCACAGGAAGAAGCTTATTTAGAATTACAAATCTTAAAAATTAAGGAACGTGTAAATGCTTTAGATGTAATGCGTGTATTATCATTAAGACTTAGTCCATATACAGAGTTACAACTTAAAGAACAGCAAGTATATAGCACATTACGTATGTTAGAAATTGGCGGTTATATTCGTAAAGAAAGCAGGGGTATTTATACTATTACTGATCCGTTGTTAAATTTTTTCTTGCGGGACTAAGCTGGAATTTTGTCGCAAGTAATAAGATACTTGTAGCAATAAGGTATAACCTAATGGTACATTTAAAAAACATGTTGATGGCATGTCTGGTATAACCTATAAGTTGCATATGTTTGGTATTAATTTTATTGAATTATATTAATGTTCCAATAGAATTCATAATTAATTATTGGTGTATATCGTTGGGTATGTTATAATCTTGTTTGGTTGATAATAATGAATTTTGGAGGATATTAAATGGAACTAGTAAAATATGAACAGGTTCAGGATAAAATTATTGTGATACGAAAACAGCATGTTATACTGGATAGTGATGTTGCCGAATTATATGGAGTTGAGACTAAGCGTATTAATGAAGCAGTTAAAAATAATCCAGATAAATTTCCAGATGGTTATTTGGTGGATTTGTTCGATAGCGAAAAAACGGAACTGGTCGAAAATTTCGACCGGTTCGAAAAATTAAAGCATTCAACTGCACTGCCAAAGGCATTTACTGAGCGTGGGCTTTATATGTTGGCAACAATTCTTAAAAGCACAAAAGCCACTGAAACTACGTTGGCAATTATTGATACTTTTGCTAAAGTTAGGGAATTGAGTCGTTCTTTAGTATCATTGCAAAAATTGCCAGAAAATAGTAAACCATCAAAATCATTATTACAACGAACAGGTGAGTTAATGTCTGATTTGTTTATGTCTGATGACGAAGATGATTTGGAGGTTGATGAAAGTGAAACTACATTTGAAATTGGTATGCCTTTCATGCGGTTAAAGCGTAGAGTTAAAAAATCCAAAAAAGGATCGTAACATGCAAGGTCATAAAATTGGATACGTTCGTGTTAGCACTGTAGAGCAAAATACAGTACGTCAGCTAGACGGTTTGGCGTTAGATAAGATATTCACGGATAAATGCTCTGGCAAGGATACAAACCGCCCACAATTAGCGTTAATGTTGGAGTTTATTCGTGATGGCGATACTGTTGTTGTGCATTCAATGGATAGGCTAGCTCGCAATCTAGACGATTTAAGAAAGCTTGTTAATAAAATTACCGATAAAGATATTACGGTACAGTTTATCAAAGAAAATCTAATATTTTCTAAGGATGA
>CAITNS010000006.1 GCA_903893815.1 uncultured Bacteroidota bacterium
TATATATCCTTATCGCTTTTGGCGTCTTAGCGAGAAACAATAAACAACAAAACACATATCCTTATCGCTCTTGGCGTCTTAGCGAGAAACAATAAACAACAAAATATATATTCTTAGCGCTCTTGGCGTCTTAGCGAGAAACAATAAACAACAAAACACATATCCTTATCGCTCTTGGCGTCTTAGCGAGAAACAATAAACAACAAAAACACATATTCTTAGTACTCTTAGTTTCTTCGTAAAAAAAATGGCTTTAAAACGCATTATACCTTGTTTGTTGTACGACGGAAGTGGTTTAGTGAAAACCGTTAGGTTTAAAAACCCAACATATATTGGCGACCCTATTAATGCTATTAAAATATATAATGATAAAGAAGTTGATGAATTAGTGATTATCGACATCAATGCCAGTAAGCAAAAACGTATACCAAATTTTGCTAAAATTGCCGATATGGCTTCCGAAGCATTTATGCCTTTTGCTTATGGTGGAGGTGTAAAAACTTTTGAAGATTTTTCGACCCTCTATAAAATTGGAGTTGAAAAAGTGGTGGTTAATTCATTAATTCAAGAAAACCCTTCTGTTATAAAACAGGTGATTAGTCATTATGGTTCGCAAGCTGTAGTAGCTTGTGTTGATTTGAAAAAATCTTTGTTTTGCACTAAATCTCCTTACTCTCATATGGGGCATAAGATTAAGTATTCGATCATGGATTACGTAACTTATTTGGAAAATGAAATAGGTGTTGGAGAAATTATGTTGCAAAGTATTGATAATGAAGGAACTTGGGAAGGTTATGATTTTGAAATGACCAAGCAGGTTGCCGAAGGAATATCCGTTCCTGTAATTGCAGCAGGTGGTTGTGGCCAATTAAATGATTTAAAAAAAGTATTATACGATTGTCATGCTCAAGCAGCAGCCATAGGCAGCATGGCCGTGTATAGTAAAAAAGGAATGGGTATATTGATTAATTTTCCTAATAGAAACGATATAATAATAGAATAGTTTTAAAAATGAATCAAACAGACGATTGGGATTTAGTAGTAAAACCACTTAACAAATGGTACGATTTAAGGTTAAAAGAAATTTTAAGATATAAAGATTTACTTTTACTGTTTGTAAGACGTGATTTTGTTTCGGTATATAAGCAAACGATTTTAGGTCCCATCTGGTTTTTTATTCAGCCTATTATTACCTCTATCACTTTTACTGTCATTTTTGGAAATCTAGCACGTATCTCTACTGATGGGATACCTCCCATATTATTTTATATAAGTGGAATTACATTATGGAATTATTTTTCGGACACCTTAACTAAAACCTCTGATACGTTTACTGCCAATGCCAATATTTTCGGTAAAGTGTATTTTCCTCGAATGATAGTGCCACTTTCTGTGGTATTATCCAACTTGATTAAATTTTCGGTACAATTACTTTTATTTCTTTCTGTTTGGGTTTACTTTTTAATTACCAAAGATGATATTCATCCAAATATTTATTTGTTATTTGTACCTTTTTTAATTTTATTAATGGGTTTTTTAGGTTTAGCCTTTGGTATTATTATTTCATCCATGACTACTAAATACCGTGATTTAAAATTCTTAGTAGGTTTTGGAGTTCAATTGCTGATGTATGCCACACCCATTGTGTATCCTTTATCCATTGTGCCCGAAAAATACAAATGGATTATTTTAGCGAACCCAGTGACTAGCATTGTTGAAACATTTAAGTTTGCCTTTTTAGGTATTGGTGATTTTAATATATGGCATTTAGGATATAGTTTGATGTTTACAATTATTTTATTTTTTATTGGTTTAGTCGTTTTTCATAAAGTTGAAAAATCATTTATGGATACAGTTTAATATATAGTATGAGCAAAGTTGTTTTAAAAGTAGAAAATATATCAAAGCAGTATCGCCTTGGTCAATTAGGAACAGGAACGATGTCTCATGACATTAACAGATGGTGGCATAAAGTAAGAGGCAAAGAAGATCCCTATTTAAAAATTGGAGACTCCAACGATAGAAGTGTGGCAGGTGGTAGTGAGTATGTGTGGTCGTTAAAAGATATAAATTTTGAAGTAGAACAAGGAGAAGTGCTTGGTATTATTGGTAAAAACGGAGCTGGAAAATCCACCTTATTAAAAATATTATCTCAAGTTACCACGCCAACCACCGGGGAGTTTAAAGCAAAAGGACGCATTGCTTCTTTATTAGAAGTGGGTACTGGTTTTCATCCCGATTTATCGGGACGTGAAAACGTGTTTTTAAATGGCGCCATTTTAGGCATGAGTAAAGCCGAGATAAAAAGTAAATTGGATGAAATTGTTGATTTTAGTGGAGTGGCTAAGTATTTGGATACTCCCGTAAAACGATATTCATCAGGGATGATGGTGAGGTTAGGCTTTGCCGTAGCAGCTCATTTAGAGCCTGAAATTTTAATAGTGGACGAAGTATTAGCAGTGGGAGATGCTGAATTTCAAAAAAAGTGTTTAGGCAAAATGAAAGATGTGGCAGGACAAGGCAGAACTGTTTTATTTGTGAGTCACAATATGGCAGCTGTTAAAAATTTGTGTACTAAAGGAATTATACTTAAAAACGGCCAATTAATTTTTTCAGGAGATAGTGATGATGCTTGTAATAAATACTTAGGTATGTCAATGGATCAAGCACAAGATAGTTTGGAATTAAGAAAAGATAGAACAGGAACTGGTGAAATTTTGGTTGAACAAATGTATTTTTCTGATTTTTATGGTAATTCTGTTGCTCAGCTTATTTCAGGAGAATATGTTAAATTAAATTTGAAGTATAAAAAAACGATTAAAGAAAATTTAACGGATGTGTTTTTGGGAATTACAATTAGAAATGAATCTGATATCGTACAAACTGTAATTGCTACGGATGAAACAAAAACTGCTTTGAATGTTAATAAAAATGAAGGGTTTATCGAAATAGAGATGCCAAAACTTATGCTCAGAGGTGGCTCTTATTCTATTACAATAATGATAAGCACACAAGCTAATATTTTAAAAGAGCATAAGATATTAGATAGAGTTGAGAATGCACTTTTTTTTACTGTAGAAAGAGGTGATTATTGGAAAGTTGGTAATATAAATCGCCCTAGTGGTTACTTGCAAGATGTTGCTATAATTTCTAAATGAAAAAAATGTTAATTATAACAGATTCTTTGGGGCTACCAAGGCCAAAGCCTGAAATTGTTGAGTATAACGATACTTGGGTTAAGAAAATTTCGATTTACTATGACGTGTGGCAGTATTCTTCAGGTGGCGCAACTATTAGTGATTTATATAGTCAAATAGAATATCATAAAATGTTTAATCCAGATATTGTTTTAATACAATCAGGAATAGTAGATTGTGCTCCCAGAGCATTAACAAAATTTGAAAGTCAATTTTTAAATCATTTTACTTTATCGAAAAAGATTACAAGCAAAGTGTTAACTAAAAGAAGATTGGAAAACATGAGAAAAAGAAGAAATTGCACCTATACTTCTATTAACGAGTTTGATAAATATGTAGAGCTTTTTGTAAAGGAATTTGGGAATAAGCTTTTTTGGATTGGAATCGTTCCTGCTTCTAATTCTTATGAATCACTTTTGCCTGGTATAAGTAATAACATAACCAGATACAATGAAATTTTAAGAAATAAGATTAAATCTAATTATATTACTCTTGAAGATTATTCCTCTAATCATATTATGACGGATAACATTCATTTGTCAAGTTTAGGTCATCAGGAGTTATTTCAAAAAATAGTTAAAATTATACCTAATGTATGATAATATGAAAACAGTATTAGTTACAGGCGCTGATGGGTTTATTGGCAGCCATTTAGTAGAAAAATTAATTGAAGATGGGCACAAGGTAAAAGCGTTTGTGTATTACAATTCCTTTAATTCATGGGGTTGGTTAGATACTTTACCTAAAGATGTATTGAGTCAGATCGAGATATTTGCTGGTGATGTTCGAGATCCAAATGGAGTGAGAACAGCCGTGAAAGGTGTTGATATGATATATCATTTAGCGGCATTAATTGCTATACCGTACAGCTATCATTCGCCTGATAGTTATGTGGATACCAATGTAAAAGGAACCTTAAATGTGTTACAGGCAGCTAGGGATTATAATATCGAACGAGTAATAGTTACTTCAACTTCCGAAGTGTATGGTACTGCATTATACGTTCCTATAGATGAAAAACATCCTAAGCAAGGCCAATCACCTTATTCTGCTTCAAAAATTGGCGCTGATGCCATGGCTGATTCGTTTTACCGAAGCTTTAATTTACCAGTTACTATTGTGCGACCCTTTAATACATTTGGTCCACGCCAAAGTGCCAGAGCCGTTATCCCAACTATTATTACTCAGTTATTAGCAGGTAAAACCGACATTAAATTAGGTGCCTTGCATCCTACACGTGATTTATTGTTTGTGAAAGATACAGCCTGTGGCTTTGTTGAAATTGCTAATTCGCCAAAAACAATAGGGCACGAAATTAATATTGCTACTCAGCAAGAAATATCAATACAAGATTTAGCACAATCATTAATCAATATCATTAATCCATCTGCTAAAATCATTTCGGATGATGTGAGATTACGCCCTGAAAAAAGCGAAGTAGAAAGATTATTAGGAGCAGCTGATAAAATAAAATCATTAACTAACTGGCAACCAAAATATAATTTGCAAGAAGGGTTAAAACAAACCATTGAATGGTTTAGTAAGCCCGAAAATTTAATCAGATACAAAGCTGATATTTATAATGTATAAGCAAACCGTAGATTTTATAAAATCACAATTTCCTAATCAGGATTTTATTCCTTTGCATGAGCCTCGTTTTGTTGGTAAAGAACGTCAGTATGTGATGGATGCTATCGATTCAACCTTTGTGTCGTCGGTAGGTAAATATGTAGATGATTTTGAAAAGCAGATAGCAACTTATACTGGAGCTAAATACGCTGTAGCCTGTGTAAATGGCACGGCTGCCTTACACATGGCCATGATAGTAGCAGGAGTAAAAGCAAAGGATATGGTTATTACCCAGCCTTTAAGTTTTATTGCAACATGCAATGCTATTTCATACATTGGAGCTTCGCCTGTATTTGTGGATGTAGATATGGATACAATGGGTTTAAGCGCTCAAAAATTAAAATTGTATCTACATGAATTTGTTGTTAAAAAAGCAGATGGTTTTTCTTATCATAAAACAACCAATCAAAAAATAGCAGCCTGTGTACCAATGCATACATTTGGCCATCCTTGCCATATTGATGAAATTGCTGAATTATGCCATGAATTTAATATTGCCTTAATTGAGGATGCCGCCGAATCGATTGGCAGTTATTATAAAAACAAACATACTGGCACCTTTGGATTATTAGGTACATTTAGTTTTAATGGCAATAAAACAATTACTTGCGGTGGTGGCGGCGCTATTGTAACTAATGATGAAGGATTAGCTAAAAGAGCTAAATATTTAACCACTCAAGCTAAAGTGCCACACCGTTGGGAATTTGTGCATGACGAAATAGGGTATAACTATCGTATGCCAAATTTAAATGCTGCTTTAATGTGCGCTCAATTAGAACAGTTAACTGATTTTGTAGAAAATAAAAGAAACTTAGCGAATAGCTATCAGCATTTTTTTAGCACGATGGATATTAAATTTATGCTTGAGCCAAGTGAAGCAAAATCAAATTATTGGTTATGTGCTATTTTATTAAAAGATAAAACCACACGTGATGAGTTTTTACAATTTACAAACGATCATGGTGTGATGACAAGGCCAGTTTGGGCATTAATGAATAAACTGGTGATGTTTAAAGAGGCTTTGCATGGCAATTTAGATAATGCCCAGTATTTAGAAGATAGAATTGTAAATATACCAAGTAGTGTTAGAGTCTAAAATTATATTAGTTGGCTATTCAGGCCATGGATTTGTAGTGGCAGATGCCGCACTAGAAAGTGCAATGCCTTTATTTTATTATTCAGAACAAAAATCCGCTGATGTAAATCCTTATGGTCTTAAATATCTTGGAAATGAAAATGAAAATGATTTTGAAGGATGGAATCATACCTGCCAATTTATTTTAGGAATAGGTGATAACAAGATAAGATGTAAGGTTGCTAAGAAAATTTTAGAGAAAGAAGGAACAATTTTAAATGTAATTCATCCTTCTGCCTCTATTTCAAAAAACGTAAAAATTGGTATTGGTAATTTTATTTCTAAAAATACTTCTATTAATCCTTTGGTTATAATTAAAGATTTTTGTGTTTTAAATACTGCTTGTGTTATTGAACATGAATGTGTTATTTCTAATGGTGTACACATTGCTCCAGGAGCTGTTTTGGCTGGTAATGTTTTTGTTGATGAAAACACATTTATAGGAGCTAATTCAGTGATAAAGCAAGGTGTTAAAATAGGCAAAAATGTAATAATAGGAGCAGGAACAGTTGTGATTAAAGACATTGAAGATAATAGTACTTATGTTGGTAATCCAGCTCGTAAAATAAAGTGAGTTTAGCGGTTGTAACATTTTTTTATCCCAATGCTGTTGTTTATATATCAGGATTTTTGAATTGCATTCAGCAACAAACAGCACAAAAATTTACCTTAATAGTTTTTAATGATGGAGTACAAAATATTTCAAGTTTATTTACTAAGTACAATAATAACATAATATTTGTTGAGGTCACAGGAACTCCTACCCAGGTTAGATTTCAAGCATTTGAATATTTAAAGTCTTCAAATTTCGAAAAAATTATATTTCAAGATATTGATGATGAAATGACGTCAAATAGAGTGGATGTTTTATCAAAATTATTAGAAAATCATGCGATTGTGTCAAATGATTTGTCATTAGTTAATAATTCGGGTGTAATGTACTCAAAGGCTATATGGTCTGATAAAATAAAAGATTTGTTTGAATTCGACGATACATTTATTAAAAGAAAAAATATAGTAGGTATTGGAAATTCAGGAATTAGAAAAGATATTTTAAATACAAAAATCACTTATAGCTCTATGCCTAAAGTCGCAGATTGGTTTATGTTTTATCAATTAATGTATTTAGGCAACTTTAAGGCTTTATTTACAACACAATGTCAAACACTGTATCGGCAACACGAGGACAATATGGCTGGCGTAAAAAACTTTGACAAAGATCGTTTAGACTATGTGATTATGGTTAAATTATCCCATTACCAAGGATTAAAAGATGTTGGTTTTCAAGTCGAAGATGATATTAATGAGCTAAACTTACTTCAAAGTAAAATCAAAAATATAACAAACATGCCCGCGATTAAACAAAATTTGTTTTGGTGGGACGAGACAAATGAGATTCAAATTAACTAATAATTAAAATTTAAAAAAAATATGAGTAGCATTATTAAAATAGGAAAGAAAGAATTTTATAATTTTTCAAAGCCATATGTTATTGCTGAAATTGGAGCCAATCATAATGGCGATATGAATTTAGCAAAACAAATGATAGATGCTGCGGTTAATTGTGGCGCGGATGCAGTTAAATTCCAATCTTGGACACCTAAGACATTAATTGCAAAAGAAGAGTATGATAGAAATCAAAAGTACGATGATTCGCCCAAAAAGCATTTTGGTTCTTTAAAAGAAATGGTTGAAAAATATTATTTACGAGAAGAACAACATTATGAATTAAAAGCATATTGTGATACAAAAAAGGTTGATTTTTGTTCCACTCCCTTTTCGGAATATGAAGTTGATTTGCTAGAAAAATGTCAAGTGCCTTTTTTTAAAGTTGCTTCTATGGATATAAATAATTTTCAGTTATTAAATTATTTAGCGGATAGAGGGAAACCAGTTATTTTGTCAACGGGTATGGCTACTTTATCGGAAGTAGATAGAGCTTTAGAATTATTAGCTAAAAAAGGTTGTAAAGAAATGGCACTATTGCATTGTATTTCTATTTATCCTCCAGCATATGAAGACATAAATTTAAATAATATAACTATGATGCAAAAAACATTTGGGATTCCTATTGGTTTTTCTGATCATACCATTGGCTTCTCAATTCCTTTGGCTAGTGTGGCATTAGGTTCTTGCATTATTGAAAAGCATTTTACAACAGATAAAAATTTACCAGGATGGGATCACGAAATATCTGCAGATCCTCATGAAATGGAAATAATTTGTAGAGAATCTGCTAATATCGCTAAATCAATGGGGACCTTTGTGAAAGTTGTTTCGAAGGCAGAACAAGAGAAAAAAATGAAATTCAGAAGAAGCGCAGTTTTTACAAAAAATTTGAAGTCAGGCCATGTATTAACAATAGATGATTTAACAAGTAAAAGACCTGGAACAGGAATCTCTCCAGATTTAATTGATCAATTAATTGGTAGAAAATTAACTGTGGATATAGAGGAAGATATGTTAGTTAAATGGGATTACATTAAATAGAATCATGATTTTAGGAGAGCTTGAAACATTAAAAAATCACATCGAATTAAAAAATTTTGATTCGATTATGATGTTTATTTATAAAGTAAAAGAAAATGATGTAGTAATTGGAGAGTGGATAATATTGAATGAAGAATTGAAAGCATTGGTTCTATGCAAAAGCGGTTACGTTGATCGTGTTTTCGAATCTCATACTGTATTTAATGATATTCACATTGTTATTGAGGGTAGCGATACAATTTACCTGGGAGATAAATCACAATCAAGTATTAAAACACCTTACGATGAAAAGGGAGATTATACATTGTATTTTTCTGAAATATTGACTAGCTGTAAAATGAACAAAAATTCGTTTGCTTTTATTCCTAAAGAAGTTATTCATACTAATCAAATTGAAGGAGAGTACTCAAAAAAAATAGTTGTAAAAATTAAATAACAAACTATGGCAAAAGTTGTTGCTTGTGTAATAGCCAGAACAGTTTCGAAACGACTACCGCTAAAAATTTTAAGAGATTTAAAGCCTGGACTTTCAATGATTGATTTTTTGATTCAACGAATAAAATCAGTTGATAAAATCGATGAAATATACTTATGCACTTCGGAAGAGGCAGTTGATGATATTTTAGCAGATGTTGTTAGTCGTAATGGTATTAAATTATATAGGGGTTCGGCAGACGCTGTTATTGAAAGAATGCTAGCTGTTGGAGATATTGAAAAGGCTGATGTCCTAATCCGAATAACAGGTGATAATCCATTTGCATCAGTTGAATTTATAAATCATCAGTTGGAGTTGCTAGAAAATAGAAATTTAGATTACGTAAGAGTTGTGGATGTTCCCATAGGTTCAACTACTGAAGTAATGACGACTGACGCCTTAAAAAGATGTTATAACACGATGGATCCTAGTGTTAGCGAATATTTAATGTTGTTTTTATTTGAGCCCAATCATTTTAGATGTGGAATAATAAAAGCTTTTAAAGATGATTATTCAAGTTATTCTGTTACCGTTGATACGCCTGATGATTTAATTAGGACTAAGGGAATTTTAGAGTTATTATATCAAAAAGGATTAAATTTTAAATTGAGTGATTTGATTACTGTTTATAATGATAGTAATGTCAAATTGCCAGCTATGAAAATTTCTTTAGGAGGTAATATTAAATATCCTTATGATAAAATTATAACTTTTGATGAATTTAGTAATGACATGAATAGAAGAAAAGAAAACTCAACAATGATTAAATTATATGAGTAAAATGTATTTTTATACAGAAACAGCATTTCATCACCAAGGTGATATGGCTTTCATGAAAGGATTAATTGACGCATCTAAAAGCTCAGGCGCAAATGGAGTGAAGTTTCAAGTTATGACTCGAACTTCAGATTTCATATCTACAAAACATAAAGCATTTAAAGATTTAGATAGTTATTGCTTTGATATTAAACAATGGCATGAAATATTTGCATATACAAAAAATGCTGAACTTGATATTATTATAATGCCTCTTAATACGGAAGCATTTGAGTTGTTGAATAGCTTTGATGTTAAATATTTGGATATTCATTCTGTTTCTTTTTATGACAATGTATTATTGAAAAATATAAAAAATTCAAAAAAAGAAATTATTTTGGGAGTTGGGGGTAGAACTTTAAATGAAATAGAAGAGAAGATTAATTTTTTTGGAGATAAACTAAAAGTATTGATGGTAGGATTTCAATCCTTCCCCAGTAAACTTGAAGATGTTAAGATTGGAAAGATTGCTTTTTTGAAAAGTAAATTTCCTAATTTACATATTGGTTATGCTGATCATTCAGCATTTGATAATATATATGCTATTACTAGTAATGAATACGCCTCTATTTTAGGAGCAACTATTTTTGAAAAACACATCACTACTAATGAAGGTGTTGAACGAGTTGATTATTCAGCCGCTGTATCTTCAGATAAAATGAGAGAAATTATAGAAAAAGTAAATTTCATAAATGAGTATGTTAATACTGATTATGATACTTCTTTTGAATTTACAACAGCAGAAACTATATATAGAGAAAGGCAATTGAGATGTGTTGTTAAGAAAGATTTAAAAGCTGGCACTATATTTAATGAGGATATGATTTTACTCAAATTAATTGATGATCAAATTGATGCGTTTAGCAATATAAATGATTTGATTGGTAAAACACTTTTGCATGACATGACAGAGGATAGTGTTATTAAAATTCAAAATGTGATATGATGAATTATTTATTATATAACAGTGATACTTCTTTTGAAGAAGCTGTTCGCCTATTAGATCAAAATGGAAATGGTTTTTTGCCAGTTGTTGATGATCAAAATAAATTAATTGGAATAATTACGGATGGTGATTTAAGAAGAGGTGTTTTAAATCGAAAGTTTGATTTAGATTCAATTATCAATAAAAATCCAACAGTGGCATTAAGTTCTTTGTCACATGTTATTATAAAGAAACAATTGCGTGAACTTCATCGTCGTCATATGCCTGTTGTTGATGATAATGGTAGGCTTGTAGAAGTTGTTGTTTTAAATGAGTTTGAAACTGAAAAACATGATAATTGGGTTGTTGTAATGGCTGGCGGTTTAGGAACTCGTTTAGGAGACTTAACAAAACATATTCCTAAACCAATGTTAGAAGTAGGAGGTAAGCCAATGTTATTGAGGATTATCGAACATTTTAAATCACATGGTTTTGGTAAATTTATTTTATGTGTAAACTACAAATCTGAAATTATTGAAGATTATTTTGCTGACGGAAAACAGTTTGGTGTTGAAATTAAATATACCAAAGAAAGTAAACGAATGGGCACGGCAGGTGCTTTGTCGTTAATAGATTTTAATATCAATATTCCTTTTTTTGTAGTTAACGGTGATGTTTTAACTACTGTTAATTTTGATGACTTTTTAAATTTTCATACTACTCAAAATGCGGATGCAACGATGTGTGTAAAAAGATATTCGCACGAAGTGCCTTATGCATGTGTTGAGTTTGATGAAAATATGAGTTTAAGAGGTATTAAAGAGAAACCTTCTTATGATTATTTTATAAATACGGGGATGTATATATTAAATCCCTCAAGTATTAGTTATCTGAAGAAAGATGAATATTTTGATATGCCATCTTTGTTTGAATTGTTAATCGATAATGAGCAAAATACCAAAGTTTTTACAATAGATGAATATTGGTTAGATATTGGACAAAAAGACGATTATCAAAAGGTAAAAAATGGATTTTAGAAATTTACCTCTGAAAAGTAGGAAAGATATTTCTGAGTATATATTAAATTTAGAAATTCAATTTCCTGTTAATGATTGGTTATTTAATTCTGTTCATATATGGCCATATGTTAGGATTCAATTGTTTTTGTTTTTAATAAATAAGATAGAGTCTAAATGCGAGAATAATGATGTCACTTCAAGTTCTGTTCATGATAGCACTAAAATTAATTTTATAAAAAAAACATACATCTACTTATCAATAATTTATGATAGTATAAAACACAAATTATTTTTAGCAGCTCTTAAAAAGAAGAAATTTTTATTTGTAGGAGCCGATTCACATAGAGTTGATTTTAATGGATTCAGATACAATAGGTACTTTGATACTTTAATAGATACATATGATTTAAAAAAATCATCTTACTTTCTAGAGTATGGTAGAGTAACTGATAAAAATAAGATATATAATAATCGTAATTTATTAATACTGGATAAATGTTTTTCTAATTTTTTGTCATATTTAAAATTTAAAAAAAAATTTTTTAAAAATGCAACGCCTGATACTTTATCATTAAATGAATACGATAATTTTATAAAATTTATTGGAAGTCACGATTTATTAAAAGATTTTGCCTTACAGTTTAATTCAGATAAAATTCAGGAGAAATATCATGCAGATTGGAATACCTATTTTAATTTTTTCACAAAAACATTAAAATGTATTAATCCAGATAAAGTTATGATTTTATGTTATTATGATTTTCAAATGATGGCTTTAGTAGCCGCTTGTAATTCCTTAAATATCCCAACAATTGAAATGCAACATGGGCCACAGCCCGAAACTCATTTATCCTATGGAAGTTGGTACAATACGCCAGATAAAGGGTATTTAGTAATGCCAAAATATTTTTGGAATTGGGATGAAAATAGTAAAGCTAATATCGATAAATGGTCAGGAGAGAAAAAGAAAGTTGTTTCTTTATTGTATGGTAATCCTTGGGTTAATTATTGGATGAAATTTTCAAGTGAAAAACATGAGAAAAATATTATTTTGTATTCACTGCAACCTTCGCCATTAAATATTGATCAACTATTTTCTCATTCAATAATTAATCTTATTAAACAAAGTTCATATATATGGTATATAAGGCTTCATCCTAGGCAAATGAATGAGCACTATAAAATAAAATCCTTATTAGTACAGCATAATATTTTTAAGAAAGTTAATATAAATGAAGCGTGCACTGAACCATTACCAGTTTTGCTTTCGCAATCATTAGTCCATGTTACTCACTTTTCTGGCTCTGCAATTGAAGCAAATTTACTAGGCGTTTACAATATTTTTTTGAACGAAATTGCTAACTTGTATTATAGTGAGTATATTTTAAAGGAAGAAGCAATAGTATTAAATCCGATCGAAGAAAATTTTATAAACGTATTCAATGAAAAAATTGAGAGTTTAAGATTTAGGAAAAATACTCCAAACTTTAATCAGATTGATTTGAATGATTTTTTTCGTAATGTTTAATTTTATTTATATATAATAACGTATGTTTAGTTCCATAAAACATTTTTTAAAGACTCATTTTTTTAATACTTCATTAAGGAATGGTAACAGTTTTGAAGGTGATATAAAAATAAATGAATATGGAATTGTAAATAAAAGCATATTAAAGGGCAATGTATCAATAAGCGAACACGCGAAAATTCAGGACGCTCTTTTGTCAGGAGATATTACAATTGGTCAAAATTCTAAAATAGTTGATGGCGTCCAGCTATACGGGCATATTTCAGTGGGCAGGTATACAACTATTAATGGCCCTAATACTGATTTGAGATGTATTCTTAATAAAATTAGCATTGGAAATTTTTGTTCAATAGCTAGAAATGTGACTTTTCAAGAGTATAACCATGACTTTTCAAGAATGACATCATATTTTGTCCAAGTTAATATGAAGGGTTTGTCAGTAACGGAAGATATAGTATCAAAAGGAGGAATTAATATTGAGAATGATGTTTGGATTGGAACTCATAGTGTAATACTATCTGGAGTAAACATAGGAACTGGCGCTGTTGTTGCAGCAAATTCAGTTGTTACATCAGATGTGCCACCATATGCAATCGTCGCAGGTTCACCAGCAAAAATAATAAAGTATAGATTTAATGAACAAACTATTAATCAATTATTAGAGTCAAAGTGGTGGGAGAAGTCAAAACAAGAAATTTTAAAAATGTATGACCAGTTTGGAACCAAACTCTCCTAACAGAAATCTAATATCAATTGTTGTTCCAGTTCATAACAGAAAGGAAGAACTAAAAAGAGCATTGAAAAGTGTTATTTCTCAAACAATACAAAATTTTGAGGTTTTAGTTGTAGATGATTATTCGGATATTGATATTAAAGAGATACTAGAAGAGTTTAATGATAATAGAATACGTTTTTTTAGACTTGACAAAAAAGGAAATGCTAACGTTTGTCGAAACAAAGGAATAAAGGAAGCTAATGGAGTCTATATTGCTATGCTTGACTCAGATGATGAATGGATGCCGAATCATTTAGAAAAAAAGTTAAATTATTTATTAGAAGTGGGTGCGGATGGTGTGTTTGGAAGCGTAATAATTGATGATTCAGAAAAGCAAACTAAAATATTAAGTCGTCCTTTTAATGAAGGCGAATTGATGGTTAATTATTTATTGTCTAATGGATGGGCACCTACACCAACTCATTTTTATAAAACTGAGTGTGTTAATAAAATAATGTGGGATGAATCTCTATTAAGACATCAAGATTTAGATTTTAGTGTTAGGTTTTCAAAACAATTTAAGTTCGTTCCTTCAGAAGATTATACTTGTATTGTGCATTGGAAAAAAGGAGAAAGTAGAACTGAGAATTTTGAGTCTCAACTTAAGTTTATTTTTAATAATAAAACAGATATTCAACCAATCCATTATAATAAGTATTTTTCAAATTTTTACTTAAGAATTAGAAATAGAAAAGATGTTGACTATAATCAAAAAAAGTTTATTAGAAAACAAGCTACGTTTTATATTAAGCATTGTACTTTAACTGATTTTTTAATGATTGAAGGAGCAAGTTTAAATTTATTAAGTAAATTTATTTTACGTTTAAAATATTGCATCCGAATTATTTGTTCATGAAAAAAAGAATATAAAGTACGTGAGGCTTTACATTTATATATTTTTTCTTTTCTTTAAAGATTATAAAATTGCCACTAGCTTTTTGAAATCAAAGAGAGATTTTAGAAATGCATTAAATTTTTGTAATGCTCTTTTTGTTTTTCCTTATTATCATACAGGAGGTGCTGAAAAAGTTCATTTAAAAGTTGCTCAGGCCGCTATAAAATCTGGATTAAAACCAGTGTTTGTTTTTACAGGAAAATCAAGTTCAGACACCTATAAACAACAATTTCAAAAACTAGGAATTGTTATTGATCTTGGGTTTCGTTATGATAGTGCCAGATTAAATGATGATTTATTAAGTTCAACAATAAACACAATTAATGAATCTAAATTGAAATTGATTTTTGGTAGTAACAGTAGCTTTTATTATCAGATGGTAGGCAAATTAAACAACCCTCATTTGAAAGTGATTGATTTAGTTCATGCCTATAATCCACCATTTGAGGTTAGTAATACTCATTTTAAAGATGTATTTCATAAAATAAACACTCGAATTTTTGTTAATGAACCTTCTTTAGTAAAGATGCAAAGTTTTTATCAATCCAATTTGCTAGCAATTGATTCTAGTCAGTTTCAATTGATTTATAATTCACCATTTAGTGAAAATACAGAGCCAGAATTACCTACAGAAAAAAAACTTGATGATAGTTTTAAAATAGTATTTGTCTCGCGCAATTCCCCCGAGAAACGACCACGCATAGCTTTTGAAGTTGCCAAAAAGCTTACAGAAAAGTATTCAGGGAAGTATCAGTTTTATATGATTGGTGATTTTGATTCATATAAACCTAATTATAATTCAAAAGATATAACAATTGTTTCGAATTTGAAAGATGCTGATGAAATCATTGAACTATACCAAACCGCACATTGTTTGATGTTAACATCAGAAACAGAGGGCTTTCCATTAGTCATTTCTGAAGCCATGTTTTACAACGCTGTTCCAGTGAGTACAGATGTAGGCGGAATACCTTATGTTTTAGAAAATAACAAAAATGCTATTCTAATAAATTCCTTATTAGATAAAGAAACAATGTGTGCTTTATTTTGTGAAAAAATAATGGTTTTGTCTTCAGATGAATCCTATTACCGTAAATTATCTTCAGCAGCTTTTGAAACAGCTAAATCCTATTTTAGTGATTCTAAATTTTCAGAGAATTATAAAACATTGTTTTCAATATCGTGAGTAGTAGTCCTTTTTTCTCAGTTATCATTCCTACTTACAATAGACCTAAATTAGCAGAACGAGCAATTGAAAGTGTATTGCAACAAGAATGTCAAGATTTTGAAATTTTATTAATTGATGATGGCTCTTTAGAAGATTATACTAAACTCATTCAAAAATATCAATCTGAAAACAAATTCACATATCACAAGCAAAAAAATGCTTATTTGCCAGCAGCTAGAAATAAAGGGATTGAATTAGCCAGAGGAAAATGGATTTGTTTTTTGGACGACGACGATTATTATTTAAATAATCATTTACATGTTTTAAAGGAGTGCATTGAGCAAAATTTGCAAAAGTTTGGAATGTATAGAACATTTACCGTTTTTGAAAACGAAAAATTAGAGAGAGTATTGCAACCAATAACTAAAATTTCTGGTAATACATTAGAATATGTTTTAAATATCAGTACTATAACAGTAAATAATGTTTGTTTAAGCTCTGAGGTTTTAAAAGATTTGAAATTCAATACAGATTTAAAAATTGCAGAAGATTATAATTTATGGCTAAGAATTTTGTGTCAATATCCTTTATTTGAAAGCTATCATCATACAACCGTTTACTTTAAATCAGAAGATACAATGTCTGGTTATAATTTTTTAAATGCAGGAAGATATTTGCAAAGTTATTATATTACTTTTTCGAATAAGGATGTAATAGATTGTTTAAATTTCGTTGAACGTGTGGCGCATTTAAATAAATATTTGATGAGATATTTTGATTGTGCATTAAAAGAGAATGGCACTATCAATAAGAAATTAATAGGTTTAATTTTATTTAAATTCCCAAGTATCAAGATTATGACGCTTTGTTTGAAATATTTTTATAAAAAGACCTTAAGGATCAAGTGATTTTATTACGTTTAATGGGAGGATTAGGAAATCAAATGTTTCAATATGCATTTGCATCTTCTCTTGCCAATACTTCAAAAGTTAGTTTAAAAGTGGATGACACCTTATTGTTAGATAGGTCTCTTCCAGATGAAGTAGTGACACATAGGGCCTTAGTATTAAATAAAATATTTGATATTGATATTTGTCTTGCTAACAAACATGATGTTGAGTATTTTAATGGTAGAAAATACACAAACTTTATTGGTAAATTATATAATAAGTGTTTGTGGCAATTTAAAAAACACAAACTTATCATAGAAAAATCAAGAGAGTTTGACGCTGATTTATTAAAAATAAAAGATGATGTGTGTTTAGTTGGTAGTTTTCAAAGTGAATTGTATTTTAAAAAGTATGCTAACGAGATTAGAGAATTATATAAATTTAGAAACAAATTATTGCCTATAAGTTTTAAGTTAGCAGATTTATTGGAATCTAGCACTAGTGTAGCTGTTCACGTTAGAAGAGGAGATTATGTTTCCAGTCCTTTATATAGTGATATTATTGGTACTTTGCCAATGAGCTATTATGATGAAGCTATAGAGATAATAAGACATAAAGTATCATCACCCACCTTTTTTGTTTTTTCGGATGATATTAATTGGTGTAAAAAAGAATTTGAGAAGTATCAGGTTCCCATAGTATATATAGATGATGAGCATGCAGGAGAATACGCTGGAAATTATTTACAACTGATGACATTGTGTAAACATTTTATAATTTCAAACTCTACATTTGCGTGGTGGGGAGCCTGGCTTTCTAAACAGGAAGATAAAATGGTGATAGCGCCAAATAAATGGTTTAAAAAAGAAGAATTTAATAATAATCAAATCGTTCCAAGTAATTGGACAAAAATCTAAAACAATATGAGTATATTTTACAAAATAAAAAGAAAATTATTGCATAAGTTTCTTTTATCAAAACCTTTAGCATATTGGCAAAAATATGATCTAAATGTTACCAGAAACCATTATTATTCAAACATCCCTGATTTGAATTATTTGGATAAAAATGTGTTTTCAAGAAAAAGTAAAATGCATGGTCTTGTTATTAATCCCGAAGAACAGTTAGCACTATTGGATAATTTTTCAAATAAGTACAGAGCAGAGTACGATGCTTGGCCAAAACAACCTACTAATTACTACGATTTTCATATTAGCCAAACTTCTTTTAGAAGTGTTGATTCTCAAATGCTACATTGTATGATTAGAGATTTTAAACCAAGTAGGGTCATAGAAGTTGGTTCGGGTTATAGCACTATGATTACTGCGAAGGCATTATTACAAAATGAAAAGGAAACTGGTAAAGAATTTGATTTTGTCGCAATTGAACCATATCCTAACGAAAGTTTAAAGAAAGGTATACCTGGATTAAAAAGTATTATTGATAAGAGAATTCAAGATGTTGATATATCACTTTTTAAGTCATTAAAAGAAAATGATGTGTTGTTCTTAGATTCAACACATACCGTTAAAATAGATGGAGATGTGAATTATGAAATTTTAGAATTGTTACCTCAATTAAATAAGGGAGTTATAGTTCATATTCATGACATCTTCTTTCCTTATGAGTATCCTCATGAGTGGATCTATAGCGGAGAGCGTATGTGGTTAGAACAATATTTGCTTCAAGCATTTTTGTGTAATAATGAAACGTACAAAATTATTTGGATGTCTCATTTTATGTATAGGGATTATTCAGATACATTAAAAACTAAAATGAATTATTACGAAGAAAATGTTCCTTATAAAGGAAGTATTTGGTTGCAAAAAATTAAATAATGCATATTTTAATTATTCCTTCTTGGTACAAAACTAATGAGAATTTAGTCATTGGTTCTTTTTTTGAAGAACAAGCTAGAGGTTTAATGAAAGCAGGCCATCAAGTGGGTATTATTTATCCAACTTTTTTATCATTTACATCAAAGTTAAAAATTAAGACAGAAATTGTTCAGGATAATGGTTTACCAACCTATTATTGTGGTTATAAAGCTATTATACCTAGATCTTATAGACTTAATTATCATTTTTTTAAAAGAGAAATATTTAAAATATATCTACAGTATGAGAAAACATATGGTATACCCGATGTTATACATGCTCATACTGTTTTTTATGGAGCGATAGCAGCAAATTATATCTCAATCAAAAGAAATATACCATATGTTGTTACTGAACATTTTACACCTTTCATTACAGGAGGTGTAAAACACTCCGCAGATATTAATATAGCAAAATCAATTTATAAAAAATCGAGTTGTAATTTGCTTGTTAGTTCAGGATTTAGGAAATTGTTATCTGAAAAACTTCAGATATCGGAATCCGATTTTAAAGTTCTTCCCAATATGGTAGATAGCCGTTTTTTTGAAACAAAGGTTAATAAAACAATAGATAAAACTAAGCCAGTTTTTTTCACCATGTCTTTTTTGACAGAAAGAAAAAATCATAAATTGATGTTAGAGGCATTTTCTTTAATTATAAAAAAAACACCTCTTGCTATTTTTAAAATTGGCGGAGAAGGAAGTATTCGTAAAGATTTAGAAGCCTATGCGCACAATCTTGGAATTAAAGATAATGTTGTTTTTTTAGGTGAATTATCAAGAGACGAGGTTGTTAACGAAATGTCTCAATGTGATATTTTTTTACTGGCAAGTACATTTGAAACATTTGGAGTTGTTTTAATAGAAGCTTTGGCAACTGGTAAACCAGTAATTACAACTGATTCGGTTGGGCCAAGAGACATTGTGAATCTAGATAATGGGATTGTTGTTTCAACACTAGAAGTAAGCTCTTTTTATAATGCTATGTTGAAATTAGTTGAGGATTACCAGCTTTATAATCCAATTAAGATAAGTGAAGATTGTAGGATAAGATTTTCTGAATCTTTTATAATTGGTGAATTAGAAACTATTTATCGTTCTGTAAAACATACATAAACGATTCACTATTTTGTGTTATGAGTAAATTAGAACAAACTTTAATATTGATTAAATGAATATATTAATTGTTATAGGAACAAGACCTAACTTTATTAAGGTGACTCAATTTAAAAAATTAGCATCAAACTATTCATCTATTGATTTGAAAATTGTTCATACAGGACAGCATTATGATGATAAGATGGCTGATGTGTTTTTTAAGCAATTTAATCTGACCCCTGATTATTTTTTAAATATATCACAAGGTTCTCCAAATGCTCAGATTGCTGAAATCATGCAAAAGTTGGAGCAGTTAATATTGAAAGATTTTAAACCTGATTTATTGATTGTAGTTGGAGATGTTAATTCAACCTTAGCTGCAACAATCACAGCTAATAAAATGGGAATAAAATTAGCGCATATCGAAAGCGGATTAAGGAGCTTTGATGAAACAATGCCCGAGGAGCATAATCGAATTATTACCGATAAGTTATCAAACTTGTTTTTTGTAACCGAACAAAGTGGTTACGATAATTTGATAAAGGAAGGAATTACAGGTGACAAGATAGTTTTTGTAGGAAATACAATGATTGATACTATAGTTGCTTTCGAAAAAGACATTGATAGGTCTAATATATTAAATCAATATGCATTATCTAAAAACGATTTTGTGTTAATGACGATGCATCGTCCAGCAACGGTTGATAATTATGAGGAACTTCATAAACTTTATAAATTGATAGAATATTTAACCGTAAAGTATAAAGTATTTTTTCCTATTCATCCTCGTACATTAAAACGAATTGAAGAATTTGGATTGAAGGAAAAATTTTTGACGAATTCAAAAATTATTCTAGCAGAACCCTTAGACTATTTTGGGTTTCAAAAACTAGTAAAGGAATGTAAATTTATTATTACAGATAGTGGAGGAATTCAAGAAGAATCTACTTTTTTAGGGAAACCCTGCTTAACTTTAAGACCTAATACAGAAAGGCCTATAACAGTTACAGAAGGCACAAATACACTAGTGCCTTTTGAAGTAGATATTATAAAAGATTTCGTTTCTCAAATCGAATCAGGTATATACAAAAAAGGAAAAGTGCCAAAATTATGGGATGGTAAATCAACAGAACGTATCTTGAATTATATAGCGAAGTAATCATGATATTGTATTTAACTTTTAACGATGCTCCTTCTGGAATTTTTTCCAGTCAGGTGATTGATGTTGTAAAGTTTTTGAATACACATTTTCAAGAAAAAGTACAATTAGTATCATTTGTTTCTTCTCGACAATATTTTAATCATAAAGCTAAAATAAAGTCAGAATTATCAGATGCAATTGTTTTACCAATGTTTCCTGGTGTTCACAGATGGCGATGGAATACTTTTTTATTGTTTTTAGTTGTTCTATTTAAAAAACCTAAAAAAATTATTGGACGAAGTGTTCTTGCTACACAACTAGCTTTAAAAATGCGTTCTAGTGGAAGAGTAAATGAAGTCGTTTATGACGGGAGAGGAGCCATAAAAGCAGAGTGGAAAGAGTATCAAGTTATTCAAAATCCAAAGATGCTTTCAGAAATATTTAATTTAGAAAAAGAAGTTGTTTTGAAATCGGATGATAGAGTAGCTGTTTCTAATAAATTAATTGAATATTGGCAAAATGAATTTGGATATCATTCAAAGCATCATGTGGTTATTCCATGCACTTTAAATAAGTTATTTGAAGAAGTTGTTTTATCCGAATCAACAATTAACGAAGCTAAAAAAACTATTGGATTTGATGAAAATGCTATTGTTTTTGTATATTCTGGTTCTGTGGCAGGCTGGCAATCCTTTGATATGTTGTATGATTACATTTCTCCAATACTAAATATGGATTCAAATTATAAATTGATGTTTTTGTCGGATGAGGATGAAAACATCTTAAAACTTCAACATCAATTTCCTCATCAAATTATTTGTAAAAAATTAAAAGTGAATGATGTGCCTAAGTATTTGTTAACCGCAGATTATGGGTTATTATTAAGAGAAGAAACTATCACAAATCAAGTAGCCTCTCCTGTAAAGTTTGCTGAATATATTGCTTGTGGCTTAAAGGTCATTATTTCTGATCATTTAGGAGATTACTCGAAATTTGTTGAGACATTTGATTATGGTATATTAAATGGGAAGCATATTTTGCCTCATAAAAAAGTTTTGTTTTCAGATAAACTAAAAATAAAACAGATTGCTAAATCAAATTTTTCAAAAATTCACTATATGAGTCAATACAATAATCTATTGATAGGCCATAAAAATTAAGATGAGAGTTGCTTTAATAACTGATGGAATTTGGCCCTATGTCATAGGTGGTATGCAAAAGCACAGTTATTTTTTAGTGAAGTATTTTTTGCAAAATGGTGTTTATGTTGATTTATACCAAAGCAATGAAAGCCATTATGATATTTCAAAACTAGAGTTCTTTAGTGAGGAAGAAAAAAAATATCTGAATTCATTTGTGTTTTCTTTCCCAAAGTATAAAAAATACCTAGGACATTACTTTAAAGAATCTTACGATTATAGCTCTTCATTGTATGAAACCTTTTTGAAGCAGCCAAAAGTTGACTATATTTATACAAAAGGCTATTGTGGCTGGCGTTTTATTAAAGAAAAGAAAAAAGGGAAAGATTTACCTCCAATAGCCATTAGACTTCATGGATATGAGATTTTACAGAAAACAAACTCTTTCAAAAACAAAATAAGAAAAATCATGTATATGCCTTTGGTAAGTTATTTAAATCAAAACGCTGATTATGTGTATTCTTATGGAGGTAAGTTAACGCAGATGACTCAGGATGCATTTGATTTACCATCTTCTAAAATGATTGAAATATCTACAGGAATTAGTCAAACATGGCTCAATGACAATATTTCAGTTCAAAAGGTACGAACTTTTTGTTTTGTTGGTCGTTATGATATTAGAAAAGGAATCGTAGAGTTACATGAGGCTTTATCTCAAATGCTTGTATCTCAAAAATTTAAATTTCATTTTATTGGAGAGTTGCCTGAAGAATTGAAGATTAAACACTCTTCTATCATCTATCATGGTGTTTTGAAAAGTGAAGACGCTATCAAGAAAATTTTACGAGAGTCTGATTTTTTGGTAGCACCTTCCCATTCGGAAGGAATGCCCAATGTGATTGTGGAAGCTATGGCAAGTGGCTGCGGTATTGTGACAACAGATGTTGGGGCAATTTCAGTATTAGTTTCAAAAGAAGAAGGGTTTTTAATACCACCATTTTCTTCAGAAGCTATTAAAATTGTTTTAGAAAAATTAATACAATTACCTGAAGAAAAAAATTTAGAGTATAAACGCAATGCATTAGATAAAGTAAAGAATAATTTTTTATGGGAAAAGGTTATTAAAAAAGAAATTCAAGAAATTCATAAAAGAATTCATCAATAAATGATTATGGAACAAACACCAGAAAAAATTCAAGAACAATATTATGCCTCTACGGCCAGTCAGTATGATAGTATGCACGTTTTACATAAGGATAAGGAGCACATGTTGGCTTTAGAATTAATGAGCGCTTATATATCATTTTATAATATTAAGTCGGTATTGGATATTGGAGCTGGTACCGGAAGGACTCTATTATATTTAAAAAGTAGATTTCCTAATTTAAAAGTGTTGGGGATTGAACCAGTAGAGGCATTACGCGAAGAGGGTTATAAAAAAGGCTTATTAACGTCAGAGTTAATTGATGGAGATGGTAATAACTTGAATTTAAAAGATAGTAGTTATGATTTAGTTTGCGAATATGGTGTATTGCATCATGTGAGATATCCAGAAAAAGTAGTGAACGAGATGTTAAGAGTTGGTGCTATCGGTGTTTTTATTTCAGATTCAAACAACTTCGGACAAGGAGGATTACTCTCAAGATCATTTAAACAAGCGCTAAATTTCTTTGGTTTATGGGATGTTTTTAATTTAATAAGAACAAAAGGTAAACGTTATCAAATTTCAGAAGCTGATGGTTTATTTTACTCGTATTCTGTTTTCAATAATTATAAAGCCATTAAATCAAAATGTGAGGTTTTAATTACAGCCATTAGAAGTCAAGGAGTTAATCCTTATCGTTCTGCTTTGCATATTGCGTTATTCGGATTAAAAAGAAATAATTGAAGCCAAATCAACAAATAGTTATATCTCATTCTGGGAAACAGCATTCTTACCATGTGGCTAAAAGTTTAAATGACCTTGGTTATTTAAATCAATTTTATACGAGTTCTTATATTAAACATAACAGACTTCAAAATTATTTTCTAAAAAAGAATAATCAATTTTGGACAAGACGATTTTTAACAGGTTTAGCCGGGAAGAAAGTTGAAGCAAATTGGCGATTCGAAATTCCTGAACATCTTGGGAAGATTTTTAAGTATGATTCAAAAAAAATTGAAGAGTTAGTTTATAGCCGTGATGAAAAATTTGACACTTATATGTCAACTATTATATCTAAAACTGAACCAAAATATTATTGGGGATTTCAGGGCAGTTGTTTAAAATCAATAAAAGCCGTTAAAAAATATGGAGGAATATCAATTTGTGAATTAGCAACTGCTCACATTACATTTGCTAAACTTATTTTAAATGAAGAAAAACAATTGCATCCAGAATGGGCCGATAGTATTTCAAATGTTGATTTTCCTATGCATTACGAAAAGCGTTTAGTTGAAGAGCCTAATGAAGCGGATATTGTGATAGCTGCTTCAGCTTTTACTAAATTATCACTTACGGAATCAGAAATACCAGAAAATAAAATTCATATCCTTCCATTAGGAGCCGACGTTGAACATATTAAATATCTTGAAAAGAAACAAAATAAAAATAAGCCTTTAAAATTGTTGTATGCAGGAACGGTAACTCAACGTAAAGGAATTTATTATTTACTAGAAGCAATGAAATATTTTAGTAAATCAGAGGTTGAATTACATATTATTGGGAACGTATTTGGTTCAGGATTAGCTTTCGAAAAATATAAAGATGTTTATACGTATCATGGTTCAGTTTCTCAACAACAATTATTTGAGATGTATCAAGAGTTTGATGTATTAGTGCTTCCTACTATTTTCGAAGGCTTTGCACTTGTTATAGTGGAGGCAATGGCGGCAGGCCTTCCAGTTATCACCACGGCTCATTCTATTGGCCCCGAATTAATTAATGATGATGAAAATGGATATATAGTTCCTATTCGAAATATAGAAGCTATCAAACGATCGATTGAAAAAATAGTAAATAAAACAGCAGAAGAATTTGAAGAAATGAGTAAAAAAGCGCGCTTTTCGGCTTTAAATTATTCATGGAATAAATATAAAAATAGACTTGAGGTTTTTTTAGAGAAAATCAATCAATTAAATAATTAAGTAATACTGTATATTATATATAAAATGAAAAAGCTAGTAAAGAAAATTATTTTTGGCGATAGCCAAATTCAAACTATCAAAGGAGGAATTGGTAAAGGATTGAAAATGAATATTGATGTGTCTTCCAAAGCTCAAAGAATAATAGGATTAGATGAACGCGAGATTCAAAAACCATTTATGAATTACTCTAAAAATTGTAATTATTTTTTTGATATTGGCGCATCTGATGGTTATTATAGTTTATTGTATAGGAAATATAATCCAACTGGGACAATCTTTATGTTTGAAGCTCAAACAAAGTTTAAGATAGAGCAAGAAGAACATTTTAAATTGAATGGCTTTAAAATAGATTATCATCACTATGATAAATTTGTTTCAAATTTAGACAATGATAAAAATGTAAGTATTGATACTCTTTTTCAAGAAAAAAATAAAACCTTATTATTTAAAATTGATGTCGATGGAGGAGAGATGGACGTTTTAAATGGCATGAAAAACACCGCTATTTATAATAATTGTTATTTTGTGATTGAAACCCATACTAAACAATTAGAAATTGATTGTATTAAGTTTCTTCAAGACTTAGGATATAAAACAAAAATCATTGATCAGGGTTGGTATCGGACTTTTGTAAAAGAAGACAGGCCTATTGAACACAATCGTTGGTTTATTGCCTCTAAATAAGTAATTGATAATAAGTGAACGCAATTCCATATATAGAGCAAAGTCGTAAGAATTTTTGGATAGTATTATGTATTTACATTTCTATCTTCGTAAATTCTTACGTATTTTTTAAAGAACCCTTTGAATTTTATATAGGCTATTTAATCTACATTGTGCTTTTACCTGGTTTTATTTTTCGCTTTGGATTTAATCGGGCTCTTTTCTTTATTTTTCTGGTTCTATTAATTAATGGAGTAGTTAATATTTGGACTGGAAATGATACTGCTGCTCAATTTTTTAAGGTCTTCTTAGGATTGTTTTTATCTTACTCATTTTATTATTATGTATTTAATGAGGTTAATTTTGAAGTCGAAAACTTATTCAAATGGTATTTAAAAGCATCTTATTTTGCGGCACTTTTAGGTTTATTTCAATTTGTGTCTTATCAAATAGGATTTAGGGCAGGTTATACATTTTTTGGAATTTTTAATAAATGGGGATTTGCAGGTGGTGGATTGTTTGGGATGCGAATTAATTCCATTTTCTCAGAGCCTACGCATTTAGCTTGTGTATTAGCTCCCGCATTTTTTGTATCACTTTATAATTTATTTAATAGAGAGAATTATTATCTAACAAGGATGCAAGGCATTGCCATTATCGCTGTTTATGTGCTTTCTTTTTCTGGATTAGGACAAGCGGGTATATTTTTAACTTTTATATTTTTAGCTATTAGTTATGGCTTGGTTCGTTACATTATTATTTTAATTCCAGTTACTATAATAACTTTTAATGTTTTATATAATAATGTGAAAGATTTCAGGTATCGATTAGATGGATTAACGAGTTTGTTTTCTGGAGAAAAATTTGTACAAGGTACAACCCACGGTTCTTCTTTTATATTATATAATAACTACACGGTGGCCTTAAAAAATTTCCAAACAAATCCCTTATTTGGCACAGGAATAGGTTCTCATCCTGTGGCCTTTGAAAAGTATTCATTAGCTAAAGATTTTAAAACCTTTGGATTCAATTTTAATGGACAGGATGCTAATTCTATGTTTTTAAGATTAATGTCGGAAACTGGCCTGTTTGGCTTATTAATTTTTTTAATTATTCTGGTGAGGTGTTATGTGAAAAGAGATAAAGAACATATAACCTGTCATTGGCTAATTAGTAATGGCGTTCTGGTGATGATCTTATTAAATCTCTTTAGGCAGGGACATTATTTTTTGAATGGGTTTCCTTTTTTTGTGATGCTGTATTATTATAATAAAGTTTCTTATTTGAATTATATCAATGATTTAAAGGAAAGTAATAAAGAAGAGCTTCCTGAAATTATTTCTACTTCTTAATTATTCGTTAGTAAGTGAATCCCAATCTTCTTCACTTTATTTTTTGATTAATCCTTTAAATTTAATACGTAAGCTTCTCGCACCTCTACTGCCATCATTGTGACAGTTCGAAGTGACATGCTTAATGTGACAGTTTATTAAATACGAGAAGAGAATAATATCATAAAAAAGAGTCGCTCATTGAGCGGCTCTTTTTTATTGGATTCTCTCGTCCTGAAATAGGTTGTCACCTAAACAACTTAAAAGATGGAAAAGCAAACAGAACACAAAAAGAAACGTAGTCAGCGAGATTACAGTTTATCCTTTAAATTGCAGTTAATAGGAGAATTAGAAAGAGGGGAACTTAATTTTTCTCAAGCTACTAAGAAGTACGGTATACAAGGACACACAACAGTTTCTAAATGGTTAAGAAAATATAGTACCTTAGATTGAAAAGAACTACCTGTCGTGATTCATAAAAAGACACCAGAACAAAAGATAAAAGAGCTAGAAGCGCTTCTTGCCATTGAGAA
>CAITNS010000007.1 GCA_903893815.1 uncultured Bacteroidota bacterium
ATTGTCTTAAAATGACTTAAAATCACTTTTTATCAGGCACAAAATTAGCATACCTATCTTATTAAAAGATCATTCTCGTTGAATAAAGGGAAATTAATCCCACAACATTTGCAACGGTATCAAATTATAAAAAGGAAATCTTATGTGGAAGCATTTTAAATTTTTATCAATTTTTTTAAGTTTATTTATTGGAATTTCTTGTTTTGCCACGACTAATAGAAAAAGAATAATTACATTTATCCCTGGTTTTCAAGAACCCTGGAGTGGGGCCCATTTTTTATACCCACCAGACAGTTTAGAACCTGTTGATCTTCCTTTTCCAGATTTTATGAAATTTAAAATACCTTATAAATATTTAACTGAAGAACAAAAATATATTTCCAATGTTTACGTATCTTTAGTTAAAAACTTTAACACTTTGTTATTTGCACTTAACGGAACCATGGAAGATCCACGTTTAATTTACTCAGCAGATCATTTAGCAACTTCGATTGCGGAATATGCTATTAATTTAAACTCTACAGTTGACCCTCTCATAATGGCTTTTCAATTGAAAATTTATTCAAAAATTTTTAACTATTCACTATCTTTGGAAAAATCAAGGATAATAGCTGCACAAGGTCTTCGAAAAATCATTGATGAAAAAAATAATTTTCCTAATTTTCCCATATTTAAACTTATAAACCAATTTTTTGATCTAGATTGGGTTTCCTATAATGATCCAAAACGTGACCAACTAATACATGTTATACTTGCTCAAATCGGAAATCGAATATTTGTCGATAAATTACCAGTGGATTCAGAGCTAATTACATTTTTAACTAAACTTGGAGAGAAAGTTACAAGCGATGATTCAAGGGGTTATGTTTTCTCTGAATTAGTACAACTCATCAAAGGAACTTCTGACAATAAACTTCAAATAGAGATTTTAGATGTTTTAATTAATCTAAGTGTTTCAAAAAATATTTTGGATTTTGGCATCTTTAATATTGTTCATGTATTGAAAGGCTTGCCTTCTTTATTAAACAGTGAAATCCAGGTCCGAAAAATATTTTTGTTAAGTAAAGGACTAGGATATGAATACCAAAATATTAATAATGTAGCCTATGAGGCTTTACTTAAAATCTCAAAAGAGGATCTTTCAGAAAACGCGCAATTAGCTATTATGAAATATGCAAGGGTTTTAAATTCTAAAGATAAAAAAATGCTAAATAATCTTATCTCTCTTGTTTCAGATATGTCTTATGCAAACAAAAATGTGCAAAGAATTGCCAATGAATATCCTAATTCAAGCGTAGATATTATAGATATTATAGATATTGATGTGCTAAATAAATCCAAAGCATTTAGAGAAGCTCACTCATTGAGCTGTAAGTCTGTGCTCTGAATTCTTGGTTAATACCTTCAGGATAACCCCCTTTAATGGCAAGTTGTCTAAATAATTACAGCTTTAAAAAACTAAAAAATATTTAAAGTAAAAGCTTAGTAGTTGCAATTTTTTTGCATCTGACAATCAATGTTCTAAAAATTCTATGAGTGTCATAAATGGGCATTCATATAATAGACATTATCGCAATTTATTAAGTGTCGATTAAACTATCATATCAAATTCAACAGCTAACTTGAATTATAGATAAATAAAAATGGTAACTGGCCAGCCCCTCTGATTTATTTCTCCGTTGAGAGGCTTCGGAAATCAAGTTCGGAGCGGAGCCGCAGGCGAGCACCGCTTGTTCGAAGATTTACGGAGTCACTCAATGGAGAAATAAATCAGAGGGGCTGGCCAG
>CAITNS010000008.1 GCA_903893815.1 uncultured Bacteroidota bacterium
CTTTACAGCAACGCTCCTAAATTTATTTCGTCGATTAGATATATCCCTAGCAAGTTGCTCGCCAGCAGAGCTTGTTTATGTTTCTATCTAATAGTCAAATATAAAAAAAATAATTTGACACAGTTTAGATTACACTCCCTAAAAAAATGGATTGAGTTAAAAAGCATAGGTTCAATAAAATTTTAATTCAATTTTTTATAATCGCTGTAATTACTGTTCCATAACTATAACATTACTAGCAATTTTCAATTTTCCTTTGGTAGCATTTTTAACCTGGTCAATAGTCACTCCTGGAGCTAATTCTATTAATTCAAATCCGCCGTCAGGCAACACATTATATACACCAAATTCAGTTACAATTTTTTTTACACATCTAACTCCTGTTAAAGGTAAATCACATTTCGGTAATAATTTAGATTCGCCAGCCTTATTAACTTGTTGCATTGCCACAATAATATTTTTTGCACTTGCTACTAAATCCATAGCTCCGCCCATACCCTTCACCATTTTGCCTGGAATCTTCCAATTAGCAATATCTCCATTCTCACTCACTTCCATTGCGCCTAATATGGTCAAATTAACGCGTTGTGCCCTAATCATTCCAAAACTGGTGGCAGAATCAAATACAGATGCGCCAGGTAATAATGTAACCGTTTGCTTTCCTGCATTAATCAAATCAGCATCTTCCTCTCCTTCAAAAGGAAAAGGTCCCATGCCTAAAATACCATTTTCTGATTGTAATTCTACATTTACGCCTTCAGGAATAAAGTTGGCAACCAATGTTGGAATACCAATTCCTAAATTTACGTACATGCCATCTTTTACTTCTTGAGCTATTCTTTTAGCTATCCCATTTTTATCTAGCATACTAATCTTTATAAATTTTTAATTTCAAATTATCCACGTAAAGCAAGCCTTTTCCAGTCATTTTTTGATTAAATAGAAATAAATACATAGCACTCTGAGGATTTTTATTAGCAAATATCATTGCCGAATCTTTAAAATCAGTCCATTTTCCAAACTCATTTATTACTTTATTTGAAGGATAAGTACTCCAAAACAAAGTATTCATGTTTTGTTCGTGAACAGATAATACTAATTCACCTGTGGCGCTTTCAGTTTCTTTGAAACTCCCAGAATAAATAACCTTTAAATTTTTTCCTTTTAACGAATCCGGAATAACTAACTTATATCCAAATCCATATTTCGAAATACTATCCACAGCTGAAATAAAATTATTCTGATTAGCCGGATCTTGAATTAATGTTTGAAGATTAACTTGTTGCATTTCTCCTGAAATATCAATATCAATTGATTGTTTTTTTGGAATTTCCTTATGACATGATGATAGAACAATTACTGATGATATAAACACTATTACTTTTTTCATACTCTTATTTTATGTTTTTGTTTTAATATATTATTTTTTAGTTACTGTTCTTTGCTCAATACGCTTTTCGTATTTCTCACCTTTAAAAATTCTATTAACATAGATTCCTGGTACGTGAATATGATCCGGATTTAATTGTCCTGCCTCTACTAATTCTTCTACTTCAGCAATGGTTATTTTACCGGCGATTGCCATCGATTGGTTAAAATTACGCGCCGTTGAACGGAATATTAAATTACCTGCTGTATCTCCCTTCCAAGCTTTAACAATGGAGTAATCTGCTTCAAAAGCCTTTTCAATTAAATAATCTTTTGTTTCGCCATTATAAGTAATAGTTTTTACTTCTTTACCAATAGCAACTTCGGTACCTACGCCGGCAGGTGTTGGAAAAAATGGGATACCTAAACCTGCCATTAATGCTCGAGTAGCAAGTGTTCCTTGAGGAATTAATTCTACCTCTAATTCACCACTTAACATCTGTCTTTCAAATTCAGCGTTTTCGCCAACATAAGAAGAAATCATTTTTTTAACTTGTTTCGTTTGTAGCAACAAGCCCAAACCAAAATCATCTACACCTGCATTATTACTCACACAAGTTAATCCTTTTACTCCTTTTTTTACTAAGCCAGCAATGCTATTTTCTGGGATTCCACATAAACCAAAACCACCAACTAATAATGTCATATTATCAGTTATTCCTTCTAAGGCTTCGTCAACGTTTTTAACTACTTTGTTTATCATACTATCTACTTGTTTTTACAACTTCAAATCGTGTTTTTAATTTTAAAAACTGCTTCTCAAATAACTCATAACTAATTATGGAGATTATTATTGTGAGTGCAATATTTAAAAAGAAATAAAGATACATATTTACCATATTATACGGTGCAATTATTTTTTCAATAATGATGGCAATTAAAATATTACTGTACATATAAACTCCATAAGATACCTTGCCTAAATAATGAAATACATTTTTCTTTTTAAAACTAATGATAGCATCAGGATTCAATAAAAAATTTGACATTCCAATGGCAATTACTGCTACATAGAAATATTTTCTGAAGCAAGCTAAAAACATCCCATCATAAATATTATAAGGCTCAGAAGCATACACCACCACAAATAAAATATATAAAGCAATTCTTACATATTTTGGTACGGTAAACCTTAACGATTTATTAAAATACATATACGCTCCAATAGCTCCAATAGCCAACACATCCATTCTTGATAAGGTATGCAAATACATATAGTAAAAGCCTTTGCCATATAAGTTAAAACCAAATCTGGCAAATACACTAATAAATAAAACTGTCCAAAATGTATTTAATAAATACCTATTCGGAATAAATGCCACTAAAAAAGGCCACACTAAATAAAAATGTTCTTCAACACAAATCGACCAAAAATGCGCAAATGGATATTCCCAATTACCAGTTGTCATAGAGTGAAAGTTGTTGTAAAATAAAGCTGTTGAAAGATAATCAGGAGATGGTTTATTTAACCAACTAACAATAAATGGAGTAACCGCAATTAATAAAAAATACAAAGGCCAAATTCTAAATCCTCGTCTAATAAAAAACTTTTTAATGTCAATTTTCCCAGTTAAATCTTTTTCTGCTAGTAAAATATAAGTAATTAAAAATCCACTGATTAAGAAGAATACGTCTACACCAAATCCTCCATTTTTTATAATTGTATTCGCATAATTTCCAAATGATGATAATGTCTTATGATCTCCATCTACTGACATAAACCCAGGATATCCCCACCAACCACACCAGCCTTCGTAAGCATGCGCTATAACTACCATAAAAGCAGCTATAAATCTTAGAATATCAAGATTTGCAAAATAAATAGTATCGTTTTGTTTTTGTTCCATTAAAATAATTTCTAATAATCTTTTCCTTCAAAATCTAAATCTTCCATTGGGATATCTAAGGCGGATTGCCTATCAAACTCCGTACAATCTAATTGAACATCTCCCATATTAGCTGGCTTTACAAATCCATTTTTACTAACTTTTAAACTTGGGTCAGCATACACTTTTTGAAAAAATTTACCCCAAATTGGCAAGGCCATGCTTGCTCCTTGTCCTTCGTTGGTTGAATTAAAATGCACACTACGCTCTTCTCCACCAACCCAACATCCAGCTACTAAATCGGGAGTTAAACCCATAAACCAACCATCCGCATTGTTTTGAGTAGTTCCTGTTTTTCCAGCAATTTCGTTACGTAAATTATATCTAAATCTTAAACGCGTACCTGTACCTATATCCACAACTCCACGCATCAACTGAATCATCGCATAGGCTTTTTCTTCGCTAAATACTTCATCTGTTGTTGGAAAAAATTCTTCTAACACTTTTCCGTTTTTATCTTCAATGCGTGTAATAAAAGTTGGTTGTATATATGTTCCTTTATTAGCAAATGTGGCATTCGCGGCAACCATTTCAAATACCGAAATATCAGGTGTACCTAAGGCAATAGAAGGAACCGCATCTATTGGTGCTGTAATGCCTAAACGACGAACCAAATTAATCACGGCGTCTGGTCCAAATTGCTTCATGACCCATGCCGTTACATAGTTAATAGATCCAGCTAAAGCATAACGTAGCGTGACCATCTTACCGGTTCCTTTATTGCCATCTGAATTATCAGGACACCAAGCTGGCTGCCCAGGAGTTTCAATACATGTTCTTACATTAGCTACTTGATAGCAAGGAGAATATCCTTCTTGAATGGCTAAGGCATAAACAAATGGTTTAAAGGTTGAACCTACTTGTCGGCGACCAACCTTTACATGATCAAATTTAAAATGCTTATGATTTACTCCACCAACCCAAGCTTTTACGTATCCTGTGGTTGGTTCAATAGAAATGAAACCTGTATGTAAAAAACTTTTGTAATAACGTATACTGTCCCAGGGAGTCAGGTTTGTATCAATGTCTCCACGCAAGCTGTAAACGGTCATAGGAACAGGTTTTTTAAACTCTGCTAAAATTTGTTCTTTTGATAAGCCTGCGTTTTTTAATGAGCGGTAGCGATCGCTACGTTTCATCGAACTCATCATAATATTTTCTATTTGCTCTTTATTAACGTTCCAAGCAAATGGTGCATTTTTTTTGGTTTTACACTCCTTAGTAAATAACTTTTGTAAATCCGTCATGTGCTCTGTTACAGCTTCTTCAGCATATTTTTGCATGCGCGAATCGATGGTTGTATATACTTTTAAACCATCTCTATAAATATTATAGGGTTTATTTGTTTCGGGATTAATGTGTTTTGCACACCAGGTTTTTAAGAAATATTCGCGTAAATATTCTCTGAAATAAGGCGCTAAACCATCGTTATGATCTTCTGGATGAAAAATAACGCCAAGAGGTAATACTTTTAAACTGTCATATTTTTCTTTAGTTAAAAAACCGTTCACTACCATTTGCATCATTACCACATTTCTTCTATGAAGTGTTGTATCTGCTTTTTTTACTGGATTAAATAAAGAAGGATTTTTTGCCATTCCAATCAACATGGCGGCTTGTTGAATTTCTAAACTATCTTGCGTTCTATTAAAATAAATTTGTGCAGCAGATTTAACCCCAACTGCTTGATTTAAGAAATCAAATTTATTTAAGTATAATGCTAAAATTTCGTCTTTTGTATAGTTTTTTTCCAAACGAGCAGCAATCACCCACTCTTTTAATTTTCTGATAACTGTTTCAAATTTACTTAGCTTTTCGCGAGGGAACATCATTTTCGCTAATTGTTGGGAAAGTGTACTTCCTCCACCACTGCTCGAACTACCAGTTAAGGCTCCAAAAACAGCTCTGACTAGAGCTCTCAAATCAACGCCACTGTGCTCCAAAAAGCGAGCATCTTCTGTTGCAATCAAGGCATTTACTAAATCTTTATCTAACTCATAATACTTTACGCTAACTCTATTTTCGGCATAATATTTACCCAAAGTCTTCATATCACTACTATAAATAACCGTAGCCAAATTACTTTTAGGATTTTGAAGCTCTTGAACACTAGGTAAATCAACAAAAATTTCGAGTGAAATAAAGCTAATTAGTAAAAAAATAAGTGTAAAAGGTAGCCATACCAATAGCCAAGTAAAACGAATGTATTTTGTTAATTTATTTGCAGCCATGATATCGAATTGCAAAGTTAATGTAAAACTTAGAAGCTTTTTAAAATTTATATAATAATTTTGTTATGTATCTTTTTGGCTATAAATTCGTTAAATTTTTCGAGATAGTAGGAAACTATTTCTGCAAAATTCGCCTCGTTTAACTCAGTTTGTTTTATTTTTTAAATCTGAATCGTTGATTGCTTCGCAATTCGCTCAAAAATAAATCATAAAAATTTTTACGATATAAATTTAAACTGCTTCCTAGACTGAAAAATTTTGTCCAAAATAATAGAAATACCATAAAGGGCCTTTTTTAACAGATAAATACATAATAATGTAAGGTATAATAATTGTTAAATTAAAAAAAAGGTTTTATATTTGGTTTAGGATAAAATGTTTAAAATTAAGTTTTTAGAAGTTATTTAATCAATTTCTCCATATTAACTACAGATTTTAAAATAAAAATAAAAAATAAAACATGAAAAAAATATTATGTATCGCAATTGCCTTGATTACATTAAGCTTTTCGCAAACAGTAATAGCTCAAACTAAAAAAGCAGATGCTTATCATTTTGATGAAAACGCTGCGCGTGAACAAGCAAAAGCTAAAGGCATTAAAGCTTCTGAAATTGAAGGTTATGTTAAATTTTTGAAGAATGATTTTGCTTCAAAACAAGCTTTGGCAAAACAAAGCCATAAACATTCACCATATGAGCAAGCTGTCACACCTGGCATTCAGGAAACTGTTATTTATTTAGAGCCAAACAAACCTATGAGTTTAGGTTGCCCTAATATGGGCTTTGAACAATATAACTTTAATGGCTGGACAGGTGGCATAGGAACTGTTGCCAATGGTCCTGTTGGCGGAAATCCTATTTATACATCTACTGGTGCTACCATTGTTAATACGGCGGGAAATAATACTTTGCCAAATAACACAATCAATTACCACACCATCATGTCGTTACCGCCTATTCAACCAAATTTATTAGGTATTAGCGGATACGATCCTAATGCGTGTAAAGCTGTTGGTACTCAAACCATTTCGCAGATACCTTACGTAAGTCCTTTTAGTTTCGATCCAGTTTCTGTGAGAATGAACGGTGAAAATTCAAATTACAGAGCCTGTCGTTTAAAATATATAACAACATCTTCTGCAACAAATCAACGTTTATCTTTCAGTTATGCGGTTGTATTGCAAAATCCATCTGGCCACGCTGTAGAAGAATCTCCTTATTTTAAAGTAGAAGTTAGAAATGAAGGAACTGGAGCAATTTTACCAGGTTGTACTTCTTATACATTTAATCCAAAATCTTCGTTGCCTTCAGATTCATTAATGCAATCGGTTGTAGGTAGTACTTTTGATCCAACATTTTATAGAAAATGGCAATATTACTCTGTAGATTTATCTACTTTACCTTCAGGAACAAACGTTTCTATTAATTTTGAAACTGGAGGTTGTACACTAGGTGGACACTGGGGTTACGCATATGTTGATGCAGAATGTGGCGGTATTGGGACACCTTATGCTAACATGTGTTCAGGATCTAACTTCGCAACTTTAGTAGCACCAACAGGATTTACTAACTATCAGTGGTTTGATCCAAGTGGAAATTTAATTACAGGCGCAACAAATGACACACTAATTCAAACTCCTGCGGTTCCTGGAACGACTTACTCTGTAAGCATGGTTTCGCCAGGTGGATGCGCATTGACACAAACTGTAAATATTGGTTTTACAACCGTTAATATTATTAATTTAAATTCAACAAGCTCATGCGCTGGAGGCAACTCTGGTACAGCTTCTGTTCAAGCCAATGGTAGTAATGGTATTTATACGTATACGTGGACAAATACAGTAACTGGTGCTGTTGTTTCAAATTCTCAAGTAGCAACTGGCTTAGCCCCTGGTACGTACAGCGTTCTCGTTTCCTCAACCACCTGCGGTCAGGCGTCTGCCAACTTATCGGTTGGTGTGTCTCCTCCATTTTTTCTAGCTCAAAACAAACCTTTTTGTGGCAATGCCACTTCCATTCCTTTACCTGGTGGAAACACCTATTCTTGGTACCAAAACAATGTTTTACTACCAGCACCAATAGGCACAAACGACACTTTATACATTACTAATGCAATTGCTGGAGATATTTATACAGCTGTATATAATAATCCGCAAGGTTGTAGAGATTCCATAGCTTATACTTTAAACTTAGTGGCAGGTGGAAGCTCTTATTTTTCAAATACAACTAATGTTTGCCCTAATGATAGTAACGGAACAACTGTACTAAACTTAAGTACTCCTTTTTCTGCTCCATATAGTTACTTAGTTACTGGACCAACAGCAGCAAATACTATAACTAATACCACTAATAGTTCAGCAACATCTGTATCGTTAACAACTTTAGCGCCTGGAACTTACACAGCGGTTATTAGCGATGGTTTATGTATTTATAACAATACGGTAACCGTTGGGGTGATTCCAACAAACTTTACAATTACACCAACCAACACTGTTACTTGTTTCCCTGAGGCAGTTACCTTCAATTTTAATTTTGGAGAAACAGCACCATCTAGTTGTGGCTTATCCTCTTCTGGTTCATGCGCAACACCAAACAGTATACAAATAGGGAATGGTACATTAGTAAATACCACAACAAGTTACCCTGCTGTTTATGGTAATTTTTATAGAAACACCAGACATCAAATTTTATATAGAGCATCTGAGTTATTAGCAGCAGGCGTTCAAGCAGGTAAAATTTCAAGTATTTCATTTAATGTGGCAACAATAAATGGAACAACTAGCTACCCAGATTTTACTATTAAAATGAAATGTACAAATGATGTTGCCTTAACCTCAACAACATTTGATAATATAGGATTGATTCAAGTGTATTACGCACCAACTGCTAATATTACAACTGGCTGGAATACTTATAATTTTGCAAATGCTTATGAGTGGGATGGTGTTTCAAACATTTTAATTGATGTATGTAATAGTATTACTAATCCATCTTGGACAAATAACTCGTCAACTCCATATACAGTTACTTCTTTCAATTCTGTAAGATATTTTAACAGTGACGGAACTGTTGCTTGTATGACTACTAACGCTGGTATTACTTCTACAAACAGACCAAATGTACAATTTGGAAACTGTGGGGCATCTATACCTTCTGCTTATACCGTAAGTGTGTCGTCAAATGGAACTATTACTGCAAATTTTGGAAACGACTCGTTAAAAGTAGAACCAACTTTTGCAACTCCTCCAGCAGGTGGAAATGTAGTTTATACGTTTTCTGTAACAAATCCTATTGGTGGTTGTGTAGTTACACAAACTATGGCAATTTTATATCCACCTATTACAACTAGCATAACTGCATCTATAACAAATACTTTGCTTTGTGAAGGAAATACAACTGATTTATCTGTAGGTGGCGCATTTAACTACAATTGGTTCTACCAAAATGGTGTAGGTGGCCCTTTACAACCTATAGCTACCTCATCTAGTATTACAGTTACACCTCCAGCAATTGGCACAAATACATACATGGTTATAGGATACTCTCCTTGCCCTAGTAGCTTACCTGATAGCGCAATCGTCACCGTAAATGTAATTCCAATGGCAAACTTAATTATTACTCCATTATCAGATGTCACTAAATGTTTAAATCAACCATTTACATTTAATCCTGTTGCAGGTTCATCAACAACTGGAAATGCAGGCACACCATATACTTATGCTTGGACAGAATTACCAACTAACGCTCCTGCTCCAGGAACCAATAGTACAGCCAGCTATACTACAAATAGTAACGTTACTACAACTTTAGTAGTTACTGTTAACGGCGTATGTGCTATGCCAACCTCTGATACAGTAGTCGTTAAAAACTTTGTGAATGATTTAGGGGTTGCTATTACAAATTCAATTCTTACTTGTCCTAACAAACCATTAGATTTAAACGCAACTATAACTGGTGGTCATGCTATTTACAACTATACATGGACAGTTAACTCTATTCCGGTAGCAAATACTCCAACACTCAACTATACAAGTCCTTCTAGCGGTGGAACATATGTTGTTCAGGTGAGTGTAATGGATAGTTGTTCATATCAAGCAAATGACAATGATGTAATTGTTGTTTTGCCAAATACATTAAATATCGCCATTGTTGATTCGGTATCTTTATGTGGTAATACTCCATTTACTTTATCATCAGCATCAAGCGGTGGATATCCTAATTACAACTACCAATGGTTCTTATTACCTAATAACAATAGTATTTCAAATACTTCAGGTTTATCGTCAACTACTCCTGCAAATGAAGGAAACTATCCAATACAAGTGGTGATAACAGATAGCTGCGGTTATCAGCAATCTGATATTCAAATCATCAATGTATTACCTCCTTGCCAAGTTGAAATACCAAACGTCATTACTCCAAATGGAGATTTAGCAAATGATTATTTTAAAATCAAAAACATAGAATATCACCCAAATACAAGTGTAACTATTTTTGATAGATGGGGAGTAAAAGTGTTTGAAAGCACCAATTATGATAATGAATGGAAAGGCGATGGCGTTTCTGATGGCACATTCTTTTATGTAATTGATGTTCCTCAGGATAAAAAATATTCAGGCTTTATTACCGTATTTAGAAAGTAAGAGTTTTTCTAACAAATAAAAAAGCCATCAGTAAATTTACTGATGGCTTTTTTTGTATTTAAAAACATTTAGGCTACTGATTTTTGCTTATTTAATCGAATAACATTTGCTAATGACTTTAAAGCTCTATCGTGTTTTTTCACAAATGGATTTTCTAAATCCCAAACATAACCAGCTAATACCGAACAAATTTGTTTTTTAATTTCTGGATCTGGATTTTCGGAAAAGAAAATTTCATGTAAATCGCCCTCGTACCAACCTGAAACATAAGATCTAAAGGTATTAATGCCTTGCATCATATAATCTGTATAGTCTTTTTGCCAATCTACTGTGTTTCCTTTTAAAGTTTCTATGACAAGTTTAGCCGCTTTATTTCCTGATTCCATGGCAAAAGTAACGCCTGAGGAAAACACTGGATCTAAAAATTCAGTTGCATTACCACATAATACAAAACCATCTCCATATAATTGTTTGGTAGAAATAGCATATCCCTCAATTGTACGAGGTTCAAACACCATTTCTGCATCTCCAAAACGCTCTTTGGTATGAATGTCGGCGTTGATAATACCTCTCATTCTTTCTACTGCATCCTCTGGATAATCTTTAAAGAATTGGGGATCAGCTACAAAACCAACCGACGTAATTCCGTTTGAAAAAGGAATAATCCAAATCCAAGTACGTTGCTGATGAACAACCACTGTAATACGATTCCCATCAATTCCTTCTGGGCGTTTTAAATCTTTAAAATGCGTAAAATGTGTTTTTCGAGGATCGAAGTTTGACGGTTTGTCTAAGCCAAACATACGAGGAATAACTCGGCCGTAACCACTTGCATCCACAATAAACTTTGCCTCAATTTGTTCTTCTGCACCCTCTTTATTTACAACAGTAATGGTTGAATTGGTACCATGAAACTTAATATCTTTTACAGCCATTTCGTGCTGAACATCAACTCCCATAGAAGCAGCAGTTTCTGATAAAATTTTATCAAAATGGCCACGCGGTACTTGCCAAGTCCAATTCCAACCTTTACTAAATTGATCTTTAAAATTAAAATCACAAACCTCATCGCCTCGCACAAACTTAGCTCCAAATTTTTCCTGAAAACCTGCTTTCTTAACTGCCTCTAATAACCCAGCTTCTTCCAGATGATCCATCACTCTTGGTAATAAACTTTCACCAATAACAAAACGAGGAAATTTTTCTTTTTCTACGATTCGAACTTTATAACCAGCCTTATTAATAATACTTGCAGCTATCGATCCCGCAGGGCCTGCACCAATAACAAGAACATCTACATTAGTAGTTAGCATAATTTATTTTTGAGTAAAGTTACACTGTTTTTGTATGTAATACAATAGCCAAAAGATTATTTCTGTTTGTGCTAAGTCTGAGAAATATCAGCTTTTTCGAAACTTTTGTTTAACGATTTAACTGATAAATTTTTCCTGGAAGTGATTTAATGACGTTTGAAAATTCTAATTGTAACAAGTGTCCTGAAGTTTTACTAATAGGGAAATTAGTAGCGTAACAAATTTCATCAACATGCAATTGACTCTTATTCTCAAAAGCATTAACAATAGATTGCTCTTCGTCAGATAACTTAAAAAGTAAAGGAATTTGATTCGTTTTCTTCTTTTTTACTTCCTGATTCCAATTCATTATATACATTAAATCGGCAATGCTTTCGATTAAATTGGCTCTGTGAGACTTAATTAACCCATTGCATCCTTCGCTCAAAACTTCTCCTGCCCTACCTGGAAAAGCAAAAATATCTTTATTATAAGAATTGGCAATTGTAGCCGTAATTAAACTTCCTCCTCCTCTTTTAGATTCAACTACAACTAAGGCATCACACATGCCAGCTACAATTCTATTTCTTTTAGGGAAATTTTCCTTATCAGGGTTTGTATCACTTATAAACTCAGTTAACAATCCTCCTTGCGAAATCATTTTTGCAGCGTAATTAGAATGTACAGACGGGTAAACTCTATCTAAACCATGAGCTAAAACACCCACAGTATTCAAACCGTTATCTAATGATGATTTATGAGCCGTAATATCAATGCCGTAAGCTAAACCACTAACTACCAAACAACCACTATTTGTTAATTCTGAAATAAATTTTTCAGTCATTTCTTTTCCATATAGCGAAGGAGTTCGAGTGCCAACAACAGCTATAATTTTTTCAGTATTTAAATCAGCATTACCTTTATAATAAAGCATCACCGGGCTATCACTGCAATTTTTTAAACGTTGTGGAAAATTTGCATCTGTAAAAAATAAAGCTTGTATTTTATTATCATTGATAAAACTCACTTCCTGTTCCGCTCTTTCCAAAACTGATTTACTCTTTTGGATAGCGGCAGATGTATAAGTGCCAATACCCGGTATTTTTTCGAGTTGACCTTTGCTCGTTTTAAACACTTGCTCGGCACTTCCGCAATAGGCCACTAAATTTTTAGCTAAAACATCACCAACGCCATCTAATAGAGTTAGCCCAATTTGATATGTTAAATCGACAAATGACATTTGTTAAATAATAGTTAATTATTATATTGTGTTCGTAAAATTAAACAGATTATGATTAAAAACATTAAATATATTTTAACAGGGGCATTTTTTTATACATGTCAAATTTATGCTCAAACACTAGGTGTTGTTAAAGGGGTTGTTAAAGATAAAGCAAATAATGAGTCATTACCTGGAGCTGTAGTCGTTTTAGATAAAGCAAAAGGTGTAGCGGCTGATATAGAAGGTATTTTTTATATGACAACCGCGGAAGGAAATCACACATTAGAATGTGACCTTGTTGGTTACCAAAAATACTCTCAACCCATTATTGTAAAAGGAAATGATACTATTGAGGTTAGTATTTCTTTAGGAAATGGAAATCAATTGCTGGATGAAGTAGTTATTTCTGCTGGTAGATTTGAGCAAAAATTATCAGACGTTACCGTGAGTATGGAGGTGATTAAGCCTGCCATTATTGAAAATAAAGCGTCACAAAGTTTAGATATTATTATGAACCAAGTGCCAGGCGTTGTGGTTTCTGATGGACAAGCAAGTATACGTGGTGGAAGTGGGTATAGCTATGGCGCAGGTACAAGAGTATTGATGTTAGTTGACGAAATGCCAATGATTAGTGCGGATGCGGCAGACATTAAATGGAATTATTTACCGTTAGAAAACTTAGAACAAGTTGAGGTTATAAAAGGCGCTGCCTCTGCCTTATTTGGTTCTTCAGCCATGAATGGAGTTATTAATATGCGAACCGCTTACGCTAAAGACAAACCACAAACCACAGTATCTATGTTTTTAGCCACCTATGATGCTCCGAAAAATTTAAAATACAAATGGTGGAAAGGTACAAGCCAAAACCAAACTGGTGTTAATTTTTCTCATTCCGAAAAAATTGGTCAATTAGATTTAGTTTTAGGTGGACATATGTTTAACGACGAAGGCTACCGTTATTTAGAAACTGAAAAACGCGGAAGATTCAACATGAATTTACGCTACAACTTTAAAAAAATACCTGGTTTAGCTATTGGATTAAATACTAATATGATGGAAACTAGAGGTGGTTTATTTTTCTTATGGCAAAATGCCGATTCTGTTTACCATCCTCAAGGATTGAATATTCAAAGATTTACAAACCAACGTTGTAATATAGATCCATATATAAATTACTTCACTAAAAAAGGTGGTAAATTTAGTTTACGCTCTCGTTATTATTTAACCAATAACAACAATGACAAGAACCAAGGCTCAAGAGCTGAATTGTATTATAATGAATTTCAATATCAAAAACGTTTCAAAAATAATTTTACCATGACTTATGGTGCTGTTTATATGGAGCAACAGGTTATTGCAGATTCATTATACGGAAGGCATACAGGTAAAAATTATGCTGGATACGCCCAGTTTGACTATAAATACAAAAAGCTAACCACCTCAGTTGGTTTGCGAGGCGAGTACAATAGAATTGATACATCATACACAAGAGGATATTTAACACCTAAAATAAATAATTTACCCTTTCAACCCGTGTTTAGAGCAGGTATGAATTATCAATTATTGCAATACACATTTTTACGCGCATCTTATGGTCAAGGGTATCGTTTTCCAACTATTGCCGAAAAATATATTAGCACAAGTGTAAGTGCCTTACAAATTTATCCAAATCCATCGCTTCAGCCAGAGCGAGGATGGAGTGCTGAAATAGGTATTAAGCAAGGATTTAAATTATTTAATTTTAAAGGTTTTTTAGATATAGCAGGCTTTTGGACAGAGTATAGCGACATGGTTGAATTTACCTTTGATATATATGGTAACAAAACAGGGTTATTCTACTTAGATATTGATAAAGCAGGATTCAAATCTCAAAACGTTGGTAAGGCCAGAATAAATGGTATAGATGCATCGATATCTGGAACAGGAAAAATGGGGCCAATTAACGTGTCTACCTTAATTGGATTTACATACACTAATCCTATTTATTTAAATTACGATCCTAAAGTTGACACGCTTGGAATAGAAGGATTAAAAGTATTAAAATACAGAAATCAACAATTATTTAAAGCAGATATTCAGTTAGATTATAAGAAATTATCTATAGGTTGGAGCACGAGGTTTTATAGTTATATGGAAAATGTGGATAGACGTTTTGAACAAAGTATTTTACATGAATATAACGACATTCCTAACGGTGTAAATTGGGATGAGATTCCTTCAACTTATATTATTCCTGGCCTAAAAGAGTACAGAGCAAGTCATAAAAATACAACTTATGTAACCATTGGTGATTACGAAATTGCAAAATGGAGCGGAGATTGGATTCATGATGCGAGAATCTCCTATCAAGTATCAAAAGCAGTAAAAGCATCTGTTATTGTAAACAATATTTTAAATGCAGAATATAGCTTAAGGCCAGGCGATGTTCGTCCGCCACGCATGTTTTTGTTTCAGCTTATGATTCGATTCTAATAACAATTTTAGCATTTTTTAGAAATACATGGGTTCAAAAATGAATACCTTTGTACTCAAATAAACAATTTAAATTTTTAAGAAATGATGCATTACAATATTGGCTTAATGGTGATAAGTGGCATTTTCATGCTTATTGGTTTGCTGGTTAGCTCCAGATTAAAATCAAAGTTTGCCAAATATTCTCAAGAAAGATTAGTGAGTAAATTTAGTGGTAAAGAAGTAGCAGAAAAAATGCTAAGAGATAACGGCATCTTTGATGTGAAAATACATAGTGTAGATGGTCAATTAACCGATCATTATAATCCAAAAGACAAAACCGTAAATTTAAGTCATGATGTGTATCACGGGCAACATGTTGCGGCGGCAGCTGTTGCAGCGCATGAGTGCGGACACGCTGTTCAACATGCTACAGCTTACACTTGGTTAACCTTAAGAAGTAAAATGGTTCCGGCAGTTCAAATTGCCTCTACAATTATGGGGATATTATCATTTGTTTTAGCATTCGCATTTTACAGTATGCCTCATTTGGGAAATACAGTGATGCTTTTATTTATTATCCTTCAATCTGCAATTACACTATTTACCATTGTAACTTTACCAGTAGAAATTGACGCAAGTAATAGAGCATTAGTATGGCTAAACAGTGCTGGAATAACCTATGGTTCCGAACATGAAGACGCTAAAGACGCCTTAAAATGGGCTGCCTATACATACATAGTAGCAGCTTTAGGTGCCATAGCCTCTTTACTTTATATGATTTTAAGATTCACTGGAAATAATAATGATTAAACATCTGTCATAGATTTTAAAACAAAAAGCCATTGTAAATTACAATGGCTTTTTGTTTTTTTCTTCTATCCAACGCGACATGTATTTTGTTCCTGATATGGTATGATGCATTAACATGGAGCCTATAAAATTTTTGTGACGATGTGTATCAAGTTTTTTTTCCGCTTGCTCCAATTTTTCAATCAATAATTTCGAATGAAGCTCTTTATCAAAAACATGATTAATAATTTCGGCACCTTTTTGCTGTGCGTTTAACCATGTTGTTTTATCCGTGTATAAATTAACAGCACCATTTGCAAATTCTTGTATATCATCCGCTATTAAGCCTCCCCAGCCTAACTCCGCATGCATTGCTTCTGCTCCAACGCTTGTGGTTACGCTTGGTGTTCCACATTCCATAGCGTCAATTAATTTTCCTTTTAACCCTGCGCCAAAACGCAAAGGCGCTAAACATACTTTAGCATTAAGCATGACTTCTTGCGCACTCTCTGCTCTTCCTTTAATTAAAAAACCCTCTTTAGGTTGATGTAATTGAGTTACCTTAGGTGAAGGATAAGCGCCATAAATATGCAATTCTGCATCAGGCAATTGCTTTCTTATTAAAGGCCAAATATCTTCTTTTAAATACAAAACGCCATTCCAATTAGGCTCATGTAAAAAATTGCCAATGGTTACAAAATGCTTTCTATCTTCAAATAAAGGCCAATTCGCTGTTTGCTTTTCGGTAATTGGGTTTAATAAAAAAGGAGTGTAATGAAGTAGATTACTATCGATATTAAAAAATGTTTGAAGCAAACCCATCTCATAAGTAGAAATCATCAAGGTCAAATCGCAACGGTAAATGCTAGCTATTTCACGCTTCGCGGTATCGCTGTATAAATCTTCGATTGTAAAATTCCGTTTTTCTTTAAATGCTTTCTGTCTGGCTAATCTCAGACAATGCAAATCAATGGTATCTAAAACTCTGAGTGCGTTTGGGCAGTTTTCGGCAACACGCCAACCAAACTGTTCCTCAATCATAAATCGGTCAAATAAAACAATGCTCGGTTGAAGTGTTTTAACAAACTCATCAAAGTTGCTATTATTTAACTCAATGGTTATTTTTTCTATGCCATATTTCTCAAAATCAATACTAAACTCGCTATCAGCAGCAGCGCAAGCAAAGGTTATTTTCCAATTTAATTTTTGAAATTCTTCAATTAACTGAAGCGTTCTACTACCAGCAGCAGAAGAGTTAGGCTCTGGCCAAACAGCTCCAATCATTAATATTTGCTGGGTTTTATTCATTATATAAATCAAAAAAACCCGCTCGTTTGAGCGGGTTTTGTGGTGCCTCCAGGAATCGAACCAGGGACACACAGATTTTCAGTCTGTTGCTCTACCGACTGAGCTAAGGCACCAACATATTCGGGCTGCAAATTTAAGAGAATTATTTATACTGCAAAAGGAAATATTAAAAAATCTTAAATTAAAACTAGATATGAGGTATTTAGTTACTTTTATAAACATTGAATTTAATTATAGATATTGGCAATACACGAGTTAAAGCAGCTCTATTTAATGGCGAAACTCTGTTTGAAAGCAAAGTTTATGACAATGTAAATGCTATTTTATCAGACAAGGCCTTTATTTCTAAAGCAAAAAGAGCGATTATTGGAACTGTGGTAAAAGAGCAAGAAGATTTCTACTCAGCTTTAAATGCTATCATCCCAACTATCATATTCAATTCTGAAACTAAAATACCATTAACAAACCTATACCAATCAGCCTCTACGCTTGGTTCTGATAGATTGGCGGCTTCAGTTGGCGCGTATTTCCTATATCCAAATGCCAATGTCTTGGTAATAGATGCAGGCACTTGTATCAAATATAACTTCACAAACAGCAAAAACGAATATTTGGGTGGGGGCATTTCACCAGGCATCCGAATGAAATTGAAGGCGCTCCAAACATTTACAAGCAAATTACCTTTAGTTGAAGCAAATTTTTCATATAATGAACTAGTTGGCAATAACACTCAAAACTCCATCTTATCGGGGGTTTTAAATGGCAGTGTAGCTGAAATTGATGGTATTATTAGCCAATATAAATTGCAATTTACCGACATAATTTGCGTTTTAACTGGAGGAGATAGCGAATACTTGGCAAAACGGTTAAAAAATAGCATCTTTGCCCACCAAAATTTGGTTATAAAAGGATTAAACGATATTTTAAATTATAATAGTGAACATAAATAAACATATTTCTTTTTTGAAGACATTCATTTTTACACTTACTTTTTTAAGTACGATCACATTATCCTATTCTCAAATTTTAACCTCAAGCCCTTATTCTCGTTATGGCATGGGCGAATTAAACCTACAAACTTTTGCCACTTCATCTGCCATGGGAGGTTCGTTTATCGCCTATCATCAAGATACAATTGCTCCATTTTTTATTAATGCTGCCAATCCAGCAGGATTAGCTGGTTTGAGATTAACGACTCTAGAAATTGGTGGTCAAGCTCAATTTACAAAAATTGGAAATGCAGATGCAGCAGTAAGGAAAAAGAATATCAATTTCTCATACGGGTCATTCGGCTTCCCTTTAAAACGATTTGGAGGAATGGCCTTTGGTATTATGCCTTACAGTACTGTAGGATACAAAATTAGTTCTACTCAAGAAAATACAGTTGCTGGAACCATGAACTATATTTTTGAAGGAGATGGCGGAATTAATAAAGTATTTTTAGGCACAGGAGTTAAACCATTTTACAAACAATTTTCTAAATTTCAACGCTCTGCATTAGCTGATACACTAATTAAATACAAAGAAACTGCAAAGTATAAACGTAAAAAAATAGGCAAGCAATTACTATCTGAATTATCAATTGGGGTTACTGGTAATTACTTATTTGGCACAATAAATCAGTCAACCAATATTATTTATCCTGGCTCTGTTACTTATTATAATTCAAAAAGACAACGTGCCATTCAAGTAAATGATTTTACATTTAATGGCGGCTTACAAACACACTTTACCATTGATTCAACTAAAGTGCGCGGCAAATACCGTGATACCTATAAAACCTATTCTGCTGACTCAGTAGTATCCTATAGAAATCGTCGTGAATTGAAACAAAAAATAAAAATTGGTGTAGGTTTCTTCTTAAACACTCCATCCGAAATTAACGCCAAACAAAGTAATATAATTTACAACTATGCCTTAGATGGTTTTGGTGTGGAAAGACCAAAGGATACTGTTCTTAATTCACAAGATATTGCAGGAACTATTACATTACCCTTAGAAATGGGCGTTGGTTTATCTATTAAAAAAGGAGAAAAATTAACGGTGTTAATGGATGCCGCAACTACCAACTGGAAAAGTTTTAAATATTTTAATGCTCCTAGCACCGATTTCAAAAACAGTTTCAGAGTTTCTGCTGGATTAAATTATGTTCCAAATAAATTAGCATTCGGAACTTCTAATTATATCAAAAGAATTCAATATCGTTTAGGCGTTTCTTATTCTGATGGTTATTTAGATTTAAAAAATACAGCCATTAGTAATGCCTTTATTTCTGCTGGCTTAGGATTACCTGTAGGCGTTGGTCGTTTTGATGATATTGCTATCATCAATATATCCGCTCAATACGGTAAAATGGGAACTATCTCAAACAACTTGTTACAGGAAGAATATGTTCGCTTAGTGTTAGGCTTTACATTTAATAAACGTTGGTTTATTAAATACAAATACGATTAATCCATTCTTATGCTATCATTAAAAAATAGAAGTTTACTGTTTCTTTTAATGGTGGCGTGTTTCGTTATCACTTCTTGTCAAACCGACAGAAATGAAATTATGGCCCTTGGTAAAAAAGTGGTGATGCCTGCCTTAACGGGTAAAGACGTTACTATGTTGTATTCTGATTCTACTGTTTTAAAAATCAAACTTCTAACACCACAAATGCAGAAGTATGAAAAAGATGTAAAGGAACCTGTAACGATAATGCCTCAAGGTTTATTTGTAATTTTTTATGATGAAAAAGGAAAAGAAGCCACTACACTAAAAGCTGACTATGGAGTGCGTTACGAGCTAAGTAAAAAAATGGAAGTGAAATATAATGTAGAGGTCGTTAATGTAAACGGAGAAAAATTAAATACCGAACATTTAATTTGGGACGAACAAAAAAAGAAAATCACATCCGATGCCTTTGTAAAAATAACTACCGCTAAAGAAATTATTATGGGTAAGGGACTTGAAGCGAATCAGGATTTTACGCAATACGAAATTAAAGAAGTAACTGGAACGATAAGAATAGAAGATAAAGACTTATAAAAACGATGAGCAAATTTTTTAAAATACTAGAAATCATTTGGCTAATAACAGCCTTTTTGTGTGCGGGAATTTCTGTTTATTTTTTAATCATTAAAGATAACGATAGTGCTTTATATTTTGTGTTTGTATTTATCATTGCCTCAACCATGTATCTGTTAAGAAGATACCAGCGTAAAAACCAAGACCGATTAGCCAATAACGAACCGCGAAAATGACAAACACCATTGCCATAGTTGGCGGCGGTATTAGCGGCACTTTAACTGTTTTAAATCTCATAAAACAAAGTAAGAATCTGTTACACATTATTTGGTTTGATGCAAAAAATCAATTTTGCAAGGGCTTAGCTTACTCTACTACTGATGAACAACATCTGCTAAATGTACGTGCAAATAACATGTCGATATTTGTAGATGAACCAAATCATTTTGTGAATTGGTTAACACACAATTATCCGCAATATAGTAGTCATGATTTTGCGCCTCGAAAACTATTTGGAGAATATGTGCTAGCTACATTTAATGATTTAAAAAACATAAATCCATTCATAACCATTCAGCAAATTGCAGAAGAAGTCATTGATATTGAAAAAAAAGAAAATATATTTGAAATAACAACCACTCAAACTTATACAGCACAAAAAGTAGTTATAGCGCTTGGTAATTTTTTACCAGCTCATCCTCGTTCAGTTTCAAAAAAATTTATTGAATCTGAAAACTACTTTCAAAATGCTTTTCACTCAACTATAATTGAAAAAGCAATTATTAAAAAAAACATAACCGTTATTGGCTCTGGCTTAACGATGATTGATGTATTAATTAGCCTTCATCATCATTCATTTTCTGGCAAAATAAATATTATTTCTCCTCATGCATACATACCTCAAGCACACGCAGAGAATGCTTTACCTAGCGTAAAACCATTTATTGAAGAAAATAAATTGTACCAATTACAAGAACTACTTTCTCTTGTAAATCAGCAATTAAAAAAAGCAAAAACAGAACACTTAAATTCTCAAAGTGTTATTGATGTGATGAGACCTTATTTACCATTTTTTTGGATAAATTTTTCTTTAAACGAAAAGCAGCAATTTTTAAGGCATTTACGCCACAAATGGGGTGTTGCTAGGCATCGAGCGCCAAGTGAAAGCATGGCAATTCTTAAAAAATTAGAATCATCTCACATTATCCATCTTGTAAAAGGAAGATTAGTTGATATTAAGTCAATGGATGATGTATTTGAAATACATTTTTCTGATTCAAAAATAGGCCAGCAATCTTTTAAAACAGAGTTCATTATCAATTGTACAGGGCCCGAATCTGACTATTTGAAAATACCAGCTGTTTTAGTACAAAATCTGCTAAAAAACAAGATTTTTACTCCAGATTCTATCCATTATGGCATAAATGCTACCAAAAACGGAGAAATTTCGCCCGATTTTTACACACTTGGACCACCACTAAAAGGTATTTTATGGGAAAGTACTGCAGTGCCCGAAATCAGGCATCAAGCAAAGGAATTAGCTGCTAAAATTATTTGTAATTAATTTTTCATTTTTCAGCAATAATTCTATCTTTGCCTTCCTTAAATTAATAAACAAATATGAGCGTTTTAGAAAAAATACGTAGTAAAACTGGCCTTTTAGTTGGTATAGTGGGTTTAGCCTTGGTAATCTTTATTTTAGAGAGTTTATTAGGCTCTGGCGGAGCATTATTCTCTGGTCAAGATTTAGAAGTTGGTAAAATTAATGGTGATCAAATTGATTATCCCGCTTTCAGCGCAAAAGTAAACGAACAAATTGCTCAAATTCAGCAATCAAATCCAAATCAGGTAATTGATGACAAAATGAAAGAACAGATTATTGAATCTGTTTGGAGTCAGATGATTAATGATAAAGTAATTAAAGTTCAATACAAAAAATTAGGTATTTATGTATCGGAAGATGAGTTATACGATTTAATGTTAGTTCACCCACATCAATCAGTTATTCAACAATTAACCGACCAACAAACTGGTAAAGTTTACGAAGGTTTTGCTCGTCCTGATGGTACATTAGATTTAGTAAAATTAAATCAATGGGTTGGACAAATGAATGCAGAGCAAGAAAAATTCTGGAAACAATTAGAAAAACAAGTTTTAGAAATTCGTGCTGCAGAAAAATATAATAACTTAATCAAAAAAGGGTTATACGTGACTAAAGCAGAAGCTAAAGATCAATTCATTGCTCAAAACAAACAAGTAAATGCTTCTTTCGTTATGAAGCGTTATGCTGATGTTGCAGATTCTACAGTAAAAGTAACTGAAGAAGAAATTTCGGCATACTATAACAAACACCAAAGCGCTTACAAAGTATCTGATGCTTCTCGCACAATTGAGTATGTTGCTTATGATGTGATGCCTTCAAAAGCAGATTACGAAGCTATCATGAAAGATGCTCAACGTGCAACTGATGATTTTAAAACAAAAACAGCTGCAGAAGATTCTTCTTATATAGCTGCTGAAAGCGAAGGCGGACAAGTTAGCATTTCTAGCTATGGTAAAAAAAATATGATTATTTCAGATTCAACTGTGTTTACAGCTCCAAAAGGAAAAGTATTCGGCCCTTATGTTGAAGGAACTTTTGTAAAAATTTATAAATTATCTGATATTAAATCAATTGCTGACTCTGCTAAAGTTCGTCACATTTTAATTGGTTTACAAAGTCAAAAAACACAAACAACTCGTACACCTGAAGTTGCTAAACGTATTGCTGATAGTTTGTTAGTTTTGTTAAAAGCTAAAGCGGTTAAGTTTGATACTTTAGTAAAAACAATGTCTGACGACTTAGGTTCAATTGAAAAAGGTGGAGACTATGGATGGTTTGATGAGAACAAAGGTTTTGTTGATCCATTTAAAAATGCTGGTTTACAAGGAACAGTTGGAAACATCACCGTTGTACCAACTCAATTTGGTTTCCATATTATTGAGGTATTAAATGTATCTAAAACACGTCACAATTCTTATACAGTTGCTCAAATTACTAAGTTAATTGGCCCTAGTGGAGAAACTAACCAAGAATACTATAAAATTGCAAGTGATTTTTCTGGAAAAAATCAAACAGCAGATGCATTTAACAAAAGCATTGATACTGAAAAATTAAACAAACGTATTGCTGAAAATATTAAAGAAGGTGATAAAACATTGCCAGGTTTAGAATCAGCTAAAGATTTAGTGCGTTGGGTTTATAAAGCAAAAAAAGGAGAAATTTCTCCAGTGTTTGAATTTAAAGATCGTTTTATTGTAGCAAATTTAGTTTCTATTAAAGAAAAAGGAATTGCTCCATTAGAAGATGTAAAAGAAGATGTAACTGCTAAAGCAATTCGCGATAAAAAAGCAGAGGCATTTATGAAAGAATTTGAAACAAAAGCAGGGGCCTCTAAATCAATTACGGATATCGCGAGTAAAATGGGCTTAACAGCTGAAACGTCTGACAACTTAAATTTCTCTGCATACAATGTAGCTACAATAGGAAGAGAAGATGCTTTAATTGGAACTGCAGCTGCATTAAAAGCTGGTGCTACTAGCAAAGCTATTAAAGGAGATAATGGAGTATTTGTAGTAGCAGTATCATCTGTAAAAGATGCAGTATTACCGCAAGACTTTAAAGGTAAACAACAAGAAATTGAAAGAACAAATGGTGGCCGAGTGGATTATGAATTGTTTGATGCTTTAAAAGCAAAAGCAAATATTGAAGACCACAGAGGTAAATTTGATTTCTAAAAGATAAATAAATTTTAAAAAACTCCTACTAAAACATAGTAGGAGTTTTTTTATGCTTTACTTAAATAAAAAATTAATTCGCTGTATGAGCATGAGTGATTTATATGATGAATATGGTTTAATTACTATTATACTGCTAGCCATTTCTGCTTTTACAGCTGGCTTTATTGATGCTGTTGTAGGCGGTGGCGGACTCATACAAACTCCTTTTTTATTAATTACATTTCCAAAAATGCCATTGCCTGTTTTATTTGGCACTAATAAAATTGCAGCCTTAGCAGGAACATCCATTGCAGCATTTAAGTATGCTAAAAAAATAACTTTCAATTATAAATTATTGCTTGTGATTGCCTTGAGTTGTTTTATCTCTTCCTTTTTAGGTGCGCAATTCATCAATCATATTGATACAAATGTATTAAAACCACTCATCTTAATTATATTAATTGCTATTGCCGTATATACGTTTTTAAAAAAAGATTTAGGCGCCATAGAAACCAAAGAATTACCAATGAACAAACAACTATTGTATGGTTCCTGCATAGGATTAATAGTTGGGTTTTATGATGGTTTTTTTGGACCAGGAACGGGGAGTTTTTTTGTGTTAGGTTTTGTTGTTGTTTTAGGTTTTGAGTTTGTAAAAGCATCAGCTTACGCAAAAATCGTAAACTGTGTCACAAATATTTCTGCGCTCATTGTCTTTATAAAAGAAGGAAATTATATTTTACATCTTGCCATACTGCTTGCCATCTTTAATATCATTGGTAGTTTTATTGGTAGCCACTTAGCATTAAAAAAAGGGAATGGATTTGTGAGGATTATTTTCCTTGTCATTGTTTCGCTCATGATTCTGAAATACGGATATGATGTAGTGAAAGTCTATTTTTAAATCTTTGAGGCCACAAATTGTGAACTCAAACAAAATTGGAGGTGCCTAATTAACTCCTCCAATTAAAATGCTACAATATGTAGCAAGCACTTACTATAAAATTTTTCAACTTTGAATCATATATTATTATGATGAAGAGAGCCGAATTATTAAAGATTCCTGACGAATTAGTCATGAATAAAATTTATGTGATTAGAAACCAAAAAGTAATGCTAGACCGATATTTAGCAGAATTATATGGAGTAGAAACGAAAGTTTTAAAACAAGCAGTAAAGAGAAATTTAGGACGTTTTCCTGAGGATTTCATGTTCGAATTAACTGAAATAGAACTCAATAATTGGAGGTCACAATTTGTGACCTCCAATTCTGATAAAATGGGATTAAGGTATTTACCCTTTGCATTTACCGAACAAGGTGTGGCAATGCTTTCGAGTGTACTAAACAGCGAAAAGGCTATTTCTGTAAATATTCAAATCATTAGAATATTTACCAAAATACGACAAATGCTAAGCGACAATACAGAATTACGTTTAGGGATTGAAGAACTGAGAAAGAAAACCGACAACAATACTAAAAACATTGAAGTCGTATTTCAATACTTGGATGAATTATTAGATAAGAAAGAAAACGAAAAACCAAGAACTCAAATTGGTTATAAGGTTTCGGGGAAATAAAAAACACCTGTCGGGTGTTAAAAACCTGACAGGTGTCTTAATAATGAGGATGTAAATTAAACTGTGTCAAGTTAAAAAATAATAGAACTTTAACACACGGTTTAAGAAATGGAAAATAAAAAAGACAGCTTCGATTATGAAGCTTTAAAGAAAAAGACCCTTGAGCAATTTCGTTCGGGCAA
>CAITNS010000009.1 GCA_903893815.1 uncultured Bacteroidota bacterium
AACAAGGCTTTTCATTTTTCGTGGTAAATCATATTGCTGATTAGTTGCTCTCCAGCAGAGCTAATTTACTCTTCTGACTTACGGGACTAGTATAACAATTATTTTTATCAAAAACACCAACTATTTTTGGCACCATTACCTGTTAATACATCTTGCCCAAGAATATCATATACTTTTAATGTGGCATTGTTTAGTTCGATACTTGTTTTTATTATAGCGGAACTTGAAAATGGATTTGGGAAAATAGTGGTCTTTAAATTATCATTTGAAAGTTCATTAACAGAAACAAAACCACCATCACAGTTGTATGGCGCTGTTCCGTTTGAACAAGCCGAATTGGGGTTATGGTATTTAACAGTTTCATCTATACTCATACATACAAGGGATTCGCACCAATCAAATCCCACATCCAAAGGATTAATAAGACCATAAGAACTACCAATACCTTCGAGCCAGTATTCTCCACCTTGAAGAATCCATTTTCTGTGCATTGTGCCATTAAAAACTATGAAATTATAACCTGTTACCTTTTTTTTTAAGATGTTACCAAAGTAATCTATACTTCTTGCTGTATCTCCAATAGTAAGTGTGAAATCATATAAAATACCTTCTGAGATTGTTCCCGGATTAACTTTATAAATCTTTTTTCCAAATTCACGAATAGCACCTCTGTAATAGGTATTAGGAGAAGTGATATTAAAATTAAAATCATGATTTTCATATATTTTTTTGTAGTTCACATTATTTATAAGTGTGTCACCAAACATAGCGTATTTGTATATTCCATGAATTGCCCCTTGTGCCAATGAAGAAATAGTCCAAACTGCTTTTGTGGTTGGCATAGGAATGTATGGTTGGGCGAAGATACTAAGTTGTAATATCCCCAATAGAATTATAATATTAAGTCTTTTCATAAACTGAATTTAAATGGGGGATAGTTAAATGTAGTTATATATTTTGATTATCCAAAATTTAACTAAAACGAATCGCTTTAATCGGGGTAATCTTATTCAAAATCAAAGTAGGTAAAAACATCATGATTAAGCATGTAATGATGGTTCCTAAATTAATTAATAGAATGTGAACGATTGATAAATTTATGGGAACAAACTCCAAATAATAAGTAGCAGGATTTAAGGTGGCGAATTGAAATTGTAGTTGTAGCCAGCAAAAGCCAATGCCAATTAAGTTTCCATAAAACAAGCCTTTGATTAATAATTGTAAGGATACATGAAAAAATATTTTTCGTACGTCAACATTGGCTAATCCAAGTGCTTTTAAAATTCCTATTAAGTTAGTACGTTCTAAAATTAAAATGAGTAAAGCCGAAATCATATTGATGGCTGCCACTAATATCATCAAAGTAATAATGATTTCGGCATTCACATCAATCATATCCAACCAGCTAAAAATAGAACTCTGTAATTCTTTAACGGTTGCTACGGTATATTTATAACCTACAATATCATTTACTTCAGCAGCAGATGGTTCTAATAAATTAAAATCGTTTAAGTAAACTTCGTAGCCGGCTACTTCATTGCTACCCCAATAATTTAATTTTTGAATTTGTTTTAAATCTACAAACACCAAGTTTTTGTCAAAGTCGGAGAAGCCAGTATTGAAAATACCTTTCACGTAAAAATCTTTTACACGTGGTTCGTAGCCAACGTAATTTTGCCCATTAAAAGTGGTATCTTCTAGCTTTTTCTTCGTCATAAAATACACCAATAATTTTTGGTTTAATTTTAAGTGTAGTTTATTGGCTAGTGTTTGTGAAATAAAAATGTCTTTGCTAACATCTGTTTTATTGATGGATAACACGGTTCCTTCTGATACATAAGGTTTTAAGTAATTCCAATCATAATCATCCGAAACTCCTTTTAAAATAACTCCTTCATTTTCTGTCTTCGTTTTCAGAATACCATTTTTAGTTGCAAAGGATTGAATATGTTTAACGTTTGAATTATCCTTTAAGTTTTGTAGCATTTGACTATCAAAGGCAATAGGATTTGGCTCCAAGGATTGATTTGGATCGTAGTCGTTAATTTGAAGATGTGCGGTAAATGTCGTTATTTTATGAATAATTTGTTGCTGAAACCCCGTTACAACAGCCATTGTTATAATCATCACCGCAACTCCTAAAGCAATGCCTATAATTCCTATTTTCACAATAGGACTAGAGATATTGTTTTTTTCTTGCCCTTTGTTAAGGATGCGAGTGGCTATATAACGCGAAAAATTCATTGCTATAAAGATACTATTTTTTTTAAGCTTAGTATTTTTTGTGTTTTTATAATCACGCAAATGCGTGATGTAATTGTTATATTTACAATGGTAAATTTTGTCTATTTATATGCGATTTATTATTTTTTTTGTAATTACACTTTTTAATGTCAGCGTGTTGTGTTCTCAAGTTGGAACGCAATCTTATCAGTCCATCACAACCGGAGCGCAGCAAACCGAATTGTATTTACCGAAATTGAAAAATAAAAAAATTGCTATTGTCACTAATGCTTCTGGTATTATTGGCGCAAGACATATAGTAGATACTTTATTAAAACATAAAGTAAAAATTGTTAAAATATTTGGTCCCGAACATGGTTTTAGAGGAACAGCAGACGCTGGAGAAAAAGTAAAAGGAGGCAAAGATCCTTTAACTAATATAACAGTCGTGTCGTTATATGGTACTCATAAAAAACCAACGAAAGAAGATTTGACAGGTGTTGATATAGTGATTTATGATATACAAGACGTTGGAGTTCGCTTTTATACATATATCTCAACCATGGCAAAAGTTATGGAAGCCTGTGCAGAAAACGGAAAAGAGTTAATTGTATTTGATAGACCAAATCCTAATGGCTTTTATATTGATGGACCAGTTATGACGGATAAATATAAATCGTTTTTAGGGTTACATAATATACCAATTGTTTATGGAATGACTTGTGGAGAATATGCACAAATGGTAAATGGCGAAGGTTGGTTAAAAAATAAGATGAAATGCAAGTTAAGTGTTATTCCTCTACAAAATTATGATAGATCCAAATTTGTAACTGGGTTACCAGTGAAGCCATCTCCTAATTTACCCAATGATACAGCGGTATTATTGTATCCAAGTTTAGGTTTATTTGAAGGAACGATTGTGAGTTTAGGAAGAGGTACTGATTATCCTTTTCAGTTTATTGGCAATCCATTTATTGATTTGGTTACTTGCCCTTTTACATTTATTCCAAAATCAACAACGATCACTAAAAAACCAAAATATCAAGATACTATTTGTTACGGTGTTGATATGCGTTTGATGTATAGAAATATCTTAAAGAGTAAACAAATTGATTTAACTGTTTTAAATTTGTTTTATCATCACAGCCAAAATAAACAAGAGGTGTTTTTTGATAATAATTTTAATTACCATGCAGGTAACGAAGAATTAAAACAACAAACAAAATTAAGCATTTCTCCTGCGGAGATTAGAGATTCCTGGAAGGCTTCTTTAGCTGCTTTTAAGAAAATACGTTCAAAGTATTTGATTTATAAGGATTTTTAATTCCCTTTTAATTTTATTGTATTATTCGAATAGAGAACTTACATTTGCGCCACAAATTAGGAGAGGTGTCAGAGTGGTCGAACGAGCCCGCCTGGAAAGCGTGTATACGGGCAACTGTATCGAGGGTTCGAATCCCTCCTTCTCCGCAATAAAACTAAAAAAGGCGCTATTAGCGCCTTTTTTAGTTAAAAAGTAAAATGTTAAAACTTCACCAATTCTTCATACAACTCTTTAACAGGTAATCCCATCACATTATAAAAGCTGCCTTCAATTTTATCAATACCAATATATCCTAACCAATCTTGCACGCCATAGCCTCCAGCTTTATCATAGGGTTTAAAGTTCATAAGGTAGTATTCAATTTCTTCAGGTTTTAATTTTTTAAAATACACTTTACTCACATCAAAAAATGTGGTTTGTTTGTTGCCGCTTTTTAAACAAACTGCCGTAAACACTTCGTGCATTTTTCCACTTAATGTTTCTAGCATTTTTTTGCCTTCTACAAAATTTGCGGGCTTGTTAAATACTTTACCTTCGCACCAAACAATCGTATCTGCTGTAATTAAAATTTCAGTTTCTTTTAAGTCATCAGGATAAGCATCTGCTTTTTTTTCGGCTAAGTATAATGGAATTTCCTCTGCTAATAAATCTATCGGAAATGTTTCATCGGCATTAATAGGTTTATTTAGGAAATCAAAGCCTAAGCTTTTTAATAATTCCTGACGACGAGGCGAATTAGATCCTAAAATAATTTGGTAAGGAAATTCTTTAATATGTTGTTCTACACTATTCATGATTTATTTTAATTAATTTTCTTATAATGAGTGAATGGCATTAAGAAACAATTTACTCATAAAGATATTTAATAATTAGGGTAAAGGCAATGCCAAATAGCATCGCGAATTTAAGTAATAAGCTCGCTATTTTAAAGTCCTTAGATGTTTTTGCTCGTATGGTTTGAATGATTAAAAGAACTAAAAAAAGCACAACGCCTAATATATAATATACGCCAATATATTGCTGTTCTTTATAAAATTTAAAACTGGCCAACAATAATAAGCCTATTGTAATAATAATCAGAAAAAAGGTGACTACTTTACTTGTAATCATTCCCCAAACAATAGGCATCGTTTTTCCACCTGTTTGTATGTCTCCTTTGTAATCTTCCATGTCTTTAATAACTTCACGAGCAAAGGAAGTTAAAAAAGCAAAAGCACTATATCCTAAAACAATAAACACTAAAGTTTTTAAAAAATCTCCAATCACGAAAGAAACAAATGGATCAAGTTCTCCTATTAAGTAATAGTCGTAAACCATTGGCATTAAAGGAATAGTAGCGGTTAATATAGCAACAACCAAATTACCCACAAGCAATTGTTTTTTAAAGTGAGTTGAATAAAACCATAATAATAAAATACTTAAAATTTGAAAGGTTAATAGTATTAAGCTGTGGCATTTTAGGGCTAAATAAAATCCTAATAATAAACCGATGGCATTAAATACAATATGCAATATCATAGCCCATCTGCGTTTAATAGTCACGTCAATCACTACTGTTTCAGGGTGGTTAATTTTATCAGTTTTTACATCAAAATAATCGTTGATGATATAACCAGCAGCTGCAATTAAAATGGTACTTAATAATGAAATGGTAAATAAGGTTGGAGTAAATTTTGAATATTCATTTAAAGGAGCAAAAACCAAATACTTCATGCAAATTTGAGTAATAGCAATTATCAACAGATTCTCTATTCGAATCAGTTTAAAAAAAGCGATGAGTGGGTTTTTTAGCATCCTTTAAAATTTAGATGAATTTAGTGATTTTAATCCTATTTTTACAAAAAAATATGCACGATTTAACAGATAAATACTGGAATCATAGATACCTTACCGACGACTTCGCTTGGGATTTGGGCGATGTGTCAGCCCCACTAAAAGCATATATAGAACAATTAGATAACAAAGATTTAAAAATTTTAATACCTGGAGCAGGAAATTCTTACGAGGCAGAGTTTTTATTCCGTAAAGGTTTTAAAAATGTGTTTGTATTAGATTTTGCAGAAGCTCCTTTACAAAATATTAAAAAGCGTATTCCCGAATTTCCATCTCATCAGTTAATTCATCAGGATTTTTTTAAGCATCAAGGTCAATATGATTTAATTATAGAGCAAACTTTTTTCTGCGCCATTAATCCTTCTCTTCGACAACAATATGTTGAGCATATGAAAGCTTTATTAATGCCAAAAGGAAAATTAGTTGGCTTATTGTTTAATGATGTATTACATACTGACAAACCACCTTTTGGTGGAAATATAGCCGAGTATCAGGCATTATTTTCTTCTATATTTGATGTTAAATTAATGCAAACCGCCTACAATTCAATTAAACCTAGAGAAGGAAGAGAATTGTTTGTGATGATGCAACCTAGGTGAGCATAAAAGTTTACATTATTTTTTGTAAATTTGAGTCACAATACAATCACTTTGCATACTGAAAAACAATTATTTAATGAAAAGCAATACATGGGACATAATCGTCTCAGTATGATTTGGCGAACCATTATTGCCTTATTTTGTTTTGTAGGTTATTATTGGAGTGAGAATCCAAAACCTGTTCAGGTAGCAGTGTTTAAAATTGGGCATTATCCAGCTGTTGATATTCCTAATTCAGGTAAAATATTTTTTTTATTGGGCTTATTAATTTTGTCTTTTTCTGCTATGCTCACTTTTATTTTGCATACACATACAAAAGTTTTTTCAACATATATTATTATTGATGGTTTTTGGACTGCTCGCCGCGTAAAAATAAATTTAGATACTATTACACATATTAGAAAAAGTCGTTATAAAAAACATATTTTCCGAAGAGCTGTTTATAATCTTCACAGCAGAGGTGTTATACGTTTTTTTACAAGTGGCAATGAGTTTATTGAACTAAAAGACAATTCTGGATTTACCTATCGCATTGGCACACAAAAGGCACCAGAGTTATATCAGGTTTTAAAAAAGCAGTTGCGCGATATTCATCAAGTGAAATTAAATTAAAAATTATCATACCACTGTCTTTGTCTTGGTATCTTCACATCACTTAGCATGCTCGTTTTTAAATTGATGGTTAAGCTATAACTTTTTCTAAATCCAAAAGGCACCCAATCAATTCGGGCTTCCCAACATTTCAAATCTCTGTATAAATTGATACTTGTATAACTTAAATTTCTATTGGTAAAATCATAACCACTGGTTACACCTAGCTTCCAAAATTTAGTAACTGAAACGTCTCCACTAAAATTAAGTGTTTGTATGTCTTTTATTTTATTTAATATTTTTGTGTAAGTTATGTTGTAATAAATATTTAAGTTCCAAGGTAATTTTTCTTGCGCTTGAGCTGTGTTTGTTGCAACGACACCTCTTTCTGCTGCATTTGTTAAATCAGGTTTTTTAGCACGCGAAGTAATATTATTAGAGCTAAAGGCTGCGTTAATGGCAATATTACCAGTTGTAAAATCTACTATTCTTCCGTTGGTATTTGATAAATATTTACTGGTTCTGTATGCATACTGTGTATTAGTTAGTGTATTCGTTAAAACGGTTGTATAGTATGGATCAAAGGTGGATCCAAATACTAAATCAAAATACTTCCAAATTTTTGTTCTACCAGTCATCGAAATATTACTCATTTTAAAACTGTCTGCTGCAAAGTTGTAACTACCTGCAAAGCTTAAATTTTGTAATATACTTACTTTATTAAATACAAAGCCAGTATCTGTTTTCTTTCTCACTTTAGCTTCTAAATTGTTATTTAAGTTTATGCTTAAGCTATTTTGTTCGCCTTGAGCTGGGCCACTAAATAAATTGTTTTCAAAAATGGAGTATTTGTTTTTATATCTGTAGGTGGTATCACTTATTACATCTTTCCAAAATCCATATTGCTCTTCACCAAAATCAGGACGATACGTATAAGCTAAACTAGGAATTAATAAATGGCGTATTTGTTTAAGACGTTTTCCTTTAAACATATAATCCATGAATAGTTTAGTAGTTAATGATGTATTGAAGTTGGCATCATATCCAGTTTTAAAATTTTTGTCAGTTGTTTTTACAATGCGGTTTGTTGATTCATCTAATTCTTTTCGTGTTGTTTTAGTATACATCACCGCGCTTAAATTTAATGCAGGCGTTAAAGTGAAATATTTTAGAAGGGTTATATTTGTTGATATTGGTAAGCTATGTCTAAAACCATATTTTAAGCTATCTCCAATATTCCCTTTAAAAATAGAGGTGTCAGCGCCCGATAATGTATTTCTTGCTTCTAATAAATAGCTAATCCCAATTTTATCAATAGGATTTTGCTTAATGCGAGTTTCTTTTTTGAAAGGATAAAAACGATTGACGTTAAATGTAACTTCTGGAAAAGAAATATTCATCAACTTGGTTTGAGTATTTTGATCATGACGGGCATTAATGCCTAATGTTCCTATTTTAAATGTTTTTGAGAAATTAATGTTTGATTGAAATGTGTTTGCTAAATACTGCCCTGTGTTTTGTGCATTGAATCTATTGTATCTTGATGTTCTAATATTAACATCACTTCCAAATCTAATTGTAGGGTTATTTTTTTGATCTTGAATATGACGCCAATTAATGGAAATATCTTTTTGTTTTGAATAGGTAGAAGGGATTTCTTTTTCTCCATTTCTAAATTCAGAATACCCTAAAGACAATGCACCGTTAAATTTATAGTTTACATCATAATTGTTAGTGGTTCTTAAGCCCCAACTTCCATTACTATAAATATCTCCTCTGATGGTCATATCGGTTTGATCATTTATTCCCCAATAAAAACCACCATCTTTTAAATAGAAACCTAAAGCTTCGCTATTGCCATAAAACGGAATTAAGATTCCTGAATGACGTTTTTTTGTATTAGGAAAAAATCCAAAAGGTAAACCTAAAGGAGTAGGAACGCCGCCAATTTCTAGATACATAGGGCCAGTTACAATTTTATCGTCTGGAATTATTTTGGCTCGTTTTGCTTTAAATATGGTCCGCGAATCTTCAAACTGACAGGGAATACATTGTAAGTTTTTCATGTAAACCACATTATTACTGTCCTTTTTTACCTCGCTCCCTTTCAATATTAAATCTCCTTCCTTGGTTTGAATGTCGTAGATTTTTCCTTTTTTAGTTTTAAGGTTGTAAATCATTTTTCGACATACAATTTCCTGTTCACCATCTTTAAAAACTGGTGTTCCTGTATCTTTACCTAAACTATCTTTTTTACCGAAAGCCGTAATGGTATTTTTTTCATTATCAATCTCAATAAACTCAGCCTTAAGGTTCATGTCTTCATAATTCACATAACCATCGCCAAACAAGTAAATTTTTTTTCCTTTAGTTTCGTATCTTATCGAATCTCGTGCGTTATAAACGATAGAATGCTCTAAAGGCTCATCATTTTCTTCTTCATTTAAGGAATCCATGGTTACCGTTTTGGTACTATCCTTTGGTAATGTGGTGTTTGTGTTAGAGGATTTTAGGGAGGTGTCGTTAGGCTGTACGAATTTTACAGGTTTTTGTTTTAGGTCTTGAGCCAAAATAGGAGTCGTACTTATTAACAATAATAAGAGTAAAAAATATATATGTTTAACTGTATTGATAGCGACTTGAGCCTAAATTTACCTAAACTTACAAAGCTAACAATTACTCGTTTAATTGGTAGTAATTTTTTACAGATATGATGGTAAAAAAATATAATATTTTCTTTAATCTGCTGTTGGCACATGTGTTGGTCGTTCTTTGTTTTTCGTCCTTTAATACTCATAAAGACGACCCGAAGCGTAAAGTGCGCACCATCGTTATAGATCCAGGGCATGGAGGAAAAGACCCAGGCTGTAATGGTGTATCATGCAAAGAAAAAGAAGTGTCTTTGGCAGTTGCATTAAAGCTTGGTAAATTAATAGAAGAACATATAAAAGATGTTAAAGTGATTTTTACTCGAAAAACCGATGTTTTTGTAGAGTTAGAAGATCGAGCTAGAATTGCTAATGATAATAATGCTGATTTATTTATTTCTATCCATTGTAATGCAGCTGGAAAGCCTGTTATGATTAAGGATAAAAAAACAGGCAAAATGCGTCCTAAAACATTTAAAAATTCAAAAGGAAAAACGATTGTTGTTGAAACAGCAAATCCTGAACCTTTTGGCTCAGAAACCTACGTGATGGGTTTAAAGAATGAAGAAGGTAAAATGAAAGTAGCACAACGAGAAAACTCTGCCATGTTGCTTGAAGATAATTACGAAACTAAATACCAAGGGTTTGATCCTAATAGTGAGGAGAGTTATATCATTATGAGTAATTACACTTCTAGTTATGTGATACAAAGTGCAAGTTTAGCTCTTAAAATTCAAGATCAATATCTAAATAAAGCGGGTAGGGTAGATAAAGGAGTTCATCGCCAAAGTATTTGGGTATTATGGAGAACATCTATGCCCAGTGTTTTAACCGAGATTGGATATCTAACCAATCCGCAAGAAGAAAAATTTTTAGGCTCAGAAAAAGGACAAACATACATAGCCGCTTGTTTATTTAGAGCCTTTAGGAAATATAAAGATGAACAAGAAGGAGTTAGAAAAACCTATGATGATGCTATTGAAAATCAAATACCCTTAGCTAAAGAAACATATACAATATCCAAAGTTACTTCAGAAGAAAAAGTAGAGGATGCGAAGGACGATGTTGCGGATACTGAAGGTAAAAAAGAAGATGAGGCAAAAAGTAATAATGACGAAAAAGAAAAGGCCATAATTGCTGAGGCAAAAAAAAATAAACTTGCAGCCGATAATATAGCCTTAGTAGACGCCATGAAAAAAGCAAAAGCAGATTCAATTGCTAATGCAAAGGCACTTCAAGATAAACTAATTGCCGAAAAGAAAGCTAAGACCTTGACTGAACAAAAAGCTAAAGATGATGCTATTGAATTAGCTAAAGCCGATTCAACATTAGCTGTAAAAGAACAGCAATCAAAAATTAATGAACAAGAAAATAAATACAAGCAATTGTTAGCTGTTGCTGATATGAATTTTAAAAATAAAAATTATCAAGATGCTTTAAGTATTTATCAAAAAGCAGAAGTTTTAAATGTGAAAGATAAAAGCAGTGCTTCTCAAAAAATAAAAGAGATAGATGCAATTTTGAAAAAAGCAGATGCGGATAAAGCTAATAAGGAGAGAGTTGATGCAGAGAAATTAACTAAAGAAACTATTACTCACTCTGAAAAGGAAAAGAAAGAAGAATCTCCTAAACAAACAAATCCAACGAATGGAATTTCTTTTAAAGTTCAGTTTGCAAGTATAGATAAAGAAGTGGATGCTAAAGTTAAATTTGCCAACGTATCTGAAGTGTCGTTTTATAAGGCAGGTGCTATTTTTAAATACACTTCAGGTAACTTTTCTTCCTTTGATGATGCATCTAAACAACAAGCTAAATTAAAAGAGCTAGGTTATAAAGATTGTTTTGTAGCAGCCTTTAAAAACGGTGTTCGTATGGATATTAACGAGGCTAGGAAATTGACTGAAGCTAAGTAGTATATTGCGTTAGGATTGAAGAGTAAATCCTTGTTGTGAGGGATGAACTAAAAGATTGCAGCCTAAAGCCCGACCCTACAGTAGGAGGGGAACGTCCTGAAATTAAGCCTTCTTCAATTCAATCACTGTAATCTCTGGCCAAATACCTAAACGTCCTGGATAGCCTAAAAAGCCTAAGCCACGGTTAACATATAAATATTGATTTTCTTGTTTATACAAACCAGCCCAATGCTTGTAAATATATTTTACCGGACTCCATTTAATTAAACCTGGGATTTCAATACCAAACTGCATACCGTGTGTATGTCCACTTAAGGTTAAATCTATATCATTATATTTTTGTTCCTGACTTACTTGCACATCCCAATGCGACGGGTCGTGCGATAATAATATTTTAAAATGATAACCTTCTGTTCCAGCATGTGCATTATCTAATTTTCCATAACGAGGAAAACGTAAATTTCCACCCCAATTTTCAATACCAAGCAAAGCAATTTTTTGTCCGTCTTTTTCAATTGGCACATGTTCGTTCATTAGTAAACGCCAACCCGATTGCTTTTGAATGTCTTTTAACGTATCTAAATTTTGAACCTTAGCTTCAGGAGTTTCCCATTGTTTGTAATCGCCATAATCATGATTTCCTAAAATACTATAAACCCCATATGATGCTTTCAACATTTTATAAGTTTCTAAATGCATTTCTGTTTCATTGGCTTCATTGTTTACTAAATCTCCTGTAAAGAAAATAGCATCAGGTTTTTGATCCATCACAATATTAAAAGCTTTTATTAAAGGATTAGTACTCATAAAACTTCCGCAATGCATATCTGATAATTGTACAATTTTAAAGCCATCAAATGCTTCAGGTAAGTTAGGTGAAGTGACTTTCACTTTGTGTACTCTGTATTTGTAAGCACCTCTCACCATACCGTATAAAAATGAAAAGGCAGGAATAACTGTAAATGTAACCGCTAAATAACTTAAAAATTTTAAGCGACTAATTTGATTGGCACCTTCTTCAATACTATGTTTTGGTGCTTTATTAAATAAACTGGCCATCCATCTAAATAAACGAATAACGTCATCAATTAATAAAAATGAAGAGCCAATTAATTTACACACAAATAAAATTAAAGCAACCGATGAAATAAAACGTAATAAACTATTCCATTCTGGCGGTGGATAAAACATAGCGACTGAGCTAATTAAAATATTGATTCCAGCTAAAGAATAAGCAATCCAAAAAATAATTTTTCGTTTTTGAGGCGTATAATCAATACTAATTGTTTTTAGAGCTTGTAAAAAGTATAATTCTACTAAAACTATTAGGACAAAAAAGATTAGAAATCGTATGAACATAGTATTTATATAATAAAGACTCAAAGGTATTGTTTTGTATCATTTTGCGACATATTGCTTTGTTATATTTATATAAATACGTTGAAAATTAGGTAATTGGTTGCAGGTAATCGGTGTGTTTTATTATTGCAATCATTTACCTCCTTTTTCAATAGATAATAATTGTTAATTACTTCCAAAAATGTTAATCAAATTTCGATGAACGGGAAACCAAACTTCAATCTATATATTACATTTGGCGCACTAATTATAATTAAAAACAACTAATATGAGCAAAGAAGTATATATCGTATCTGCTGTGAGAACACCAATGGGTTCTTTTGGTGGAACATTAGCTGGTGTATCGGCAACTAAATTAGGCGCAGTAGCAATTAAAGGAGCTTTAGACAGAATTAAATTAGATCCAGCACTTGTAAACGAAGTATTTATGGGTTCAGTTATACAGGCTAATTTAGGACAAGCACCTGCTCGTCAAGCAGCTAAATTTGCAGGTTTACCTGATAACGTAAACTGTACTACAGTTAACAAAGTATGCGCTAGTGGTATGAAATCTATTTCATTAGCAGCACAAGCTATTATGTTAGGTGATTCTGATATTGTAGTTGCTGGAGGTATGGAAAACATGAGCCAAGTGCCTTTTTATTTAGAGAACAACCGTTGGGGTGCTAAATATGGTAATGGAGTAGTGGTAGATGGTTTAGCAAAAGATGGCTTAACAGATGTATATGGAAATGTACCGATGGGAAATTGCGCTGATATGTGTGCTAAAGAACATAATTTTACTCGCGAAGATCAAGATGCATTTGCGATTGAATCATATAAACGTTCGGCAGCAGCTTGGGCAGCAGGAAAATTTAAAGAAGAAATTGTACCAGTTGAAATCGTTACTAAAAAAGGAACGGTTTTATTTGCTGAAGATGAAGAATATAAAAATGTAAACTTTGATAAAATACCAGGATTAAAAGCGGTATTTACTAAAGATGGAACTGTAACTGCAGCTAATGCTTCTACTATGAATGATGGAGCTGCTGCTTTAGTATTAATGAGTAAAGAAAAAGCAGAAGCTTTAGGATTAAAACCATTAGCTAAAATTATTGGCTATGCAGATGCTGAACAAGCTCCTGAATGGTTTACAACTACTCCTTCGGTTGCATTGCCAAAAGCGGCAGAAAAAGCAGGTTTAAAAGTGAGTGATATTAATTATTTTGAATTAAACGAGGCTTTTGCTGTTGTTGGTTTAGCAAATATGAAATTAATGAATTTAGATCCATCAAAAGTAAATGTAAATGGTGGAGCAGTTTCTTTAGGTCATCCATTAGGTTGCTCTGGCGCGCGCGTTATTGTTACTCTAATTAATGTTTTAAAACAAAATAACGCGAAGTTTGGTGGTGCAGCTATCTGTAATGGAGGCGGTGGCGCTAGTGCTTTAGTGATTGAAAATATGTAATTGAAAATTACAATAAATAAAAATCCCCAATTGCTTTTTGTGATTGGGGATTTTTTTATAATACTTATTTATTTATCCTACCAACGATGCAACTTGCATAGCTTTTTAATTGCAATAGCAGTCCGTTTTCTTCGGTGGCTTCTGGATAACCTAAATCATGCAATTTTTTCGTGAAATCTTCTTTGGTGCTTTTTTCATTATGATAAATTGTCACCGAATCTTCTTCATGATTTACAATAACACTTTCTACCCCTTCTAACTCGGAAAGCTTCGTTTTAATCGTATGCTCGCAACCACCACACTTTAAATTAGCAATAATTATTTTAGTTGTTTTCATGACTTTAATTTTAATCAAAGTTATAGAATACAAATAATGATAGATATGATTTTAATTGAGTATAAACATGATGGTTATCATATTATCAAATGCTAACTCACATTAACAAACAATCTTTAATGCCAAAGGCATAACGGTAATTGATAATTTATCTTTAGCAGTGATAGGTTCTCCATCAAAATGTATTGGCAGTTCTCCACTGAATTCAATATCTATATTTTTACCTTTCTCAGAAATAAGCTGAATGGAGGTATGTATTTTTTTTGAAAACAATTTCACTCCAATCATTGGAATGGCGGTTTTTGGAAATTCCTTTAAAATACTCACATTTAAAATGCCGTCAGTCAACTCTGCTTCAGGCGCAATATAAACATCGTTACCCCATTGACCCGCATTTGCTACTGTAATTAAAAAAGCTCTAGTTTCAACAACTTTTCCATCAACGGTGATTTTATAAAGATTGGGTTTATATCCAAAAAATTCTTTAACGGAGGTACTGAAATAAGTTATGAATCCTCGTTTGGTGCTAGTTGCAAATTCATTAGCGATGTGAGCATCAAAGCCGATGCCAGCTGTGCAAAAAAATGGATGATCATTTATGAGCGCTCCATCAATAGTTTTAATAGTTCCTCTTTCAATGATTTGTAGTGCTTTATTAAGATTTAAAGGAATACGATTGCTCCTTGCTAAGCCATTTCCAGAACCTAAAGGAAAAATTCCTAGTGCCATGTTTGTATGAGCTACCACTGATGAAACTTGGTTTACCGTGCCATCACCACCACAGGCTACGGCAATGCTATAGTTTCCTGCTAGGATTTGATCTCTTACAGAATCAAAATCATCTTTATTTTTCCAAACAATAAAATCGTATGCAATTTGTTTTGAGAAATGTGTTTTGATAAAGTCAATGATATTGATTTTCTTTTTAACACCAGCGTTTGGATTGATAACGAATGCTACTTTTTGTGTCATTATTTATTTTTTAGCCGTGGTAAAGAAAAATTCTTTTAAATAATTTGGTTCAGAATATGCCACATCAGCAAAATCATTAGCTTGATATTTTTTAAATGCTAATGAAATCATGGATGATGCACTTGCTGTAACATCGTCAATAAAATGAGCGTTCGGCAAGCTTTGCAATAAGTCTTTTGTTTTTGGCATTCCATCTCCAAAAAAATAAATGTCCTTATTTAAATGAAATGTTTTAATGCCAGTTTCATCTACTACTAATGCCTGAATGTGCAGCACCTCATTAAATGAATTATCATAAACCGCGCAGTATACTTCCATACGCCGTGCATCCATCATTGGGCAAAACAAAACATCTGATTTTGTTTTTTGAATAACTTTATTGCTTAATGCTTTTAATGTATCAATGGTGATTAATGGAATTTGTAATGCATAGGCTAAACCTTTAGCTGCCGAAAAACCAATACGTAAACCAGTATATGAACCTGGCCCAGAACTTATAGAAATAGCATTTAAATCATTAGAACTTAAAGTAGTTTCTTTTAATAATTGCTCAATAAATACATGCAAATTTTCGGCATGTGTGTAGCCATTATTCAATTCTTTCAATGCCACTAATTCATCATCTTTTGAGATGGCAATAGAACAGACTGTCGACGTACTTTCTATATGTAATAAATAAGCCAAACTATTTTTTGTCGGAGAATAATTGGTCTTTATCAACCACCTTTATTTTTTTTCCGTCTTTTAGTATTTTAGATACTGCACCATAAGGACCAGAAATAATTTCATCGCCAACGTTTACACCGCTTTTAATTTCAATGTAATCATTATCTTGTATACCAGTTGTTACATATATCATTTTAGCAACGCCATTTTTATTAACAAATACACATTCTTTAATTTCTTCTACTTTAGTATTTAACTTTTCTTCTTTTTCATCTTTCACTACAATTTCCTGATCTTCTTCACCTTCAATTTTTTCTTTTGTTTTTAAGGTATCTGAGCTACGAGTGGTTACTCCTGGAATTGGAATGGTAATAATATTAGCTGCACGCATCGTTTGAATTTCAACGCTAGCACTCATTCCTGGACGAAAAGGAGCGGGGTTGATGTCTGTTACCAAATCAATATACGATTCTCTTAAGATTCTAATTTTAACTACAAAGTTGGTTACCTGATCAACTGAAATGCCAGTGGTGTTTGCAGAGTTAGCAACCTCTGTTACAATACCTCTGAATTTTTTTCCGATGTAAGCATCTACTTCAATATAAGCCGTATCATTTTTATGAATACGAATAATGTCATTTTCATTAACTTCCACACTAGCTTCCATTTCATTTAAGTTAGCTAAACGTAAAATCTCTGTACCTTGTAAACCTTGCACCCCAACTACACGTTCACCTTTTTCTACATTCAATTTAGATACAGTTCCATCAACTGGAGCACGGATTAAAGTTTTGTCTAAATTGGTGTTTGCTTCTTTTAAGGATGCTTCCATACCTTTTACATTATAGTCTGAAGCTTTTATACTTTCCATCAATCCCTCTACATTTGCTTTAGCAGCTTCATAGCTTGCTTTAGACGCATCCATTTCTTGTTGAGAAATGACATTTTGATCAAATAACTTTTTATTACGAGTATTTGATGCCTCTGCATTTGATAATTGAGCTTGAGCCTGCGCTAATTGAGCAATGGCGGTTTTCGCATTAGCTTTGGTGCTATTTACAGATGCGTTTACTCGTTCTAAGGCACTTTCATAGATGTCAGGTTTAATACGGCATAATAAATCACCTTTTTTTACTTGATCACCTTCTTTTACATACATTTCCACGATTTCTCCTGAAACATCAGAAGTAATTTTTAATTCGGCTTCAGGCTGTATTTTACCATTAGCAGAAACGGTTTCAATAATGTTACGTTTAGCTGCTTTTTCAGTAGTAACCTCTGTGGGTTCTTCACCTTTTAAAAATTTAAATGCTATCACTACAAATAATAGTGTGACACAAATTCCGATAATCCAATATAGTTTTTTCATGTTTATTATTTTTTAACCGCTAAGCTCGCGGAGTTTTTTCGCAGAGTTCGCAGAGTTTTTTATCTATTTTACTTTACTTTTCTTTGTGTTCTTCGCGTAATTATCTTTGCGCTCTTAGCGGTTAAGCTTTTAAAATTTCAATTCTTTTCCTTGATAAAAGTCTAACACCTTTAATTTAAATACATAATCATATTTTGCTTGTACTAAATTTCCTTGCGCATTTTGTAAACGCGTTTTAGCATTGTTATAATCAAATGTACTAATAGCGCCTACATTATATTTTTGTTGAGCATAATAAAAAGATTGTTCATTTGCTTCAACCGATGATTTGTTAGCATTGTATGTATTTAAAGCAGCTCTTGCATTGGCGTAGGCTTGAGCAATTGTTTTATATAAATTTTGTTCCGTTAAATCCTGACTATATTTTGCGTTTAATGCATTTAACTTTGCATTTTTAACGCCAGTTACAGTTTGTAAGCCGTTAAAAATAGGAACTGATAATGTAAAGCCAATACTCTTATTTACGTTATCTTCAAACTGATCAGCAAAAGGTTTTTTGGAGGTAACCAATTCTGTTTTTGGCTGGTATACCGGTGCAATAAGTGTAGGGTTATTAATGTCATCAGCTATAAAGTAAGGGGTTTGATCATAGCCTACAAAATTCACAGCATCAATGTTTTTATCAAGTTCAGATGTACCTGTTCCTAAACTACCAGTGGCAGATAAAGTAGGGCTTATTCTTCCTTTTGCAATATCTAAACTTTTTTCTGCAGCCAACACATTAAAGTTTGCCGCTTTAATAGAGTGTTGATTTTTAAGGGCTGTTTCATAAATGTTTTGAACTGATAATGAAGCCAACTCATTATTCATCACATCAACATTTGGTTTTGAGATATTAAAATTATTAAGTGTATCTAAATTTAATAATTGCTTTAACGATAACAGTGCTATTTGGTAGTTATTGTCGGAGCTAGTTACATTAGCTTCTTCATTAGCTAATTGCGCCTTTAAATCGTAAACAGCACTTTTAGCTAGCGTTCCAGCATCTGCTAATTTTTGTGTACGATCTAATTGTTCTTGTGTAATTTTAAATTGCGCTTGTGATATTTGTAAAATTTCATTACTAAAAATAACATTAATGTATGCGGTTGCCACATTTAAGGCTAAGTCATTTTTTTGTTGTAAATACGTTTCTGTACTTGATAAATATTGATATTGATTTGCTTTAATGGTATTATATTGTGCTAATCCCGACCAAAGAATAACGTTAGACGATACATAAAAGTTTTGCGACAACACCTGTGTATTTGCAAAGGTATTAGTATAACGGTCAATGGTTCTACCAAAGTTGTAGGTATGTTGCGCCCCTGCATTTACGGTTGGTAAAATAGCTGCTTTGCTTTGAGTGGCATTATTTTTATTAACGCGCGCATTAATCTCAGATTGCTTTAAGCTAATATTGTTTTTTTGCGCATAATCTACACACTGCTGCAAATCCCAAATGTTAGATTGAGAAATGGATATTTGTGCTAAGCTTAAACAAAATAAGCTAGATAATAGAGTCTTCATAGTTGTTTGTAAAATCAGTGTAAATTTAACTAAAAAAGCGCTTATTATTAACCAACTACACAAGCGGAAAAAAAGCAATGGTATTGGTAAAAATTTGGCGCATTATTTTATCAACTTATAGCTTTTAAGTCGTCTTTTTTATTAATTTTCTAATCTTAAACTCAATGTAGTTTTAAATTGAATGACGCCCTTTTTACAATACATAGCCCAATACATTTTCGAACATCATGCTAATGATACCGAGCGTTTATGTATTGTATTGCCTAATAAACGAGGAGCTTTGTATTTAAAACAGCATTTGGCTCGGGCATTTCAAAAAACAATTTGGCTGCCCACTATCATTAGCGCTGAGGAATTGGTTGCAGAATTATCTGGCTTACAACAAGCTGATAGTATTGATTTAATTTGCGATTTGTATCAGGTTTATGTGGGTATTTTAAAAGAAAAAGCCGAACCTTTTGACGCTTTTGCCAAATGGGGAACATTAATGTTGCAGGATTTTAATGAAGCGGATCGCTATTTGGTAGATACAGATTCATTGTACCAAAACTTAAAAGAAATTAAAGAAATTGAAAACTGGAGTTTGAGTGCTGACGACTTAACGTCTACTCAGCAAGATTATATTGACTTTATGTTTCAAATGGGAACTATTTATAAAGAGTTCTCAAAAATATTACTTCAAAAAAAACAGGCTTACCAGGGTTTAATGTATCGTAAGTCGGTTGAAGGGTATAAAGATTCCGTTTATATTAATCAGTTTTCCAAAATATTAATTTGTGGTTTTAATGCATTAAACAAAGCGGAGACAATTATTTTTTCGGATTTAGTAAAGGAGAAAAAAGCAAGTATCATTTGGGATGGAGATAAATACTATGTGGATAATGAAGAATACGAAGCTGGATTGTTTCTTCGAAAAAACTTTACCAATACATGGTTAGATAGTAAAAATTATATTGGAAACGATTTCAAAAATATCGCTAAACATATTGATATTGTTGCCGTTCCAAAGCAAATGGGGCAGGCGCAAGTCGTATCTCATCAATTGCATGAATGGATTAAACAAGGAAAATCTTTAAATAAAACGGCTGTTGTTTTAGCAGACGAAAGTTTGCTATTCCCTATTTTAAATCAATTACCAGAGGAAATAAAACATGTGAATATTACCATGGAATACCCTTTGCGTTTATCGCCAATTTACGATTTGATGGATAACTTAATTAGTTTGCATCAATCCACTCAAAAGGCAGGTGCCTCTAGTAGTTTTTACTTTGCCGATGTATTTAAAATTCTACAAAATTCATTATTTAAAAAGTATTATAAATCGTTTAACCCAAGTGTTCATTTACAATCGATTATTCAAAAAATAATAGATAAAAATTATGTGTGGTTAAATACAAAAGTGCTTGCGGAATTATTTGAAGACAATTATAAAAATATTGAAAGTTTATTTAATACTTGGTCTAATTCCTCGCAGGGGATTTTATCCATGTCACAAATTATAGAAGTGTTTAATGCTTCCGAAAGTGAGGACTTGCAGTTATCTTCAACTGAAAACGAATACTTACATGTATTCACCAAGTATTTTAATCGCTTACAGTCTTTAATTCAAACGCATCATTATCTAGATTCATTGCTCACTTTAAAAAGTTTATACAAACAAATTATAGGCGCAGCTTCTGTACCATTTATTGGTGAACCTTTGCAAGGTTTGCAAATTATGGGTGTTTTAGAAACCCGTACCTTGGATTTTGAAAACATCATTTTATTGGGTGTCAATGAAGGAGTTTTACCTTCAGGTAAATCTGCTAATTCATTTATTCCTAACGACTTAAAGCGTTATCACGGCATGCCATTGTATGGCGATAAAGATGCAGTGTATGCCTATCACTTTTACAGGATTTTACAAAGAGCAAGTAATGTTTTGATTACCTATAATACCGAACACAGCGTGTTAGGCTCTGGTGAAAAAAGTCGTTTTATTACACAGTTGCAGTTTGAATTACAAAAGTATAGTCCACATCATACCATTACAGAGGTTATGTTAAGTGGCGGTGAGTTACCTGCTAGTTCCCGAAATGTTATTAGCATTAATAAAACAGATTTTAATTTAGCACCTATCATCAAAAAATTAACAACAAATGATGAATACAGTGGTTTAAGTCCTTCAGCTTTGCTTACATATAAAGACTGTGCTCTGCGTTTCTTTTTTAGATATGGTGCAGGTATTAAAGAAACCCAAGATGTTGAGGAAAGTGCGGAAGCTAACACACAAGGCTCTATTTTACACGAATCATTAGAGATGTTGTATAAGCCATTTATTGGAAGGGTTTTAACGGAAGAAAATATTAAGGAATGTCTTTCAAAAACAGAAGAAAGTGTAAACATAATCTTTCAAAATTATTTTAGTCAAAGAGAAAGTCAGTTTGGAAAGAATTTTTTACAACGAAAAGTAATTTATGAATACGTCAATAAATTATTAAGAAACGATTTAAAACTGATTCAGGATTCTAAAAAAACAAACGAGCTTTTAAGTTTAATAGACTTAGAAAAATCATTGACTTCTTCTGTCATTATTGATATTAAAGGAGTTAATACAACTATTTATTTAAAAGGTTCAGCAGATAGAATTGATAAACTTGGAAACAAAATTAGAATCATTGATTATAAATCATCCGTGAAAGCAGATGATAAATTTAAATTTACCAATTTTGAAGATTTGTTTAAAGACAGTCAATACAATAAAATGTTACAACTGTTTATGTATGCTTGGTTTGTGGTTAAAAATAAGTTGGCTCGCCCCGAAGATTTACAACCTTGTATCATTCCTTTTAAAAAGTTTGAAGAGCAACCTAAATTTATTATGGAAGAAACCAAAGGTGGCGGTATTTTAAATTTTACAGCGGAATTATTAGAGGAGTTTGAAACTCATTTAAAGTTAGAGATTTTAGGAATGATTTCAGATGAAACATTTTTTTCCCAAACAGAGGACGAAGATAAATGTGAGTACTGCGCTTATGCCGGTATATGCAATGCTAAATAATAATTGCTATAACCTTAAGTTAAACTAATAAAGTATTTTCTATTTCCTCTGTAAATTTTACGCAAACAATTAATCCAGGAGCATTTCTATATTCAAAACTTCCTTTTAATTGTTTGGTAAAAATATTTAATAATTTAAATCCTAATGAATTCACTTCTTTTATATTAAATTCAGCAGGTATTCCAGGGCCACTATCGGAAACGCATAAAGTAATTTCGTCTTCTATTTTTGTTAGCTTAACATAAATGTCTCCTTTTTTTTTGTCTAAAAATGCATATTTAAAACTATTTGTAATTAACTCATTTACAATTAATGCAATTGGAACAGCTCTTTTGGCCGAAACAGAAACAGCCTCTAATTCAAAATGAACTGTAATGTTTTTATTTTTGTCAAAAAAGTTTCTTAAAAATTCAACCAAATCTTTTAAGTAATCTTGTAAGTCTATTCTAACAAAGTTGTTTGATTTATAAAGTTTTTCATGAATTAATGACATGGCATTAATCCTTTGTTGAATTTCAGTAAATTGTATTTGTAAAAATTTATTATCGGTTCTAGCGCTCTGCATTTCTATTAATCCTGTTACTAATGCTAAATTATTTTTAACTCGATGATGAATTTCTCCTAACAAGGCTTCTTTTTCTCGCAACGATTCACTAATATTTAACTCTTGTTCCTTTTTTTCAGTAATATCAATACTATAACCAATCATGTATTTAAACGCGCCTTTGTCAAACACTGGGTAAAATTTCCTAAGATTATAATTTACTTTGCCTTTTTTATTTATGTGAGAATCTTCAAAATCAATGGCAGTTCCAGTTTGTATAACTGATTTAAAAATTTCGTAACGTTTGAACGCATTTTCAGTATCGTAATTTTTTATTCTACAATATTCAAAATAATCTTTTCCAATAATTTGTTTTCTGAGTTCAGCGTCTTTTACGCCAATTGTATTTACAAATAAATATTTAAAATCTTGATCAAAAATAGCAATTTCGATAGGTATGTTTGAGAAAATAGATTCGTAAAACAAAGTTTGTTCTTCAATTTTTTTTCTTTTTTCAATAACTTCATTTGCACTTTCAGTTACTTTTTGATTAAGGTTGCTTGAGTAAATTTGCAAACTATCTCGCATTGTTATTAAGGCATTTCCTAAAATATCTTCAGTACTTAATTTATTATATTGAACCGAGAAATTACCTTTTTCTATTTCATTAGCAAATTTGGATGTTTTAGTGAAACTTTCAGATAAGGCATTAACTGATTGCGCCATATCTCCAATAATATTATTTTCTACCAGTAATTTTTGTTCTGGTAATTGACCTTTTGCTAATTGATGAATAATGTCATTCATCTTAACAACGGGCTTGGTGATACTACTTGAAATAAAATAAATGGCAATTAATATAAAAAATAATAAGCCAAAAGATGATATAAGAATTGTAAAAGATATTTTTCTTGTATCTTCTCTTATTTCAGCTTCTAATTTTTGGGATAATGAATTATTAAGAAATATAATATAATTTAATTTTTTAACCATTGATTTTGTTTTAGGAAGTATTTCATCCTCAATGATGTTTTCACATAAGAACTGTTTAGCCGGATTTTCATAATCCTCAAAATTGACGAGAATGCTCATGATTTTTTTTTCAGATTTAATTAAATCTTCAAAATCTAAAATAAAAGATAAAAGACTATCTGTATTAAAATTTATGCTGTTTTGATTATTCTTAAACTTTGAAATATAATTTGCTATTTTGTGCTTAGCATGATTATATCTGAATTTATGAAGAGAGTCCAAACTTTTCTTATCTTCAATTTCGTTAGGTAAATGAACCCAATTGGTGGCATACATTTTAGATTCTATCAATATGTCGCTTAATTCATCTAAATTTTCTATGTATGGATTAATTATAGTTGATATTTTTTCAATGTTTGCTATTTGCTTGTTGGTTAAATAAATATTTAAACCAGTCTTTACAATTACTGTAATAATAATAGCAATAAATACAATTGTAATTTTAGGGAAAGAGTTAAATACTATTCTTGATTTAAAATTCATTTTTATTTAGGACACTATTTTAGCTTATTGCTAAATATATTTTTAAAACAATTATTTTTCAATTATCAAACGCGATGCAATTTCGTAAAAATATTATATAAATGCTAAAATATGTTTTTATATGCTTTTTTTTTATATTTGTTCTTATTATGAAATATTTTTTACGTGTTTTTTTTGTATATTCTATTATAACAAATAGTAGTTTTGCTCAAAATGATTCCACTTTAGTTAAAAAGGATTCAATTGACTATTATGATATATCATTGGATCAATTAATAAATTTAAAGTCGCATGGGCTTCCTTCCGAATTAGAAGAGTTTGTAAATTCTTTAATTTCTGTAGCCTCTAAAAAACCTATTAATTTGCGCGAATCTCCTAGCATTATTTCCTTAATTACAGAAGAGGAAATAAAAAAATCGGGGGCTCGAGATTTGATTGATGTGTTGCGTTTAGTTCCCGGAATTGATTTTGCTGCAGATATTGAAGGTGTTGTTGGCATTGGCATGCGAGGTAATTGGGCCAATGAAGGAAAGGTCTTAGTTTTATTAGATGGTCAGGAAATGAACGAAATTATATCAGCCGGCAATATGTTTGGCAATCATTATCCCATTGAGCAAATAAAAAAAATTGAAGTTATAAGAGGGCCGGGGTCTGCAATTTATGGTGGCTATGCAGAATATGGTGTTATTAATATTATTACTCGTCAAGCAGAGGATATAAATGGTATTACTATTTCAGGTACTTACGGACAAATGGAAAAAGACTATGGAAGAAGAAATTTGAATTTATCAATTGGAAAAAAAATAAAAGATTTTTCATTTAGTTTATCCGGATTAGTTGGGCAGGGGCAAAGAAGTGATCAAACCTATACAGATTATGCAGATTCAAGCTATTCAATGAAGGGAAATTCAAATTTAAATCCTAACTACTTTAACTTAGCTTTAGGATATAAAGGGTTAAGTTTTAGAGCCATTGGTGATTTTTTTCAAACCACCCAGCGCGATGGATATGGCACAGTTGTTCAGCAAGGTGCAGTTCCTGAAAGTTTTAATTCATTTTTTTCTGAGTTAAAATATGTTTTTAAATTAAACGATAAATTTACAATAACACCACGAATTAATTATAAAAATCAAACGCCATGGAAAACACCAAGCTATGATTATTCTCGACCTTATAACAAAACTGGAATTAGATTATCGGAAAATATAACTGCCTCATACGATGCCAAAAGAAATTTGAATATTATTTTTGGTATTGAAAGTTATCAAGATAAAGCAATGGATAATACGGATAGTAGTTTTTTTGCAAACGGAAAAAAAGAAGTGAATTATATTAATTATTCTGTTTTTTCACAAGCATTAATAAAAACAAGAGCGGTTAATTTTATTGTTGGCGCTCGGTTTGATAAGCACAGCGAATTTAATAGTGCTTTTGTTCCAAGAGTTGGGTTAACAAAAAAATATAATAAGTTTCACTTTAAGGCTTTATATAGTCAAGCATTTAGGTCGCCATCTATTGATAATATAAATTCAGCTGATTCTACCGGTATAAAACCTGAACTGACTACTGTAATTGAAGCAGAAATAGGCTATCAAATTACCAGAAAATCTATTCTTACAGCAAATATATATGATATCACTACCCATGAACCAATTATTTATTATGTTTCGCAAGATAGTTCAAACACAGATTATTATACCAATTATGGACATTCGGGTTCGCAAGGTGTTGAAATTGAATACCGTTATAAAGATAAATGGGGATTTATAAATTTTAATTATTCTATATATACAGTTGCAAATAAAGAAAAAATATCAATTTATAAAGCAGATAACTCCCACTCTTTATTAGGTTTTGCAAATCGTAAAATTAACCTATCTGTTTGTTGGAATATTACAAAATCACTTTCTTTTAATAGCACATCTACTTTATATGGTCAGCGTTATGCTATAGTGGCGATTGATAGTTCCGATAATTCTGTTATAAAACGATTAGATCCAACACTATTACTCAATTTTTTTGTGAGATATGAAACTCCTATAAAAGGATTAAGCGTTGGCATAGGTGTTTATGATGCATTAAATCAAAAATTTAAGTTTATACAACCTTATAACGGCGGCCACGCTCCATTACCTGGACCATCACGCGAAATTATTTTTAGACTACATTATAACTTACAATTCAAAAAATAAGATTAGTTGAATAAATTTAATCATATATTAAAATTTAGGAAGATTTATCTTTTTTTGATGTTATTTACAATTGTTGTAAATAATAAATCAACTGCGCAATCAACAGATTATAAAGCATACTCATTATATGTATATAATTTTATGAAATATGTTGAATGGCCTGAAGAAGAAAGTAAAGGTGATTTTATTATTGCTCTTATTGGAGATTCTCAAATAAGTGATGAATTAAAAATAGTAGCTTCCAATAAAAAATTAAAAGGACGGAAGATTGTTTTTAAAACCTTTAAAGCGGTTGAAGATATTGCTTTTTGTCATTTACTTTATGTTTCTGCGTCAAAAAGTTCATCTATAAAAACTATTAATCAAAAATTTGCAAATAAACCGGTGCTAATTGTTGGTGAACGCGAGGGCACTGTATATAAAGGAGCTGCATTAAGCTTTGTAACTACCGATGAAGATGAGTTGAGATTTGATATTAATAAAAAAGAACTTGAAAATCATAAACTTAAAATAGCTAGTTCCTTAATTAAACTTGGTACATTAATAAACTAACCTTGTTTGTTTAGTATTTTATAGAAAGTTTAAATCTTCACTTACAATAAAATGTCACAATTGTTTATGCATGCTTGGTTTGTGGTTATTAATAAGTTGGCTCACCCCGAAGATTTACAACCTTGCATCATTCCTTTTAAAAAGTTTGAAGAGCATCCTAAAATTATCATGGAAGAAGTTAGAGGTGGTGGTATTTTAAATTTTACAACGTAATTATTGGAAGACTTTACGAACCATTTAAAGCAGCAAATTGCTGAAATAATTGATAGTTCAGAAGCTTTCAAGCAAACAGAAGTCCATATAAATGCGAATATTGAGCCTATGCAAGCTTTTGTAATGCATAAATAGCATTGTATCTAACAATCAAGTGTTTATAAATCCCATTCAATGTGCTAAATGCCTTTATCTATAGGCTTAATTTTATAATCAAATTATAAATTCAGTATAATGAGTTTTTCTTTAAAAAGAATGTCCTTTTTGGTTATTCTGTTATTTTGTTTTAATGCAAATTACTCTCAAGATGTAACAGTTGATTTTGAAGGAAGAGTATCGAATGATAATATGACTTTGTCAGAAAGTATTGTTCAAGTGCTGCAAGATGGTAAGCTTTTAACTTCATTTAAAACAGACCAAAATGGGAGTTACAATGTATACTTACCTTTAGGAAGCGATTATTTAATTTCCATTTCTAAAAATAATTACGTTCAAAAATATTTCAGTGTTAGCACTAAAGGTATTCCTCAAGATCGAGCTGGCGTTAAGTTACCTGCTATTAAAGCCGATGTAGATTTATTTAAATATTATGATGGCGTTGATTACTCAATGTTTGATGAACCTATTAGTAAGTTCTTTTATAGCTCTAAAAAAGGAAATTTTGATTACGACAAAGAGTATTTGAAAGCTAAAAAAGAGGAAATGAAAAAAGTAAAGCTAGCCGAGAAGAAAGCAATTCAACTTGCTTTACAAAAAAATGCGGCCAAGCAAAAAGAATTAGAGAAATCTCCTGAGAAAAAAGAGGACGTTGCTAAATTAAACGAAGAAAAAAAAGTATTGGACGATAAATTGGCAAAGCAAAGTTTAATGTTAAAATTAATTGAGGAAGAAGAAAAGCCTATTTTGAAAACGAAAGAAAAAAACGAAGTAGAATTGAATATTGTTGCTGCTAATAATGATGCTAGCGCTAAAGTAATTGACAAAAAAGTGAATGATTTAATAGCAAAACATAAGCAAACCGTTAGCGAAGAACAACAAAAAGGACAAGGAGTTATTGTGATTAGAAGGGTTGTTGTGCGTGAAGAAAATACGTGGGTATATGAAAAGAAAATTTTTGATTGGGGTGGAGTTTCATATTTCAGAGATAAACAACGTATTACTGCAAGTACGTTTAATCAAGAAACAGCTTTAGTCAACAAATAATATTACTTCAAAACATTTACGGTAACTAAAAATACTTTTTAGAGTCGTTTTTAGTGGTCAATTAACATTCAATCGTTAGTTACTAATTAGGGGAAACCTGTCACTTTTTAGCTTAAATTCCTTATATTTATGGTTTTAACTATATAAACAAAACCACGTAGTTTTATCATGAAAAAAGCATTTGTATTTCCAGGTCAAGGTTCTCAATTTTCTGGAATGGGAAAAGAGTTATACGATAACTCAGATTTAGCAAAAAAAATGTTTCACCAAGCAAATGATATATTAGGATTTAATATCACTGATACAATGTTTGCTGGTACAGACGAGGAATTAAAACAAACTAAAGTTACTCAACCAGCTATATTTTTACATTCGGTTATTTTAGCGGCAACGATGGGAGAGTCTTTTATTCCTGATATGGTAGCGGGGCATTCCTTAGGAGAATTTTCTGCATTAGTAGCAAACAAAACCTTAAGTTTTGAAAGCGCATTAACTTTAGTTTCTAAACGTGCAATGGCTATGCAAAAGGCTTGCGAGTTAAATCCATCAACGATGGCAGCTGTTTTAAATTTAGCAGATGATGTCATTGAAAACATTTGTAAAGAAATTTCGGATAGCGGGCATGTAGTAGTGGCGGCAAATTATAATTGCCCAGGTCAGTTAGTAATTTCTGGTTCTATTGAAGGGATTAATATCGCTTGCGAAAAAATGAAAGCAGCTGGAGCCAAACGTGCTTTAGTATTGCCTGTTGGCGGCGCTTTTCATTCGCCATTAATGGAACCAGCTCGTGTAGAGTTAGAAGCAGCTATTAATGCAACAACGTTTAATCAACCAATTTGTCCTGTATACCAAAATGTAACCGCGTATGCAGTTTCAAATCCAGAGGATATTAAAAAGAATTTAATTTTACAGTTAACAGCTCCAGTAAAATGGACTCAAACAGTTGTTCAAATGATTGAAGATGGAGCAACACATTTTACAGAAGTTGGACCAGGAAAAGTATTACAAGGCCTTGTGAAAAAAGTAAATCAAACAATGGAAACTGTTAGCGCTTAAAACTATGTTTAAAAAAATCATCTTTTGCTTCGCACTGCTTCATCTCGCTTTTCAGATGGATGCTCAATTTTTTAGAGGCTTTGGCTTTTTTGTTGGACCAACCACATCGAGCCATCGTTATAAAAATTTGAACCCAATAGATAATAATACATTTGCGCATGCTATTCCTGCGCCATCTCATCGTTCGGGTGAGTTTATTTATTTTAGTGTAGGTATTTTAGGTGAGTTTTTAAAATACGAACATATTCGTTGGCAAACAGAATTTGAGTATGCTAGCAAAGGTGGTGTAGAGCGTCCTGCAATTGTTTTAGGAACAGGACAGCGATCTGGAGCAACTTTAAACAAGTTTACAAATATCCAATGGAATAATTTCGCTAAAATATTTGGTAATTACGGACGTAGAGGAATTCCTTATTTAATGTTAGGAGCACGTTTAGAATATAATTTGAGTCGTGCTATTACAGCTTATGGGTCAGTAGCTGGACTCGTTCCCAAAATTACAGTAACTCCAGATGCAGGTGTTGGTTATGAATTTAATTCACGCCGTAGATGGCATTTTTTTACTGAAGTACATTATAATCCGGATGGTATAAAGTTGATTGCTCCTGGAAGTGTTGTATTTTGGCAACGGATGTGGGAGTTAAGAATAGGTTTAATTTACAGACCAAAACGTAAAGCCATTGATGATTGTAATGCGCCTAGATATCACGGTAGTAATTATTAATATTTAAATAGTTCAAAAACATGGTAATGACCAAAGATGTTTTATTTTCTTTAACCAAAGGTGGTTACGCACCTCAGGAAGAAATGTTGGAAGTAGCTCGTAAAAAAGGGAAATTATATATTGGAATCCCGAAAGAAATGGCCTTTCAAGAAAATCGCGTTCCTTTAGTACCAGATGCGGTAGCATTGTTAGTAAATAACGGGCATAAAATTGTTGTTGAAGCAGGCGCTGGTTCGGCAGCTCATTTTGAAGATACAGACTATAGTGAAGCAGGAGCAGAGATTGTTTATTCTGCTAATGAAGTATATAAGGCAGATATTATTTTAAAAATTGCACCTCCTACATTAGATGAAATAGAAAGCATGAAAACAAAACAAACGTTGTTTTCGGCTTTGCAATTAACTGTTCAACCAGAAGATTTTTTGAAGAAGTTAGTTGCTAAAAAGTTAAACTGTGTTGCCTTTGATTTGATTACAGATGATGCTGGGATTTTTCCTGTTATTAGAGCTATGGGCGAAATTGCTGGTGGCACCTCTATATTAGTAGCTGCTGAGTTATTGAGCAATGCCAATGGTGGCGTTGGTTCGATCTTAGGAGGTATTAGTGGTATTTCTCCAACCGAAGTCGTTATTATAGGTGCAGGAACAGTTGGCGAATTTGCCGCAAGAGCTGCTTTAGGATTAGGTGCAACCGTAAAAGTATTTGATAATTCAACATCACGTTTACGTCGTTTACAAAGCCAATTAGGAACTCGTATTTTTACTTCGGTGATTGTTCCTAAGGTATTAGAAAAACATTTAAAAACAGCTGATGTGGCTATTGGTGCATTGCGCGCATCAAAAGGAAGAACACCATGTATTGTATCTGAAAATATGGTGGCTGAAATGAAAACAGGTTCGGTGATTATTGATGTAAGTATAGATCAGGGTGGTGTGTTTGAAACATCTTCTGTGACTAATCACACAAAACCAGTTTTTCGTAAACATGGTGTGATTCATTACTGTGTTCCAAATATTCCTTCGCGTGTAGCGCGAACGGCTTCTTATGCATTTAGTAATATCTTTCAACAGATTTTGATGAACATGGGTGATGAAGGTGGTTTTGATAGTTTAGTGCGTAAAGATTCTGGTTTAAGGAATGGCGTTTATATTTACAATGGTATTTTAACTAATCAGTTTTTAGGCGAAGCGTTTAATTTGCCGCACAAGGATATTAATCTTTTAATGGCCGCCATGTAACATGAACTTCAAACAACGATTACGTTTATTTTTAATTGGTTTTGTTCCAGGATGTATCATTCTTTTTTCTATTATCAATAAAAAAGGTTGTACAAGTCCTAACGAATTAAAAATGTTAGAATTACGTCACCAGCATTTACAATTGGGTGAAAAAGCAAAATGTAAGTTAAAATGTCTGAATTTAATTGAGACTGTTTTTAAAATCAACATGCGAGATTATCAAGTGAATTATGATTTGAGTGATATTCATAAAAAACCTGCTGGCATTTATTATTTACAACCAGTTGATACAAAAACTGGACGATATGAAATGGCCGTAGAAGATAGAGACACCATCACTTTCATTAACGATTTGAAATTATTAAACACTGCTGCTGCAAATTGTGGTTGCGATACCATTCACTAAATGGAAGAAACACGATTAAAAACAGATTTATCTAAATTTAATAATGACTGGTACAAAAAAGGTGGTAGTTCTGTTAAGCGCATCTGTTGGTATATTTTAAATGCCATATTTTTTAATTCAGCTTTTCCAAATATGCCGTTTAAGCGTTTTTTATTGCGTTTGTTTGGAGCCAAAGTAGGGAAGGGAGTTGTGATTAAACCATTCGTCAATATTAAATATCCTTGGCGTTTACGTATTGGTAATCATGTGTGGATTGGTGAACGTGTATGGATTGATAACTTAGGGTTAGTGGTATTACATGATAACTCTTGTGTATCTCAAGGAGCGATGTTATTGTGTGGTAATCATCATTACAAAAAAGTAGCTTTTGATTTGATTGTAGGTAACATTACTATTGAAGAAGGCGCTTGGATCGGCGCACAATGTGTAGTTTGCCCTGGAGTAAAAGTTGGGAGTCATTCCGTATTAACTGTTAATAGCGTTGCTACGGCTCGTCTAGAATCTTGGAGTATCTACCAAGGTAATCCAGCGGTTAAAATTAAGGATAGAGTAATTAAGGGCTAAGGCGTTTAAAATTATTGGTAATAACACCAATATGAGTTAAAACTGCCTATTGGAGAAGGGAATGTTATCTTTCAAAGGTTTTAAGCTCTACATTATTTCCGTCAAATACAGCATAGGAGCAGTAGTTTATCCATTCGCCAAGGTTTATGTAGCGCGAAGTTTCTGAGGCTTTTAAATCTAATGGTAAATGGCGGTGACCAAATATAAAAAAATCAGTATGTTCTTTTTTTAATTGTTCTTTGCAATAGGTCATTAACCATTCATTATCATCTCCTAAAAAATGTTTATCACTATCACCTGTTGTGATGCGGCTGCGTTTACTTGATCGGCGTGCAATCCAAAATCCGAAGTTTGGATGTAAGGTTTTAAAACACCAAATTAAAAAAGGGTTTTTAAAACATTTTTTTAAAAATTTGTACCAACCATCTCCAGGTCCTAAGCCATCTCCATGACCAATTAAAAAGGATTTGTTATTATATGTTTTTTTTATTGGGTCGTGATTAACGGTTACGCCAAGTTCTTGAATAAAATAATCTTTCATCCATAAATCATGATTGCCAGTAAAAAAATGAACGGGAATTCCACCGTCGGTTAATTCGGCAATTTTGCCTAATAAACGCGTTTGCCCTTTTGGAATAGTGTATTTGTATTCCCACCAAAAATCAAAAATATCGCCTACTAAATAAATTTCTTCAGCATCATGCTTAATAGAGTCTAACCAACGAACTATTTTTTTTTCTCGAGCTAAGCTCAATTCAAAGGTTGGAACACCTAAGTGAAAATCGGAAGCAAAATATATTTTTTTACCTGGCTGCATTACAAAAAGCTACTGGTTAACAAGTTTCGTGGGTTAATATTGTGCAAATTTAATGTAAATCGGATAGTATCAAAAAAACCGTCTTTATTATTGGCTTTTAAGGCAGTTTTGATATCATTACTATAAGCAAAGGGAACATAAATTTCAAACACATTTTTCCATAAACAAATATCAACACCTACGTTATATAAGAACTTGTCTTTATAAAGACTTTCATTAAACTCGCTGGTTCCAATATCTGCATAAAGCTTTAATGGCAATTTACCAACTTTAGGTGATTTGATATTTAAAGTAACTAGCCATTTAGAGGTTTGTCCTAAAGGCGTCCAAATTTTAAAAGCACCATCTTTTTCTACCATTTGCGCTGCGGGAACTCCGTAAATTTCGTTACGGCCAGCGTAGTTGTAATCAAATAAATAATCCTGTGCTCCATTAAATCCACTCATTCTAAATCTATAATCTTCTCTGAGGTTATTATCTTTATAAATAAAGGCTCCAGCAAATAATCGAATGTCTAGAGTGTTTTTGTTTTTGAAAGTGATAGCGTAATTAAAAGTGGCACTTGCTTTTCCAAATTGATCGTTATGCTGAAAATTAAATACTACATCAAAAGGATTAATGACTCGGTTATTTTGAAGCGTATAATAAAAGTTATTGATAATAGTTGCTTTATTTTGAAGATTAATACTTGATTTGGAAGAATCAACTCTATCTATTTTATAAGTTTCATTATCTACAAATAAATTGGTATTGGTATAACCAATGTGTTGGGTAATTTTACTTCTTGCAAAACCTTTCTTAAGCTCAAAATCTATTGAAGCGGATACTTTGTAATAATTCAGATTAAATGAATTAATAGTTGTGCTGTTATTTTCGTTAAATGCAGATGTGTTGATATAATCATAAGCAAACGATTTAGCTTTAGCATTCACTGTTATTTGTTGAAACACATTATTATTTTGTGTTATGTATTTTGTTATGTCGGCATAACCAACAGGAGTTTTACTACCAAAGGCGTACATGGGTGCAATTGTAATTTCTGTTTTACGTTGTAAAAAACTATAATTATAAAACGCACAGCCCAACATAAATTGGTTGTAATGATTGTAACCTAAAATGGGTAAATAATTTATTTGAGTGTAATTTGGATTATCTAGTTTTCCTATAAAACTTAATTTGATAGGATCTGTTTTTCTAAATAAACCATGAGTTCTGATGTTATTATTTTTGCGTTTAAGGTCTGGCATAAATTCCTCGTAATCAATTTTAAATTCATCCACATCAGCTGGTGGAAATTCAAACACACGTTTACCAACAAAGCCATTATACCAAACCGTCCCTACCAATTTGCCATCTTTTAATCCTGAAACTGAAACAGGCCCTAAAACGTTACTATTATTTTTTACTAAAATAGCGTGGCTGTTATCATCCAGTTTTTTATGGCTCACCATTTTGTAATCTATTTTTTTATTGGTGACGATTAGTTCTTCTACAAACCAGTGCAAATCGGCGTTTAAATGGTATTGTAATGTTTTTATTAAATCTTCAGGAGTAGGATGCTTAAATTTCCATTGTTCAAAATAAAATTGCATAGCTTGGTCAAATTTATCTTTACCTAAATAATTCATTAAATAATCAAATACTAACGCTGATTTACTATAAACAATGCCTCCGTAATTATAGTTTGTAAAGTCTTTTGAATTGGTTGCAATAGGTTGATCAAGGTTTTTACGAGCTGCCATTAAATAAGCTAATTCATATTCTGCTTTATGTTTGAATTTATTTAATCCAAAAAAACTAAATGTACTATCTCTTCCAATTAAACTTGCTAGTGTTTTTGAAGGATATTTTGTACGTATGTAACGCATTTCGTAAAATGAATTTAATCCTTCATCCATAAATGGATAATCACGCTCATTACTTCCTAACATACCATAAAACCAATTGTGACCAACCTCATGCATAATGGTTGTTTCTAAAGTAAAGTCTGTACCACTTTCGCCAATAATGGTGATGTTTGGGTATTCCATACCGCCGCCAGCACTAATGGTTCCGTCAATAGCTGTAACGTGATTATAAACATAATCACCATTAATTTCCGAATAAAAAGCGGTAGCATCGTTTAAGTACTCAATTGATTTTGCCCATAATTCAGGTTCGCTATTGGTGAAAAAAGCCCAAGTATCTACTTTGTTTCCACCATGAGGCAATAGTAAATCACCTTTTAAAACATGAAAACGTTTATCGGCAAACCACGCAAAATCGTGTACGCGAAATTGTTTGAATTGGATTGTTTTATATTCTTTGCTAGATGGCGGAAATGAATTGTCGAGCGAATATTTTTTTGTAGCAATCAGTTTTTCTGTTTCTTCTACTTTTGATAATAACCATTGTTCTTCTTCGGGCTCATCAATTCTATCCCCTGTAGCGGCAAGTACATAATTTTTTGGCAAAGTTATTTTTACATCGTAAGCGCCAAACTCGCTATAAAACTCACCTTGATTTAGATAAGGCATTTGATGCCATCCGTCTCTATCAAACACTGCTGGTTTTGGATACCATTGTGTGATTGCATATGCTTGATCAATATGGCCTAATCGAGAGATTTTAGCAGAAGGTAGTTTTACATGAAAGGGCGTTGTTATGGAAATGGTATCTCCTGGTTTAATGGGAGAATTTAAAGTGAGTTTGCAAATATCAATGTATTGCTTGTCAAATTCCCATTTTACAACTTGTCCATTTACCATAAAGTTTAAACTATCTATGTAGCCTAAATCTTCCTCTTTGGCAAAATGCATTTCTGTTTCACCATTTTCTAATAATTGTTTTGCTAAAGCGGTCTCTTTGTTTTTATAGGCATTTGCCCATAAATGAAAATAAATACAATCCAGTGTATTATTAGAATTATTTATATACTCTATTTTCTCGAAAGCTGATAATTCATGAATAATATCATTTAAGGTGACATCAATATTGTAATTAACTTCTTGCTGAAAATAATTTTGTTGGGCACAAACAATAGAGTAGGTGCAAAGAAAACTAATAATGAAAAATAATCTCAACATATTTTAAAGATAATGTTTTATTAGTCTCTTGAATCCCTTAATTCCAAAGGTCTTTTCAGTCTTTTTACTTTAAAACCTCGGATAATTTTTTATCCAAGTCAGCACCTCTTAAATCGGTTGCAATAATTTTTCCCTCTTTGTCAATTAAAACAGTGTAAGGAATTGATTGAATAGCATATACCTGAACAGCTTCGCTTTGCCAAAATTTTAAATCGCTTACTTGTGGCCAAGTTAATCCTTCTTTGCTAATCGCTTCAATCCAAGCATCTCTATCTTTATCTAACGATACGCCCAAAATTTCGAAACCTTTGTTTTTGTATTTTTCATATGCACGCTTAACGTTAGGTAATTCTTTGCGGCAGGGTGCGCACCAGCTCGCCCAAAAATCAACTAAAACCACTTTGCCTCTTAACGATGTTAATGCTAAATCTTTATCGTTCGGCATTGGTAAAATTAATTCTGGCGCTTCGTTTCCAATTTTAATAGCCTCTGTTCTTGATACCATCATTTCGGTTTGTTGAACCATTCCATGAAATGATTTAATATCTTTATTATCAGGGTATTTAGTTGTTAATCCTTTATCTAATGCTTTATAAATATCTAAATACTCTTCGGGACGCAATTGTTGAATTGCCATAATAGAAGCAAATGAGCTCGTGTTTTCTTTTATTTTTTTAGCAACTATTTCACTATACTGAGAAACCATTACTTCGTAGGGTTTTTGTAATTCTATAGATAATGAATCAGCACGAATAGAATCTAATTTTAAAGTTACCATGGCTGTTCTAAAAATATTTTCTAACGAATCTGTTCTCATTTTTTGCCCTTGAGCTAAGGCATTATATTCAGCAAATAATTTTGTATCAGGCGAACCTTCAGATTTAAAGGTATTTCCTAAATCACGAGCATCGCCAGTTATCATTACTTTTTGTGCAGAATCTAAAACCAACATACAAAAATTAGAAGTGTTTATTCTTAAACGATAAAAACCAATACTAGGTGAAGCATGGTTCATTACAAATTCTCCTTTTTCATCAATGGTCGCACTATCAATAGGAGTTACACCTGTTTGCGCTAATTTCTCTAAATAAATAGCCTCGCCTTTTGAGTTAGATAAATTTCCTTTTATTTCAAATCCAGTAGTGTTTCCAGAATCAGGTGAGCAAGAATAAAGTGTGATAGATGCTAAAGCAAGAATGGTGAATTTTTTCATTGAGAATGTTTTTTAAGACGGCAAATATACAACTTAATATAGTTATTAAGATATGGGTTATAAATTATGAGTTGCTGGCTTAACAACTTATAACTTATCGTTCATCTTTCATCACTAATTCAACTTTGCAGGCAGAACCATCACAAATTCAGGAATGGCAACATGAAACTCTGATTGATCTACTAATTTTTTCATGGTGTAGTAGCCACTCATTTTTCCGATGTCGGTTACAAAATTGCAACCACTGTTATAGGCAAATGATTCTCCAGGTTCGAGAGTTGGTGTTTCTCCAACCACACCTTCACCTTCTACTTCTCTTTTTTCGCCTAATCCATCGGTAATATCCCAATGGCGTTTTAATAATTTTACAGTATAATCACTCTTATTTGTAATGGTGATTTCGTAAACAAAAAAGTAATGATTGCTTTTTGGATCAGATTGAGGCGCGTAATAGCGAGTTTTGACTGAAATTTCTATGCCATGTGTGATTATAGAGTTCATACGCCTTTATTTTACCGAAATATAGGATATATAATATTATCATCCAAGACTAAGACTTAATTTAAAATTCTGATTTTCAGTGTTTTAAAAATAATTTTATTTTACAATTTGATAATATACAAAGCCTTAAATATTGTATATTTGTATCCCACTTTTTAATCAAGGTAAAAATTGGACTAAAATTATAAACTAACCGCTTCGATAGCCTTGATATATCGAATACAATTATTAAATAAATGGCAGACAAAAATGCAACAGTTGGGAATCCAGATTTTGACTGGAATTCAATTGGGAAGAAAAACGACAATTACTCATCAGACGAAAGAACTAAGTTAGATGAAATGTATGGTAAATCATTAAGCACTATTGCTGATGCACAAACTATGCAAGGTACTGTAGTATCTAAAAACTCACGCGAAGTTGTTGTAAACATTGGTTACAAATCGGATGGTGTAGTTTCATTATCAGAATTCCGTTACAATCCAGATTTAAAAATCGGTGATTCTATCGAAGTTTTTATTGAAAAAGCAGAAGATGTAAATGGTCAATTAATCTTATCTCACAAAAAAGCTCGCGCTGGTAAATCTTGGGATAGAGTTAATGAGGCTCTTAATACTGACGAAATCATTAAAGGTTTTGTTAAATGCCGCACTAAAGGTGGTTTAATCGTTGATGTATTTGGTATTGAAGCTTTCTTACCAGGTTCTCAAATTGATGTGAAACCTATCCGTGATTATGATGTTTATGTTGGAAAAACGATGGAATTTAAAGTTGTGAAAATCAACAACGAATTCAAAAATGTAGTTGTTTCTCATAAAGCATTAATTGAGGCTGAAATTGAAACTCAAAAACGTGATATCATTTCTAAATTAGAAAAAGGACAAGTATTAGAAGGTGTTGTTAAAAATATTACTTCTTATGGTGTGTTTATTGATTTAGGTGGTGTTGATGGATTAATCCACATTACTGATTTATCTTGGGGACGTATTAACCACCCAGAAGAAATCGTGAAATTAGACGAGAAAATTAACGTTGTAATTTTAGATTTTGATGATGATAAAAAACGTATTGCTTTAGGTTTAAAACAATTATCTGCTCATCCTTGGGAAGCATTATCTGCTGATGTTAAAATTGGTGATAAAGTAAAAGGTAAAGTAGTTGTTTTAGCTGACTATGGTGCATTTGTTGAAATTGCAGCTGGTGTTGAAGGTTTAATTCACGTTTCTGAAATGTCTTGGTCTCAACACTTACGTTCAGCTCAAGAGTTCTTAAAAGTTGGTGATGAAGTTGAAGCAGTAGTTTTAACTTTAGATCGTGAAGAGCGTAAAATGAGTTTAGGTGTTAAACAATTAACTCCTGATCCTTGGAATATGATTATTGATAAATATGCTAAAGGAAGCAAACACACTGGTACAGTGCGTAACTTCACAAACTTTGGTGTGTTTGTTGAGTTAGAAGAAGGTGTTGATGGTTTAGTGCATATCTCTGATTTATCTTGGAGCAAAAAAATTAAACACCCATCTGAGTTCTGCAAAGTAGGAGATAAAATGGATGTGGCTGTATTAGAGATTGATGGTGAAAATCGTCGTTTATCATTAGGTCACAAACAATTAGAAGATAATCCTTGGGATGTTTTTGAAACAGTATTTACTATTGATTCAGTTCACTCAGGAACTATTACTTCAATTAACGATAAAGGTGCAACTGTTAACTTAACTTATGGTGTTGAAGGGTTCTGCCCATCTCGTCACTTAAACAAAGCTGACGGAACAACTGCTAAAGTTGAAGATGTAATGGATTTCAAAGTTATCGAATTCAGTAAAGAATCTAAACGTATTGTAGTATCTCACGCTCGTTTACACGAAGAAGTGAAAGAAGAAGTACGTAAGGTTGAAAAAGCTACTAAAGCTGCTGAATCTGACGAAGCTAAAAAGGCAGTTAAAAAAGTGAAAGATAGCCAAGAGAAAACAACTTTAGGTGATATCTCTGCTTTATCTGACTTGAAAGATAAAATGGACGGAAAGAAATAATTTCCCTCATTTAAGAAAATCATCTGGTACGTGTACCTAATGAGAATAACTAAAAATCCGCCATGGTTTTTAGTTTTTGAGAGCCAAAGCCCTGAGAGAAATCTCGGGGCTTTTGGTTTTATAAACTTTTGTGAGTTGCGATTAGGTTGTTAAAGCAGCTGTTAATAAAGTTTAGTCTATCTGCTGCAAGGTCAAAAGTCTAGTTACCTCTCATTAATAATATTAAAAATAATGGAACAAAGATTACAAGAATAGGTAGAAAGAAATTTAAAATTGATTTACCAATGCTGAAATTCTTTGCAACATAAATTTCAATAATCATTAAAGAAATAGACCACAACAAAAATCCTAGTTTATTAAACCTATATTATAACTAATTATTGTCCGCCACTATATAGGTCAGGATATGTTTTAAACATTGCGTCACCCAACAAATCCCTTAAACAAAAGCAGTTGTCTCAAAAGTCCCAAAAACAGACTAACACAATAGACAAAGCCCGTAATCTTTACGATTAGCGGGCTTTTTATTCGAAGAAAAACTGACAAAATTACTTTTTGTGACAGCCTCTTTAAGATTAATCGTTTTTAGAGAATTTGGTTACAAGAGGTTTATCGCTACTCATCATGTGTAAAAAATAGGTGCCATTGGTAAGCATCGAAACAGTAATTGCTTTTGATGCTAATTCATGTTCTGAAATGCTTTTCACTAATTTTCCATCTAATGAATAAATATTGCCTTGGTCAAATACTTGTTCTGATGTAATATGTAAAACATCCGTTGTTGGGTTAGGGAATACAGAAAACAAAAAACTGTTATCTGATTCGCTTATACTTGTCGTATTTGCTAAAAAGCTAACCGAAGAGGTTTTAATAACATCTCCTGATGAAGTACCGTTGTTGTTAGCATAATTAAAAGCTCCGTAAAAGGTAACCGCTGTTGCTGTAGTAGGCGCCGTCCAAGAAAAAGTCCAAACCGCCGTAGCTCCAGTTTTCTTTACTGTTTGTTTAATGTATTTGCCTGAAACACTTGAGCCCGTGCCAGCAATCCAAGTTCCTAAGCCAACATTTGAGCTAGCTGTTTGTGGAGTTAATTCAAAACCATAGGCAGAAGCGCCCGACATAGTTACAGAAACACTATAAGTTGTGCCACCAATAAAACCAGAACCTGGTATATTGGTTGAAATAATACCAGTAGTGGCTGTTACAGCAGAGCCACCATGACAAGAAGCACAGGTTTGTCCGCTGTTGTCTGCTGGTGCTCCAGCAGTAGAATCATTAGGTAATGTTGAACTTGCAGTTGTGCTTGTAATTGTTGATACTATTGCCAAGGAACAAATGGTAAGAAAGGTAGATGCAAGTATTTTTTTTTCATGAGTTTAGCTTAAATACATTTGCAACAAATATATTTAACGTTTGTTTATTTTTTATAAAAAATAGAGGAATTGTTTTGTTTTTTATGAATTGTATTGCAAGGTGTTTATTGTCAATGTAATAGATACTAATATTAGAATTTAACAGACACAAAAAAGCTCCTTTTATTTAACAAAGGAGCTTTAAAATTTGTGTATAATATAAACTAGTAGTTACCTTTTAAAATAACACCTTGCTCAATTTTTTGTAATGCAGTAATGTATGCTGCAATACGCATCGATGTTTTAAAGGTTGCTGAATTATCCCAAACGTGAGCAAATGCAATTTCCATTTTTTCATCATGCTTCGTATTTACTTCATTCTCGCTCCAATAGTAACCAGCTTTGTTTTGCACCCACTCAAAGTATGATACAGTTACACCACCTGAGTTAGCTAATATATCTGGAACAACAATAATTTTTTTATCGTTTAATACAGTATCTGCTTCCGGCATCGTTGGTCCGTTAGCACCTTCAACAATTAATTTAGCTTGTATGTTGTGAGCAATTTCTTCAGAAATTACATTTTGTAAAGCTGCAGGAACTAATACATCACATTTGCATGTTAAAATATCGTTTGCACCAATTACAGTTCCACCAGTAAAGCCTATTAATACACGGCCATTTTTAACAGCATAATCTAAAGCGGCTGCAACATCAATTCCTTTTTCGTTATAAAAAGTAGCAGTGTGATCGCCAATAGCAACAATTTTAATTCCTTTTTCAGATAATAAACGAGCTGCATGAGATCCTACATTACCAAAACCTTGAACAGCAGCAGTAACATCTTTAGGATTTAATCCCATCTTTTTTAAAGCAGCTAATGTATTTACCATTACACCGCGTCCTGTTGCAGCATCACGGCCTAATGATCCACCAATAACAATTGGCTTACCAGTAATCACACCTGGACTATCTTCGCCAGTTACTTTATTAAATTCATCTAATATCCAAGCCATTTCTCTTCCGCTTGTTCCCATATCTGGAGCAGGGATATCTTTATTTACACCAAACACATCTTTCATAGATGAAGCATAAGCACGAGTCATGCGCTCTAATTCACCAACACTCATTGAGCGAGGATCACATTTAATACCGCCTTTAGCACCACCATAAGGTAAGTTTGCTACCGCGCATTTAAAGCTCATCCAAGCAGCTAAAGCCATTACCTCATCTTGGTTCACATCCATTGCATAACGAATGCCACCTTTAGATGGACCTAATACAGTGGAGTGAACAATACGGTAACCTTCAAATACTTGGATTTTTCCGTTATCCATCATAACTGGTAAACTTACTTTAACTTGTTTTATAGGACTACGTAATATAGTTGCAACGTCATCAGACATATTCATCAATTTAGCAGCTACATCTAAGCGGGCTAATACGGCTTCGAACATAGATTCGTGAGCTGTTTCATTTGCAATTTGTGTTGACATAATGTTTGTTTTTAATATTTAGTTTTAGTTGGGGTACAAAATTAGTAAAAATTATATATGAATTTAAAGGATTTAGTCTAAATGTAGTGAGTTTTGAACCCGCCCACGGTTAATAAGTTAATGAATAAATGTTAAGTAGGCGTATACAAAAGGTGAAACAAATAAAAGGCTATCAAAACGGTCTAATATTCCGCCGTGGCCAGGCATAATTTTACCCGAATCTTTCACTCCAGCTTGTCGTTTCATCATCGATTCTACTAAATCGCCAATAGTGCCAAATACACAGACTAAAAGAGAAATCACAATCCAATGCTTTAAATCCAATTCAGGAAACCAATGAGCTATCATAAAAGCGCATCCAATGGTTAAAATAGCTGAGCCAACAGTTCCTTCCCAAGTTTTACCTGGCGAAATACGTTCGTAAAGTTTATGCTTGCCTATAAAGCTACCTACCAAATAGGCACATACATCGCTTGCCCAAATTAATAATATAATACCTAGCACATAATGTGCGTTGTAGGGAGCAATGTGCTCGTAGTAACCGCCTTCTGGGTGATTAAATGTGTACGCTTTGTCAATGCAGGCAATGTTAGTTAAAATAATAAAAGGCAGTACAGCATAAATTAAACCTGATAAAGTATAAGTAATGTTAACAACTGTGTTTGGATTTTTATCGAATAAGGCCACTATAAATACACAAAACAACATTGCCAACACTATTGCAAATAAAAGCTCAACTGGATAAAATAGGGCTAGGTTAGAGTTAACCACAACGCCAAAGCCAAACATACAAGCGCCAATTATATAACCAATCCATTTGTAAGGTTTTGCCCCCAATTTTTCGGCTAATTGGTAAAATTCATAAAGGCCCCAAATAGACACGATAAAAAACAAACTACAAAAAGACACAAAATTGTAGCAGATAAAAGCCAACAATACTGCTACAAAAATAGCAGCAGTAATGGTTCGGGTAGCAAATGTTTTGAGATTTAATGCCATAAAAAAATCCCTCTCGATAGAGAGGGATAGTTATAATAAAGTTAATTACTCAGTAACTTTTAATGCTTCATAACATCTAACGTCGCCAGCTGTTCCTAAATATTCAGCGTCGATAGTTACTAAACCAATTTTTTTAACTTGCTCTTTATTTAAAGGTTTTGCAGGGGTCCAAGTATCATCAACTAATTTCAAGTCAACATCTTTACCTAACAACACTTGATTTAATTGTTTTTGAGTTAAAAACACACAACCTTCTTCTTCTTCTTCTTCAGCAGCAATTAAAATAGTGCCAATTACTTTTAATTTTGGTACATCTGGTTTGTAAACAAATTCTAAACCGTCTTGTGTATTTTGTTCAATAAATTTTATTCCTAATAAATGAATATCTGCCATAATAGAGTTTGTTTAATAAAGGCACAATTTTAACTATAAAATCCCTCTAATCAAACAAATTAGAGGGATTTATTTCAACGTATTTGTATAATAATGTTAATAAAATAAACAATTATTTAGCAACCGTTAACTTTTTGATAGCATTTACTTCGCTATTGTAAACTTTAACCACATACATTCCATTAACTAAGTCGCCTAAATTAATGGTATTTTGAAAGGCGAGCTGCTTTATTGTTTTTATTAATTGCCCCGTTGTGTTATAAATTTCACAAGTTAGGTTTTTGGGTGTAAATTGAGTGATGTTAATATGTAACACATCATTTGCAGGATTAGGATACACAAATACATAGTTACTAAAGTTTGTATATAAATCTTTTAGTCCAACAGTACTGCAACCTGCTGGCGAAGTTTTAATAGCAACACGAGCAGGGTCGGTATTTAAAAAGGAATACATGCGGGCTTTTTGTCCTTTCGAAAACATGGTCATGCAGGCATCAGCTGAGTAATCCATATAGTTTTCTACCATATCTGGTGGATCAATTGCTCCCCAATATGGAGATTCAGCAGAACAAGAATTGATTGTGACGTTACAATCAGATTCGGATTTTGCTGCTTGGTTTGGGGTATCATCTACAAAATCAGTACTGTCACATTGGCCAGTGGCTTGGCTATCATCGTCGGCCCAAATGTGACGCATGCCTAAATAGTGCCCAACTTCGTGAACGGTTGTACGTCCTAAATTGTTTGGGGCAGCAGCAGTACCAAATCCAAAGTATTCACTTTGAATAACAACACCGTCTAATGCAGGCACTTCGCCTGGGAAGGTCGCATAACCTAAAACAAAAGCATTCCCAAAAAAGCTCATATCGCACACCCAAATATTTAAGTATTGGTCGTTTGGCCATGGATCATCTCCATTTGTTGCAGAGCTTTTCATATTATCAAATCCAAAAATAGGATCAAATTGAGCATTACTAGGAGCAGATTTACGAATAATGCCTGTAGTTGTATTACCTTGTGGATCAATTCCTGCTAAGCAAAATTGTAATTCAGTATCAGCTCCTATAGTATCAAAAACAGCTCTCGTTTGAGAGTAGTTTGGATTGGTTAAGCTAAAACATTGGTTTAATATCTGTATTTGACGAACAATTTGAGAATCTGGAATATTTTGAACCGCATTTTTATATAATACATGCACAACCACCGGAATCATTATAACCGAATTGGTTTTTTGACTCGTCTTGATTTTATTAAGTGGGTTAGCTAACCAGTTTTTAGCTGCAATTTCGGCATTAATAAAATTTGCTTTTGCAATTGGGTTTTGAGAATGAGCTTCATAAACTGGCATTGTAGCACATTTGTTATTTGTTTGCGCTACACTTAAACCAAAAGTTAAAAGACCAAGACCTAAAGTAAGTAGTTGTTTTTTCATTTACAGTAATTTTTTTATTATGGTAAATATATAAAATGTTATTAAAGAAAATTGATTTTTGAAATCAAAGGAGATAAAATTACTGAACCGTAATAACTGGTGAAGTTACTACATTGCTTTTGTTTCCAGCTTCGTCAAATAAATAAAAAACATATTTCAAATTTTTTACTTTTTTAATATGTCTAAATCTTTGTAATCTTACGTTTATTTCTCCACTAATAGGTTTTCCTTTGTAAGAATCAATAGGTGCTTTGATGATATAACTGTTTCTTAAAGTATCATCATTACCAGTAACAGGATCGTAAATGGTGTAAGCTCTATACTGCAAGGTGATGGTATCTAAATAATAATAGGTGTACCATAAATTTCTGGTGGAATCGTTTCCGCTTACACCAATATCACCATCACCATCTGTAAATTTTATTTTCAAATCAGCTGAGTCGCCAACAAAAGGAATAAAATCAGCATATTCAATTTCAGGAGTAGTAGGATAGGTTGTTTTTTTTACGCATGCATACGTAATAAAACCTATAATAGAAAAGATGAATAAATATTTAAAAAAAGATACCTTCATGAATAATTCAGCATAAATTTACGCAAAAATTAATAAAGTCTAATTGTCGATCTTAAAAGATATTCAAAAAAAAGTGTTTAAATTAAATTTTAATTCAAGCGACGATGATTTTAATTTGGTGGCATTGGATGTTTTTAATTATCAAGTTCAACATAATTCAATATACAAGGCCTACGTTTCTAGTTTGAAAATTAATCCAGAAACTGTTGAACATTATACTCAAATCCACTTTTTACCCATCGAGTTTTTTAAAACAAAAGAAGTGATTTGTGATGGAATACAGGATAATGCCATTTGTTTTTCGAGTAGCGGAACAACAGGGCAAACAACCTCTAAGCATTATGTAAATGATATTTCTATTTACGAAAGCTCTTTTCATCAAGGTTTTGAGTTGTTTTATGGTAAACCATCCGATTACTGTATTTTGGCTCTCTTACCAAATTATTTAGAGCGAACGGGTTCCTCTTTAGTTTATATGTTTGATAAATTGATTCAAGTGTCCCAACATCCACAAAGCGGTTTTTATTTAAATAATCTTCAAGACTTAAAGAAAACGATTGAAGAGTTGAAACAAACCAAGCAGAAAACGATTTTGTTAGGAGTTACCTATGCCTTGTTAGATTTAGCAGAAATGGGAGTTGAATTAACCAATGATTTTATTGTAATGGAAACTGGAGGGATGAAAGGCAGGAGGAAGGAGTTGTTAAAAGAAGAGTTACACCAAATCTTAAAACAATTGCTTAAAGTAGATGTAATTCATAGCGAGTATGGAATGACTGAATTATTATCACAAGCGTATTCAAAACAAGAGGGCGTATTTCAATGCTCGCCTTGGATGAAGGTTTTGATAAGAGATATGAATGATCCCTTTACGTATATTAAAGAACGAAAGAGTGGAGGAGTAAATGTTATTGATTTAGCAAACCTAAATTCCTGTGCCTTTATAGAAACAAAAGATTTAGGAAGATTAAATCAAGATTCTCATTTTGAGATACTTGGAAGGTTTAATAATAGTGATTTGAGAGGTTGTAATTTAATGATTCAGTAATGGCAAAAACACAGTCTGATTTTTTTGATCAGGTATTTCAAGTGGTTCGTTTAATACCCGAAGGGAGGGTAACTAGCTATGGAGCCATCGCTAATTATTTAGGTGCCAAATCCTCATCACGAGTTGTAGGTTATGCTATGAATGCCTCGCATTCTCAAAAAGAATTTGTTCCAGCTCATCGTGTACTGAATAGAAATGGACAACTAACTGGAAAACATCATTTTAGCGCACCATATTTAATGCAGGAGTTACTTGAAAAAGAAAAAATAGAGGTAAAAAATGATACGGTCGTAAATCTTAAAAAACACTATTGGGACCCAGCAATTGAACTAGCATTGTAAGACAATATTTTGCTATTTACTACGTTTCATAAAATTGATTAAACAACCACAAAAAACAATATATTTACCGTCCGTTTTATGCAGCAGAAGAAGTTTGTCAAAAATATTGCTTTTTTAATAGTTCTTAACTTACTAATTAAGCCATTTTGGTCTTTAGGTATTGAAATTTCTGTGCAAAATGCCGTTGGAAACGTTTCATATGGCGAATATGCAATTCTGTTTAATTTTTCCTTTTTGTTAAATATCATTTTGGATTTTGGGGTAACTAATTTCAATAACAAAAACATTGCTCAAAATAATCACTTACTAACCAAGCATTTTAGTAGTTTATTTTCCTTAAAATTGCTTTTAGGTGTAATTTATTTTTTGGTTACAATTCTTTTGGGCTTTGTAATTGGATATGATTTTAGATTCATGAAACTGCTTTCTCTATTGGCAGTTAATCAGTTTTTAATTAGTATGATTTTATACCTGCGGTCTAGTTTGTTAGGTTTACATCTTTTTAAAATAGATAGTTTTCTCTCGGTAGCCGACAGGCTATTAATGATGATGATTTGCATTCCATTTTTATTAATGTGGTTTGACTGTAAGATTGATATTATGACCTTTGTTTATGCACAAACAACAGGATATGCCATCACCGCTATTTTAGCATTTTTAGCAGTGTTTTTAAAAACTGAGCATTTTAAATTAAAATGGAATTGGCCATTTAGTTTAATGATATTAAAGCAAAGTTTTCCATTTGCTATTTTGGTACTGCTGATGACTTTTTATAACCGCTTGGACAGTGTAATGTTAGGTTATTTACTGCCTTTAGGTGAAGGTTCTGAACAAGCAGGTATTTATGCCAAAGCATTTCGATTGCTAGAAGCTGGTAATATGGTGCCGTTATTATTTGCCATGCAATTAATTCCTGTTTTTAGTAAAATGTTAAAACAAAAAGAAAGTGTAGAGCAATTGGTAAAACTTTCTTTTATTTTATTGATTACTCCTGCATTAATAGTATCTGTGGGGTGTTTTTTTTATTCCTATGAATTGTCAAGATTAATAAACCATGGTATAACCGATTCGGAGAACGAATTCAGCATTTTAATGCTCTGTTTTACTGCTGTTTCCTCTACTTATGTATTTAGCACATTATTAACGGCTAATGGCAACCTCAAGCAATTAAATATTATGGCAGTTATTGGTATATTAATAAATTTAGTACTGAATATAATTTTGATTCCTAATCATAAAGCTCTAGGGAGTGCTTATTCTAGCTTGATTACTCAGTTTTTTACAGCAGCTATTCAAATTTATTTTGTGTACAAAATTTTTAAGTTTAAAATAAACTGGCGCCTACTTATTTCCTTGGTTGTGTTTATTGTTGGAATTATTATGTTTAATATTTTCTCAAAATCGATAACAAAAACATGGGAAATTAATTTTGGAATAATGTGTGTTTGTTCATTTATTTGGGCATTCGCATCGGGGTTAATTAGTGTTAAGTCCATCTTCCGGTTTGTGAAGTATAAATAAGTATTTTGTTGTATCTCTTTATTAGCTTAACAATTTCAAATACTTACTTAAATCCTTAAAAAAAAAGCTGTTTTTTATTTGAAAATAGTATATTTGGCGGATGAAATGATAAATAATAATTTAAAAACAAAGCCATTTCATAAAGCAATTAAGAACTACAACATCCAGTATGAATCAATCGGATTTAAATTACGAGTCAGTAAAGCTTTTGGCTAAAATATATACTTGGAGGAAGAAGTTGATTATTGTAACCGTAATTGCTGCCGTACTATCTATTGCCATTTCATTTTTAATGTCGCCGCAATACAAGGCAACTGTTATTGTGTTTCCTTCTCGTACATTCTCTGTATCAAAACTGTTAATTGAACAAAATCAAGGATCTCAGGAAGATTATATGGATTTGGGTGATGAAGATGATGCAGAGAAATTATTACAGATTTTAAATTCTACGGAAATTAGGACTCGTATAGCAGACCAATACGATTTATGGTCAAATTGGGATATTAAAAAAGGAACCGTTCACTCGCAACATTATTTAAAATTGAAATGGGAAGATATGGTAAGCTTTAAGCGTACCAATTTTGTTTCGATTAAAGTTGAGGTTTATGATTATGTAGCTGAGCGTTCTGCTAAAATTGCTAATTCCATTGTAGCTTATGCTGATACTGTAAAGTTTAAAATGACCAGACAGGTTGCGCAGCAAGCTTTACAAATTACTAAGGATGAATATTATGCAACCATTCATCGTATTAACGAATTAGAAGATAGCTTGCAAGCTATTAAAGAGTTAGGAGTTATTGATTATTCTGCAGAGATTAAAGCCTATTCAAAAAGTATGGCTAAAGCTGTAGAAAGTGGTAACCAATCCGGACAAAAAAATCTTCAAACAAAGTTAGACTTACTAAAAAAATATGGTGTTGCTTATGATGATGTGTATGGTAATTTAAAAAAATACAGATTAAAATACCCTATCATTAAAAATAAGTATGATGAGGCTATTGTAAATTACAATAATGCAATGCCATCTAAATTTATAGTTGATAAAGCAGTAGCTGATGAGAAAAAAGCAAAACCATACAGAGGATTAATTATTTTATTATCTACCTCATCGGCATTTTTATTAGCATTAATGTTTCTCTTATTTGCAGAAAAAATGACCGAATTAAAAAAAAAGATAAACCATCATTTAAATTCACAAAATCCAGAATAATGGAAAATTTTAAAACCGAAGATATTTTAAAAGGTTTATTACCTCATTGGAAGAGATTAACAATGGTAGCAGTTATTGCTATTATCGTTGGTATCTTCATTTCGTCTCCTATGGTTATAAAACCATTATACAAATCGTATGCAGTTGTTTATCCAGTTAACTTAAGTCCAAGTTCAGAAGAAAGTACAACTGAACAATTATTACAGTGGTTCAACAGTGAGGAGGTTAAAAAAGCAGTTTGCGAGAAATTTGATTTATTTACACACTATGATATTGATACATTAGATGCAAGACATCAAACTTGGTTTAATTTAAAGTATAAGGAGTTGGTATCTATTAATGCCACTTTATATGAATCCATCGAAATTTCAGTAAAAGACCAATCTCCTGAAATGTCTCAAAAAATCGTAAATGGTATCATTGATGCTGTGAATGATTTAATTATGGCTGTGAAAAAGGAAAGGTTACATGAATATATTTTGAATAATGAAAATGAATTGAAACGCGCTACCGGTAAAGTGGACTCTTTAAAATATATGATTGATAATATTAGAAAGGAATATAATATTATTGATGTTCAATACCAAGCAAAATATATCACTAAAGAAATTGTTAAAAGTCCGAATTTATCTGAATCAAATGCTAAAACTGCAGAAGGTTTGAAAACTAAAAAAACTGAATTGGATCGTCTAGGAAATGTTATTGGAAGTGAAATTGGTACATATAATTATTTTAGAAACCAGATCGATGGTTATCTATTAGACTATGCAAATAAAGTTAGTTTTACAAATGTTGTTTCTAAACCAACCTTACCTGATAGTAAATGCTATCCAATTCGTTCGCTTGTAGTTGCTATTATCACTTTATCCTCTTTATTAATAGCTTGTATTGTTCTTGTATATTTAAACATTAAGAATCAAAAGGTTGATTAAGCTAAAAAATACTTATGTATTTTATTTTGTAATCATTAGCTATATTTTAATTAATGCTTATGTATTGCTATTTGCAAAAGATATGTTCTATCTTTTCAATTTACTGCCATTTGCAATTCTTATTGTTTTACTAGCCATTTTCGATATCGAAAAAATCATGTATGTGATGGTTTTTTCCACTCCGCTTGCCATTAGTTTAAAAGAATTAGGTTACGACCAAGGACTTAACCTAAGTTTACCTGCTGAGCCTTTAATGATTGGTATTACCTTGATTTATTTTTTAAATGAACTAAGTGCCGGTATTACTGATAAGCGTATTTTAAAACATCCTATTACCATTATCATTTTCGTTCAAATGGCGTGGATTTTAATAACTACTATTACAAGCGAATTGCCTGTTATTTCCATTAAATTTCTCTTAGCGAGAACGTGGTTTTTAACCTCTTGTTATTTTATTTGTACTCAACTATTTAAAAGAAAAAGAGCAATCATTAATCATTTATTGTTTTATTCGGTGGCTTTAGCTATTGTTGCTATTGTTACAACATACAAACATGCGGCCTACGCTTTTGATGAAAAGATTGCCGATTGGATTGTGTCTCCTTTTTATAATGACCATACAGCTTATGGAGCGGCATTAGCCATGTATATTCCAATGATGTTTGGTTTAATGTTTATGAAAAACATTTCAAATACGATTAAAATTGTTTGTGCCATATTAGTCACTATTTTTCTAATATCCATTATTGTTTCTTTTGCTAGAGCAGGGTGGTTAAGTTTAATCGTATCGTTAGCAGTTTTAGTAACTTTACTTTTAAAAATTAAATTCAGAACCATCTTAATTACCATTGTAGTTTCTGTGGTTTTATTCATGTCGTTTCAAACCGAAATTTTGATGATATTGGGTAGAAATAATACCGATTCTGATGGAGATTTTGCTGCAAATATCGAATCTATGTCAAACATTTCTACTGATGCCTCAAACTTAGAGCGTTTAAATAGATGGAGTTGTGCCTTACAAATGTTTCAAGAAAAACCAGTGTTAGGTTTCGGACCAGGCACTTATCAGTTCTTATATGCGCCATACCAAAAAAGTAGTTTAAAAACCATTATCTCTACCAACTTTGGTGATAAGGGAAATGCGCATAGCGAGTACCTTGGGCCCTTATGTGAACAAGGATTAATAGGTGCTATTATTGTTATTATTTTAGTATTTGCGGTGATGTTTTTAGGTTACCGCTTAGTGTATACCGTTAAAGACAAATCCGTGAAAATATTAACCATTACTATTTTAATGGGAATGAGTACCTATTTTGTGCATGGCTTCTTAAACAACTTTCTTGATACAGATAAAGCATCCGTTCCTTTTTGGGGATTCCTAGCGATGATGGTGTGTATTGATTTGTATTTTAAAGACGAAGAACCTAGTAACGATAAGTTAATTTAGGGTTTAGGTTTGAAATAAAAAATCCAATTTATACTAATGTAAATGGGATTTTTTTATAGTTATTAATTTTTGGTAATGGTGCAAAAAATAGTTGGTGCTTTTGATAAAAATAATTGTTATACTAGCCCTATAAGTCAAAAGAGGACATTAGCTCTGCTGGAGAGCAACTAATTAGCAATATGATTTACCAC
>CAITNS010000010.1 GCA_903893815.1 uncultured Bacteroidota bacterium
TTGCCCGAACGAAATTGCTCAAGGGTCTTTTTCTTTAAAGCTTCATAATCGAAGCTGTCTTTTTTATTTTCCATTTCTTAAACCGTGTGTTAAAGTTCTATTATTTTTTAACTTGACACAGTTTAATTTACATCCTCATTAGTAATTTATAGGAAGCCATTTTAGCTCGACAACTTTTGTTTTACACGCTTACGAACTTCAGATAAGGTGTAGGCTTTCATTTTACCTGTTTTATATAAGGCAGATCTTTTAAGCACTTCTTTTTGCTGTTCTTCTGATAATAAACTTGTATTACTCTGACGATAAACTTCAAGTAATTTATAAACTACTTCAAGCACATTACTATCTGCTTCATCTATATATTGATGTACCTTACTACGAATGGCTGTTGTTGTCATATAAAAATGTAATATTATTTAAAGTTACTGAATATTTTTTGTATTACAAATTGCTAAACTGAAATTTAAAAAGCGCTGGAAGAATTAGCGTTGGCTTGAATTATAGTTTTGCTAAGAAGGAGAAGGATTAATTTTTTGCAACTACGAAGAATTGCATGTTATGAGTTGGTTATTGTTATTTTTTATTTAAAGAATTTTTTATAATCAGGATTGTCTGGAGTAATAACTACATAAATTGTATCAATAACTTTTCCCGAATTTTTTTGCTGTTGATTTCCATTAAAAGCGTTTCCAAAATTCTTTTCAAGTACTTCTACTTTGGTAATAAAATGACTGGTTTCACCTCTGTTACTAAACCAATTTTTGCCAGCCGTTTCATGATAAACTAATTTTACCTTCCAACCATATTGAGCTGCTGAATCAAGCTTTGTAATTATTTGTTGGTCTGGTTTATCATTATCAATTGAAAAATCAAAAGGAACACTACTATTCATTCCTGTTTGAGTTACGTTTAAATGACCTTCCCAGCTTTTCCAAATTAAACCTGTTTCTGAAAATTGTGTAATTACTCCAATTCTTTCGCCATTTGAGTAATTCTCACTACAACTTGATAAAAGAATTATACATGAGCATATTAAAACTGAAACACTTTTCACTTTTTTCATTTCTTTGATTTTTATATTTCCTACTCTTATGGCTTTTTGGAATACGCCCCGTTTTTTCATGTGAGTTCTGGTCTCCACTTTTTGAATTGCAATTTTTAAAACTTGCCCATAACGGTTACAGATGATTTTATCGCCCCAAGCGATCCGAATACTGTATATTGGAGTAGTTTTATCATCCCTAGTAGTTAAGCAAAAAATTACTCAACCTTCTCAATCACCATTCCAAAATCTAAAATTAATGGTAATGGATTAGTGCGCATGCCTTGCTCAAACGTAAAGGTGTATTTACCAGCTTGAGGAAAAATTAAATTTTGTTTCAAAGGAATTTTATTGTCCCATAAATCGCCTGCACCATCGCCTTGCCATTCGCCTTTTTTATTAGCCAACAAACATTCTAAGGTATCAACCGATATTTTGCCATTAGGATAAGTAGTGGTTAAAAACACAAAGAGGTTACTAAACGGATAAGAATCGGCATGACGCAACGTTAAAAACACATTGTGATAGGGTTTGTTATCTGCAATATCAACAGTGTAGGTTAATTTGTTTTCTGTTTTCCAGCCTTCTTCAGGTATTTTTGTGTACTCGCTAAACACTACATTTTTGTTGCAGCTTGCAAATAAAACACTTAACAAACAAAAGCTTGCTAGCATAAAAAAATTACGCATTACTGTTACCATCTGGTTTAGGTTTTGGTTTATGATTGTGAACTGGTTTCTTATGTTGTGGTTTTGGTCCTTGCCCTTGTTGCGCATTTTTTTGCGGCGGTTGTTTTAAAGGACCATTGTTCTGTTGTTTATTTTGATTAGGATTTTGCGGTTTGTTTTGGTTAGGGTTTTGTGGTTTGTGTTGCTGAATTGGTCTTTCCTTAACCTCCGCATTATTTTTGGCACCCTCTGCTTGTGGCTTTTGGTTTGGATTTGGTTTACGATTATTATTGTTGTGTTTTGGTTTGTTATTATTGTTTTTCTTTTTTAAACTATCAAAACGCGTTAACGAGTCTTGACCAACTACATTTTCGTAATCAGGTTGTTTTACAATTTCTAATTCTTTAAACTGTTTTGGTTCTAATAAGTCGGCAGGTTTAATGTTTTCTGCATTTAGTTTAAAAATTTCTTTCGTACGTGCTATCGATAAAGGAATAAATACATCTGGTTCGCTGGTATAACTCCACCAAATCACACGTTTAAAAATATCGGTCTTTTGATGAAATGCAAAACCTTTCTCTGTAGCTAAACGTCGGTTATCAATTTCAGGAAATTCTTTTAAGGCATCCTGGTAACTATCTAACTCGTAATTTAAGCAACATTTTAATTTACCGCATTGTCCCGCTAACTTTAATGGATTCAACGATAGTTGCTGGTAACGAGCTGCTGAAGTAGAAACCGTTCTAAAATCATTTAACCAAGTTGAGCAACACAATTCTCTTCCGCATGAACCAATGGCACCTAAACGAGCTGCCTCTTGTCGCGCACCAATTTGACGCATTTCAATACGCACTTTAAAGGTATCGGCCATTACTTTAATTAATTCTCTAAAGTCCACACGACCATCGGCTGTGTAATAAAACACAGCTTTACTTTTATCGCCTTGGTATTCTACGTCACTAATTTTCATTTGCAAGCCAAGTTTTAGAGCTAGTGTTCTCGATTTAAACATCGATTCCACTTCTAAAGCTTGTGCTTCTTTCCACTTATCAATATCTTGTTGTTTAGCCTTGCGATATATTTTTTTAATTTCTTCGCTCGCGTAATTAATATTTTTCTTTTTTAACTGAAGTCGCACTAATTCACCTGTAATAGACACTACGCCAATGTCATGTCCTGGCGAAGATTCCGTAGCCACAATATCGCCAACGTTTAAGGTTAAATTATTGACGTTACGGTAAAATTCTTTTCGCGAATTTTTAAAGCGAACTTCAACAACGTCGCATGGTGCTTGACCTTCAGGCAAACTCATGTTTCCTAACCAGTCAAATACATTTAGTTTATTGCAGCCACCACCAGTGCCGCATGAACCATTGTTGTTACATCCTGCGGGGATTCCGCCATTTTTATCATCTCCTGTAGAGCAGGTACCACATGCCATATTATATATATTTAGTAGTTTTTACTTTCTTGTCACTTGAGCTGTTACACTGAGCTTAGTCGAAGTGTTAGTCGAGAAGCAAAAACTAGAACATTAAACTTAATTTTCTCAAAAAAGAGTTGGATAAATATACTTAATATTTTACATCATTTTTTGACTGAAGTAAACTTTTATACACGACTACTTTTTTATATTTATCTTTACCAAATATATAAACACATTATGATCGCATTAATTACAGGAGCAACTTCGGGTATAGGAAAATCAACCGCTTTGGAGTTTGCTAAACACGGATATAATTTAATAATTACAGGTAGAAGGCAAGAGCGCCTTGCAGAATTGAAAGTAGCCTTAGTAAAAGACTTTAAAATTAATGTGTTAGAATTATGTTTTGATGTTCGTGATGAAAAACAAGTGGCTGATGCTATTAATTCTATTCCATCAGATTTTAAAGCAATTGATGTGTTGGTTAATAATGCAGGTTTAGCAGCAGGTTTGTCAACTATTCAGGATGGAAAAATCAACCACTGGGAACAAATGATTGATACTAATATCAAAGGTTTGTTGTATGTCACAAAACATATTTCTCAAATCATGATTCAAAATAAAAAAGGCCACATTATCAATATTGGTTCTATTGCAGGAAAAGAAGTATACGCTAATGGAAATGTGTATTGCGCTACCAAACATGCAGTTGACGCCTTAAACAAAGGAATGCGTATTGATTTATTACCTCACGGCATCAAAGTTTCGGCAGTAAATCCTGGCATGGTAGAAACCGAATTTAGTATTGTGCGTTTTGATGGAGATGAAGAACGTGCTAAGAAAGTGTATGAAAACATTGTGCCTTTAAAACCAGAAGATATTGCCGAAACCATTTATTGGATGGCATCTCGCCCAGCGCATGTTAATATTAATGACATTTTAATTATGCCAAGCATTCAGGCAAATTCCACTACAGTATTGAGGTAGCCTTCTCATCCCCAACCCTTTTCCCGTTGGAGAAGGGAGTGCTTCCCTCTCCCTGAGGGAGAGGGATTGAGGGTGAGGGAATTACTTTCCCTCAATCCAATTCACAATCTTATCGCAATTTGGACTTTTAAAGGAGTTAACATTACCAACTAAAAAGCCATTTTCATCAATCATATATTTTTGAAAGTTCCATTTCACAGAACTACTTTCTACACCATTTTTATCTTTAGAAGTTAACCAATTATAAATATCACAAATGCTATTGCCTTTCACATCTACTTTTTCCATCATTGGAAATGTTACTCCGTAGTTTCTGGTACAAAACGATTTGATGTCGGAACTGCTTCCTGGCTCTTGATTTCCAAACTGATTACATGGGAATCCAACAATCACAAAATTTTTATCCTTGTACTTTTCATATAAAGCTTCTAAGTCTTTGTACTGGGGAGTGAATCCGCACTTGGAGGCAGTATTCACTATTAGAATCTTTTTGCCTTTAAATGAAGAAAGGCTAACTTCATCACCGTCAATGTTTTTTGCTCTAAACTGATGAATAGATGAAGTAGGAGTTCCTTTTCGGCCAATAAAGGCGTACAAAATTACCGCTAATGAAATGAGCAATATGAGAACGACTAGTTTATTCATTTAGCAGGGTTTAAAGATGTAGATATTTGATTACTAATTAATTAATTATTATTATGTTTGAATCTTGAACCTAAAACAAAAATCATATGAAAAAGTTTAGATTAGTATTTGCATTGTTATTTGCGCTTACAATTGTTAAAGCACAAACTATTTTAACAACTGAGCAAAATTACCAAAATTTAAAAGCAAACGGACAATTAATTCCAACTGCTAATTATAAAATGGTTAATAGCCCTGCTAATGCAGGTTCAATATCTAATAATCCAAAAGTTGCTGATGTTACTTTAAGTGCAGCATCGGCTGCTAAAACTAGTAGTGCAGGTGCTTGCCAGTGTATGGTGCCAGTTGACCCTACATTTACATTGGTTCCTATGAGCGGTTATACATCACCGTACAGAAATGATGATGGATCGTCAAACTCAATTCCTTTAGGATTTAGTTTTTGTTTTTACGGAACTACTTACAATAGTTTATTTATTAATAATAATGGTAATGTATCGTTTGGTAGTTCATATTCTACATTTAGTTCAAACTCATTTCCTGATCCAAGTTTTGTAATGATTGCTCCTTTTTGGGGAGATGTTGATACAAGGGGTGCGGCTAGTGGTTTAGTGTATTTTAAACAAACCGCAACGTCTTTAATTGTAAAATGGAGTAATGTTGGTTACTATAGTTCAATGACAGATAAATTAAACGATTTCCAATTAATTTTAACAGATGGTTCTGATCCATTATTGCCAAACGGAAATAATATTGCCTTCTGTTATGGTGATATGCAATGGACAACAGGTTCGGCATCTCAAGGTGTTGGTGGCTTTGGAGGTGTTCCATCTACAGTTGGTGTAAATAAAGGAGATGGTGTAAATTTCGTTCAAATTGGCCGTTTTGATCAAGCGGGTATTTCTTATGATGGTCCTTATGGTTTAAATGATGGTATTTCATTTTTAGACAATAAATCGTATTTCTTTAACTCTTGTGGTACAAATAATAACTTACCTCCAATTATTCAAGATGCAACTGGTGGAGGTTCTGCTTGTGGAGATACGATAAGAATTTGTTCGTTAGGAGATACGCTTGTTTATACAACTACTTTCTTGGCTCCAGAAAGTACACAATCTATCACAGTAAGTGGAAGTGCTCCAACTTTAGGCGCAAATTTTCAGCCATTAGGTGTTACTACAACTTCTGCAGGAACTACAACGTATGCTTGGATGGTGGTAGCTAGTCCAACATTAACAGGAGTTCATACTGTAATAGTAACTGGTACAGATAATGGAACCCCACCTTTATCATCATCAGCCACTTATTTTATTAAAATCGAAAATTTAACTGTTCCGCAACCGTCTATCGTTTCTTCGCCAGCAGGCACAGTTTGTGCTTCACCTGGCGCAACTTTAACAGTATCCAATTGCGCAGCTTTTGATAATGTGTATTGGAGTAATGGTGCCAATGGCTGCTCAACCGCGGCTAATACAACAGGTGTATATTTTGTTACTGTTAAAAAGTTCGGATGTTTTAAGTCTTCTTCCGATTCTATTTTTGTATTCCCTAATCCGATTCCAGTAGTATTTGGCCCATTAAATTATTGTGCACCAGCTACTAGCACCACTTTATCTTTAAACCCTCCAACAGCGGGCATGGCGGCATATGCTACTTATACTTGGTCGCCTGGCCCTATTAATACAGCAACAGCAGCATTAACAGGTGGCGTAAAAACTGTTACTGTAACTGATGTTAATGGTTGCTCGGGTTCTACAACATTTACAATATCTACTACATCACCAACTGTTGGTATTACAGCTAATCCAGCTTCTATTTGCGGCACAGGAACTTCTACATTAACAGCTTCAATTTCTGGTGCAACCAGTTATAGTTGGTCAAATGTAGCAACAGCTCAAACAACAACGGTTAATGTTGGCGGTGTCTATTCAGTAACGGTATCCGCTAATAATTGTGTTTCAACGGCATCAATCAATGTTTCTATTAATCCGACTCCAACAGTTGTAATTCCAGCTAACGTTGGTATATGTTCAGGTTCTAGTGCAACCGTTGCGGTGGTTTCTTTTTCGCCAATTGGTGCTTATACTTACACATGGAGCAATGGTTCAAATGCAAGTTCTTTAACCATTTCTACTGCAACGGTGTTAACCTTACAAGTAACTAATAATGCTTCTGGATGCGTGAGTGCTATTTCTAATTCATGTAACGTAGTTACTGCGGCAAACCCTACAGTGGCAATGTCTGCTACACCAATTATATTCTGTAATGGTTCAAATGCAACATTAACACCAACAGTTACAGGTGGCCAAACAGCTTATACGTATTCTTGGACTCCTTCTGTTTTAGGAACGGCATCTACAGCAACAACATCTAACCAAGGAGTTTATTCGGTTTTAGTACGTGATGCAAACTTATGTGTGGGTACTGCAACAGTAGCAACGGTTAAATCTACGCCATCTGTTACATTATCTTCTCCAGATTTAGTTATCTGTCCTAATGATTGTTCTGAAATTACAGCAGTAGGAACATCGTCTTTTGCCCCATTTACTTATGCTTGGTCAAATGATAATGCTTTTATTGGCGATTCAACTCTAATGTGTTCGTCTGGGATAGTTACTGTTACATTTACTGATGCGCAAGGTTGTGTAGCAACTAATACAATTACTGTTGTGGATGATGTAATACCAGTGGCAAGTTTCACTTCTACACCTCCATCACCAGTTACACCAACTGTATTAATTGATTTTACAAGCACATCAACTATTGCTACTGGCTCTATTACAAGTTCGGTTTGGACTTTTGGAGATGGTAATGGATCAAGTGGTGTAAATGTGAATCATGCTTATATTACAGCTGGAACTTTCCCAATTGTATTAACGGTAACAGGTTCAAACGGATGTGCAAGTTCTTACACTGTCAATTATATTGTAGATGCTGTATTGGAAATTCCAAATGTGTTTACTCCAAATGGAGATGGCGCTAATGATTTTTTAAAGTTTAAGAATTTAGAAGTGCTTGGAAGCAACAACTTAACAATTTTTAACCGTTGGGGTAAAAAGATATTTGAACAGGATAACTATAAAAATGATTGGAACGGCGGCGGATATAATGATGGCACGTATTTCTTCATATTAAGTGTTCCTATGGCTACACCTAATATTTATAAAGGATATGTGCAATTGATGCGATAAAATTGGGATTTTCAGTTATTGAGCGTAAATTTGCGCCTCAATGAATACTCAATTACTATCTCAACTAATTAAAAAAGAATTTTTACTAGAATTCCGGCAAAAGTCAACTCTTGCCGGAATTTTAGTTTATATAGTTGCTACAGTTTTCATTTCGGCTTTATGTTTCAAAAAGGTAATTCAACCAGCAGTTTGGAACGCTTTGTTTTGGGTTATTTTTATGTTTATCACAGTTAATGTTTCTAGCAAAAGTTTTATGCAGGAAACTAAAGGAAAGGGCTTATATAATTACCTCTATTATAATGCCCGAACGTTTATTTTAAGTAAAATTATCTATAATATGCTGTTAATGGCCGTGTTAAGTTTGTTAACTTTTTTCTTTTATTCATGGTTTGTTGGGAGTATGGTTCAGGATTTTGGCATGTTTTTATTGGCCTTGTTATTCAGTTCTTCGGCCTTTTCTGGTGTGTTAAGTTTAATGAGTGCTATTGCCTCAAAAGCTAATAATAATATCAGCTTAATGGCTATTTTGAGTTTTCCTGTATTAATGCCATTATTGCTGGTTTCAGTAAAATTGAGTAAGCATGCTATTGATGGTTTAGCTTGGAGCGTAAGCTATAAATATCTGCTAATATTAATCATGCTAAATATTGTGGTAGTTGCTTTGGCAACGCTATTATTTAATTACCTTTGGAAAGAATAAGTTTATGATAAAATGGTGGAAAATATTGGCTGCTTTGCTTATCCTATACACACTAGTATGGGGTATGTTAGCGCCTGTGCCAAAGCTTAATATTTTATACGAAACTATTCGTAATTTATTTTACCATGTGCCTATTTGGTTTGCCATGTTGTTTATGATGGGCTATTCAGTTGTATTTGCAATTATTCATTTGGCAAAAAATAATTTACGATCAGATATAGTTAGTAACCAAGCAGCGCAAGTGGGTTTGTTTTTTGCTTTACCTGGTTTATTAACTGGTTGCATGTGGGCTAAATTTACTTGGGGTACTTGGTGGACTTTTGAAGATCCTAAACTGAATGGCGTTGCTATTGCTGTTTTAATTTACTTGGCTTATTTTATTTTAAGAAGTTCAATTGATGATGAACAAAAGCGTGCGCGTATTGCTGCGGTTTATAATATTTTTGCCTTTGTGATGATGTTTGTATTCATTATGATTTTACCTCGATTAACAGATTCGTTACATCCTGGTAATGGTGGCAATCCTGCATTTGGTAAATACGATTTAGATAATGGGATGCGTATGGTATTTTATCCGGCCGTTATTGGTTGGGTATTATTAAGTCTATGGATTTTAGATGTAAAGAAACGTTTAGCAATTTTAACTCATAAAAAAAATGAAGAATAAAATTATATTAATACTTGCAAGTTTATTGATTCCGTTTTTCGGAATAGCACAGGAAGCGACTGTTGAACCGCAAATGGCAGATACGTTTAGAAGTGAAGGAAAGATATACGTTGTAATAACGGTTATATCCATCATCTTTATATGCTTGATTAGCTATTTGATTTACATCGATATGAAATTAAGAAAACTAGAAAAAAAGTAATTACGAATGGTATACGAATATACGAATCTAGATTTGCTAGCGCTTCATACACAGATTCGTACATTCGTAAATAAATTCGTAATCATTAATTAAAGATTAAGAAAATGAAAAAGATTCACATATTAGGAATAGTAGTTATTGCAGTTGCTATTGGAGTTATTTTTACTTCATTGCAAAGTAGCGCAACTTATTCAGATTTTACAGAGGCAGGTGCTAACCCTGAAACCGAATATCATGTAGTTGGAAAATTAAATAAGACAGTTCCTGTGCAATACGATCCAAAAATTAATGCCGATCAATGTTCGTTTATGATGATTGATAATAAAGGCATTGAAAAACAAGTGGTACTTCATAAAAGTGTTCCTCAAGACATTCAAAAATCAGAACAAATTGTATTGATTGGAAAAATGCAAGGCGACGTATTTGAGGCGGATGAAATTTTAATGAAGTGCCCAAGTAAATATAATGACGGAAAACCACAAGTTTAAATCATAAAAGTAATGGCAAAAATTACAGGTATTGGCGGAGTGTTTTTTAAAACACAGAATCCAAAAGAATTAGCAGATTGGTATAAAACTAACTTAGGTTTAGATTTAGAAGCATGGGGCGGCTCTATCATAAAATGGCCAAACGACCAAGCCTCAGATAAAGGCTTAACCGTTTGGAGTGTTGCTCCTTCTGATACAAAATGGTTTGAACCAAGCACATCATCATTTATGATTAATTACCGTGTTGATAACATGGCAGAAATGTTGGTGCAACTAAAAGTAGGAAATGTTGAGGTTGTTAAGGGTCCTGAATATCACGAAAACGGAGTGTTTGCATGGATAATGGACCCTGCTGGAAATAAATTGGAGCTATGGGAACCTATGGCTTGGGACGAAAAAAATAAAAAATAAATTTATTAATGGGTACTATAGGCGAGCATTTATGGGTTGGACAATTAGGTAATGCATTTATTGTACTATCTTTTATTGCCGCTTTATTTTCAGGAATTGGATATTATTTTTATTCGAAGGAAGTTCTAACTTCTGAATGGAAGAAATTTGCAAACACGGCGTTTTCAATCCATTCACTTTCTATTCTTGGTATTGCTGGCACTTTGTTTTTTATGTTATTCAATCATTATTATGAATATGCGTATGTATATCAGCATAGTAATAATGAAATGCCCATGCAATACATTATGTCTTGTTTTTGGGAAGGACAAGAAGGAAGCTTTTTATTGTGGGCATTTTGGAATGTTGTATTAGGCAACATATTGCGTAAAACTATTGACGCTAAGTGGGAAGCACCAACTATGGCTATTTTTGCATTAGTACAAGTATTTATTGCAAGTATGTTGTTGGGTATTTTTATTGGAGATTATAAATTAGGTTCAAATCCCTTCTTGTTGCTGAGAGAACATTCTGAATATTCGAAGTTGCCTTTTTTAAATATCCCAGATTATTTAACTAAAATTAATGGTAGAGGACTAAATCCTTTATTAATGAATTATTGGATGACGATTCATCCACCAACTTTATTTTTAGGATTCTCATCCACTCTTGTGCCTTTTGTATTTGCAATAGCAGGTTTATGGAAACGTGATTTTACAACTTGGCAAAAACCAGCTTTAACATGGACGTTTTTTAGCATCATGATTTTAGGGACTGGTATTTTAATGGGAGGCGCTTGGGCCTACGAAGCGCTAAGTTTTGGTGGTTTTTGGGCATGGGATCCTGTAGAAAATTCTTCTTTAGTGCCTTGGCTAGTGATGGTGGGCGCAGGGCATGTGATGATTATTAATAAAAATAAAGGTGGTTCCTTATTTATGACACATTTAATGGCTATTGCTTCTTTTTTATTAGTTCTTTACTCTACATTTTTAACGCGAAGTGGAATACTTGGTAATAGCTCTGTACATGCTTTTACAGATTTAGGAATGCAAGGACAGTTAGTTGTATATGTGCTAACGTTTGTGTTTTTATGTGTGGTATTATTAATACACGATAAATTAATTCGCGTATCGTATGTAATGATTTCTTTATTAATGCTGTTTGTTGGTATTACATTTGGGTATAAAATTAATTTATTACTAACGTGGTTGGCACTAAGCTTTATAATTACTATTTATTCATATGTCAAATTTTTTCCAAAAGAGGAAGAGGAAGAAAGTTTGTATTCGAGAGAGTTTTGGATGTTTGTTGGCTCATTAGTGTTTTTATTATCATCTTTAGTTATTACTTATTTCACGTCTATTCCAGTGATGAATAAATTATTTCACATGGAAAAAGCGCCAATTAAAATTGCTGATTATAATTTATGGATGGTGCCATTTACAATTGTTGCCTTGATTTTAGTTGCTGTTACACAGTATTTTAAATACAAAAAGACAGACCCTAAACAATTTATAAAACACATTAGTTTGTCAGGAATATTGGCTGTTGTATTTGGTTTATCGGCAGTCATTCCTTTATACTTTTTAAAAGATTACTCTTTAGCAAAGTCAATAGATAAATGGAATTTAATTTCTTATGGCTTGTTGTTTATTGCTGCTTTATTTGCGGTGTTCTGTAATTTAGATTATTGGATTCGTGTATTAAAAGGCAAAACACGTCACGCTGGCTCCTCTATTGCGCATATTGGATTTGCTTTAATTTTATTAGGAGCATTAATTTCAACATCAAAAAAACAAACCATATCTCAAAATACTTCTTCTAAAAATGTTGCAAGCTTAGGTGAAAACTTTAACGCGCAAAAAAGCTTAGTACTTTCGGTAGGCGATACGTTACCAATTGGAAATTATTTGGTAACCTATAAAGGCAAAGAGCGCAAAGGCATTGATGTGTTTTTTAACATGGATTATTTTACCAAAGATGCCAATGGCAAATTGGTAAAAGCTTTTGAACTAAGTCCTAGATTAGAAGATAATCCAAAAATGGGTATATCATCACACCCAGACACTAAACATTTTTTAAGTAATGATATTTACTCGCATATTACTTATGGTGTTGTAAGCGACACAAAAGAAGTTAAAAAAGATGCGTATAAAGAACCGACTAATTTTGTGGGGCACATGAATGATACTATTTTTGCAGACAATGCCATTATAAAAATCGATAGCATCACGACTAACTTAACGGAAGATGAATATTCAAAAAACGATAGTTTACTAATTGTTACAGCTGTTTTAAAAGCAACAGATATTAATGGTAAAGTTTATAGAGCAACACCAAAATATATTTTAAAACAAAACATGGTAATGCCTGATGAATTTGTATTAGATGAGTTAGGTTTGAAATTTGTGTTTTGGAAAATAAATCCAAATGAAGGAAGTATCGAAATTCAAATGGCTGAAAAAGTAAGCAACGCAAAAGATTTTGTTGTGTTAGAAGCCTACATGTTTCCTTTTATTAATGTGTTGTGGCTTGGTTGTTTAGTAATGGTAATAGGTACTATAGTCGCTATTATTGAGAGAAGACGTTTAAACAAATTAAAAGCTCAGTAATCTTTGAGTCAGCCGTTAAAAATAGTAATTATGGGTACTGGCAATGTGGCTTATCATATTGCCCAATCTTTTCAATCAAATGCAAACGTTAACCTTATTCAAGTATTTAATCATCGTTATTCAAAAGAAGCTAAACAATTCTCAAAGCAGTTTCAATGTGATCTAGTTACTGATTATAAATCCATTCATCAAACAGCGGATATATATATTGTTGCCGTTAAAGATGATGCAATATCTGACGTGGCAAAACAATTGATTCCATTAAAATTAAATGGATTGGTTGTGCATTCCTCTGGAAGTGTTGAAGTGAATGTATTGAAAAATGTTTCCAAAACTATTGGCGTATATTACCCATTACAAACTTTTTATAAAGGTGCAAGTATTGATTGGAATACTTCGCCTTTGCTAATTGAAGCCAATACAAAATCTTCTGTAACAAAATTGAAGCAATTAGCGAGTAGTGTTTCTAAAACAGTAAAAGTTGTTGACTCAAAAAATAGGTTGCAAATTCATTTAGCCGCTGTGTTTGCATGTAATTTTACAAACGCCATGTATGTGGCAGCTTATGAATTGCTTGAGAATAATTTAAGAAAAAAAGATACAGAATTGTTGTTTCCTATTATGCAGCAGTCGTTTCAAAAATTACAAACCGTTCATCCTACAAAAGCTCAAACAGGGCCAGCTATGCGTAACGATAAACTAGTGATGAGAAAGCATTTACAATTATTGAAACAAGATAAACAGTTGTCGCATGTATATACTGTAATTTCTGATTTAATTATGAGACAACAAAATCAAGACTAACTCAATGGAAAATTTCAAACAAAAATTAACGCGTATCAAAACTTTATTGTTTGATGTGGATGGTGTTTTAACTAACGGACAAGTGTTTTTGATGGAAAGCGGAGAGTTTGTGAGAAACATGAATTCTAAAGATGGGTATGCTTTACAGTTAGCCGTTAAAAAAGGATATCGTATTGCTATCATTACAGGCGGTAATAGCCAGATTGTGAAAAATGCCTTACATGGTTTAGGTATTGAAGATGTGTTTTTATCACAACACGATAAATTACAATGCTATAAAGATTACATCAATGAGAATGATTTAGTGGAGGATGAAATTTTATACATGGGCGATGATTTACCAGATTATGAAGTAATGAAAAGAGTAGGCTTAGCCGTATGCCCGTTTAATGCTGCTCATGAAATAAAAGAGATTTGTACATACATTTCAGGTCGTAATGGGGGCGAAGCATGTGTGCGTGATGTTGTAGAACAAGTGATGCGTTCGCAAGGAACTTGGGAAATAACTGGCTGGTAGAATTTGTTAATTCGAGATGTCACACTGAGCGGAGTCGAAGTGTTAGTCGAGAACTAATTTAAGGTAGCTTCAAATCGCCATTATCAATTAAATATTTTACTTTAAAAATAGCGGCAACACTAATACCATCTGTTATTTCACCTTTCATTACCATATCAAAAGCTTCATTGATATGAACTTTTTTAACTTTTAAATCTTCTGTTTCTTCAGGTTCAGCCTCTTCAAATGTTAAATCGGTGGCTAAAAACACAAATGCATGCTCGTTGGTGGCTGAGTTGCTCAAATGCAATTGCATAATTTCCTCAAATTTTTGGGCCACAATGCCTGTTTCTTCTTTCAATTCCCTTACGGCTGTGTCAATAGGAGCTTCGCCTAAAGGCCCGCCGCCTTCTGGTATTTCCCAGCTATAGGCATTTAAAGGATAACGCCATTGGCCAACTAGCCAAGTATAGCCGTCATCACTTAACGGCAAAATACCGATGGCTAAATTTTTAAAATTCACAACGCTATAAACGGCAGGTTTGCCAGCTGGATTAATAGTTTGATGTTTATTTACGGCAATCCAGGCCGATTCGTATACTAACTCTGTTGATAGAGTTTTCCATGAATTTAAAGGGTTTTCTATACTCATAATTTATTAAAAAGGTTTTCAATCAGTTAAACATAGGTTTCACACAGTTGAATTGTTAATATTAGCCTTATTTTCCTATATTTAGAAACCTAATCTACATTAAATTCGTAAAAGTTAAAAATTGTTATGTTGAGAAAACTGCTACTTTTTATTGTTCTTGTTGTAACGGGTTGTTTAAATGCTCAAACAATGCATTGGGTAGGTGGTTCTGGTTATTGGAACGACCCAGTTCACTGGTCATATATGAGTGGTGGTGCTTCGGCTAATGTCATTCCTTCATCAAATGCTAATGTTATTTTTGATAATGCTTCTTCGGTTTCAAATTTTACAATACATGCTTTACATAGCTTTAATTTTAAGTCAATTACTTCTGAAAACACAAATTTTAAGATAGATGTCATTGGCTCTCCAAATGTTGACTTAACAATTACAGGAGCAGTTAATTTGAACGAATATTTTTATTTTAAATTAAATGGAAAAATTAATTTAAATCCTCAATCTGCCACAAAGTATCAATTTTCTCACAATAAATTTAATAGCGATATATTCTTAAACTCCCAATCAGATGTTGAGTTAGGAGTTTTGCATTCTGAAAAGAAATTAATTATTTCTGGAATTTTTAAATTGAAAAACTCGTCAATACTTGTTGATGATTTAATATTAACTAATTCTCAAATAGACTTATCGAACAATCTTATTCAGGCTTCCAATGGATTTAGTATTAATAATTCTCAAATTACAAATCTAAGTACGGTAAAATCAAAAATCATTTGTCAAAAAAATAATCTTTCTTCAGGGACATTACAATCGTTAACAAATATTTCTAATATTTCAGTAACTCCACTCTCTCCCCAGGCATGTGCAGTCCCAAATCCAACGGTTACTTTTCCTACATGTCAGGGTGTTTGCAATGGCATAGCATTATTTGACCTTTCAGGTTGTTCAAATCCACCCTTTATTATTCAATGGATTAACGGAGCTTGTCCGGCTGCTTTGCCACCGGCAGAGGGAGCATATGTTGGAGCTACATATTCTGTGAATACATTATGCGGTTGCTCTAGTCAATACCTCGTTATTTTTGAGAATACTCTTGGAGAACAAACTGCGGTTCCAGTTCCTATGGTCGATCCACCAGCAACTATTTTAAATTTTTCTACTACACAACCAACATGTAATGGTTTGTGTAATGGTCAAATTCGTGCTTCTGTATTAACTGGCGCAGTCCCCTTCTCTATAAATTGGAATCCTCCTGCTGTAACACATCCCAATGTTATAACAAGGGATACTTTAAAAAATGCTTGTGCTGGTTCATATACTGTTACTGCAACAAATGTAAACGGCTGCGTTAATACATTTACTACCACTCTGATCCAACCCACAATCTTATCAGCTAACGGTACAAGTAGCAGTGTCACCTGTAATGCTGCTTGTAATGGTTCTGCCTTAGCTACACCAATTGGCGGTACTGCACCATATACTTATTCTTGGACATCAGCATCATCTTCACCATCTTCAGCTACCACACAAACCATAGGTAACCTTTGTCCAGGTGTTGTTACTATGACGGTGACTGATAGTAAAACATGTACTGCAACTTTTTCTACAACTATCACGCAACCACCTGCTATAACATTAACAGTTACAAAAACTGATTTGAATTGTGGTAATATTTGTAATGGTGCAGCCACAGTAACCGCTACAGGAGGTGTAGGAACTTTTACTTATTCATGGTCGCCAAGTGGTGGTAGCGCGGCTATAGCCACTGGCTTATGTGCGGGAGATTATACTTGCACTGTAACAAATAATGGTAATTGTATTAAAACAATTACTGTTTCTATTTTATCTCCACCAACATTAACTGCAGCGCCTACTCAAACTAATATTTTATGTAATAGTGTTTGTAATGGAGCAATTAACTTAAATACTTCAGGAGGAACACCTAATTACTCCTATGTATGGTCGCCAAACATTTCAAATACCATAACTGCTTCTGCTTTATGTGACGGTGTTTATTCCTATACCATTACTGATGCATTAGGCTGTAAATTCTCAAATTCTGTTACTATTACTGAGCCGCCAGCTGCAACCTTAACCATTGCTTCAACTAGCATTACTTGTAATTCAGCTTGTGATGGAACAGCTATTGGAAATATGAGTGGAGGCACACCGCTTTATACATTCAGCTGGACGCCTAGCGGTTTAACTACCCCATCAATTGGAGGTCTTTGTCCAAATACTTATACATTAAGAGTAACCGACGCCAATGGATGTTTGACAACAAGAACAGTTTCTATTACTCAACCAACTGCTATTTCTTTGGTAACTACTTCTACCTCTCCAACTTGTAATGGAGTATGTAACGGTTCAATCACTGCTACTCCAGGTGGTGGAACAGGTCCTTATACCTATACATTACAATCATCGGGAGCGCCTTCAACTAGTGGCCCAAGCGCTAATTCTTCTTTTACAAGTTTATGTGCTGGGTCTTACACGCTAACCGTGAGAGATACAAAAGGCTGCGTGCAAACTCGAACTATTAATTTAACACAACCAAATCCAATTACCTTAGCTTTACCTTTTACTCCAATTAATTGTTTTAATGCTTGTAATTCAACTATTTCAACAGTTGTTGGTGGTGGTACTGGGCCTTATACATTTACATGGAGCCCATCTGGGACTGGAAATTCTCAGGTTAATCAATGTGCAGGTGTTCATTCTGCTACTGTAACCGATTCAAAAGGCTGTCAAGCATCTGCTACTATTACGATTACTTCACTTCCTGATTTAACTGTAAGCATTGTTCCAACAAATCCTAATTGTAATTCTCAATGCACAGGTATCGCCACAACAACCGTTACAGGAGGTACACCTAATTATACGATTAATTTTAGTAATGGTGCTTCAGGAAATATCATTAATAATTTATGTCAAGGAACTTACACAGCTACCGTTATTGATTTTTTTGGCTGTACAAAAACTCAAACCGTTGCTATTACAACTCCACCTGCTTTATCTTTAACCCCAACTAACGGAACAGTAAGTTGTACTGGTTCTTGTGATGGAACCTTATCAGTGGTTGCAACAGGAGGTACTGCAGGTTATTTTTATAGCTGGTCACCCACTGCTCCGGTTCAAGCTGGTGCAACTGCAAATGGATTATGTGCTGGTAATTACATAGTAAGTGTTACGGATGCATTAGGTTGTATTGCTTCTACGGTAGCTGCAGTTGCGCAACCAACTGTTTTAACTGCCTCTATAGGAAATGTTCAACCTAGTTGTAATGTGTGTATTGGTTCAGCTACTGCAAATGGCATTGGTGGCACTCCGCCATATACTTATGCTTGGGCACCTGGAGGACAAGTAGGCCCAACTCCTAATAATTTATGTGCAGGTGTTCAAACATTAACTGTTACTGACAGCAAAAACTGTACAACTACACAAACTGTTCAAATTAATCAAACGGTTATTACTTTAATTACAACTAATGGAGGTACATTATCTTGTAACGGAGCATGTACAGGTCTGGCAACAGCTAATCCTGTTGGAGGAGTAGCACCTTATTCTTATACTTGGACACCTTCTCCAGTTGCACCTACACAAACAACGCAAACTGCTAGTGGCTTATGTTTTGGCACACATACGGTTACAGTTTCTGACGCTCTAGGCTGTTCAAGTTCAAATACAGTTACCTTTATTAATCCTCCGGCTATTACATTAACGGTTAATCAAACTAACGTAAATTGCAATGGCGCATGTAATGGTATCGCAAGTGCTAATGCAATTGGAGGGATTGGAGTTATCAGTTATTTATGGCAACCAGGTGGTCAAACTACTTCAACAATAAATGGATTATGTGCTGGTGCGTATACAGTAACTGTTACTGATGGAAATAGTTGTTCTCAAACCCAAGTCGTTACCATTATCGAAAATAGTTTATTAACAGCAATGTTTACGCCTAACAGTCCTTCAACTTGTACTTCTTCGGATGGCTCTATTACGGCTATTATTGGTGGAGGACTTCCTACTTATACGCTTAATTGGTTGCCAATGAACTCATCTGCAAACCCATTAACTAATCTTGGTGCTGGATCCTACACTTTAAATATTATAGATGCAGCAGGTTGTACTCAAACTATTTCAACAACATTAAGTAATCCTACAGGGCCAACAGTTACTGCCGTTTCAAACTCTATCACTTGCTTTGGTGCATGCACTGGCTCAGCAACGCTTACAATTTCAGGAACGGGACCGTTTAATGTGAATGGCAGTTTAATTGTAGGTAATACAACCACACTTTCTGGCTTATGTGCTGGTATTACTGCTCCTATTATCACTGATGCAAATAACTGTGTTACTAATCAAACGGTTAACATAGCAGAGCCAACTCAACTTGCAGCAAATGGTGTCGTTACGCATGATCCTTGTAATGCATCATGTACTGGGTCTGTTAATTTAACGCCCTCAGGTGGAACATTGCCTTATTCATATGTTTGGTCACCAGCGGGTGTAGGACAAGGTCCTACTAATTTATGTGCAGGTAATTATACAGTTAATATTACAGATGGAAATAGTTGTGTGACAACAAACACCTATTTAGTTACTGAACCGCCGGCATTGACATTAAGCTTTAATAAAAAAGATGTATTGTGTAACGGGCAGTGTACTGGTGGAGTTAGAGCTGTTCTTGTTGGCGGATCAAGCCCTTATACTTATACTTGGATACCTTCGCCACCTTTTGCAGGGTCTAATATCGACACATTAGTTAATATCTGTTCAGGCATTTATACTGTTAGTGCAAGTGATGTAAATGGATGTATAATTACAGGAACTATAGATATTGGACAACCAATCGCACTTACATCTACTATTACTTCTATTAATCAAAAATGTTTTGGACAATGTAACGGTTCTGCTACTATTACAGCTGTTGGTGGCGTTGCTCCTTATTCGTATAATTATAATACAACACCAATTACACCGACACAAACTATCGGTGGTTTATGTATTGGAACTTATACGGGCGGCGTATCTGATGCAAATGGTTGCGTAAGTTCAAATAGTTTTGTGATTTCACAACCTTTACCTATAGTTGTTACTACAACAATAAGTCATCCAACTTGTAATGCAGTTTGTAATGGAAGTGTTGCAACCACTGTAACGGGAGGAAATTCAAATTATAACTATAACTGGATTCCGGTTGGCGGACCAGTTTCAAGTCCAACAGGGCTATGTGCAGGAAGTTATACGGTTATTGTGACAGATGATAGTTTGTGCACAGGACAAGCCTTGGTAACATTAATGGACCCTGCTATTTTATTAGCAAATACATCATTTACTAATCCTAGTTGTAATGCAAGTTGTAACGGAGTAGTTACTGCAAATCCAATTGGAGGAATAGGACCTTTTAATTATTCATGGGCTACTCCGTTTGTTAATGCTCAAACAGTACCTAATTTATGTGCAGGAATTTATACACTCACTTTAAATGATGCAAACGGTTGTCAAGCAATACAAACTGTAACTTTAACAGATCCCCCAGCAATTACTATTAATTCATCATTAGCACCAGCAACATGTAGTGTTTCTAATGGTTCTATTAATGCTACTGCCTCTAACGGAGTAGCGCCTTACACTTATAATTGGCTTGATCCTTTAATTATTGTTTCAGGACAAGCTACTAATACTATGGTGACAAATATCCCTGCGGGTACATACACTGTCTTAGTAACTGATAATGTGGGTTGTTCAACAACCAGTGTTATTGCTTTAAGTAATGCAGATGGACCAACCGGAGCAACAATTACTTCAACTAATGTAACTTGTAATTCACAATGTAATGGTGCTGCTGATGTTTCTAATGCTCTTGGCGGAACAGCGCCATACACTTTGAGTTGGATTAACCCGGCTTCTGCCTCTTCATCTGTTTCAGGTTTATGTGAAGGAACCTATACGGCAGAAATTGCAGATGCTAATAACTGTTTATTCTTTCAATCAGTAGTCATCACAGAGCCACAAACGATTGATGATAATGAAATTATTACTCCTGCCGCTTGTTTAGGAAATTGTAATGGTTCTATTGCTTTAAATCCTTCTGGAGGAAATGCCGGTGCATACACGTATTCATGGTCGCCAGCATCAGCTACAGGAACAGTTTCAAATCTTTGTCCAGGTGCTTATACAGCTACTATTACTGACGTTCAAGGTTGTAAATTGGTAGCAACTTATATTCTTCCTAGTTTAACAACAATTACTAGTAGTACTTTTGCAACTAACAATACCTGTTTTGGAAGTTGTAATGGAAGTATATTAGCAACTAATATAGCAGGTGGATTACCACCATATTCTTTTTCTTGGTCTGATCCTGCCGGACAATCAACAGTAATAGCTAGCAATTTATGTAATGGAAATTATTCGGTAACGATTACAGATGCAAACGGATGTTTTAATGTATTACCTTCTGTTATCAGTTCTCCTTCAGCAGTAACATTTACACCAACGGTTACTCAACCAAATTGTGGTTTATGTGATGGCTCGGCTTTTGTTAATCCGATTGGAGGAACAGCGGGTTATACATTTGTTTGGACTAATGGTCAAGTAATTAATACTGCTTCAAATTTATGTGCAGGTGTTTATGGTATACAAATAACAGATGCTAACGCTTGTGTCACTAGTTCAAATGTTATTATTAATAGTTCTTCCACTTTTACTGGCGAAACCATTACACAACAAAATGTGTCATGTAGCGGTATATGCGATGGCACAGTAACAGTAACTGCTATTGGCGGAACAGCGCCAATTACATATCATTGGGTTCATAATGGATCTACCTCTCAAACATTAAATGGACTTTGTGCTGGAACCTATCTCTGCAATATGACAGATGCAAATGGTTGTACAAAAACAGCTAGTGTGGTAATTGGATCAACTACTAATTTTACGATTACTCCACAAATTTCTCAATCCTCATGTTCAGCTAATACAGGGTCTATTAATGTGAATGTAGTTGGCGGTAATGGCGGCCCTTATAATTATGTTTGGATACCAGCAGCCGCTAATACTCCATCTTTAACAAATTTAGCTCCTGGTAATTATACATTAACCGTGTCTGATGGAAACTGTTCTCAAACACAGGTGTATTCTATTAATTCCGTTAACGGTCCAATAGTTACAGCTACGCAAAATGATGTGAGTTGTTCGGGACTTTGCGATGGAAGTATATCATTAGTAATAAACGGAGGCACGCCAGCTTATACTACTGCTTGGTCAAACGGTGCATCAATACCAAACATAAATGGACTTTGTGTTGGTGCATACTCTTATACAGTAACGGATGGTGCGGGATGTAAAGCAGTACAAAGTTTCTCTTTAGCAACTGGAACTCCAATTGTATTTAGTGTACCTGATATTAATAATCCATTATGTAATAATAATTGTAATGGAGTTGTGACTGCTATACCAAGTGGAGGAGCTTTGCCTTATACGTATAGTTGGGTTGTATCAACGTCTACTACTTCAATTGCAAATTCTCTTTGTGCTGGAAATTATTCAGTTATAGTAACAGATGCTAATGGGTGTTCATCTCAAGAAACGTATACGTTAACTGGCCCATCTACAATTAGTGTTACAGCTGTTGTGACGGACGCAAATTGTAATGGAGCAGCAACTGGTTCTATTAATTTAAGCGTTGTAGGTGGCGTTCCAGGACTGGGCTATACTTACAGTTGGACTCCAACAAATGCTGTTACTGAGGATATAAGTAATTTAACTAGTGGAACTTACAGTGTTATAATTACAGATGCAAATGGATGTAACGTTGATTCTAGTTTTGTAGTTGCTGAGCCAACAGCAGTTGTAGATAATTTTACCATTACATCTGCTGCGTGTTTTGGAAATTGTGATGGTACAATCACATTAGCTCCAACTGGCGGAACTGGCCCATATTCTTATTCATGGACGCCGTCTGTTTCAAATACATTAACCGCTATAAATTTATGTCCTGGACCACAAACATCTACAATTACAGATGTGCAAGGCTGTGCCTTTGTATTTAATTATAACTTACCTAGTTTAACTACTATAACAACTTCCACATTGGCAGTTAATAATTTATGTTTTAATGATTGTAATGGAGTGTTAACTGCAACGACTATTACAGGTGGTGTCGCACCTTATACTATTCAATGGAACGATCCATTAGGACAAATAGGAAATACCGCTAGTGGATTATGCAATGGAAGTTATTCGGCAACAATTACAGATGCTAATGGGTGCTTTAACAGAATTCCAGCAGACATAAGTTCAACTTCTCAAGTAACATTTACTCCTGCAATTACTCAACCAAGCTGCGATCAATGTGATGGTTCGGCTATTGTAAATCCAATTGGTGGAACAGCGCCTTATAATTTTTTATGGAGTAATAATCAAATAGTAAATACAGCAACAAATTTATGTTCTGGTGTTTATGCTGTTCAAATTACGGATGGTAATGGTTGTGTAAACACAACGAATGTGGTTATTAATAGTTCAAGTGGAATTACTGGAGAAGCAGTTATCTCAACTAATGTAGCTTGTGACGCTAGCGCTTGCGATGGTTCAGCTAATGTAACTGCTGTGGGTGGTGTAGCTCCAATTTCATATAATTGGGTGCATGATAATTCAACATCACAAACTGTTAATGGTTTATGTGCTGGAACGTATTTCTGTAATATGACAGATGCTAATGGTTGTTCGAGAACAGCAAGTGTAGTTATTGGAGCTGTAACTACATTAACTATTTCATCTCAAGTAACTCAATCTTCTTGTTCTTCGTCTACTGGGTCAGTTACGGTTAATGTAAGTGGCGGTACTGGCGGTCCATATACTTACACTTGGCTTCCAGCAGGAAGTACGCCAACAGTAAGTAATTTAGCTCCTGGAAGCTATACGTTAACCGTTAGTGATGGCAATTGTTCTAAAACTCAAATCTTCACTATTCAGTCTATCAATTCCCCAGTAATTACATCCACTAAAAAAGATATTTCTTGCAGCGGTGTATGTGATGGAAATATTGCGATAACTATTGTTGGTGGAACACCTGGATACACGACCTTATGGTCTAATGGAGCTTCAACCCCGAGCATAAGCGCATTATGTGCGGGAGCTTATTCGGTTGAAGTAACTGATGCAGCAGGATGTAAAGCCGTTCGTAATTTCTCATTAACAACAGTAAGTCCAATAGCATTTAGTGTACCTGATTTAGATGGCCCTCAATGTCATGATGCGTGTGATGGCACCTTAACTGCCATTCCTATTGGAGGAACTATGCCATATTTATTTACATGGACACCAAACAATGTAAACACAGCAACAATTAATAGTTTATGTACAGGCAATTATTCAATTACTGTTTCTGATGCTAATGGTTGTAGTCTATCTAATAATTATTCATTAATCAATCCACCTGCATTAACATTAACTGCTACATCTATTGATGCAAGTTGTAATACGGCTTTAGATGGAGCTATGACTACAACTGTTACAGGAGGCATTTCTCCATTTACATATAGTTGGACTCCTGGTGCAGTTATAACATCAAGTTTAACTAATGTGTTAGCGGGAACATATACTTTAATTGTAACTGATAATTTTGGGTGTGTAATTGATACTGCTTTAACCATTAATTCAACATTATCGGTAAATGCTTTAGCAGGAAATGATACATTATTCTGTCAAAACGGAACTCTTTTATTAGATGGGTCTAACTCAAATAGCACTTTTGGAACTAACACCTACGAATGGTTTGTTGTGCCAGCGGTTGCAGCCTTTTCAAATTCAATTTCAACTACTGTTTCACCGTCTGTTGGAACCTCTACTTATGTTCTAGTTGCAACTAATGGCGTTTGTATTGATAGTGATACGATTGTAGTTAATTCAAACCCGCTTCCTAATGTAGATGCTGGACCAACACTAAGCATTCCATTATTTTCTTCAGCAACAATTGGAGGAAATCCAACTAGCTCAACAGCTACTACATTTAGCTGGTCTCCAGTAATAGGATTAGATAATCTATCAGGAACAAATCCAGTATCTGGTACAACGGTTACAACTATTTATACGGTATCAGTTATTGATGTGAACGGTTGCTTTAATTCTGATACAGTAACAGTTTACGTTTACCCTGAAATTAAAATTCCAAATGGATTCTCTCCAAATGGAGATGGTAAAAATGATGTATGGCAAATTGATTTTATTGATCAGTTCCCAGATTGTGAAGTGGAAGTGTATAATCGTTGGGGTGAGCAATTGTTCTACTCTAAAGGATATGCCATACCATTTAACGGGCAATACAAAGGAAAAAATTTACCAGTGGGAACGTATTATTATGTTGTGAAGTTGAATCATCCTAACTACCCAAAACCATATACAAGCCCATTAACCATATTTAGATAAAAGATGAAGAAATTTTTATATATAACGGTTATCGCGTTGCTTGTAACTAATTTACAGGCTCAGCAACTGCAACAGTATACGCAGTATATGTTAAATGATTTGGCAATTAATCCTGCGGTAGCTGGGAAAGATAATTTTGCAGACATGCGTTCTAATAATCGCTACCAATGGGTAGGTATGACAGATGCGCCTAGAACTTATATGTTGACTTTACATAGTCCTTTAAAAAATCGACACATGGGTTTAGGAACACATATCTACACTGATATTGTAGGTCCAACCAGACGAGTAGGTATTAGTTTAGCCTATGCTTACCATATTAAGATTGCAGAAAAAACGAGGTTATCATTAGGGCTGAATGCAGGAATACAACAATGGGGAATTGATGGACATAAATTGTATTTGCACGATGCAGGTGATGATAATCTATTAACGCAATATCAAACTAGAATTGTTCCTGATTTTGGAGCAGGTATATATGTTCATAATGAAAAATGGTATCTGGGATTTAGTGCACCTCAATTATATCAAAGTCCTATTAAATTGTATCCAGATGGAGATCATAAAGGAACATTGGTGACTCATTTTTTATTAAATGGAGCTTATAAATTCGATATCAATGATGATTTTAAAGTAGAACCTTCTTTCTTAGCTAAATATGCAAATCCAGCACCGATTAAGGTGGATATTGGAGTTCGTGTTATTTATCAAGAGCAAGTTTGGTTGGGAGTTGGCTACAGACATAATGATGCGCTTACAGCTTTAGTTGGATTTATGTATAAAAATTATTTAATGATAGGTTACTCTTATGATTTTACAACAACTAATCTTAAAAATTACTCTTCGGGCACACATGAGTTAATGTTAGGTCTTCGCTTTTCAAAACAACAATCCAAGCATTGGAAAGATGATGTTGAAGTAAAATAACTTCCCATAATTATTATTAATATCTTATTTTTACAGTTTTATATACTATGAAATTTCATAAAGAAGGTTACCCTACATTATTAGTTACCATATTGTTTAGTACTATCATTATTAGCATTGCCAAATTAGTATTTCCTGAGTTCGCTATTGCACATTGGTTCGCTTATGTGTTATCAGGTTTTTTATTAATTGTGGTGATTCAATTTTTTCGCCACCCAAGTCGTGTGCATACGATTAATGATTATGCGATTATTGCTCCAGCAGATGGTAAAGTAGTAGTGATAGAAGAAACAGAAGAAGGCGAATACTTTAAAGATAAACGTATTCAGGTATCAATTTTTATGTCGCCTATTAATGTGCATGTCAATCGTTACCCAATTGCAGGAGATGTGACTTATGCAAAATACCATGCGGGTAAATTTATGGTAGCTTCTTTACCAAAAGCAAGTACTGAGAATGAACGCACGAGCGTTGTCGTGAAACATCCAAACAATGGCAAATCTGTTTTATTCAGACAAGTTGCTGGGGCTTTAGCGCGCCGTATTGTGATGTATAGCAAAGAAGGCGATAAAGCGACACAGTGCGGAGAAATGGGATTTATTAAATTTGGTTCTCGTGTTGATTTGTATTTGCCTTTAGACGCTAAACTTAAAGTGAAAATTGGTGATGTGGTAACAGGCTCACAAACGGTTATCGCAGAGTTTTAATAAACATACTGTTTAACTTCTGTAGGAATCACAAAAGCCTTATTTTTATTGTAAAAATCTGAAAAGGTCGTATTCATTTTTTTAACATAGTCTGCATATTTCTTTACAGAGTAACCTTGTTGGTAATAAGGAAATGGTTTGTTTAGTTGAATAAAAAATCGATTTTTAATTATCATAAATACTTCTTTTGCAGGAGTGCCTTTTTCTGATGCTTTACTAGCTTGCGCTTCTGACACTAATCCTAATGATGAATCATAAATAGTACCTTGTTCAGCTACTAAATAAAATGGAGCGTCGCAAACGATACTTGAATTAACAACTAAATTAGAGTCTACAAATATTCCTGAAAGACTTTTATGTTTTACAGAGTCAGAGCAATCTGAATTAAAAAAATAAACGGGGCAAAATTTAAATTCATTGCTGTAGGCTCTAATGATAGCTTTATTATTAACACGAGTTTCTCTTTCTACCTGGGTTGCCAAATCAATACTTCCTGCTGCTTTTAAACGGTTAATGGTATTGGCATTTGTTTTTAAACGCACTAATAAAGCGCCTCCATTTTTTAAGGAAATGATTTGTGCTTTAGCAACACTTTCGCGGTATTTACTAAATGCAATAAAAGAGGAGTCTCCTTTAAAGTTATTTACTTTAGGAGGTTTGGTGTCATCTTCTTGTGCAAGAAAGTTGAAAGACAAAAAGAAAATAATAAATGATGTCAATAAAAGACTTCGACTCCGCTCAGTCTGACAATCTTCGTTTTGAGATAAGTATTTAAAATTATTTAACTTCAGAACCATTATTAAAATCAGGTTTGGTTGCTGTCATAAAACTTAATTCCCCAGCACTATTAGAGGCCATTAAAATCATTCCTTGACTTTCGATACCTTTAATTTTACGTGGCGCAAGGTTTGCCAACATACACACTTTCTGTCCAATAATATCTTCAGGTTTATACCATTCGGCAATACCACTTACCACAGTGCGCAGGTCAAGGCCAGTATCGAGCTTTAGTTTTAATAATTTATCTGTTTTTGGAACGCGCTCTGCTTCTAAAATAGTAGCAGTACGAATATCCATTTTATTAAAATCATCAAAACTGGTTTCAGGTTTAGCAGGAGCAATAGCAGTAACGGCATTTGCAGAAGCATTCGCACTTTTACTAGCATTTAATTTATCAATCTGTGCTTGTATTTCTGTATCTTCAATTTTAGCAAATAATAATCCTTCTTTATTAATAACATGCCCTGCTGCCATGTTGCTAGTTTGTTTAGCAGCATGCCATTTTAAAATAGGCATATTTAACATCGTAAATAATTTAGTTGATGTAAAAGGCAAGAACGGTTCACAAACTACCGCTAAGTTGCAAGTAATTTGTAAAGCGATATTCATAATCGTTTTTACACGTTGCTCATCCATTTTAATCAATTTCCATGGCTCGGTTTCAGCTAGGTATTTATTTCCTAAACGAGCCAAGTTCATCATCTCTGCTAAGGCTTCTCTAAATTTAAAGTTTTCAATAGAAGCAGATATTTTATTTGGAAATGCTGCCAATTGCTCTAAAATCAATAAATCTTCTTTAGTATAAGTGTCAGCAGAAGGTACAGAACCATTGTAGTATTTGTGAGTCAACACTAAAGTACGGTTTACAAAATTCCCTAAAATTGCAACTAATTCAGAATTATTTTTGGTTTGAAAATCTGCCCAGGTAAAATCGTTATCTTTAGTTTCTGGAGCGTTAGAACATAAAGTATAACGCAGCACATCTTGTTGATTTTTAAAATCAATTAAATACTCGTGTAACCACACCGCCCAATTACGTGAGGTGGAAATTTTATCACCTTCTAAATTTAAAAATTCATTGGCTGGAACATTATCTGCTAAAATAAAATCGCCGTGCTCCATTAACATGGCAGGGAAAATAATACAGTGAAATACAATATTATCTTTTCCAATAAAATGAATTAAACGGGTTTCTTTATCTTTCCAATATAATTCCCAATCGTTTGGTCTTAATTCTTTAGTAGCAGAGATATATCCGATTGGTGCATCAAACCAAACATACAACACTTTTCCTTCAGCACCTTTAACTGGTACTGGTACACCCCAATCTAAATCACGAGTCATGGCACGAGGCTGTAATCCATCACCACTATCTAACCAACTTTTACATTGTCCATAAACATTGGTTTTCCAATCTTTATGTTGGTCTAAGTATGCTTGTATTTTTGGCTGTAATTTATCTAAAGGCAAAAACCAATTTTTCGTTTCTTTTAAAACAGGTTTTGCCCCACTTAATGTTGATTTTGGATCAATTAACTCCGTTGCGCTTAAGGTGCTTCCGCATTTCTCGCATTGGTCGCCATAAGCATTTGGATTAGCACATTTAGGACAAGTACCCGTAATATAACGGTCTGCTAAAAACTGCTTGGCTTCTTCGTCATAATACTGTTCGGTGACTTCTTCTGTAAAAACACCTTTATCGTAAAGTGTTTTAAAGAAATCAGAAGCTGTTTCGTGATGAATTTTATTGGAGGTTCGTGAGTACACATCAAATGAAATTCCAAACTCTTTAAAAGAGTCACCCATCATTTTATGGTATTTATCTACCACATCCTGCGGATTAACTCCTTCTTTTTTGGCTTTAATAGTAATAGGCACGCCATGCTCGTCGCTACCACAAATAAACATAACGTCCTCGCCTTTACTTCTTTTGTATCTCACAAAAATATCGGAAGGCAAATAGCAGCCCGCTAGATGACCAATATGAACTGGACCATTTGCATAAGGTAGGGCGGAAGTAACAAGTGTACGTTTATAAGTAGTTGACATAGTGTTTATTAAATAACTAAAATACTGTAAAATTGTGTAAAGATAACATTTAACTTTATTCATTAAAAATCAAATCTATGGCAGCAAACGACAAAGAAATTTGGAAACCGGTGACTCACATTAAAGGAAAAACTAGTAAAAAATACGCTGTGTCGTCAAAAGGCCGCTTAGCGTCTTACGACAAGAATATTGAAGACAGATACGTGTTAAAACAACATTTGAACGGTGGCTTTCCTATGGCAACTATTCATGTGGAAGGTAAGTCTAGAGCCTTATTTTCACATCAAGCTATTGGCGCTTCTTTTTTAAAGAAACATAGCCCGAAATGCAAATTTGTGATTCATTTAGATCATAATAAGGCTAATAACGATATTTCTAACTTAAAATGGGCTACAAAAGATGAACAAGTAGAACATAGTAAAAAAAGTCCTTATGTGTTACAAGCAGCAGCTCGTAAAGTATATACTGGCGCTACTGCTCGTAAGTTAGATGAGAAAAAAGTAATTGCACTTAAAAAAGAAATTTGGAATCCAAAACGTAAAGCAAGCTTAAAACAAATTGCTGCTAAATATGGTATTGCCGAAATGAATTTATACCGTATTAAAAATGGTGAATTATGGTTTCATGTGCATATTGAAGGCGAACCAATTTTCCCTAAATACAAAGCACAATTAAAAAATATTGAGTTCCATGAAAAGGTGGCTGCTAAAGTGAAAAAAGCTGCTCCGAAAAAAGTAGTTAAGAAAGCAGCACCTAAAAAGGCGGTTAAAAAAGCGGCTCCTAAAAAAGCAGTTAAGAAGGCTACTCCAAAGAAGTCAAGCCAAAGCGTGACTAAAAAACCTGTAGTAGTTGTGAAAGCTAAAAAAGTAAAAGCCAAGAAAGAAAAGAAGGGTAAAAAAGACAAAAAAGGTAAAAAGAAAAATAAAAAATAATGGTACTACCTTCTTATTTAAATAAAGGAGATACAGTGGCAATCATTGCTACAGCTCGTAAAGTAAGTAAAGAAGAAATACAACCGGCCGTAGCTTTTTTCGAAAGTTACGGCCTTTCTGTTGTGTTGGGCAAAAATTTATTTGAGTCGAGCAATCAATATGCTGGCACAGATACACAACGAACAGAAGATTTGCAATGGGCTTTAAATGATAAAACTATTAAAGCCATTATCATTGCACGTGGCGGTTATGGTTCTGTGAGAACAATAGAACAAATTGATTTTACGGAATTTAAAAAACATCCAAAATGGATGGTGGGTTATAGTGATGTAACGGTATTACACAATGCTATTCATAAAATTGGTGTAGCAACCTTACACGCTACCATGCCTTTAAATTTCACTAAGAATGAAGAAGCGACTAAAAGTATGGTAGACGCTTTATTTGGTAAATTAATTCAAGTTGAAACCGAAGAAAATTATTCGAATATATCTGGAACAGCCAAAGGACAATTAGTAGGAGGAAATTTATCTTTGATTTATTCCTTATCAGGAACGCCTTTTGATATTGATACAAGAGATAAAATTTTATTCATTGAAGATTTGGATGAATATTTATATCACATTGACAGAATGATGATGCAATTGAAATTATCTGGAAAGCTAAAAGGGTTAAAAGGTTTAATTGTTGGTGGCATGACAGACATGAAAGATAATGCTATTCCTTTTGGAAAATTTCCAGAAGATATTATTTTAGATGCCGTAAAAGAATATAACTATCCTGTTTGCTTTGATTTCCCCGCTGGACATATTGATAGAAATTTAGCCATGTATTTTGGACGAGAAGTAGAATTGACTGTATCGGATAATGCCACTTTAAAATTTCTTTAGTTTTTTAGCCACATAGAAACATAGATTATTTGGTCTTATAAGTCTTGGATAGGAAGCTTCGCTTCTCAAACAGATACTATGTGAAAAAACATGTTTTCTATCTATTACTTTTCTACACTTTACAACTATGTGTCTATGTGGTAATTTTATTAATTCTACAATAATTAATTTTCCGTAAATTTGAATATCTATCATTTGTACTAGGGAAATAATTTTTATAATATGATTTGCAAAACCACCGACAACCTAAATATTTACTTTGAGGTACAAGGTAATGAGAGTGCTAAGGAAACCATCGTTTTTTTAAATGGACTCTCTCAATCTACCATTTCTTGGATTTTAACGACGCCGCATTTTAAAAATGATCATAGAATAGTATTGATTGATTTTATTTTTCAAGGGCAAAGTGATAAAACTGGCGAATGGCGTAATTTTGATGTGCATGCTCGCGACGTTATTAGTGTATTAGATATTTTAAAGATTGATAAAGCTATTATCGCCGGTTTATCTTACGGAAGTTTAGTGGCTCAATATCTAGGAGTGCATTACGGCAATCGAATTTCTAAATTAATTTTAATGTCGACTTTTGCTGTTAAAACACCTTATTACGAAGCCATTGAATTATCATGGTGGCGTGCTTTAGAAATGGGTGGTTATGGATTAATGTTAGACATTATGTTACCAAATGTTTTAAGTGAAGGTTATTTTAAAAATCCATTATTTCCAATTGATTTAATGAAACAAACCCGTCAGGAAGCTAATGACGATAAGCAAGCTTTGTTTAAATTAATGCGCGCAACAAAAGAACGTCCGGACTATCGACCTGAATTAAAAAAAATCTCTACACCAACTATTATTATTCAAGGCGAAAAAGATACTTTGTTTCCAGTTCATATGGCGCAGGAAGTAGCTGATTCAATTCCAAATAGCAAATTGGTAGTTATTCCTTTTGCAGGACATACGCTAAACTTAGAGGCAATTCCTCAAATGGTAAAAGCTATAAAGGAGTTTATTTTAGCTTCTTAAAAAGTAGGTTATTTTAATCTTTTTTATGGCGTGTCCCTCTGGGTCGGGCTGTCGCTTCAATCTTTTGCAGGAGGCAGGCAAAAGGATTTACGCTTGCATCCCTCACGCAATATTGGCATTTAAACCTGCGTTAGGGATTGAACGAAAATCCTTTTACGCAACGGAGTGAAGTAAAAGATTGCAGTGAAAGCCCGGGCCAGAGGCAACGCCCCAACTGAAATAAATCTAAACCAGTATAATATTTCAATTAAATATTATATTACAAATAGCGAAAAAAATTCACTAATTATTTCTATTTTTGAAACACAAATATGAAAACAAATTTTATAGAAGAATTAACATGGCGTGGCATCTTGCATGATGTGATGCCTGGTACAGAAGAATTACTAAATAAAGAAGTTGTTACTGGATATATTGGATTTGATCCAACAGCAGATAGTTTACATGTTGGGAGTTTAGCTCAAATCATGACTTTATTACGTTTTCAATTAGCAGGACATAAGCCCTTAGCTTTGGTTGGCGGTGCCACTGGTATGGTGGGTGATCCAAGCGGAAAATCAGCAGAGCGTAATTTGTTAGATGCAGATACTTTAAATAAAAATGTGGAGGGAATTAAAAAACAATTAAGTCAGTTTTTAGATTTTAATTGTGGAGCAAATAGTGCGGAGTTAGTAAACAATTACGATTGGTTTAAAAATTATTCTTTCTTGGATTTCATTCGTGATGCTGGTAAACATATCACAGTAAATTACATGATGGCTAAGGATTCTGTAAAGAACCGCATCAATGGTGATTCTGGAATGTCCTTTACAGAATTTAGTTACCAGTTAATTCAAGGTTACGATTTTTATTATTTGTGGAAAGAACGCAATTGTAAAATTCAAATGGGCGGATCTGATCAGTGGGGTAATATTACAACGGGTACTGAGTTTATTCGTCGTAAGGCAAGCGGAGAAGCTTTTGCATTAACCACTCAATTAATTAAAAAATCAGACGGAACTAAATTCGGAAAATCTGAAGGAGGAAACATTTGGTTAGATAGAGAAAAAACATCGCCCTATAAATTTTACCAGTTTTGGTTAAACGTGAGTGATGATGATGCGAAAACGTATGTGAGAATTTTTACTTTATTAAGCAAATCAGAAATTGAAGAATTAGAAGCAAAACATGCTTCAGTGCCGCACGAACGTCATTTACAAAAAGCTTTAGCTAAAGAAATTACAATTAGAGTTCATAGTGAAGCGGATTATTTGCAAGCGATTGAAACCGCTGAATTTTTATTCAAATCTAAAGCCGAAGATGTAGCTAATTTAAACCCAGATGCCTTTGAAAAAATGTTAGGTGGTATTGATACGTTTGAAGTAAACAAAACAGATGTTGCTAATGGAATCAATTTGGTTGATTTGTTAGTAGATAAAGCATCTGTATTTCCTAGTAAAACCGAAGCTCGTAAAATGTTTACAGGTAATGCTGTGAGTATAAGTAAAGCTAAAGTTACGGATGTAAATGTTACTATTAATTTAGAGGCTTTTAACGGGGGTAAATATTTACTAGTAAGTAAAGGAAAAAAAGAAAATTATTTAATTAAGTTAGTTTAAAATACTCTGCGCTCTTTGCGCAAAATCTCCGCGTTTTTGCGGTTAAATTTAGTAGCACAATGATAAAAGACATCGTAATTCCAGAAGTATTTGACGTAGCAATTGCTATTGTTCAGGAGTTTGAAGGCTTGGATGAATACAATGCTTATATTTTTAATTTTAAAGAAGAGAGTATTAAAAATGTATTAATTACTTCCACTGGTTATGGCGTCATTAATGATGTAAAGAAAAAAACAAGTACGCTCCGTCATTTTTTCGAAGAAATAGAAACCCTAGATTATAAATTAATTGAACCAGTATCAAAAGAAGTATTTGGTTTAAGTAATGAATATTGGATAAGCTTTACTTTAAACGGACAATTATTAGATAAACAATTTATCTTTTTACCAGAATCTATTATCGAATCTAATTTTCAAATGATTCCTTTTTTAGATAAAATGGGAGTTATTATTAAATAGTAAGCAATTCATTCATTTAAAACCTACCTTTTCTTTAAAAATTAGACAAACATCCTATTTTTAGGGATGTTTTTTTGTGTGAAATAAAGTAAATTTTATATATTTAATACTTTAAGTTTACAAAATTTACATGGCTACTACAATTTTAGAATCCACTTCAGTGAAAGAAAAAATATCGATTGATACTCTTAAAAAAGCTTACACCTTAATGTGCACTGCTAAAAGTATGGCGGAGTTATACGAAGCTAATAAAGAAATAACGGCAAAGTATGTACATGCTACGTCTCGTGGGCATGAGGCCATTCAATTAGCGATGGGTTTGCAATTGTTGCCTCAAGATTTTGTGAGTCCCTATTACCGTGATGACAGTATGTTATTGGGTATTGGAATGTCTCCATTTGAATTAATGTTGCAATTATTAGCCAAGCGTAACGATCCATTTTCTGGTGGAAGAACTTATTATGCGCATCCAAGTTTACGTAGAGATGATATGCCTAAAATTCCTCATCAATCAAGTGCTACGGGAATGCAGGCTATTCCTACAACAGGGGTTGCGATGGGCTTGCAATATTTGGAATTAAATAATTTACAACAAGATTTTAACGGAAAAAATCCAGTAGCAGTTTGCTCTTTAGGTGATGCTTGTATTACCGAGGGTGAAGTGTCAGAAGCTTTTCAAATGGCAACTTTAAAGAAGTTACCAATTTTATATTTAGTGCAAGATAATGAATGGGATATTTCGGCACATGCTCGCGAAATTCGTTCTCAGGATGCAACTGATTATGCCAAAGGGTTTAAAGGATTAGAAACTCGCACGATTGATGGGACGGATTTTATTGCATCCTACAATACGATTAATGAGTGCTTAGAAATTATTCGTAAAGAACGTCGCCCAATGTTGATTCATGCAAAGGTGCCATTGTTAAATCATCATACATCAGGTGTTCGTAAAGAGTGGTATAGAGATGATTTAGAAGAGTGTGCGAAGAGAGATCCATTACCTCGTTTACGTAATCAATTAATTATTGCAGGTGTTGATGCTTCTGAGATAAAAAAAATTGAAGAAAACGCTGTAGCTTTTGTAGAGTCTGAATATCAAAAAGCATTATTAGAAGAAGATCCTCGTCCCGAAGATTTATTATTACATGATTTTGCTCCAACTCCAATTACTGAAGAAAAAGGAAATAGAGCTCCTAGCGGCAAAGAGAAAACCGTTATGGTAGATAGCGCTTTATTTGCTATCAGAGAAATTATGGAGAAATATCCCAATGCTTTACTATATGGACAAGATGTTGGAAAACGTTTAGGTGGTGTATTTAGAGAGGCTGCAACTTTAGCGCAGACATTTGGAGACGATCGCGTATTTAATACACCAATTCAAGAAGCATTTATTATTGGTAGCACCGTTGGTATGAGTGCCGTTGGGTTAAAACCAATTGTGGAGGTTCAGTTTGCCGATTATATCTGGCCGGGCTTAAATCAATTATTTACAGAGGTAAGCCGCTCTTGTTATTTAAGTAATGGGAAGTGGCCAGTAAGTTGTATTATACGTGTACCAATTGGTGCTTACGGTAGCGGCGGACCATATCATTCCAGTTCTGTAGAAAGTGTATTAGCAAATATCAAAGGAATTAAAATTGCCTATCCAAGTACAGGAGCCGATTTAAAAGGTTTAATGAAATCTGCGTTTTATGATCCAAATCCAGTTGTGATGTTGGAGCATAAGGGATTGTATTGGAGTAAAATTAAAGGTACGGAAGATGCAAAAACCATTGAGCCAGATGAGGATTATATCATCCCTTTTGGTAAAGGTAGAGTAGTGCAGGAAGCCTCTGAAGAAAATATATCTAAAGGTAAATCTTTAACCGTGATTACTTATGGTATGGGAGTTTATTGGGCAAAGAGCGCTGCTAAAAAGTTTGAAGGTCAAATTGAAATTATTGATTTAAGAACGATTGCACCAGTTGATGAAGAATTAATGTTTGCAAGTGCGAGTAAGCATGGTAAATGTTTAGTGTTAACAGAAGAGCCAGTATTTAATGGTTTTGCTCAAAGTATCGCTGCCCGTATTTCTGAAAATTGTTTTAAGAAATTAGACGGGCCAGTAAGAGTGATTGGTGCTGAAAATTTACCAGCCATTCCTTTAAACTCTATTTTAGAAAAAACGATGTTGCCTAACGCTGATAAAGTAGAAAAAGCATTAGAAGATTTATTGAATTATTAGTTTTAGCAAGTATATTTATCCTCTACTGAATGCCATTCGTGCTCGACGTTTGTCATAAGAAGAGCATTATCAAACTGAACTGAACCTTTTGGAAAATTGGTTTCATTAGCAAAGAAACTTGAAACTACCGATTTAACTTCTAACGCTTCCACCTTCCATTGGTTGGTTTTAAGCCACATGCCATCAAATTTTGTTTTGCCATTGGGGGAATACCCTATTCGTCCGTTTTCGAAAAAATCGGATACTGCGCTAAGATTTTGAAAGATTGAGTTACTGTTAAAGCTGTTTGTTTTTTTAGCCTCTATCGCAATACTCGTGTTGTCTGAACTTTTAAATGAGATTGCATAATTCCCATTGCTTTCTTCTACGTTGAATTTTGCTAAACAATGTTCTCCTGGAAAAATGCGTCCGCCAACTATATTGTTTATTAGCGAAGAGGTGTCTCGTCTTGGAATATACACGCCATTTTTTACTTCACCATTTTCATCCCATTCAACCGCAATTCTGTGTGCTCCATTTTCGGAAGATAAGCCAACAAATGCTGGAAGACCTTTCGGACGAATATGTTTTAAACGTATTAAACAAATACCTACTATAGCTTTGCCCTTATATACATGAGGACGAAATGGTTTCGGAATTAATTTGGCTATTATTTCTGGATCAACTGTATAGTTAATGAGAACTCTTCTATCAATTATTCCTTTTATTGTTGGTATTTTCATGCTATTAATTTTATTTCACTTTCACCCAAAAAGTAGTTCGGCCAAGCATGGATACACCAATGTAACCGCGAACATTTAAGTTTCCTTTCTCGTCGCGAGTAATTTTGCAGCTATAAGTTTTTCCATTTTTTGGATCGTAGATAGTGCCGTTATGCCATAAATCTTTTCCATCATATACAAAATCTTTTAAAATTTCTTTTCCAGCAAGCTTATCGGTTTGTTGTTTTTTATCTGGATTGTTTAAGTCTAATTTCCCAGGAAATTTTGTCCATGTAAGCGTACCATAGTATTTAGTACCTTTTTTAATAATATCCACCATACCTTCATTTTTATCTGTCATATAGGTTCCAATTAGCGCATCTCCATTTTGAGAGATAAGTGAAAAGGAAATAAATAGAAGAGTTAAAGAAAATAGTTTTTTCATGTATTTTTTATAGCCAAATATACAATTTTATGTAGAATCAACTTTCACATTAAAAATAGGAGGCTATTTATGTAATTTTTGACATCTTTTTAGTATGTTTGTTATGAACTGTAAAGTTTTTTGGAGTGGCTTTGCAATATATAATTATTCACCCCATCAATTATTAATATATACTTAGCATGAAAAAATACATTTATTTAATGATGAGCATTTTGATTTTAAATATTTCTAAAGCTCAAACTACTGAAGTATTAGAATCTGATAAAATTGTTGGAGTATGGGAAGTTGGAAGTGGTAAAGCTCGCGTTAAAGTAACAAAGTACGGGGATAAATTTGGAGGCAAAATAGTTTGGTTAAAAGAACCTACTTATCCAGATGGAACTAAAAAAGTGGATAAAAATAATCCTGACGAAACTAAAAGAACTGTGCCTTTATTAGGGTATAACAATTTATTAGGATTCTCCTACAAAGGCAAATCAGAATATGATGGAGGTACCATTTATGATCCTGAAAATGGAAGTGTTTATAATTGCAATATTTTTTTAAAAGATGATAATACACTAGAGGTAAGAGGATACATTGGTGTTTCTTTATTTGGAAGAACAGATACGTGGAAACGAGTTACAATAAAGGCTAAGTAAAATCACATATTATAACACATGTATATGAAATACAATATTTTACTTATATCCATTTTTTTCTCATCTATAACTCTGGCTCAAACTCCAGTAGATACAGCTAAAACAGAAGAAGAGGATTTTTCGATGTATGCCGATGTGGTTGATGCTCCTTCCACTAATAAATCAAAAGTGTATTGCTCACAAAAAATATTAGGATTAAGTCCATCAAAATTAATTTCCATTGGTTTTGATTTTGTTGGAGCTAATTCAATTGAGGTTGATACCATGGGCGCTTACTTTGGTAATACGGCTGATGTAAAATATAATACGGGCACTCGTTTTTCGGCCAATTTTCCTGTTATCTCAAACACTAAAATGATTTTGAGTTTGGGCGTTAATTACTTGGATTTTAAATACACCGTATCGAGCCCAGTAAACACTGTGCATCCACTTATCAATGCGTTAAATAAAAACGGATTGCGTTCTTATGGCATAAATGCTACATTGTTTAAACCTTTCAACGCTAAATTATTTGGAATTTTACAATTAGCAGCAGACCATAATAATGCGGGGAAATTAGACCAATTTCATGCCAACGCACTAAAATATAGTGGAGCAGCTATCTTGGGTCGTAAACCACATGATAGATTGCAATATGGGGTTGGAATAACGCAGGCTTATCGTGGAGGTGGACTTAATTATTTTCCTGTTGTATTGTATAATTATACGTTTAAAAATAAAAAATGGGGTTTAGAAATGCTATTGCCAGCAAGAGCTAATGTTCGTTATGCAATTAATCCTCGTAATTTATTAATGGCAGGATTTGAATTAGAAGGTAATTCATATTATATGGATCCAATGATTGATAAATACAATTTAGGCTATAAAAATTTACAACTACATCGTAGCGAAATTCGCCCACGTTTAACTTATGAATTTAGTATCTATAATTTTATTTGGATGAGTATTCAGGCTGGATATCGTTTAAGTTATAAGTATAATGTTGATGACGTGGATTACAAGGCTGATCCAGTAATTATGAACAATAAAGTTGGTGGTTCGTATTATTTTAATGTTTCGTTAAATTTAGTTTCGCCTTAAATTTAGTTTATTCACTTAACAGCGCTTTCATTCATTTGGAAGCGCTGTTTTTGTTTGTTATTATTTTGTTATTTTTAAGGAAATTTATTTCCATGAAATACTCATCATTCTAAAAAAATAAATTCTAATGAATATGAAGAGTATACCATATGACAACTAAAAAAAATAATATCTACTTATGAAAAAACTATTCGTACTCTCTTTTTTAGTAGCTCAATTTTCCATATTTGCGCAAATCATTAACGAAACATGGGTAAAAGAAAATTACACTAAAAAAGAATATACCATCACCATGCGTGACGGCGTCAAATTATTTACAACAGTGTATGCTCCAAAAAATAATTCTGAAAAACACCCTTTTTTAATAACGCGCACACCTTATTCTTGTGCCCCATATGGAGAAGATAAATATCAATCTCGTTTGTGGAATTTTCATTGGAGAGAATATTTAAAGGAAGGATACATTTTTGTATTTCAAGATGTGCGAGGAAGATGGATGAGTGAAGGCACATTTATGGATGTTCGTCCGTTTAATCCAAATAAAAAAACAAAAAAAGATATTGACGAAGCCAGCGACACTTACGATGCGGTTGATTGGTTAGTGAAAAATATCCCAAACAATAATGGAAACGTTGGTGTATTTGGAACGTCTTATCCAGGGTTTTATTCTACCATGGCAGCTTTAAGCGGACATCCAGCAATAAAAGCCGTTAGTCCGCAAGCACCAGTAACAGAGTGGTTTAAGGGCGATGACTTTCATCACAACGGAGCATTTATGTTATGTGATGCATTTAATTTTTATTCTGGTTTTGGGCAGCCGCGCCCTAAGCCAACAACAGTTGGTCCTAAAGAATTTGAACATTATACAAATGATATTTATAAATATTATTTAGAAGTTGGGGCATTAAAAAACTTCAGCAAGTTAATGGGTGATAGTATTTTGTTTTGGAACGATTTAATGAATCATCCTAATTATGACGAGTGGTGGAAAGCGCGTGATGCGCGTGTTGGTTGCAAAAATGTTAAACCTGCAATGCTAACTGTTGGTGGTTTATTTGATGCAGAAGATTGTTTTGGTGCTTGGCGTTTATATGAAGCCATTGAAAATCAAAGTCCGACAACCAATAATAAAATTGTGATGGGACCTTGGTTTCATGGCGGCTGGAGCAAAGGTGATGGGAGCTTTTTAGGAAATGTACGTTTTGGAAGTAAGACTTCTAACTACTTTCAAAACAATATTGAAATTCCTTTTTTTAATTATCATTTAAAAGGAAAAGGTAATATTGATAAACTAGCAGAGGCCTCTATCTTTTTTACTGGAGAGAATGCATGGAGAAGTTTATCAACTTGGCCACCAAAAGAAATGATGCCAACACCTATTTATTTTAATGACAAATCTTCTTTATCATTTAATAAATCTTCATCTCAAAATAGTTCTACTAATTACGTGAGCGATCCTTCAAAGCCTGTTCCATTTACCGAAGATGTATTAGATGGAAGAACGAGAGAATACATGACAGATGATCAACGCTTTGCTAGTAGAAGAACTGATGTGATTACATTTAAAACTTCTGTTTTAGAAAATGATTTGACGCTAGCTGGACCTGTTATTGCTGATTTAAAAGTCGCTATCTCTACAACTGATGGGGATTTTGTAGTGAAAGTGATTGACGTGTTTCCTGATGGATTTGTGTATGATACTTTAGTTTATACTTCTGATAAAGAGAATAATTACTTAATGGATGGTTACGAAATGTTGGTACGTGGAGAAATTATGCGCGGACGTTATAGAAATAGTTTTGAAAAACCTGACGCATTTGAACCAAATAAAATTACCAACGTAAAGTTTGAATTACCAGATGTGGCACATACTTTTAAAAAAGGACATCGTTTAATGATACAGGTGCAAAGTACTTGGTTTCCGCTAGCAGATAGAAATCCTCAGCAATTTGTAGATATTTACCATTGTGAGGATAAAGATTTTATTAAATCAGAAATTAAATTATTTCATGATGCGACGAATGCATCGAATTTAATTTTGCCGATTCTGAAATAGAAGAATTAAACACATAGTCACATAGATAGAATTCCTATGTGACTATGTGTTTTAAAAAGTTTACTATAACTTCTCAAAAGCAATCTCAAAAGCCTTAATGGTTTTTTCAATATCTTCTTGAGTATGCGCTTCGCTCATAAAACCAACTTCATAACCAGATGGTCCAGAGTAAATGTTGTTGTGTAATAAAGCATGATATAAAATTTTGAAATGTTTCATGCTATCTGCATCAATATCCTCGGCGCATCTAATAGCTTTTTTATCTGTAAAGGCTAACCAAAATATAGAACCAACACTAAAAACAGTAAAGTTATGTTTCGTGTTCTTTTTTAATCCTGCAATTAAGGTTTGTGTTTTAGCTTCTAGGTCTTGATAGAAATTAGGTTTTAAACATTCGGTTAATTGAGCAATACCAGCTGTCATAGCTACAGGATTTCCACTCAAAGTACCAGCTTGATAAACGTTACCTTCGGGCGAAATGGACGACATAATTTCTTTACTTGCTCCATAAGCACCAACCGGAAAACCACCTCCAATAATTTTTCCATAAGTAATGATGTCTGGTTTTATTGAGTAGTATCCTGCGGCGCCACAAAAACAAATTCTAAATCCACTAATTACTTCATCAAATAAAAGCAGTGTGTTATTTTTTGTACATATATCTCTTAAAAATTGTAGGTATTCTTTTTCTTGCAATAATAATCCGTTGTTTGCTGGAATTGGTTCAATAATTACGCAGGCAATTTCATCTTTAAATTGCGAAAAGGCTTGTTCAACCGCTTCTTTATTATTTAAAGGAACTACAATCGTTTCTTTTACAAAACTTTCTGGCACACCTGCAGAGGAAGTTTCTCCAAAAGTCACTAATCCTGAACCAGCTTTTACTAATAACGAATCAGAGTGGCCATGATAACAGCCTTCAAATTTTAAAATTTTATTTCTTCCTGTGTATCCTCTTGCTAAACGAATGGCGCTCATTACTGCCTCTGTGCCACTACTTACAAAACGGATTTTTTCGATATAAGAATTAAAGGTTAAAATAAGTTCCGCTAATTCATTTTCTAAACGAGTAGGTGCACCAAAAGATGTTCCGTTACGCATGGTTTTTTCTACGGCATTTAATACGTTATCGTTGGCGTGCCCTAAAATTAATGGTCCCCAACTAGCACAGTAATCAATATATTCGTTCCCGTCAGCATCCCACACATGCGAACCTTTTCCTTTATCAATAAATATAGGTGTCCCTCCTACGCTTCTAAATGCTCGTACTGGAGAGTTTACGCCACCTGGAAAAAAAGCTTTTGCTTTTTCAAATAATTGAGCTGATACTTGATTGTTCATTTCTGGAAATTTTGTAGCAAAGATAAAGGTTTGATGGATATATTTTAATTTCTTTCCAATAAAAAAGGCTACCCAATCGGGTAGCCTTTAAAGATAGTTATAGAACTAATTAGTGCTTAATAATTTTACCAATTTTAATGGCTTTGTTATTATTAATTACTTTATAAACATACATACCATCTGTTAATTTAGAAGTATTGATAGTTGTAGTTTCATTAGTTAATGTTTCTTTAACTACTAATTTTCCAAGAGCATCATAAACTTCAATTGAAGTATTACCAGCTAATTCAGAAGAGATAGCAATATTTAAGATACCATTTGTTGGGTTAGGATATACGTCGATTCCGTTTGATACAGAAGCAACTGTATTAATACCTGTACAAGTTTGAACATCAACAAAAATAGTAGTTGTTGCTCCACAATTCCCATCATTTACAGTTACTGTATATGTTGTAGCAACTGTAGGAGTAACAGATGTTGTCATTGTATTTGCGCCATTAGACCAAGTGTATGAAGTAGCCGATGTAGATGCTGTTAATACAGCAGTTTCGCCTAAGTCAGCACATACTAATGTATTTGATGCAGTAGCAGAAACTGTTGGTAAATTATTTACACCCACCGAAACAGTTACTGTTTTAGAACAACCTAATGCTTCACCAGTTACAGTGTAAATAGAAGCAGAACTAGGAGTAACAACTTCAGTTGAAACATTCCCGCCAGCAGTCCAAGTATAGTTAGTTGCACCACCAGCAGTTAACGTAGCAGATGAACCAGCACATACAGATGCACTAGAAGCAATCGCTGTAACTGAAGGAGCAGGAATAACAATAGTTGTAGAAGCTGTTCTACAAGCAACTAATGAATTATTATAGGTTACTGTATATGTTCCTGCAGTTGATGCCGAGAAAGATGTTACAGATGCAGCAGAAGTGTTGATTGTAAATACCCCACCAGTAACTACTGGCGTTAACGAAGAACTTCCTGTTGGTAAACAGTAGTTTGCTGCTAATCCAGTAAATGAAGCATCATAAGCACCTAAGTCAGTAATGATAATGGTTGTTGCATCTCCAGCTGAAGCAGCTACATATGTATCTAATTGAATATAATACATAGCACCAGGAGTTAAGCAAGCAGCGCGAACATATGAAGAATATTGTGCGCCAATGTTTGTTGTATAATTTGCGTCATCATCATTGGCAGCAATTAACGTTGCACCTACAGGAGCAGTTGGAGTTGCTTGACCAATTAAATTAGCACAGTTGGTTGTGCTCCATACTGCTAATTGAGGATCATTATTACCCGCATTCATAGCAGTTGGAGCTTGAATAGAAACGTTACCCGAAGCAGGGGCTACAAATGTAAACCACATACTATTTGTTAAATTACTATTTCCCCAACCTGTATTTGTTGAGAAACCAGTTGCAGGAGGAGCAACTTCACCTGTTTGTGTAGTAGCTCCAAATAAACTATATAATGGAGATGTACCAATAGTTAATGGAATAGCATCACATGCATTATCTCCTGGGAAAATTATATTTACTTCTAAAGGAACATTTGCTGTATCAGCTGGACATCCTAAAGAACTTGCAATAACTGTATAATAAACTGTACCAGAACCAACAGCTGTAATAGTTTGCGTTGCAGATGTTGCTCCAGCTATTGAATTCCATGGGCCACTTGCAGAAGTTGAAGAATACCATTGAAGAGTTCCTGTTGTAGGAGCAACAGAATAAGAATCAACAGAACCTACTGTTGTAGAGTTGGTTCCTGTAATTACACCAGCAACTGGGGGAGTAGAACAAACTGCTGTATATATATTTAAACTATCAACACCCATATCGTCATTACCATAATCAGAAATACCACGGAAACGAACAACACAGCTAGAAGAACCAACGGCACCTAAATTAATTACTTGTTTAGTCCATGAACCAGCAGTTAAATACTGACCTTTTTTTACAAAACTACCCCCACCATTTGTAGATAACCAAACCTGAATAGTATCATTACCTGATAAGTTATAGTTGTAAAAAGACATTTCATAATTAGATGTTGAGCTATTCATATCAACAAATAAATCTAAATCCCCTGTTTGATTCGCAGTCGCGCCATAAGAGTGAAAGTTAGCGGCACCAGTTCCCATTGGTGGCACTGGACCTGTTGGTAAAAAGCCCCAAGCTGCAGTAGCCCCGGCATCTTGTCTTCTCCAAGAGTTATTTCCAGTTGAAGGATTTGATGCCCAGAAAGAAGTTGTTGGAACGTTTTGGTTATCACAACGATTTTGCCATGCATTATCAAATGCCTCTAAGAAAGGAACAGTTGCATATGCATTTACACCAACCAAATTAATTTGTACTGGTGTTGAAGATGCTGTGTTTGACGCACATCCTAAAATTGCTTGATAATACGTCACACCTGTAATTGTTTGAGTTAAAACAGATGTTGTTGCAGAAGGAACAGAAGTCCAAGTTGAGCCATCAGGAGACGATTGCCATTGGTAAGTTAATCCTGGAGCAGAAGAAGCTCCTGTTAAATTAATAGACACAGATTGGCCAACACACGCTAAAGATGATGAAGCAGTTGTTGTTCCTCCGTTAGGAGTTGCTCCTAAGTTTACAGTAACTGTGCTAGAAGTTGCTACATCTGTTCCGCAAGCAACAGCACATTGATAATATGTAGTTCCCGTAACTGATTGGGTAGTTGCAATTGTAGTTGCAGTAGGAATTGGACTCCATGATAATCCATCTGGAGAAGACAACCACTGGTAAGATAAGCCTGAAGCAGAGGTTGATCCAGTTAAAGATAAATTCACATTTTGAGGCGTACAAAATAATGTGTTAGAAGCAACAACAGTTCCTGCTGTTGGCATACCAGAGCATGCAGGAGGAGGAGTAAAAGTAATTCTGATATTAGGACGGTTACCATATGTTGTCATATTAGTTGCGCCAGTTAATGCAGCACCAGAAGAACTACCACCAACTCTATTTGCAACTAAAGAAGTGTTAAAAGCAAAACCTGCAGTAGCTGGATTTCCTGCAACAGCAGAAATGTCCCAATCTGTTAAGATTTCTAAAGCACCACCTGTATAAAGAAATGATGTTGATAAATTAAAAGGCAAGAAACCTGTAGTTGCAGGAATTACTTGAGCTGTAGTTCCATATACTGCAGTTGCACCTGTACTTAAAGTACCCCAAGTTGAAGCTGCAGAATAAGTAGTTGCACTAGAGTTTTTCATCAAAATATTAAATACAACCGCAGCTGTTGAAGCTACAGTAGCACCAGTATTAGATTTATCCCATTCTATTTTAGTAATAGTTGCCCCACTTGGCACACCTGCTGCTGTTAGCTCTGTTTGGCCAAATAAATAGTATGCACGACTAAAGTCAAATGCGCTACCTGCACTTGAACGGTAAATTGGGTTGTAATTTTGGCCAGTAGCTGCTGCTGTACCTGTTCCGATTGTTACTACCGTTTGTCCATTTATGTTGGAAATAATTCCAAGCCCACAGGCAATTCCTAGTAAGGATTTGTAAATTTTTTTCATAGTTTTAAATTTTAATAAGTCGACGAAGTTAAACAATAATAAATTCTAATCGTTCAATTTTTAAAGAAAAATACTGATTATTGTCAACAAATCACATCATTTAACAATCTAAATTTTTAGTTTTTGTTAATTATATGTTATTTCATAATTATTAAAACAATAAGTTAATTTGAATCAAATATGTTTTTAGAGGAAATTAGAGAGTATTGTTTGTTAAAAAAAGGAGTGGAAGAGGCTTTCCCTTTTGGTGCTGATACACTAGTATTTAAAGTAATGGGAAAATTGTTTCTGTTAACTGGAATTGATGCTCAGCCAGTTCAATTTAACGTGAAATGCGATCCTGAAAAAGCGATTGAGTTAAGAGAGAAATTTTCTTGCATTTTACCGGGATATTACATGAATAAACAGCATTGGAATACTATTATTTGTGATGGATCTGCAAACAGAAAACAAATTCAAGAATGGATAGATGATAGTTACCATTTAGTAGTGAGTAGTTTAACTAAAAAGTTAAAAACACAATTAGAGAGTTTGTAATCTTGCTAGCTGAGCCTATTGAAATTGATAGCTGAGCGGAGTCGAAGTTATTCATCCTTAAAAAAATTCAGCTTATGTAAATCAACCAACTGAGTTTTTTGGTAGTAAAAATTTATCATCTCTGGACATTTATAACCTAATTTTGCCATACGCATAGCACCTTCTTGGCACATACCAACTCCATGTCCAAAACCACGCCCTTTTAAAATAACAGTATCGCCAACAGCTACTACACTGAAAAAGCTTGATTTTAGTTGCAAATCAGTTCTTACGTTTTTTAAAGGTACTCTTACATTGTTTGCTTCTAAAAATGGCTTCCTAATATCTTGTTTAAAATTGAGTGCTAACCATCTCGCATTAGAATCTTGAATAGGATAATTATGTTTTAATTTTAAATACGACAACCAATCTTCTTTGGGCATTTTGCGTTCCCATTTTGCATTAGGCATTTTTGTGCTAAATGTATCATTCACACTTCGTAAATACGATAATTTGCTTCCCCATACGTCTTCAGAATTCGCTGTTTGTCCTCCACTATTACTATGAAAAGCGGCATCAATTAAATTCAAGTTATCATCTACTACAACTTTGCCTTTCGTATCAGTCACTGCTTTCATAATATCTAACTCCGTTGTTTTGCCAAAGTATGCTTGGCAGTGTGTATGATCACATAAGTTAAAATCTTCAGGTGCATGTTTTTGTAAATGAGATAAAGCAAATGTTCTTGCTAAAATGGCTTGTACTTTATAAAATTCCTGAAATGATCTTCTTCCAGATTCAGCCTGAACAACACCGGCAATATAGTTATCTAATGATATTTCGTTTAAACATTTTAAGTCGCCAAATTCTGTTGTTACATACAAATTATCTTCATAAAAACGAGGCTTTCGGTCTGGAGAAATTAATTTCATGCGGAAAGATTTTACAAAATCAGGGCTAGAAATTTTCACGCGTTTGTATTTTCCAATCACATTTTCAAATGTTTTTACTTCAACCGAATCATTTACATAAGTAAGTTTAATTAGTGGCGATTGTTTAGTTTTTGCAACTTCAACGCCATTGGCCCAAATACTGTAATTGCCTGCTTCTGCGCTAAATGTAAATGATTGTACTTTTATTTGAGAGAAGATTTTTATGTTTACAGTTTCGTCAACAGCATATTTTTTTGAAACGTTAACCACTGCATTTTTTGTCACACTTGAATAGGATGATTTTACCGGCATATCCATTACATGCCACGAGGCAAATAAAAACAATACACTTATGATGATGATATTATTTTTTAGCATGAATGTGATTGTACATTAATTCGGCTACTTTTTTAGAAGCGCCACTATTTCCTAACAGTTTTATTAAACCATCATATTCTTTCAACATTTCTTCTCTAACTGGCCCTGAAATGATTTTAGTTAACTCCTCCTTTAAATTTTTGGCATTTAAATCTGTTTGAATTAATTCTTTAACCACAGGTTTATCTAAAATTAAATTTGGCAAACCTATGTATTTAACTCTACCGCCAACAACCATTTTAGCAATAGAGTAAGATACAGTTCCACCTTTATAACAAACCACTTGAGGCAATCTAAATAGCGCACTTTCTAACGTTGAGGTGCCTGACTTAATAATACCAGCATATGCATTGTGCATTAAAGCATAAGTTTGACCAAACACCACTTTTAATCCCATATCAATTGCCATTTGGTATGCTTCTTTAGGCAAATTTGTAGTCCCAGCAATCACAAATTGATACTCTTTAAAATCATTTACTACATCCAACATAATAGAAAACATGCGTTCTATTTCTTGCTTCCTACTACCTGGTAACACTGCAATAATTGGTCGTTGGTCTAAATTATTTTTTTCAATAAAAGTGGCTTTGTTGGGAAGCGTAGCTTTTTCTTGTTCAATCGCATCTAGTAATGGGTGACCTGCATAATCTGCTTCGTAACCATGTTTTTTATAAACTGCCACTTCAAACGGCAATATCACAAACATTTTTTCTACACTGCGTTTAATAATTTCCACTCGATCTTCTTTCCATGCCCAAATAGTTGGAGAGATATAATAAAACACTCTAATGCCTTGTTGTTTTGCCCAATCTGCAATACGTAGGTTAAAACCAGGATAATCTACTAAGATTAAAATTTCGGGTTTAAAATCTAAAATATCTTGTTTACAAAAAGCAATGTTTTTAAAAATAGTACGAATGTTTTTTGCTACTTCTACAAAACCCATAAAAGCTAAATCTTTAATATGCTTTCTTGGTTTTTGATGGGTGACAGCTTCCATTAAATCTCCACCCCAAAATCGGAATTCAATGCTACTATCAAGTAACAACAATTCTTTCATCATATTGGATGCGTGTAAATCTCCAGATGGTTCACCAGCTATAACGTAGTACTTCATGTAAGTTTTAAAGTAGTGAAATGTATAATACTAATCCTACATACAAGAATGTGGCAATAATTAAACCTCTGCCAAAATCAAATATTTTTTTATTCAGAGATAAATAAAAAATCGCTAAGTTGGCTATAACACAAACAATGGCTACTTCTTGAAACATATTCCCGGCGCGTAGATATCTGATAAATCCATTAGGGAAGTTCAATTGATTATGAAAAAACAACCAATAGCAAAAAAAACATAGTGAAGGAAAAATGGCTCCAAATAAAAAGCCTATCCATTTTTTATCCATTTTATCTAACATGTTATAATGTATTTTTTAAGTGAGTAATATAATTATGTGCTGTTAAATCATGCATAATTGGAACAACCGACACATAGCCATTAGCTAAAGCCCATTCATCCGTATCTTTAGCATCGGGTTCAAAGTTCACAAATTTACCTGTTAACCAATAGTACGAGCGACCGTATGGATCTTTTCTTTCTTCAAAATCTTCTACCCAATTTGCTTTTGCTTGGCGGCAAACTTTAAGTCCGCTAATTTCATCGGATTTGAGTTTAGGGAAGTTCACATTTAAACAAACTCCTTTCGGAAGTTCATCTTTTAATACTGATGCTGTGATCTTTTCAATATAAGAAGAAGTTGCACTAAAATCAGCATTTATATCATAATCGCTCAAACTAAAACCAATAGCAGAAGTTCCTTCTAAAGAGCCTTCAATAGCCGCGCTCATGGTGCCTGAATAAATCACGTTGATAGAGCTATTACTACCATGATTAATCCCTGATAGTACTAAATCTGGCTTGCGAGGCAGCAATTTACTAATAGCCATTTTCACGCAATCTACAGGTGTGCCTGTGCAGCTATATTCTTCAATTACTCCTGCGTGATAATTTGTTTTTTGGATGCGCAACATAGCATTAATCGTAATGGCATGCCCCATCCCAGATTGAGGTTTATCAGGTGCGATTACATAAACATCGCCAAATTTTTTAGCGATAGATGATAAATGTAAAATGCCAGGAGCGCTCACTCCGTCATCGTTGGTTACTAATATTAATGGTTTTTGTTGCATCTTGGTAAATCTATTGATTTTATAACTGATTTTAGTGAATAAAATGAGTTTTTTACTAAATTAACAGTATTGAATTCTACCAGTTATTTTTAAACTTTTTTTTACTATTTTTGCATAACTAACTAAACAATTATTATGAAGAAAATTATTAAAACAGCCAATGCCCCTGCTCCAATTGGACCATATAACCAAGCTGTACAAGTTGGTGATTGCGTTTATGTTTCAGGTACTATTGCTATGGATTTAGCATCTAAGCAGTTAATTAAAACCAATATTAAAGAAGAAACTAAAATAGTGATGGATTATTTAGGTGCTGTTTTAATAGAAGCAGGTTTAACTTATGACAATATTGTAAAGACTACTATTTTCTTAGCGGATATGAATAATTTTGTACACGTTAATGAGGTTTATAGCAGTTATTTTAAAGGAGATTATCCTGCACGTGCAACAATTCAAGCAGATAGGTTACCAAAAGATGCTAATGTTGAAATTAGCGTTGAGGCTAAAGTTTTTTAATAAAACTATACTTTTTTAACAAATTTCATGAGATTTACAGTACTTTATCGCTAAAAATCTCCTTTTTTTTGCCTGAAATTGAAATTGAAAATTAAATTCATGCGTTTATTTTTAGATCTAAAAAATTAGAGGTTAAAAAATGCCTTTGCTCGATAAAAAAGTTTTATTCAACGAAAAATTACTTGCCAAAATAGTTGTTTATTAAATTTTTTGTTATAATTTTACTATAACTAAATAAAATTTTACGTTATGAACATTTTTGTAAGCAACATCAGCTTTAAAGTTAGAGAACAAGCACTAAGTGAACTTTTTTCTCAGTATGGCGAGGTTACCTCGGTTAGAATTATTAAAGACAAAGAAACAAAACGAAGTCGTGGATTTGGTTTTGTGGAAATGGCAAGCGACGACGATGGGCAAAAAGCCATTGATGCGTTAAACGGAACAGAGCATTATGAACGTGCTATTGTTGTGTCGCAAGCTAAAGGTAAACCGGAAAACGCAAGCGCATAATATATTTACTATATAAAAACAAAAAAGTCCCGATTTAATCAGGACTTTTTTGTTTTTATATAAATTCGTTAGTTTCTAATAGTTAAAGTATTAATGCCATCAAATACAGCATTATACAATCTTAAATTTTGAGATGCCCCCGAAATAATTCCGCCATCAAAAATTTGCCATTTAGCACCACTAATTGTATCTTTCAGTGTAAAGCTATCTGATTGTACTTTTACTTTTGCATTTGGGTCGTTGGGTAAAACTGTTGAGGTTCTCTCTATAGCTACAAAATCTGTAGGAGCGTTAGTAGCTGTTTTTCTATAAACAATGATGCCATTTACACCACCATTAATATACAACCAACCACCTGCGGTTTGTAAATTAAAGTATAAAGGATCGTTAGGGTATATGGTAACATTTACGGTTTGGTAAGCAATATTATCCTGAACGGTTTGATTTTTCTTCTTACAAAAAGAAAAAACAAAAGCCATCATGAATAAAAATAATATGCTAATTTTTCTAAACATTATTAAACAGTATAGGTTAAACAAATACCTTTGTACACAAATATAAAAATTTTCTATGGACTTTCACGAACCAACACCGCCCAAAAAACATAACGTTTTTTTGCCTATTATATTGTCGTTGGTTTTAGTGTTAGGAGTTTGGCTTGGTTATTTTTTATCTAAACAAATTGATAGAGGATCAACGTATAGTCAAAGTCGTCATGGTTCTACAAATGATAAAATAAATAGTTTGTTAGAGTATATTGAATATCAATACGTGGATACTATTAATAAAAAAGATTTAGTAGAAAAAACAGTAACATCCATGTTGCAAAGTTTAGATCCGCACTCTGCCTACATTCCAGCTAGTGATTTTGAATCAGTAAATGAGCCGTTAGAAGGTAACTTCGATGGAATAGGCGTAGAGTTTAACATCATTAAAGATACCATCCGAGTTATTAGCCCTATCGAGGGAGGACCTTCTGAGAAAATAGGAATTAGAGCAGGCGATCGGTTGATAAAAGTCGAAGGTAAAAACGTTGCAGGTGTTAAAATTACGAATAAGGAAGTTTTTGAAAAATTAAGAGGCAAAAGTGGAACGGTTGTAGCTGTTACTATTTTAAGAAGTGGCATACAAAAGCCTTTGCAATTTAAAATAACGCGTGATGCTATTCCATTATATAGCTTGGACGCATCTTATATGGTAAAACTAGACATTGGTTATATTAAAATTAGTAAGTTTTCCGCTACTACCTATCAAGAATATTTAAAAGCGTTTAATGCTTTAAGTAAGCAAGGCATGAAAAAATTAATTTTGGATTTACGTGGAAACCCTGGCGGATACTTAAATGCAGCCGTTGATATATCGGATGAATTTTTGGCTAATGGTTTGCAAATAGTTTACACGCAAGGCAAAGCTAATCCTAAAAAAGTATACAAAGCTACTGAACATGGTAGTTTTGAAAATAATCCGTTAGTTGTATTAATAGACGAAGGTTCTGCAAGTGCTAGCGAAATTGTTGCTGGAGCTGTTCAAGATAATGATAGAGCTACTGTTATCGGTCGCCGAAGTTTTGGTAAAGGTTTAGTGCAAGACCAAATGCAATTGCCTGATGGTTCTGCGATTCGTTTAACTATAGCAAGATATTATACCCCAACAGGACGCTGTATTCAAAAACCTTATTCGGATGATAAAGATCAATATTATAGTGAGGAATATGATAGATATACAAATGGAGAATTATTAAATGAAGACAGCATTAAGTTAGATAAAACAAAACAATATAAAACACCTGAAGGAAAAATTGTTTACGGTGGTGGTGGAGTTATGCCCGATGTGTTTGTACCTATTGATACAGCTAGGTCTAACGCATTTTTAAATAAGATATTTTATTCAGGTTATATCAATACATTTGCTTTTGAGTATGCCGATAAAAACAGAGTAAAATTAAAGGCTTATGGGTCTGCTAAAAATTATATTGATAGGTTCGAGATTAGCCAAGCTATTTTAGAAGAATTTTACACTTATTGTGCCGACAAGGATTTGCCCTTGAATCTTAAAATGAAAACAATGACGAGTGAGGCGCTAAAACCTTACTTAAAAGCCTTTATAGGTCGAGATGTGTTTGATAAAGATGCCTACTATCCTATTTTGAATCAAAAAGATAAATGTATTTTAAAAGCTACAGAAGTATTATCTAAATAAAAAAATTGTACTTTTGGTTGAAATATGAAAGTAAATATGAATACCAAATTTTTAGTAATCCCATTAATTGCCATTTCTTTAGCATTTGTTTCTTGTGGAGGAAATTCAGAAGGCGCAAAAAGTAAAGAAAGCGCAAGTGTTTCAGATACTGTTTTAGTTTCAGACACTGTTTCTTTATCTACAGATGATAACGAAGTATCTTATAATCTTCCTTCCGCTTTACAAATTGCTTATGTATTTAAAAAATCTGGAGCAGGATTTGTGCCATCATTACTAAATGATAAAGAAAGTACAAATAAGTATAATACAAATAATTATAAGCGCGCTGTTAACTTCGGTATTTATAGTGCTGATTTAGCTTATTGTTTATTTAATAAAAAGTATCAAGAATCAAAAGAGTATTTAAAAGCATGTAAAAACATGGGAGCCTCTTTAGGTTTAAATTCTGCGTTTGAAAGTGACAATATGGCTCAACGTTTCGATAAAAATATAGCTAACGAAGATTCAGTGATTAAAATCGTATCTAGCGTTCAATTAAAAACAGATGTGATGTTTGAACAAAATAAGCAAAAGCACGTTACCGTTATTGCTTTTACTGGCGCTTGGACAGAAAGCATGTATATTGCTTTAGAAGTTTACGCTAAGGATAAAAATAAAAAAGTATTAGGAAGTTTATTAGAGCAATTGTTACTATCTGAAACTGTTGTTAAAGCTTTAAAAAGCCACCAAGCTTCAGAACCAGAAATGCCAACACTTATATCTGCTGTAGAAAACATTAATACTCAGTTTAATGCCATTACTGACGTAAAATCTGCTATTGAAAAAGATGAAGAAATGGATTTTAATGCAATGTCGATTTCTGATAGGGAATTGAAAACAATCTCAGAGTCGGTTAAATCTTTAAGAACAAGTATGATAAACTAAATAGTATGACAATGACAAAAATTATAAAACCTATAGTAAGTATCGTTATTGTATTTGTTTTAATGGCATTTCAAGGTGGCGACGTTTTATGTAACTCTAAAGAATTGAAAGAAAAAGCTAAAATGGCATTAGAGCCATATAAATATGATAGTTCGGAATTAACACGTATTTTGTATAAAGCAAAAGAAACGGTAAAAGAGGTGGAAGTTCCTTTATTTATTGGTGAAAAATACCGTATAGTATTTGAATTGGAAGCGCTACCAAAACAAGTTGAGGTTCAAATCTACAACAAAGACAAAGACTCTAAAAATAGAAAATTATTATTTTCATCTAAAGATATGGGAGACAAAAAAGAGTTTCAGTTTGAAGTTTCAAAAGTACGTCACGTGTATGTAGATTATGCCATTCCTCAAACAGAGACTGGTTCATATAGCGGTTGCGCTGTATTTATGGTAGGATATAAATAATTGTCATACTGAAAAGAGTGAAAGCCTATTTTTTTGTTCTTTTATTTTTTTGTTTCTACTTCAAATCCTTTTTTCTTCCAATCGTCAAATCCTTTTTCAAGATTGACTACATGTGTAAATCCTTCTTTTTTCATTAAATCTGCACATTCACCACTACGACCGCCTCCGGCACAATAAATTAAATAGGTTTTTGTTTTGTCTAATTTTGAAATTACCATTTCAGCATCTTTCTTAAAATAATCAATTTGAGCAGCACCTTTAATAAATCCTTTGTTTTTCAATTCATCATCGGTGCGTAAATCAATTAAGTATGATTTCTTCTCATCAATTAATTTTTTGAAAGTAGCAGCATCCACATTTTCAATTTTAGTTTGCGAAAAACTAAGAACAGATACAAAAAGAGCTAAAGCGGTAATTATTTTTTTCATAGTAAAATTTTAATTTTTATTTAAAAGTAAGTAGCCAGTCAATTGCTTTATGTTTATCGTCAAACATTTTCATTTTCATACTTTGATGGTGAGTGAATTTTATTATAAAATTGATAATCAAGCGATGTGCTAATGATTTCACAATGACTGCCATTGCTTTTGTCATTTCATTTGATTCGGGCTTTGCACTAAATTCCCTAGCTTCTTTTGAAATGGAAGTGTCATTTCCTGTTTCAACCAAAACAAGATGTTTGTTGATATGATTGTATTTGGACTTTAAAAAATGATACTGGTTTTGAGCATCTTCTATTTCAATAGTAACATTATCTTTTAGTTTAATGAATACAATTCCATTATCCCAAAATTCAACTTTAGAAGTTCGATCATCCGCTGAATCTACTAAATTATATTTTACAGAATCTAATGTCAAGATAAGTAAATTTAATTATTTTTTTCGTTTTATCAAAGCCATATAAAAGCCATCAAAACCCTGGCTTGGTAGTATAGTTTGATCTTTAATCAACTCAAAATTTGAATTATTTGCTAAAAATTCATCCACCTGTTTTCTGTTTTCGCTAGGTAATACGCTGCAAGTAGAATATACTAATTGTCCGCCCACTTTTGTCATGATAGAATATTCGCTCAATATTTTTTGTTGAATAGCTTTTGTTCTATCAATAAATTCTAAGTTTAATTTCCATTTAGCATCTGGGTTACGTTTAATAACACCGCTACCACTACAAGGTACATCTAATAATAATCTATCAGCCGTATTTTCTAAACGTTTAATAGTTTTGGTACCCTCAATTAGGCGGGGTTCCACATTACTTGCTGTTGCGCGGCGAGCACGTTTTTTTAATTCATCTAATTTCCATTGTGTAATGTCCATCGAAATAATACGACCTTTATTTTGCATTAAAGCGGCAATGTGTAAGGTTTTTCCGCCACCGCCAGCGCAAGCATCAATCACACGCATACCAGGCTCAACACCTAAAAATTCTGAAATATGTTGTGAGCCGGCATCTTGTAATTCAAATAAACCTAATTTGAATAAGGGGTTTTGAAATAAATTTTGACGATGCGATAACAATAATGCATCCGTATATCCATCTAAAAAATCAACTTCAATTTCTTGTTCCGCTAAATGTTGTTTTAAAATTTCTTTTTTAGTTTTTAAAGTATTTACTCGTAAAACAACTTCTGCTTGTTTGTTTAAAGCTTTTGCTTCATTTTCCCAAACGTCTTTTCCTAATTCACTTTCACATAAATCCCATAACCAATCTGGATATGATTGTAGAATTTTTTGGTCTTTAATGGCTTTGTATTTATCTATTATTGTTTTTTCGTTGAGGTTTTTAAAATCACGTTCATCAGGCATTGGCAAATGTCTGATAATAAAATAAACACCCAATATTTCCCAAAAACCAGTTTCGCTTCCTGCTAAATGGCTTAATAAACGGTAATTGCGTACAATATCATACGTGGTTTCAGCAATAAAACGTCTGTCTCTGCCACCAAATTTCGGATTCTCTTTTAAGGTTTTTTCAATGACTTTATCTGCGTATTTATTATCAGTAAATATGGTGGTTAACGCATTAACAACAGCTTGTAATAAAATACGATGTGGTTTGGCTTGTTTTAGTATTTTCTTGCCCATGAATCCTTAAAATTTAAGCCTCTAAGTTACTTTATTTTTTTTATATGTATAAGTTATTGTTTGTAGTCGCCATAACTAGTGCCGCGCTACTCGGTATGGAATAATCCTCGTAAAAGTTACTCGTGTTTGTTCTTTTTGAATGATGATTATTTATTATATTTACCTATTACCAATCTTACAGAAACTATGACTAAATTTTTTCTTTCGTTTATATTTCTTTCTAGCTTTTTAGTGGCTCAAAATAAAAAACGCATTTTATTAAAAAATGCCATAGCTCATATTGGCAATGGTCAGGTGCTTGACAATAGCTATGTATCCATTAAAGATGGGAAGATTGATATGGTTGCTGATGCAAGAGTCACTAAAATTGATCCATCCCAATTTGATACAACGATAGATTTATCTGGCAAACATATTTACCCAGGTTTAATTGCACCAAATTGTATTTTAGGGTTACAAGAGGCAGAGGCAGTTCGTCAAACGAGTGATTATTATGAGGTTGGAGAGTTTAACCCACATGTGAGGAGCTTAATTGCCTACAATGCTGAGAGCAAAATTTTGGAAACAGTAAAAGCAAATGGTGTATTATACACACAATCAACTCCAAGAGGAGGAAGAATTGCTGGTACATCTTCTATTTTAGCAACGGATGGTTGGAATTGGGAAGACGCAGTCATTAAAACAGATGACGGAGTGCATGTTAACTTTCCAAACACCATTCAAAAACATGGTTGGTGGGCAGAACCAGAACCAAGCGACAAAAACCCAAAATATACAGAGCAAGTAAATGAATTGACTACTTTTTTTAATAATGCTTTGGCGTACTACAATACAAAAAATGCGACTGATAAAAATTTACGTTTTGAAGCGATGAAAGGTATTTTTGATGGCACTAAAAATTTATATATCCGTGCCGATTATGTAAAAGATATTATTGGCGCCATTAATTTTTCTAAAAAATTCAACATAAAAAAAATAGTGATTGTTGGCGGAAAAGACAGCCACAAAATTACTAAGCTATTAAAAGAAAATAATGTGGCAGTGATGTTAAATCGTTTACATGATTTGCCAGATTTACCAGAAGCAGAAACAGATTTGATTTTTAAACTACCTTATTTATTACAAAAAGACTCCGTGTTATTTTGTTTGCAAAATCAAGGAGACATGGAAGCTATGAATGCGCGTAATTTAGCATTTTTAGCAGGGACGGCTGCTGCTTATGGCTTAACAAAAGAACAAGCCTTGCAAAGTGTGACCTTAAGTTCAGCTAAAATATTAGGCATTGATAATTTAGTGGGAAGCATTGAAACTGGCAAACTGGCTTCTTTAGTTGTTTCGGAAGGCGATATTTTGGATATGAAAACCAATAAAATTATTCTGGCATACGTTAATGGAAGAAGTATTAAACTTTCTAATTTTCAAAACGACTTAAATAAAAAGTATTCGGATAAATTGGGAATTAAGGAATAGCACATATGCTATTGTTTTAATATATTTAGTTTTTAGAAATATTATTTGAGAGATGTAAAAAAGTCATTTCCTTTAAAAAGTTAAGCTCATTCTCGCTAATTTCTAATCCTTCTATTTTACCTAAATCGTCCCAAAGTCTTACTTGAATATGATCTTTAAAATAGTTGTCACACTCAAATTTTCTAGCTTCAATTTTTGTCATTATACCTCCTTGAAATTCTAACGTTTCCCTACTTGCCTCTGATAGCCCTTCCAAATATCCTGGTTTTGAAAAGGTTAAATACCTTTTAGCATTAACGTGTCCTGCAACCAATTGAGTAATTTTATCAGAGAAACCTAGTTTTGCTAAAAATTCTCCACCAAAATAATCATGCTTTTCTAATCCCCATTTACCCATTTTTTCCATAGTATTTTCTGACTCTAATAAGTGCCCAATATCATGAAAAAAAGCAGCAAGTATCAGTTCATCGTCCGCCCCATCTTTTTTTGCAATTTGAGCACATTGTAACATGTGTTGCAACTGTGTTACATTTTCACCATAAGATTCATTTCCATAAGATTCATATAATTTGAAAATGCTGTCTACTTTATTTTTTATTTCTTCTGTGATCATATTATTTTTATAAAAAGCTAAATATAATAAAATTATATTCCTGAGGTATTTTGTATTATTGGCTTATGCCTGAGGATTATTTTATCGAAATATTTTTTTAGCAGTTTATTAGAATTTAATACACTAAATAAATATTACGTTTTAGTTATTAATTTACGTTAATCTAAAATCCTCCAAATGTGCTTTATAAGTAAATTTTTTCGCCAATTATTTCTACTGTAATTAACAATTAATTTAATTTAAACGATATTTTGTTAACTTTCATAACATTTACTATTAGTAACATTATAGCATTAAAGTTTTATTAATATTCAACTTTGGCTTTGTTTGTTTCCATTTATGACACTAACTTTAGTGTATGAAAACGAAAATATTATTTTTTATTAGCACACTATTTTGCTGTATAATATATACTTTTTGTTATTCACAAAATTTGATAGTAAACCCAAGTTTTGAGTTGGCAACACCAGCTTATTCAACAGCAATTGTTCCTGCATCATGGCCAAGTTTAAGAGGGCTTTGGAAATTTGATAATACAGCAAGTCCCTTAGTGGCAACTGTTGGAACTAATTTAACATTGGCTGGCACGCATACTACTATTGCTGGTTATTCAGGTACAGATAACGCGGTAAGAATTGGACCTGGAAGTAATTATTCTGTATTACATGGGATGCCTGGTAATGGAGGAAGCGCAACATTGGTCAATCAATATACCATATTAGTAGATTTTAGAGTTGCATCTCTTGGAAGTTGGAAAACATTTTATCAAACCAACAATACAAATTCAAACGATGCTGATTTATGGGTTAGAGATAGTGATGGCATGATTGGAGTTGGTGCTGCAGGTTATAGCATAGAGGGAGCTATTCCGAATGTTTGGCACAGAATGATTTTATCAGTAAATAATGGTTCATTTTTTAAGATTTATTTAGATGGGAGAGTGATTTTAAATGGAACAATACAAGCTGTTAATGGTCGTTTTTCACTCGACCCAAGAACTTACTTTATGTCTGATGATAATGGTGAAGATGGATTAATAGATGTTTCTACTATTGCTTTATTTAACAGCGCTTTAACCCAAACAGAAGTTGAAAGTTTAGGAAGATGGACATGCAATAATTGGATAGGAATGGGCAATTATCAGCAACGAGTAAGAAATGGCGGTTATCCCTCTGCCTTTGCGGGTACATATTATCTATATGCAGGCTCTGAAACTAATTCAGATGCTTACCAAGATGTAAATGTGAGTGGCGATGCAGTAGCCATAGATGCTGGATTAGGAACCTATGCTTTTTCTGGAAGGATTCAAACCTATAACCAAAACCCTCAAGATCAAGGACAAATTATTGTAGAATATAGGAATTCATTAGGAACTGTTTTATCATCATATAACACGGGTTTACAAACTACAGCATCTGCATGGATAAATTTTTCGGATACACGAACAGCTCCAGGATTAACTAGAACTATAAGAATTAGATTAATATCAAAAAAAAATAATGGTACTTCAAATGATGCGTATTATGATGATTTTTCATTAACTAAATTATTTATTTTAAGTATAAACGATATTGATTTAAAAGATTTAATAGTTGATAACAGCGAATGCAAATTAAATTGGGTATATAGTGGAAGTGAGTCTTTAGAGAATTTTGAAATTGAACGGAGTCAAGATTTTGTTAGTTGGGAAAGTATACGTTCAATTAAGTTTGCTTCTGATGAAAAAAAATATAGTGACACAGATTTTTTAACTACAGGCAACACCTATTATTATCGCATCAAAGGAAATACAATCAATCAAAAAACACTGTATTCAAAAATAAAATCAATAAACGGCAACAATGTGTCAGATTTTTATTTGCATCTTGCTTTTGAAAATCCCATTAATGTTAACGAAGAATTTAATATAGTTGCTAATCAATTGAATTGTGATTTACTAATTTATGATTTAGGAGGAAAAGTAATTTATGAAAGTAAATCGAATCCCACGAATAATTTTACGTATCAATTTAATTCGCAAGGAATATATATTTTAAAGGTAATACATCAAAATAAAATAATTACTAAAAAAGTAATAGTTAGATAAAGCTACTTATTGCTTTTTTAGCTAAACCAAAGCTTAATGTCATTCCTGCGCCAGCCATGGCATTTACAATTAGCACGTTTTTTTTAGGATCTTCGATAATAAATTTTTTATTAGATGATTTAGCATAAACACCGTGCCATCTTTCTTTAATGTTTATGTCTGTAGTTGGCAAAATTCTTTTTAAACCTGATATAATTAAATGATCAATTTCTTCTTTATTAAAAGGGTTTACTGACTCATCATATTCATGGGAGTCGCCAATGAGTAATTCATTATAATTATTTTGAGCCACTAGTAAATTAATCCCATAGTATAAATACTGTGGTTGTTCTTTTTTTATTCTTGTTCTAATTACCTCTAATGTTTTACATTTACTAAAAGAAGCATAATGAATAAATGATGTTGCCGTATACAAGGCAGGAGTAATTACTGTATTAGAAGCTTCCGTTTTGAGCATTTGTAATTTGCATTTGGTAATCTTTGCATTTTTGTAGACTTCAGGAAACAATAATTCAAAATCAGCACCAGTGCTAATGATTAATTTAGCCGCTTTAATACTACTTTTGTTTGTATAAATAGTTGGTAATTTTTCGCTGATAACGGTGGTGTCAAATAGAAAGTCTACTTTATATTTTTTTGTCAACCATTCAGCAATGGCAGGAATGCTTTCTCTGCTATAAAGCGTGATTTCATTCTCGCTATATAAAGCTCCTTTTAAATTTTTTGAATTCACATAAGGATATTTTTTTAAAACATCTTTGTGATTTAGAATATGGTGATTTTTGTTGGTATATAATTTGCTATATTCATTAATGAGTTCCATTTCATCATCATTATAAGCAAGCCCTAATGACCCCCCATTTTTGTTCCAAGTTTTTGTGTCTTCAAAAAATTCGGTCCAAATTTTTTTGGAATCAGCTACTAATCCTTTGTATTTTTCTTCTTGTCCAATTTCCCAAAATAAACCAAAGTTCCTGACGGACGCTCCTTGGCACGTATGGTTTTTTTCAACGACAATTACTTTTAATCCCTTTTTTGCTGCCCAGTAAGCATGAGCCATGCCAACAATTCCTGCACCAACAATACAAATATCGTATTTCATAACGTTTAGGCAGTTACCACTATTTTTTCTTCCTCAAATACCTCGATCATACATTTAACGAGATAGTTCATATCCTCTTCAAATAACTGACCAATATTACCAATTCTAAAGGCATTCACTTTGCTTAATTTACCAGGATAAATTACGCAGCCTTTGTCATTTAATTTTTTATAAAAGCGATCAAAATTAAAATTAGGCTGTTTAGGATATAAAAATGAATTGATGATATGCCCTTGAATTTCTTGAGGTAAATATTCTTCAAGACCCATAGCGCGCGTTCCTTTTAATAAAACTTGCTGATTGTTTCTATAACGTAGTTCTCTTGCACTCACTCCGCCTTCTTTCACTAATTCTGAAATAGCCTGTTGAAAAGCCATAATGGCTAGTGTAGGCGGCGTAAATCTAAATTGTCCGTTCTGTTCTAATCCTTTCCATTGCTCGAATAAATCTAAACTAACGGTTGGCGAATTTCCTTCACATTGATTTAAACTTTCTCGTTTACAAATTGCAAACGAAAAACCTGGAACACCTTCAATACATTTGTTGGAAGAAGATACTAAAAAGTCAATATTATTTTCTTCTACCTGCATGGTTACACCGCCAAAACTACTCATGGCATCAACGATATAGGTTTTATCATATTGTTTACATAATTTACCAATGGTAGCAATTGGATTAAAAAGCCCTGTAGTTGTTTCGCTATGAATCATTGCAACATGCGTAATGTGAGGTTGTGATTTTAATACATCTTCAACAATGGTTGGATTCACTAATTCATTTTCTTCAAAACGTAAAACTTCGGTTGCTATATGATGAGTAGTAGCAATTTTTAAAATTCTTTCTCCATAGGCGCCATTGATAAGTATAAGTAGATTATCATTAGGTTTTAAAGCGCATGAAATAATGCTTTCTATTCCAAAAGTACCTGAGCCCTGAATAATAACAGTGGTATAATTATTTTTATCTACGATGGCAATATCTAATAAATGGCTTCTAATTTCTTGAACTGCATTAGTAAATTCTAGATCTCTTGATCCAACATCAACAAACATTGCTTGTTTCACTTTTGCACTGGTGTTAAGTGGACCAGGTGTAAATAATTTCTTCATATTTTAACTAGCCGCAATAGTTTCTAATAGTTCCGGTATATATTTTACGCTTTTGATAATATGTGTATGAGGGTGTTTTTCTAATTCTTCTTGTTTTGTTGCTCCAGATAAAACTCCAATGTTTAACCCACATCCCGCGCTATGCCCTTCATGTAAATCAAAAGGTGTGTCGCCCACTTTTGCAACTTGTTTCGCATCTTTTATTCCTAATAATAGCATGGCTTTAAAAATCATATCAGGATGAGGACGACTATTTTCTACTTCATCACTTGTAATTGATAAATCTATTAATCCATTTGATTCCCATCCAACGCGTTTTAAAATCACATCTGCAATTTTTCGGTCGAAACCGGTGTCGATAGCAATTTTAATTTTTTGTTTTTTTAATTTTCTAAAGGCTTCGGTTACTCCCGAAATTTCTTTAACGTTTGGCGAGTTTTGATAAAAAATAACCATTTTATTTTGAAACGATACATGTATTTTATCCACGTAGTCGTATGAGATCTTTATTTTGCCTTCTACTTTTTGCTCCATCAAAATTTTAATAGCAACGGGTTTAGGCATGCCCATCACCGTATTTATTTCTTCACGAGTACAACTAATCGATTCTTCGAAAAGAGCCTGTTGTAGAGCAATATTTACATAGTCTTCGTCATGCACGGTAGTGCCTGCGATATCAAGTACAATAAGTTTAATATCCATGATTATTTGTTTTATTAGGTTATGCTAATGAAATTATGCCTCAAAGATACTAAAAGTTTACTAATACTATATTTATTATATAATTATTGATTAATAATAACTTTTCATTTACTTAATCTTAACAATTAATTTAACGATTTAGGATGTTTTTGACTCTTGTTTTTGAAGTATATGTAGGAAAGAACGAATAAAACTGCTACAGAAATGGATACAACATAGGATGTTATTTTGAAAAAATTAAAATAGCTAATAGTTCCACTCCCAAAGTTTTTATAGAATAAGATACTGACACTTCCAAAATAGCCATAAAAGTCGGCCAAAGTTACCATAAACCCAGCAGTACTAATATATTTAAAAGATGCAATGAGTCGCTCAAAAAATAAGGTGTTTGCAGGCACGTAAGATATATATAAACCCATGCCAACCATGGTTACCCACCAAAATGGAGGAATAATATCCATTTCAAAGAGCAAGGTTGAAAAGCCAATAAATAGTGCTCCTGAAATAGCTACTATATGAATGATGACAAAGGCTCTCATATTATCTTTTATCCATCTGAGGCCGGCCATTACGATAACGACGCTAATGCCAATTGGGATTTCAGTTTTTGTAAATATGTTCGCACTGTCTCCAAAACCTAATTCTTTCCAGATTTCTACAGAAAAATTATCTCTAAAGTCGCGCAACACAGTTAAAAGTAGATAGGCAATCAAAAACAAAATCATACCCCACTTAAATTCCTGCATAAATTTTTTACGCTCGTTTCTATCCATTGGTTTACGCTTTGTTTTTTCTTCTTGGTCCTCTTTATTGGGCAAGGGAAGTTGTTCTAACATCCAAACAGATAATATAAGAAGAGGAACAAAAATAATAGCCACAGTAAAAGGCATCCAAAACTCCGTGACTCCTGATTTTAAAACATATTTCCCAATGGTTTTAATAAAGCCAGAGGATATAATCATTGTTAAGGTTAATCCCATTACCAAAACATCTGTAATTTTTCTTCCTTCCAAATAACTATATACTAGGCCAAATATCATTCCAATGGGCAATCCATTTAAAAACAAACAAATTATATTATAAGGTTTTGGAACTATGGCAAATAATAGTAGCGCTAATCCTGAAACCGTTATAAGTGATAATATTAATTTTGAGCGACCTTTTGGTGTAATTTCAGAAACCACTTTAATTCCGATAAATTTCGATAATGTATAACCAATAATTTGAGAAGTAATTAATAAGATTTTATAATCAATACCTAACACCTGCATGTCTTCAAACTGCGCTACGGAAAATGCTTTGCGAAAAGCATACATACAAGTATAAACACAAAATGCTGCTAAGGTTGCAAATATTGTAAAAGTAGTAGTGCTTGATTTTTGTAAATATGGAGATAGTTTGCCAGCCATTATTAATAAATTAATCCCTGTTTAGTTAATTTGGCATCAATCCAAGTATGTTGACGCAGTGTTTTTAATTTTGAAATACCTGCATCTAATAATAGGGTGGCGGTGCTCACAAAGCAATTGTCAATTTCTGATGGATGATGGGAATCGCTATTTAAAACTAAAGGAATATTTAATTCATTAGCTATTTGAAGCAATTCAATGGAAGGATAGGGATCAACTAAATTTTTTTTATACATGGCTCTTGTATTTACTTCTAAAAAAGAATCTGTTTTTGCAATATTTTCTAAACACTTTATAGCTTCTTTTTTATAAAAATCAGAGTGTGTATCTATCACAAATTCACCAGTATAATATTTGTGTAATTTTATTTTATCTAAATGACCAATTATATTGGGCGCTGATGAGTCCAACATTCTTCTGAAAGCTTCAAAATAAGCTATAACCATTTCATATTTGTCGTTATGCCATATTTCTTCTAATCCTTTTAAAAAACTTACTGTTGAACCTTCAATTTCACAATAATTTCCATCGCTTAATTTTTCCAAAAAATGTACAGAGCAAAGTGTATAATCTAATGGTAAATCTTTTAACAACTCACTGTTTACGCCGCTTACCCCATCAATAAAATCGATTTCCAAGGAGGTATATATTTCAATCTGTGATTGATATTTTTCTTTTAAGTGTTGTAATTCATTAATGTAAGAAGGAAGTTTTTCATTATCCATACTCCATTTGTTTTCAAACGGGAGGGGGCAATGTGAGGTAAACCCAATTGATTGGATGTTTTTTTGAATTGCTGATAAAATATATTCTTCAATCGCTCCTTTTCCGTCGCAATAGTTGCTATGACAATGATAATTAGACCACACAAATAGTTAATTTTTAGATATTATAAGTAAATATAGTAAAAAGAGGCTCTATGTTAGAGCCTCTTTTTAAAAGAATAATAATGCAATTTAATTTAATATAAGTTTTTTAATGGTATGATTATTTCCATTTTTAACAGAAATAAAATAAATACCTTTTGCTTTATCTGATAAATCAAAAGTTTTTACAAAAGAGTTTCCATTTGAAATACTTTCTTCATAAACGTTTTCACCGATTACATTTAGAATATTGATAGTGGCATTTTCCATTTTTTGATTTACGTAAATAGTAAGTAAACCGTTAGTAGGATTTGGATAGATAGAAAATAAGTTTGAGATATTACTTTCGTTTAATCCTGTTGTAGTAGAAGTTGTTGTAAATGTATACGGACCGTTATAAGCACTATTATTGCTACTACCACAAACGCTTCTTACAAAGTAGGAGTAAGCAGTATTTGAGCCTAAACCAGTTAATATATAAGGATTTGTTACACCATTAACAGGAATTCCCGTTCCAGGAGTAAAGCCTGGTAATCCCCATTCAATGTCAAAAGTTGCTGTAGAAACAGCGTTCCAATTTAAAGTTGCTGAGTTATTTGTAACATTAGTAGCTGATAAAGCATTTGGCGTTAAGCAAACATCTCCATAAAAGGTAAATGGCCCAACCCAATAACTGTTTCCTGATCCTAAGCAGGTATCCTGAACATACATCTCGTAAAATGTATTTCCAGCCAAGCCAGTAAAAGCTTGCGGATTATTGGTTGAATTGGTGATTTTTGTTCCATTACCTAACGCAAAACCCTGTTGTCCCCATTGTACATTCCAGTTATTTGAGCCCCCGGTTGTCCAACTAACAGTTGCCGTAATAGCGCTTGTGTTTGTTAAAGTTAATGTAGTAGGAGCATTACAGGTTACACCCGTTTTGGTGCCAACAATAAATTCTTTACGAGAACTTAAATATGTTTTTGTTAAAGTATGTGCAGTGGTATTTTGATTAGCATAATAATCACTCCAAAATAATCCATCATTTTTTATGCGGTTAAATAATTTTAAATTTGTTTCATCGCTCATGGCTGTTGTATAATTTGTATAGTTATACTCTGCATCATATGACACGGTATTACTGGTATCAGTTACAAATACTCCATAGTAGTTGTTATTTCCTATCAAGTTTACCAATCCCATGGTATAACTGGGTTGTGACGTAACATTATATAAATGAATTCCAGCGGTTGAAGAAATATTTTTTACAGTAAAATCACCATAACTTGGATTAGTTAGTTGTATCGTACTTGAACCAAAGTTTCCAGAATATTTATTAACGCTTGTATTTCCTATGGGAGCAGCAGAGGTTGTCCAATTACTATTAGTGCAATTAACTAAAGTTCCTAAGTTAAAATTTGGCGTTAAATCATTTAAAATAGTTCCAGTAATGTTATCACAATTATAGTAAGCATATAAATTAGATTCAGTACCAGTTAATTTTTTACACATGTTATCTCTGATTTGTTGTTGCGTTCTAACAATTGTCCAAATTCTAACATCATCTATTTTGCCATTATATCGAGGATTTGCGCCATTGTAAGTGTAGTTACCAGTTCCATCTTGTCCCAATTTGTAGGTGTAAGTAGATGCAAATGAACCTGTAATGGAAGAAACATTTAAACTATCTTTTGCAACTCCATTAATATATACTTTAAAATATCCACCTCTTTTATAAGTGCCTGCAAAATGAAACCAGTTCATGCGAAGAACATTTACTGGAACGGTTAAATCTTTTCTTGCATTAGAAGGATCTTTAAAATTAAATTTCATATTGGCACCACCATCTTGTACATCAAAAACAAAACCAGTATTATTTCCAGAAGCCCAGTTTTTATTACTAAAAAATGCTTCATCATCAAATACCGAATTTACTTTCAACCAGCATTCAAAACTGAAATCTCCGGTGTTAATAGACATTAAACTGCCTAAATCTACATGATTAGCGTTAGTAATGTTTGCTGCAAAATCCAAACAATTTCCTGAGCCTATAGTAAATGGTTGCGACACTATTTTGCCTGAAATAGCTAGTGCTAGAATTATAATAAGTTTTTTCATGTTATGACATTAAAAAAACCCTTATTATTTGAATAAGGGTTTTTATGATTAGTGAGATTTTATTCTACAATTATTTTGTTTGTTTTTGAGTTTCCTCCTATTTGAACAGTTACGTAGTAAGCACCTTTTGGTTTATCTGCTACATTAATGTTTAATCTATTTTTATTCATAGTTGTTGCATTTCTTTTTTCTTCAATTACTTTTCCTAACATGTCTGTAATTGTGTAATTCACTGGTTCATTAGAATCATTTTCAAACCAAAGAGTTACTAAGTCAGTACTAGGGTTAGGGAAAAACTTGTAGTTAAAATCGTTTTTAGTAACGTTATTAACACCCGTAACTAAAGGCTCACTGTGAAGAGAATCTAACCATGTTTGTCCATCTAAATTCCAAGTTGGATTTAAGGGATTACATGAAGTTCCTCTAAATAAATGATCCAATGCTGTTACAGCGATATCTGCTTGAGAAGGATTGTTTAATGCAACAGTTGCATTACGGTTTCCTATGGCATAGCTTCCTGGGTCAACAACGCCAGTTAATTGTTTAGATACTGGATTATTCCCACTACCTACCCACCATATTTTTCTTTCATTATTTGAATTTCCACCGTGACCAGTTCCAGTTCCACCATGGTCTGTAGTAATTAAAACAATCCAATCTTCAGCGTTATAGTTCGGACGGTTTTGAAGTGCAGTCATAATGCTTCCAATATGACCATCTACTGTTTGAATTGCAGAAATGTAGGCTGGATTCACAGGGCTGAATCCTGTAGAGTGACCAGTTAAATCACACTCATCAAAATAAACAAATAAAACATCTAAGTTTGGATTTGCTAATTGTGTTTGTGCAGCAGACACACTATTTGCACCACAACCATCACACACTTTTATTTTTTGATTCCATCCATCATTATATACGTTGTCGCTCATCGGAGCCCATTGCACAATTTGTACCGCATACAAATTTGGTAAACATGTTTTTGCTCTTGTAGGGAAATAAGGGTAGTTATTATATTGACTTCCAGAGTATGAGTTGCTAGTAACACCGTGCTTTGGGTATTCAACACCTGTCATAATAGTTGACCAAGATGGACCAGATACTGTAATCCCCTCATGCCATGATTCGTATGTGTAAAATCCATCAGCAATAAGAGCATCAATGTTAGGCGTATTTGCTTGTTGCAAAGCGTCGGTTCTTACACCGTCGATACCAATAATCAGAACCTTTTTAGGTTGTGATGCAATAGCTGCATTTGTAATAATTGCAGCAAAAAATAGAGTAAATAGTTTTTTCATATTTTGGCGATTTAAGTTTAAACAAATTTACTATAAGTAAACTTTTAACCGAAAAGATTAATATTAATAAATAGTAAATATTTCTCATATTTGTTAAGTTTAGGTTAAAATTGAAATATCGAAAATTTTACAATTCAAAGGTAATACCTAATTGCCCCTTTATTCTATAGTATTCGGTTGAGGTTGTGCGCCAAGCCTTGCCTCTGTATTTTTTTTCAGAGGCATTTAGTAAATTATTCAATTCTAGGTACATAGACAGTCTTTTTGTGATTTGATATGAAAATTCATAATCCAAACTATAATATTCTCCAATAAACGTGTCATAGTCAGAGTCCTTATGTAAAAGTTCTGCATTATTTATGCTGGTTAAATTTAACTCAGACAAATAACTACCATTATATAAAAAAGCAAATCTGGTGTCTATTTTTTTGTATTCATAATATAGAGCAATGCTATAGAGTAAAGGCGTTTGTTCGGTCATTTGTTGAGCTTTAGGCCTGCCAGGCACTTTCATTCTTGAGAAAGAGTATGTAAAGTTAGAGTTGATTCCTAATCCACTCCATGCTCCTTTTAAAAATGTGAATTTTCGGTTTAATAATAATTCAATTCCGCCTACCCAAGAATCTGGAGCATTTGCAAAGGTTTTAAGTGTAATTCCCGACGCATCTGCTTGAGAGGTGGAAACTGTAAAAATATGATCCTTAATTTTTTTATAATAACCACCAATAGAAAACATACCTTTTGATCCCCAATAAAAATCATAACTTAAATCTAGATTAAAAGAAAAAACTGGTTTTAAATTTGGATTACCTGCTGTATTTTTTAATTCATTATATCTTAAAACAGAGGCTCCAGGTTTAGTTTCTTCAAAATTAGGACGGTGCATGGTTTGTGAACTTGCAAATCGAATGATAGAATTTGGGTTTAAAGAGTATACAAAGTTTAATGAAGGCAAAATGCCAGTGTAATTTCTATCGGTATAACGTTTCTCGGGTATTTTATAGGATACATAAGTTACAGGATCAAAAAATATATTATCGGTTAGTGTGTCTGATGATTGATGTAAAATTGTATTTTCAATACGAACACCAATTAGCGTTGCAATTTTTTTTGAGCTGAAAGTTAACATGGCATAACCAGCAGTTTGGTTTTCAGTATAATCATAACTAGAGCCTACCCATTGCTTGTATTCGGAATTATATTTGTCCATATAAATTTCGCGAAGTTGGCTCTGATGATTTGAAATAAAGTTAACAGATGCCTCATTGGTTAAAAAAGGGTACATGAAATTTTGATAATCAGCTTGTTGTTCTTTTAAAAAGTCGGCAGGATCGTTTGTGAAATTAGTTGTTTCTAAATCAGCTAAGGTTATAGCAGTTGAATTACCTGGTAGTGTATAATCTTGCAGCCATTCGTGTTTTGATATATGTCGATAACCTACTTTATTTCTGAATTTTCCTCCAATTTGTAATTTAAATTTATTATTTAATTGATACTCTGCATCTAATTGTGCCACTAAGGCGTCTCTTTCGTGTGTATTATTAATTTCAGTATAGGTTCCATTATAGTCCATTTTTTCTGGCGAAATCTCATTAGTAAAATGTGGCTGAATATTATTAGGACTATCTCCTAATCCGTAGGGCTCGTCTGTGCCAATTAATTTTATATAAATTGCATCAGGGCTAGCAGCATCTATTGGGTTTCCCATAAGATCAACAATCGAATAATCTGTAAAATTGATTGGTTGACTCATAAATTCTGTGACTACAAAACCATTTCGAGGATCACCTTTCTTTTTTGTTGGAGAAGGGCCATACTTAAATTCATTATCATACATAGCAATTTTAGCAGTAATTTTTAAGCGTTTTGTGGGATTGATTTCTGTAAAAATATCTCCTCCAAAAATTCTGCGATCTAATAATCCATAAGTATTTTGTAAACGAATTCTGCGGCCACTGTCATCAATCCAATTGAAACTTTGTTTTTTCATAAATTTTTCATCAGTCATATTACCAATAAATGAATGCGAGCCAATTTTTATTTTAGAGGATAGCCTATATTCTATACTAACGTTTCCGCCAATTGTAGTTCTTAAGCCATCATATCGTCTCAACTCTAATTTATCAACACTATGATTTGTATTATTACCATAAATAACTCTAGATGCATTTGTAGCATAATTTCTTGTATAATAAGAACCATTAACAATAAAACTTATTTTTTTGTTTTTAGTCACATCACCATACATGATTTTAAAATTTCCAATTGGTTTTTTTGCTAAAAAGTTGTAACCAGCTGCGGCATCTATTTCTAATACTCTTTCAAAAGGTGCAGGGCGAGTTAAAAAATTAATACTACCACCAATATTGTCTGATTCCATGTCAGGGCTAATGGAGCGGGCTTCAATCACTTCATCTACTAAATCAGACGGGAAGGCTTCAAACTCAAAAGATCGTGTTGTATTATCTTCGCAGGCAACTGGCAAGCGGTCCCCATTTATTAATACCGATGACCAATCAGTAGGAGTGCCCCGAAGTGAAACGGTACTATTTTCTCCGTTGTTTCTTTGTACGGCTATACTTGGTAAACGTGAAGCAATATCAGCAGCATTTTTTGTAGGTAGTTTATTGATTTCATCAGCTGATAAAATGGTAACAATTTTTAAACTATTTCTAGTTTGATTAATTGACCTAGCTTGGTTGCTTTCCATTTTTGAGTTGATAACTACTTCATCAAAAGTGTTATTTGAAATGAGAGTTAGGGGTTTTAAGCGCTCAGTAGCATTGGGCATCACGGTAACAGTTACCTGTTTTTTATGATAACCCAAAGCGTTTATCGTTAAGGTATACTGCCCAGTTTTTACCTTAAAAAAATTAAACTCACCATTTGAGTTCGTGAACGTATTTAATTTTAATGTGTCAATACTCACTAATACACCTGGTATAACTCCAAATGAATCTATAACGGTTCCGTTTATATTACCATTAACTTGGTTTTGAGAAAATTGAAGCAAGGGAAAACATGAAAAAAGTACAATGGCATAAATACATACACTCTTTTTCATGCTATTAAATATCAATTCTAAATCCAACTTGAGCCCTCATTCGGTAAAACTCAGTTCTTAAAGCACGCCATTCTTTCCCTATATATTTTCGTTCTGCATAGTTTAGTAGATTATTTCCTTCTACATAAAATGTGTAGTGTTTTTTGAAAGTATATGAAAATTGAAAATCTAAATTATAATATTCGTTCATAAAAGTATCATAATCATCGTCAGTGTGCAACAAACCAATATCAACAATTGATGCCAAATTCAGTTCTTTTAAATGTTTACCTACATAGTTCAATGCCAAACGCGAATTGAAACCTGCTTTTTCGTATGTTAGTCCAACGTTATATACCAACGGAGTTTGTTCCGTCATTTTTTGAGCATTTGGTCTTCCTGGAACGCGCATTCTTGAATCGGAAATAGTAATGTTGGAGTTAATTCCAAATCCACTTAAAAAACCTGGTAAAAAATCAAATCGTCTTATTAAAGTACCCTCAATGCCATATACTTTTGATCGGTCAGCATTATCATATCTTTTAACCATTATACCTGATGCTGGATCTACATCGGCTGTTGTTACGGTAAATATATGATCGTATACATCTTTAAAGTATCCACCAATCGACCACATACCTTTTCCTGCCCAAAAATGTTCGTAGCACAAATCATAATTATAAGCATACGTTGGCTTTAGGTTTGGATTTCCTAGAATGTTTAATAAATCGTTGTATTTTATAACAGGTGCACCAGGTTTTGTTTGCTCAAAATTTGGGCGCTTCATAGATTGTGAAGCAGCGATTCGAAGATTGTCATTGTCTGTTAAGTGGTAAGTGAAATTAATAGAAGGAAGGTAAGCGTTATAATTTTTTTGTGTAACCCTCTGTTCTGGCACATTATAAATGGTTCCAGTTAATGTGTCAAAAGCTAGTTTTTCTGTTAGTGTATCAGATGTTTGGTATAATTTTGTGTTTTCAAAACGGATACCTGCAATGATATTTATTTTGCTAGTATTATATTCTGCCATGACATAAACACCAATTTGATCTTCTTTATAGGCATAATTAGAACCTACCCATTGTTTGTAATCCTGATTCAATTTATCCATATACTTTTCACGTAATGAATCTTTTTTTGATTCCAAAAAATTAGCAAGTTCATCACGAGTAATAAAGGGATAGAAGCTATTTTCGTAATTAGCACCTAATTCTTGTAAAAAACCTCCTGGGGTTTGACTGAAAGATTGTTGTTGAAAATCATCTAATAAAAAAGGCTGGTTGTTTCCGGGTAATGAATAGTCCTGAAACCACTCATGTTTGGAGATACGACGATAACCAACTTTATTACGGTATTTTGTTCCAGCCTGTAATTTTAGAGAGTTGGTTAATTTGTATTCCCAATCAAACTGCCCAACAAAGGCATCTCGTTCTTTTGTTTGATTTGTTTCAGTATAAGCGGTGTAAAATTCAAAATCCTTAACTTTCACAGGTTTGCCACCAAATATGGAGGCAAATTTTGGTTGAATGTTATATGGATTATCTCCCGTGCCATATGGATTATCATTTCCAATGAGTTTAGTGGGGAAGCCAACGCCATTAGGATCATTATTAATGTCAACTACGTTTCCATATAAATCAACATAGTCTTGATCCTTAAATTGTAAAAGTGGGCTAATAAACTCCATGACATAATAGCCATTTCTTGGGTCTTCAAAATTATATGGTACTTTGCCATACTTAAATTGATTATCATACATGGCTGCTCTGGCTTTTATTTTCATTTTTTTTGTTAGATTGATTTCAGTATAAATATCGCCACCGTATAGTTGCCTGTTTAATTTACCATGAATGTTTTGCAAACGCACACGTTGCCCCGAACCTTCGTACCAGTTAAAACTTTGTTTTTTTTGGTACTTGTCGTCATTCATATAACTATAGACAATATGAGTTCCAATTTTAAAATTGTCATTTGGCTTAAATTCAATGGCAGCATTTGCAGCGGCGTTTATTCTGGTGCCGTCATAACGTTTCAACTCATACCTATTTAAGCCATGATTGAAGTTACTACCATATATGATTTTATAGGCGTCTGTGGCGTAGTATCTTGCAAAAGTAGATCCGTTAATTACGAAACTCCATTTTTTATTTTTTGAAATATCTCCAAACAGGAAGTTTAGTGTACCAGTAGGTTTTTGAGCCAATGGATTATAGCCACCCGCCACGTTTAATTTAAAGGTACGTTTTGTTACTGCAGCTCTTGACATAAAATTGATGCTTCCTCCAATGTTATCCGATTCCATATCGGGTGTAGTACTTTTTGATACAATCACATATTCAATCATATCTGAAGGCAGAATTTGGAAGTCGAAGGATCGTGTTGTGTTTTCTTCATCAGCAACGGGCAATCGATCACCGTTCAGAAATGTTGCCGTCCAATCCATGGGTGTTCCTCGTAAAGAAATATTACTTCCTTCACCTTTATTCCTCATTATTGAGGCGCCAGGAATACGAGCAACAACATCCGCAGCATTTTTATTTGGTAATTTCATGATACCTTCTGCTGATACAACGGTTACAACTTTTGTAGAGTTTTTTATCATATTTATTGCCTTATTTTCAGAGTTTCTCATCTCCGCGGTTACGGTTACTTCTTGCAATTGTTGAGGCTCCTTTAAGGTCTGTTTTCCTAAATCAGTCGTTTCGTTAGCTGTAATTGAAACTGGAAGTGTAATTTTGTCGTAACCAATAACGTAGATTTCTAAGGTATAACTTCCAGCAGGAATTTTATTTAAGGAGAATAATCCATCATAATCAGATACCGTATTGTAATTTGTGTTTTGTAGTAAAATAATAGCTCCTGGAATTGAACCGGTTGCATCACCAACATTACCTTTTAAACTGCCATTTTGCGCAATAACTAATTGGCCTAAGAATATCAAAAACAAAACGGAAAAAAGCTTTTTCATGGGATCAAATTTTATGTGAAAGTAATTTTCATAAATTATACAAATACTATAATTGTAGTTAAAAAACAGTTAAATATTCAACAATATATTAATATTAAAATAACATTAGTATATTTTTATATAATAAAGTGAATATAATTCAACTTTTTAATAATTTTTCATGATTAAGTAGTATAAAAAAGCTGTATAAATTTTACTTATATTAAAAAAATTAGATATTTGCACAACTCCCAATAGGAGTCCAATATTCAAGTCAATTATTATTAATTATGAAAAGAGATTCTTTAAGCGCAGTTGGAAAAACCATCAAACGTATTCGTAAAGAACATAAAATGAGTTTGAAGGATGTTGCCGAAAAAAGTAATGTAACAGCTGGTTTATTATCAAAAATTGAAAACTTTAGAGCAATTCCTTCATTACCTGTGCTTCAAAGCATTTCAGCGGCATTGGATGTTAACTTGGTTGACTTAGTGCGAGAAGTAAACACCAATGATGGAAAGCCTTATATCTTGATTAGAAAAGGTGAGGGAGACATGGAGGAGCGAGAGGATTCTCAAGGTGTTAGTTACGAATTATTAATTACTGACTCTATTTCCAATTCGTATTTAAGAACAGTTGTTGTTTCAGTAAATCCTGGAGTTTTTAGAGAGCAAGTGGTAACAGATTGCTGGGAGATTGATTATATATTATCTGGAGAAATTATTTATCAAATTTCGGACGAGACTGTTGTCCTAAAAGAAGGAGATATTATTTATTACGATGGCAATTTCCCTCACAGTATGGAAAATAAATCATCTGAAATAGCTAAAATGATTACGTTTTATTTTATGAAGCCAAATGTTTAAAAATTAATATGAAACTATAAAAGCGAAACAAACAGTTTCGCTTTTTTTATACCTTTACTTTACTCATGATTGAAAATAAAAAAAATACGTTTAGCATCAAATCAAATCTCATAGACATTGTTGCTAAGGAAATTTATGCAGCGGAACTTATTATTGAAAACAATAAAATTGGTTCTATTACCAAAATTTCAGAAAAAGTAAGCACTTATATTTTGCCTGGTTTTGTAGATGCACATGTGCATGTAGAAAGTAGCATGTTAGTGCCTTCTGAATTTGCGCGAATTGCTGTAACTCATGGAACAGTGGGGACTATTTCCGATCCGCACGAAATTGCCAATGTGCTTGGAGTTGCTGGTGTTGATTATATGATTGATAATGCCAAGCAAGTGCCTTTCCATTTTTATTTTGGAGCGCCATCTTGCGTGCCCGCTACTAACTTTGAAACGGCTGGTGCAGTAATTGACTCAAATGACATTGATAAATTATTGTCGAGAAAAGAGATTGTTTATTTGGCAGAGATGATGAATTTTCCGGGAGTGATTTATAAGGATGAGGAAGTTTTAAAGAAATTAGCTTCTGCAAAAAAGCACAATAAACCAGTTGATGGTCACGCGCCAGGTTTGATGGGCGATGACATGAAACATTATTTTAATGCGGGCATCACCACCGATCATGAATGTTTTGGATATATCGAAGCTTTAGAAAAATTGCAACATGGCGTAAAAGTTTTAATAAGAGAAGGAAGTGCGGCAAAGAATTTTGAAACCTTGATTTCATTATTAAAAGATTATCCTGAACAAATTATGTTTTGTTGTGATGATAAGCATCCTGACAATTTAATTGAATCACACATTAACGATCATGTGAAACGTGCTTTGAAAGAAGGTCACGACTTATATAACGTATTAAGAGCTGCATCATACAATGTAGTAAAGCATTACAATTTACCGATAGGTTTAGTGCAATTAGGCGACCATGCAGATTTTATTGAGATTGATAATTTGCAAGATTTTACTATTTTAAAAACTTACATCAACGGAAATTTAGTTGCAGAAAAAGGAAACTCATTTATAAAATCAGTTGATTCACCAATCGTTAATAATTTTAATTGTAGTTTAAAACAAGCTAGCGATTTTAAACTAAAAAGCGAAAGTGATAGAATAAGAGTGATTGAATGCCTAGACGGACAATTAATTACAGATGAGTTATGTGTAGCGTCTTATAACGTTGATGGATTTGAAGAATCAAACGTAGAACAAGATATTTTAAAAATTGCGGTAGTAAACCGTTATAGCGATGCACCTATTGCCAAAGCCTTCATTAAAAACATTGGATTAAAACAAGGTGCCATTGCAAGTTGTGTAGCTCACGATTGCCATAATATAGTAGCAGTTGGAACCAATGATGAAGATATGTGCAAAGCGGTTAACTTAATTATCAAAGCCAAAGGCGGGATTTCTTTAGCTAATGGAAATGAAGAACTCGTATTAGAATTACCTATTGCGGGCATTATGACGAACCAAGCTGCTGAAGAAGTTGCAGAAGCCTATACTAAATTAGATAAACGTGCTAAAGCATTAGGAAGTAAATTACGCGCACCTTATATGAGTTTATCTTTTATGGCATTGCTGGTAATACCAGAACTAAAGCTAAGCGACAAAGGTTTGTTTAACGGAAAGAGTTTTCAATTTACAGATGTGTTCGTGAAATAATGATATATATATTTAAAATATTCATCCCTTTAATCTTATTCTTAGGATTAAGTTCCATGATTATCTTTGAAGGAGATGATGGTTACTTTGTTTATTTGCGAGGTAAAAAACAATATGTGGTGATTGAAGGAAAAGGTGAATCTACCATTGTTTTTTTAACAGGGAAAGGACGCCCACAAACAGATTTTAGAAAAGTGTACGAAAAACTTCAGGAAACGAGTCAAATTTTTTCTTATGATCGTTCAGGTATTGGTCAATCTGAATTAATTAGAAATGACAGAACGATTGATACCATGGCTTTTGAGTTACATGCTTTATTAGTAAAAGAAAAAATAAAACCGCCTTATATTTTAGTAGGTCATTCTTTGGGTGGTTCTATTGCGCGTTGTTTTGTAAATATGTATCCGGATATGGTTTTGGGGATGGTGTTTTTAGACCCTGCACACGAAGAAGAATTTAAAAATGGAATGGCCATTAGAACTGATTCTGATAAAGTAGTTTTTAAAGAACAGTTTGAAGGATTTTTAAAAGTAAAAGGTAAAACTAAAGGACAGCATGCCGAGTCGAAACAATGTTTTGATTTTGATACTTTAGGTTATTCGACCAATCAAAAAATATTAAAGCAAACCATTGTGCCAGCTAATATTCCGATTACTCTTATTTTATCTACCGAAGCAGATATTGATAATGATTATATTGATAAAGAAATAGAATATAGAAAGCTACATTTCAATCAATGGAAAATCATTAATCCTCAAACTAAAATTATTAATGCTCCCAAAACAGGTTATTTCATTCAGATGGAAGAGCCTAAAATGGTTGTGAATGAAATTAATGAGATGATAGAGAAGACGAAAAAGTAAAATCGTCATTGCGAGCGAAACGAAGCAATCTCATACAAAGTTTGATTATGGCATGAGATGACTTCACTCGTTTCTCGATCGTAACGACGAACTAATAAAAGATAACATGTCATATTTCAATATCCAACCTACCCTCGAAAACGAATTTGTGAAAATCGTACCGCTTAACGAAAACGATTTTGAGGTTTTATATAATATGGCATCCGATCCATTAATCTGGGAACAACATCCAAATAGAGATCGTTACAAAAGAGAAGTATTTGAAATATTTTTTAATGCTGCTATCGAGTCTCGTGGAGCTTTTTTATTAATTGATAAAAAAACAGAAAATCCATTTGGTAGTTCTCGTTATTATGAATTGAACGAGCGTGATAGTTCGGTGGCAATTGGTTATACTTTTTTAAGCAGAGATTATTGGGGAGGAGTTTATAATCAATCCATAAAAAACTTAATGCTTAATTATGCTTTTCAATTTGTGGACAAGGTGTTTTTTTATATTGGCGTTGATAATATTAGATCTCAAAAGGCAATCGAAAAATTAGGAGCTATTAGAACAGAAAAAACAATTTCAGAAGACTTGGGAGAGTTTATTAAAGTCAGCTATACTTATAGAATTGATAAAGCGACTTGGAATAATAAATAAAATCTAGAATTTCCCTTTATTTGCCTCATTATAGCAATCTCTGCATAAGGGCTCGTAACTATCTGTTTCGCCTAAAAGCACTAAACTAGTTTCAGCAGTTGTACGATGAGAGATATGAGCCAAACTTCCGCAACGCATACAAATAGCGTGCACTTTGGTTACATATTCGGCGCAAGCTAATAGTGCGGGCATTGGGCCAAAAGGTTTTCCTTTAAAGTCCATATCCAAACCAGCAATAATAACGCGCACGCCACTATCTGCTAATTGATTACAAACGTTTACCAATTCCATATCAAAAAATTGAGCTTCATCGATTCCTACTACATCCACATCATTGGCTAATAATAAAATATTGGAACTCGATGGAACTGGTGTACTATGAATTTCGTTACCTTGGTGAGATACTACTTTTTCTTCGTGGTAGCGCGTATCGATTTGTGGCTTAAAAATTTCCACTTTTTGTTTGGCAAATTGTGCACGTTTTAAGCGACGAATCAATTCCTCCGTTTTACCAGAAAACATGGAGCCGCAAACTACTTCAATCCAACCTTTTCGGCCCGCACTATGTTTAATGTTTTCTAAAAACATGTTTATTATATATTGATAACAAAATCTAAAAATAAACTAAGTATCCATAAAATGCAGTATTTTTAATCTTTAATTATTCACATTATGCAAACGGATATTTTACTGAAACAACTTTATTCATCGTTAGGAGAACTAAAAGCAACTATCGAGAAATTCGAAAAGCATCCTTCGCCAAGTACCCACTATACCGAGCAATTGCATTCTGCTATTTATCACAGTAATAAATTGGTGTCGGCTTATTTAGTGCATAAGGAACAACATGACTTATCTCCCGACTTGAATTTACACATGAAATTAATGAATGTGCCTACTGGTGAAGAAAAAGCTGCTATTGTGGAGCCAATTAAGGAACAAGTAGTTGTGCTTACAGCAGTTGCAGAAGTAGTGAAACCCATAGAAGAACTTATAGCACCTGTTGCTGAAAAATTAATTGAACCTATTGATGAAATTAAACCTCAAGTAAAAGAATTTCCGAAAATAACCATTAACATTAATGACAAATTTCGTTTTATTAATGAGTTATTTGAAGCTAATGCAACTGAATATAATATTGCTATTGAACAGATTAATGCTGTTAGTACCTTAGTAGAACTGAACAATTATTTAAATGGATTAAAATCTATTTATGAATGGAAAGATGATAGCGAAGTGGTTAAAAATATTTATGCACTAGCACAAAAACGATTTGCTTAGCCCTTCGACTCCGCTCAGGGTGGCAATATCTGTCAGGCTGAGCGGAGTCGAAGCCTCTATAATTTTTATGAAACAAATTATATTTTTTTTATTTTCCTTTCTCTTTGTAAACACATACAGCCAGGATACAATCTACGCCCGTCAGGTTATTAAAAAGCTCACCTCTAAAGAACTATTTGGAAGAGGTTACGTCAAAGATGGCGTTAATAAAGCGGCTTCCTATATTTCAAAAGAATTAAAAACAATCGGGCTGTCTAAATTCGGAAAATCCTATTCTCAAAATTATGAATTTCCAGTTAATACATTCCCTTCTTCTATTTCGGTTGTTTTAGATGGAAAAATGCTAATAGCTGGAAAACATTATTTAATTTATCCTTCTGCGGAAACAATCAAAGGTGGATTTCAGTTATTTAAAACGGATAGTGTGACTTATGAGGCAAACGATGGTAAACGCCCTTTCCCCATTAAAGTAAAACTTAGAAAAAAATTAACTTATACAGTTGCCACACAAATTTCTGATAATGCTGTTATTGAATTATTAAAGGATTCTTTTCCTAATGAATTAAAAACAATAGACATTATTTTTAAAAACAAATTCATCCCCAATTTTAAATGTCAAAATTTATGTGGCTTTATTAAAGGCACACATCAGCCAGATAGTTTCATTGTCTTTACTGCTCATTACGACCATTTAGGTGCTATGGGTAAGGAAGCTTATTTTCCAGGCGCTAATGATAATGCTAGTGGTGTGAGTGTATTATTAAATTTAGCTAAGTATTATAAAACACATCCTTCAAAATATTCGGTAGCTTTTATTTTTTTTAGTGGAGAAGAGGCTGGCTTGTTAGGTTCTAAATATTATTCGGAGCACCCTATTTTCCCATTATCAAATATTAAATTTTTGACCAATTTAGATTTATTAGGAACAGGGGATGATGGTATTATGGTAGTGAATGCAACGGTTTTTAAAGAACAGTTTGAGAAATTAAATCAAATAAACGTCGAGAAAAATTATTTGAAACAAATTAAACAACGAGGTAAAGCTGCTAACAGCGATCATTATTGGTTTTCAGAAAAAGGCATTCCTAGTTTTTTTATTTACACCATGGGCGGCATACAGGCTTATCATGATATTTATGATATTGAAAAAACGTTGCCTCTTACAAAATATTTAGAGGTCTGTAAACTTTTGATTGAGTTTAATGCGAAGTTTTAATTAAAACAAACGACTGTATTGTTCCAAAGTAATTAAAGTATCGGCACCAGAATACCCTTTTTCTTTAGCCAATTGAATTAATTTAGTTAAGGAAGATGCTTCTTCTTTCTTTTCAGTATTTAAATTGTAAAGTATGTAATGGTAAATAATTTTATCGGTTCTTGTAGATGTAACCGCTTGCTCTATCAATAAGAAACTTTTATCAAAAGCTATTTTATGAATATTACTAATGCCCGAATAAATTTCGCCATTATCATTTTCATCGAAGCGACCAACATTTGCCTCATTATATAATTCTCCATTATTTGGAGTATCTGAGCAATGTATAGAATAAGGGAAGCGCAATGGAAAACGATAATAATCTTTAAACCCTAAATAAGTATAAAATTGTTCTGGTTCATTTCCTACAACATTTTCAGGCAAATAACTTTTCAATAAAGTAATCTGTTCGGAGATGCCATTTGCTTGATGTGTATCAATATTTTCTAGCTTTGATAAACTGTCGCCAAAATTTTCAAATTGCCCAAAGGCGTTTTCACTAAAATTCTCAACGGCATTTACTGTTTTTCTAACGAAGATAAATATGCAAATCACAAGACCTATGATAGAACACAAAAATGTTGTCAGCCAAATATATTTGCCTTGTTTATTGTTAGCAAAAGCGATGATCCCAAAAATTAGCGATATCACTGTCATAATAAGACAAATGATGCCTAAACCAATTAATAGAGCTGCAGTAAAAAACATGATTATAAAGGAATATTTCCATGTTTTTTCTTAGGCAATTTGGCTGCTTTGTTTTCTAACATTTTAAACGCACGAATTAATTTTTCTCGAGTATCTTCTGGTTTAATGACTTCATCCACATAACCTCTTTCTGCTGCACGGTATGGATTTGCAAAATGATCCATATATTCTTTTTCTTTTTCAGCTAATTTAGCAATAGGATCAGACGCCGCAGTAATTTCAGTTTTGAAAATAATTTCAGCGGCTCCTTTAGCGCCCATTACAGCAATCTCTGCACTTGGCCAAGCGTAGTTCATGTCAGCACCAATATGTTTACTGTTCATGACATCATAAGCACCACCGTAGGCTTTACGAGTAATAACTGTAATTCTTGGAACAGTTGCTTCGCAGAATGCATATAATAATTTAGCGCCATTGTTAATGATACCATGCCATTCTTGATCTGTACCTGGTAAAAAACCTGGTACATCTTCAAATACTAATAATGGAATATTAAAGCAATCGCAGAAACGCACAAAACGCGCTGCTTTGGTAGAACAGTTGTTATCTAACACACCTGCTAAAAATGCTGGTTGATTAGCAACAATACCAATACTCTTACCAGCTAAACGAGCAAAACCAACAACAATATTTTCTGCATAATTTTTATGTACTTCTAAAAATGTTCCATCATCAATCACGCCTTCAATCACTTCTCTGATATCGTAAGGTTGGTTAGCGTTATCAGGAATAATTGTATTTAAAGCCGGACGTTTTTCATTGCCATTACTTTCGTAAGGAACGCTTGGAGCGTCATCCTCACAATTTTGAGGCATGTAGCTTAATAAAGCTTTGATGTTATTAATACACTCAATTTCGTTGGCACAAGAAAAATGGGTAACACCAGATTTCATTGAGTGAGCAGATGCTCCACCTAACTCTTCAGAAGTTACTTCTTCGTGTGTTACTGTTTTTACAACGTTAGGGCCTGTTACAAACATGTAGCTTGTATTCTCTACCATCATAATAAAATCGGTAATAGCAGGACTGTAAACAGCACCACCGGCGCATGGTCCCATAATAGCAGATAGCTGAGGAATTACTCCCGAAGCCATGGTGTTTTTATAAAAAATATCAGCATAACCTCCTAAAGAAACTACACCTTCTTGGATACGAGCTCCACCACTATCGTTTAAGCCAATTAACGGAGCGCCATTTTGCATGGCTAAATCCATAATACGGCAAATTTTTTCGGCATGTGTTTCGGATAATGAACCGCCAAAAACCGTAAAGTCTTGAGAGAATACATAAATCAATCTTCCGTTTACGGTTCCGTATCCAGTAACAACACCGTCACCTAAATATTTTTCTCTGTCCAATCCAAACTCTGTTGAACGGTGAGTCACAAACATGCCTATTTCTTCAAAGCTACCTTCGTCTAATAAAAAATGTAAACGCTCACGAGCGGTTAATTTCCCTTTTTTATGTTGAGAATCTATACGTTTTTGTCCGCCACCTAAAAGTGCTTCGGCCTGTTTTTCTTCTAGTAAAGATAATTTTGAGTTCATATCTGTTATTTTAGTTTCAGCTTTAGAAGCTAATGTTATATCCACTTATTTTAAAATTTAAATATACAATTTTGTGTAATAATTAGGCTTTTTTTGGTCCGTGAAAAGGTTTTTTATTTCCATGTTTAGCCCCATTAGTTTTTCCTTTTCCTCCAAAGCCACGGGGCTTATCAAATTTCTTTTTAGCTGCCTCTGGATTGTATTCTGGGCCAGCACCAAACTCTTCAGGAATTGGCATTTTAGTTACATCCATTCCCATTAATGCTTCAACTTGTGCAAAACGAGGTTGATCTTTTTCATTAATAAAAGTAATGGCAACACCTGCTTTTGCTGCACGAGCTGTACGACCAATACGGTGAATGTAATCCTCTGGATCTGGTGGCGCATCAAAATTTACTACTAAAGAAATTCCGTCCACATCAATTCCACGCGATAAAATATCGGTGCCAATTAAAATACGCAAGTTACGGGCTTTAAAATTTCGCATAATTTCTTCGCGTTCCGTTTGCTCCAAATCAGAAGAGAAACCTTGAACCGAATATTTTAAGGCTTTAAAGGTTTGCGCTAATTCTTTTACTTTTTCTTTGGTTGAAGAGAAAATAATGACAGAAGAAAAATCTTCATTTTTTAAAATCTCTTTTAATAATTTTTCTTTTTGTCCATCATAAACCACATAAGCCTGTTGCACAATGCCAGCTGCTGGTTTAGAAAGAGCAATATTAATCGTCTCAGGATTGTTTAATAAATGCCCAGCCAATACTCTAATTTTTGGTGCCATCGTCGCTGAGAACATAATGGTTTGTCTTTTTTCAGGAACGTATTTTAGGATGGTTTTAATATCATCCGCAAAACCCATATCCAACATACGATCGGCTTCATCTAAAATTAAATGCTCGATGGTGTCAAATTTAATATCTCCTGATTGAAGCAAAGCAATTAAACGGCCAGGAGTTGCAATCACAATATCTACACCTTCGCGCAACGATCTTGCTTGTCGTTCCCAAGTAACGCCATCATTACCGCCGTAAATGCCAATAGAACTAACGCCACAAAAATAAGCCATACCTTCTATTTGCTGGTCAATTTGAAGCACTAATTCGCGTGTTGGAGCAATAATTAAAGTATTAATGCCGCCTTTTTTAGTTTTGATGATTTTATCTAAAACCGGTAATACGAAGGCGGCAGTTTTTCCTGTACCAGTTTGAGCGCAGGCAATAAGGTCTTTTCCTTGTTGAATAACAGGGATAGCTTGTTGTTGTATAGGAGTAGGCAGTTTGTAACCCATAGATTGCAAACCATCTATTAATGATTGATCGAAATTAAAGTCGTTGAAAGTCAATTTTGTAAAGTATTAAATAAGTTCATTTTTAAAGGGCTAATTTACTATTTTTATGGCGTAAACACTACAAAAATGTACTGGATAAAAACACCTCATATTAACACAATTCATGGTTTTTCAATACGTCATGGGGGTGTTTCGGCTGAACCGTTTTTGAGTTTAAATTTAGGAGGAACGGAAGATTTGTCAGAAAATATTACTGAAAATAGAAAGCGTGCTTTAGGTGCTTTGAATATTGATATGAGCCAAGTATCATATTTAAACCAAATCCATAGTAATAGTGTTTGTCAAGCGAAAGTTGGAAAACAAACAGGCGATGCCTTGGTAACCAATAAAAAAAATATTGCCATTGCTGTTGGTGCGGCAGATTGTTACCCCATTTTATTTCATGATAAAAAAAATGGAGTTATTGGCGCCGCGCATTGCGGTTGGAAGGGTACATTAGCCAGAATTGTTAAAAATACTTTATATGAAATGGTAAAGCTAGGTGCTGATATTAATCATATTAAGGTAGCAATCGGACAAGGTATTTGCGCGAAAAATTACGAGGTAAGTTTAGAGGTGATTCAACAATTTAGGGAAGCGGGTTTCCCAGAAAACTGCTGGAACGGACGTCAGATGGACCTTTTGAAGGCTAACGAATTTGTATCCTTAGAAAGTGGAGTTTTAAAAGAGAACATTTGGAGCATGAATCGTTGCACGACAGAGCCTGATTTCTTTTCTTACAGACGAGATAACGGAAAAACAGGAAGAATGTGGGCGGTGATTATGTTGAAATAATATGTAAATTTGTAACGTGAAAAAACATTATTTCATATTACTCATCCTAGTTGCTTTGGTTTTATTGCCAAGTATTACTGAAGCACAATGTGCGATGTGTAAAGCTTCTGTAGAAAGTAGTCAGGGACAAAAAAACTCAGTAGCTGGTGGAATCAATCAAGGAATTTTATACTTAATGGCGGTTCCTTATTTATTACTCGCATTTATTTTTCGTAAACAACTTGTTACTGTTTGGAGAGTCATCAGAAAAAAACCAGTTGCAGAAGAGGATTTGTAATCTTTACAATTCTTTCAAAATCGTGTATTCAAACTTTTCTAAATCGTAAGTTAATTCATTCATTAAATTCGCAATAAATTCTTTTCCGAATTTAGTGTAGTACATGCTGAAATTATCGTAGCGTTCTTGCGGTGTATTTTTAGGAAATAATTTTTCTTTAATTGCCCAAATTTGATTGATATCTGTTTCCGATTTTTGTTTTAACGCTCGGTTTATTTTTTGTTCGATAGTTGCTATACCATTAATGGCTTTTTGTTTTTCGGCTTCCGTTGTTCCAACCAATGTTTTGTCAATAGCAGAAACAGTTTCTAATACTGAAGCATAGATAGAAGTCAATTGAGTTTTAGCCGCTTCTATGTTTATATCATCATGTTGTGTTTTGATGAATGCCTTTACTAATTCCTCGCCATCTTTAAATACATCTTCAATAGTGAGGTTTAACTTTTGAATTTTGTTTTGAGTGCCTTTATCGATAAACATAACAAAATTGCGAGGCATTAAAATTGGCAAATGAATTTCATAAACTTCAAATAGCGTTTTATATTCTAACCAATAAGCTATTTCTCCAGGGCCACCAACGTATGCAATATTTGGCAATATTTTTTGTTGGTATAACGGGCGCAACACCACGTTAGGACTTAACTTTTCTGGTGTTGTTTCAACGATGTTATTTAATTCTTGTTCTGTGAATATAATATCTGTGTTCAAAACAGCATAATGAGTGCCTTGTTTTTCGATGCGTTCTCTTAACCCTTTTTCTTTATAAAAAACATTAATATCGCGTGGAGTAACTTGAGCAGAATAATTTACTTTTAATTCATCAATAGTTTTGTTTACCAATTTAACAGAGGTGTTCTCGAAAATATCTTTTTTAAATTCATCTTTAAACAGTTGTTTTAAATTAGAATCATTCCCATCTAAAATAACGATCCCATATTCTCCAAATAGCTCATTTACCAAATACCGTGTAGCATCTGCTAAATTTGAATGATTAGTGTATGCTTTTTCGAACAGTTGAATCAATTCATTTGATTTTTCGTTATCGCCTAAAATGGTTTTTAGTTCGGTAATTACTTCTTGTAATCCTTCCGTGCTGAATTCTCCAACCACTCCTTTCTGTGTGCTATTCCACATTACTTTTTTTCCAAAAGCAAATGCGTGATTTATTTCTTCAAAATCATGATCCTCACTAGCCATCCAGTAAACAGGCACAAAATCTTTTTTAGGAAAATTTGTTTTTAAAGCTTTGCATAAATTAATTGTGCTGGCAATTTTATAAATAAAATAAAGTGGACCAGTAAATAAACATAATTGATGACCTGTTGTCACAGTATAAGTAGTTGCTTTTTCTGATAATACAATATTTGCTTTTGATAATGCAGTTGTATTTGATACAAGATTAGATTGTTGATTTAACGTATTTACTAAAGCTGGTCTGTTTAAGTAATCAAATTTATTTTTCGCCATGTACAATGTAAAATCTTTTAACGAAAAGTGTTCGTTATAAAATGATTTTACCTGAGATGACTGGGAAATATAATCTGAAAACAGAGATGAGAAAAGACCAGTAGTGGCTAGTGGAATGTTTTGTTTTTGAAACATATCGTTAAATTAAATAGAGAGTAAAGGAAATTATTATTTCGAAATAATTAATTTCTGTACATGTATTTTATTGTTAATTAACAGTTTTACAAAGTAAACACCATTGCTCATGTTTAGTTCATTTTTAGAGATAGTTTCTGAGTAATCACCAGCAGATTGAGTAATAGGTGATTTTTGATAAATAGATTTTCCTAACACATCAATAATTTGTATTCCAACTTTCGCATCTGTATTTAGCTGATAGCTGATAGTAGTTTTATCATTACTAGGATTTGGGAAAATTAAGAAATTTGGATTTGCATCTCGCATTTCATTTAATCCTACAGTAGATGATGTAATATTAACATCATCAATATAAACGTTGTTACTTACAAAACTAGATTTGTATTGAAACTTAACCAATACGTTACTCGTTTGAAAAATTGAAATAATAGGAATAGAATACATCGTCCAAGTAGTTGAACCATCCGTCATAAAAGCACTAGTTGTTGCAGGATTATTCATTAATGAAGCGCCTGAATATAAACCTCTTTGTACCCATGAGTTGCCACAATTGGAAGAGAAAAATACTCTTAATTCATCTTGAATATCGGCGCTCACGGTTGTTGTTGAAGCAGCAGCCACCTTAAAGTTAAGTACGCTATTTGCCGCAGCAGTTAAATTATAGGATGGACTCATCATCACATCTAAATCTTGCGCATAATTACCAAAGGCATTCATGCGTGCAGCATTAGTTCCAGCAGTACCTGCATTTGCAGCAAAGGCCCACTTATGTCCATTATTATCTAAGTCATAAGATTGCCAGGTATAATCTAAAATCGTTTGTGTTTCAAATCCTTCAAAGTATGATCCGCTATAAGTTACGTCCGCTATTGTATTATCTACCCTAATATATTGTGTTTTTGTGACAGTATTAGTGCCTGCAGCGTTAGTGGCAGATAAAGTTACAGAATATACTCCAGCAGCAGAGTAACTAACTACTGGATTTGTAGCTGTTGAAGTTGCAGGTGTTCCTCCTTCAAAAGCCCAAATTCTACTAGTTTCTGCACCATTTAAAATGTTTTTTGTAAAGGTAATAGAGTTGCCTTTGCATATACGAGTTCTGCTTGCATAAAAATCTGGAGTTGGAGTACAGGTTGTGCTTGGTGCTGCAATACCTGTTGCAATTAGGTTGGTGGCCGACCATAAATTACTTCTATCTGCAATGGCACTTTCAACAGCTAAACGCATACGGTCTTTTTGCCCAATGGTCCACATGTGGCAGCAATACGAATATTCCATATAATTTTGAATATTTTCGATAATCCCAGTAGAACCTAAAATAGAAACATCATCAATTGAAAACTCACCTAAATTATCTTCCGCATTAAAAGCATAAACTCTAAAAGTAACTGGTATATCCTTATGAGTGAAATTAGCTCCAGAAACAGTAATAGTACTTCCTAGTTCTGAATTAGTCACATCATTATTATAGAAAAACACATTACCAGTGTTTACACTTAGGTTTGAATTGCTTGGAGTAATAGTGGCAGTTAAATTATTTGTAAAACCGTCAGCGCTAGAGCGAATGGCGTAAGTACGCGGCCCAGTTAAAGAACGATTGACTTTAAACTTCAATCCTGTTAAACTCATGGATGATGAGGCTTTTGGAGCAATGGTAATTTCGTAATATTTCAAAGGATCTAATGCGCCAGTTAAATTACTGTAATTTGTTTCTCCATTGGTTGCACCGGTTGGCCAATCAGAAAATGAAAATTCTCCAGCTATTCCAGAATTTGCAGAAACACCATTTGCTTTAAAAGGAGTGATTGTTAAACTATCAAATACAGAAGCAGGAATGGTGTTGTCAATATTTCCAGATGATGTAGTAACATTATTAAAATCAAGAATCCCTGTCGAGAAATTATCAATCATACAATCTGGCGTTAGTAAATTAGGACAAGTAGTATGCCCCTTAGTAATTGGTGTATCAAATACTAAATCATCTCCACAAGCTAACCCTACATTGATCGAAATATTAATAGTGGTGTTCCATGGATGCCCTAAATCTAACCAATGTCCAACTTCGTGAGTAAGGGTTCGAGATTTATTAGTATTACTTGTACCAATAGAACCCACGTAATCTGCTAACATCATAATACCATCATGCACAATGAGTGGTCCTAATGATGCTGATGGGTAATAGGCGTAACCAGCCCATCCTTGTAGTAAAGCTTTGGCTGTCCAAACGTTTAAATATTTATCCCTTGGCCATGGATTTACTTTTGCACTATCATCTCCATAGTTTGTTTTACTTGTATAAATTCTATCAATACCATTGGTGCAATTTCCTTGAGGATCTAGTTTCGCTAACTCAAACACAATTCTCACATCAGAAGCTAAAGGCTTAAATCTGTTAATAATTAAACTAGTGTCACTATTTAATTTTCTCATGTCGCGATTCAAAATATTTATTCCGTCTATAATTTGAGCATCGGAAATGTTTTCAGAACCATTTTGATGAAGCACATGAAAAACTACAGGAATAGTATATACCGTGGTGCTTTGTAAACCTTTTTGAGCATTGATTTTGGAATTGTAAATCTGTTCATTATCAATAAACGATTGTAATAACTCTGGATGAGCCGTATACAATTGTCTGATTGCTTCATCAGTACCGCAATGTTTTAACTCCTGAGCTTGATGACTTGCATAAAATAAAACAATAAATAAAGAAATAAAGTATAATTTAAATTTCATCTTAAATAGTTTAACTACCAAAGATAAAAATTAAATAGATAGTATAGATTCCAAATATCATTTTGGTTCAAATACTAGTACATTTTAGTTATGATAAGCCGCTAATCACGCCATTATCATCAATGCTCATGCCTTCGGAAGCAGGAATAGATGGCAAGCCGGGCATGCGCATCATGGAACCTAAAATAGGAATGATAAAACCAGCGCCGGCAGCAATTTCAAATTCACGAACCGTAACGGTAAAATTTATAGGTCTGCCAATACGTTTTTCGTTATCCGAAAATGATTTTTGTGTTTTTGCCATACAAATCGGCAAATGTGATAAACCTAAACTCTCAATTCGTTTTAAATCTTGTTCTGCTTTTGTTGCATACTCAATAGTATCAGCACCATAAATTTCTTTGGCAATGGTTTCTATTTTTTGTTTGACGCTAGCCTTCCAATCATAAAGTGGTTTGAAATTAGACGTTGTACTTTTTTCAATTTCTTCAACAACAGCTTTTGCTAATTCTTGTGTACCATTTCCTCCCAATAGCCAACCTTTACTCACCACTGCTTTCACGTTTAATTGATGACATAATTCAATTAAGGTATTAATCTCTTCATCCGTATCTTTCACAAAATGATTAATGGCTATAACGGGAGTGATGCCAAATTTTTGTATGTTTTCGATATGCTTTTCTAAATTACAAAATCCTTTTTTTACTTTTTCAACAGAAGGTGTGTTAAGTTCATTAGCCAACGCTCCTCCATGATGTTTTAAGGCGCGGATCGTTGCAACCAAAACAACCATACTCGGTTTTAATTTGCCGTAACCACATTTTATATTTAAAAATTTCTCCGCTCCTAAGTCTGCACCAAATCCAGCTTCGGTTACCACGTAATCGCCAAGCGATAATCCCATTTTAGTTGCTAAAATCGAGTTGGTTCCTTGTGCAATATTGGCAAATGGTCCGCCATGTATAATTGCTGGATTTCCTTCAAGCGTTTGAACTAAGTTTGGCTGAATGGCATCTTTTAATAAAATGGTCATGGCATTTTCTGCCTTTAAATCTTTAGCATAAATTGGTTCGTTGTTATACGTAAAACCAACAAAAATATTTCCAAGTTTTTCTTTTAAATTAGATAAGCTATTGGATAAACATAAAATTGCCATAATCTCTGAAGCCGCAGTGATATTAAATCCATCTTGCCTCATTACGCCGTTTGCTTTTCCGCCAATGCCTATGATTATGTTTCGCAAGCTTCTATCATTCATATCAATCACACGCTTCCAAACAATGGTTCTAGGATCTAATTTAATAGGATGCTCCTGATTTTGAATGACATTATCGATAATTGCCGCTAAAAAATTATTGGCTTTTTCAATGGCTGAAAAATCGCCGGTGAAATGAAGGTTGATATCTTCCATTGGTATCACTTGTGAATAGCCTCCACCAGCAGCTCCACCTTTAATTCCAAACACTGGTCCTAAGGATGGTTCTCTTAAAACCACAATACTCTTTTTTCCAATTTTATTTAATCCTTCGTTTAAGCCGATAGATACAGTTGTTTTACCTTCGCCGGCCGGAGTAGGTGTTAATGCCGTTACTAAAATTAGTTTTGAAGATTTAATCTTTTCCTCATCAATTAAATGAAGAGGTAATTTAGCTTTGTATTTTCCGTATAACTCTAAATCTTCCTCACTTACATTTATTTTTTCTGCAATTTTTTTTATATGAAATGGAGTAACAGATTGAGCAATTTCTATATCAGTCATAAGGTTTTTTTTGGTAAAACTACCATCTATTTTTTAACTAAAACGAAGATTTTCTCATTATTAATTGTAATAATTCGCAGGTCCTGACTAAATTTTTCATTAATTCATTTGAAAGCGTTTTTAAAGGATGTTCCCTGTTCCATTATCAACGACCTATTAACATTAAAAAAGCTATTTATCAAGCACTTACGAATTCTCATTAACATCTTTCGTTAATTACCCTGTTTTTTGTTAATAACCCAAGTTTAATTGGCACTAAAGGCTTCGTATTTTTAAGAGTTAAACAGAACTATATTAATGAGTTTACAGGTTAATGTAAAAGATTTGCTATCAAATCTATACCACAATCGCGGTGTAGTGGAATTGCTATTTGGTCAGCGAGACCATATAACAGTAAACGAATTATTGGGACGTGATGATATCACGGAAGAGCAATACCGTAAGCTGGTATCCCTAGATATATTGTATGAATATGAAAACGTGGTAAGCTTAAACGATGCCGTTGTTGCCATGTTTGAAGATTTTATGGAAATTGGAGAAGTAACTCCGGGATTCATTAACGATTATATAAATGAGTTAAAGCGCCATATCAAATTCTATCAAGATGCACGCGAAATGCGATTCTTGCGTAGTATTAAAAAATACTTAAAGAGAATAAATACTACTTTAACACGAGAAATCATCAAGCTTCAAAAAAATGTAGATGACACTTACAAAAATGAAAGTAACTACCGCATTAAATTACAAAAGTTAGAAGATTACCGTGAGAAACGTGATACCATTATTGATTTCATCCGACAAACAACTGCCATTGTTGATGATACAAGAAGTTTGTTTAACATCACGAATGATACGGAGTTATTTGGCATCGTATCATCACTAAAATCTAGTTTAATTGAAAATCTGGATTTCTTGATTGAGATTCAAACAGACATTACCGATTTCATTAATAAAATTCAATACCAATTAGACGTTTATAAAAAAGCACAACGTTTGAAAGAAGTAAAAGATCATGGAACATTGCACTTCAAAACGAATTTCCGTGAAGTTGTTTCAAATATCAATACCCTAAAACATAACGGTCACAAAACACCTAAAACAAAAATTCCTATCGACTTTTTATACAGCGATGATGGACATGTGCTATGCAAGCGTATTGCAGAGAAGTATAAGATTACTCGCTTAATGGTTCGTGGACTTGCCGATAAAATGGCAGGTAACTTTAAAGATCAAGGATTAGTACAACAAATAAAATTAGATACTGAAAAGTTAGTTGAGCGGTTTTTAGCACAGACAAAATTAAATTTATTTGAGTATTTAATTGATTACAAATTCCCTAAAGCTATTGGTAATGTATCGTTTGAAGAGCGCTTATCATTGTTTGTAGAAATAGCCATGGAGTATCAAAATAATTTAGATTTCAAATACCGTTTACAGTACCACGATTATATTGAAGACAAAACAGAAATTAAAAAACGATTAGGCTATACTTTGATTTTACCTTTAAAAGAAAATCCTAAAAAAGAAAAAGTAACTAAATAGAAATTATATACAATGGAAGAAACAACCAGTTTTAATTTACCTAAACAAACACATGATATTTTCTCGGTAATGGCTCGTGGTGCTTTTATTTCCAGTAACGGAAGTAGAGATGGAATGAATCGTTTGTATGATGTGATTAATAATCCTGAAAACTTTGATAGACTTCAGGCATACTTTAATGTGATTAGATACAATATTGAAAGAGGAAATAACTTTTTCTATTTCGCGAAACTAAGCGAACCAAATTCTGAATTAGAAAAAAAGCTAGAACGTTTTGAGCGTTATATTGATATCATCGATTTGTTTGCTAGTATGGATAACAAAATTGGTATTGGTAGTCGTTTCCGTCCGAGTGAAATTGCAGAAGAGTGTAATGCCAATGTGCGTTTAAAACAAAAATTACAAAAAATACCTTTGTACCGTTCAGAAACATTACACAATAAAGTACGCGAAATTTGTGATTTAATGAGTCGTGATTCTTTCTTGGAATTAGAAGATGAAAAATCAGAATCGTATAAAGTGTTAGATTCTTATAATTATTTATTGGATGTAATTAATTCAGTAGCTATTTATGAAGAAAGCAGTTCAAGTGATGATACTCAGGGAATAATTTATAACTAAATATATATATCATGAAGCCATCAATTTTATTATTAATGATTGCATTTAGTTTTGGAGCTTTTGCTCAAGCTAAATATTCAACTGTATCTGAAAATTTCATGGCATACCATGAAAAAATTGCTTCAGCTGAGCGCATGTATAAAAATGATTCTTTATTACAAGCTTATGCTAAGTTTGATATATCCATTGCTGAATATAAAGGTGCTGTAAATCCTGGACATTATTTTAGAGCTGCATTATGTGCTATTAAAATTAAAGAAGAATTTAAAGCTTTGCACTTTTTAGAAAAAGCAATTACTAATGGTTTCGAAATTGATAGTGCAAAAAAAGAGGCGGTTGTTTTTTATAATCAAAATACTAAAAAAGAGTATCAAGATAATATTACCAAATGGGAAGAAGCAAGAGATAACAATAGAAATTTTGACTGGACAAATGAATTGTATGCCATTAAAGATGCAAACAAAAAATATGAAGCAGCAAAATTTACTGGAGCAGTTGAATATTGTACTTCTTGTATGAAAAATAAAGCTTGTAGTAAAACTTCACAAGACTATGTTTCGAAATATAGAATAGTAAAAGAAAAAATGAAAGCTGATTCAATAACAGCGGCAACACTATTGCAAAAAATTCAACAATATGGTTTTCCTTCCATGAAAGTTTTAAGTAAAGAAGCATGCTCCATTGCACATAATATTTTATTGAATTATGATGTGGATAGAAAAAATGAGCGTTTAGATGGCATGCTTTCAAGAGCAATGATAGAGGGACATATTTCTCCTGAGTTTTATGCATCGGTGATTGACAGAAGAAATTTAATGAGTGGCGAAATGCCTGAGTTTTATGAGCCTTTAACAGGCTATGAAAAAACAATAGCAAAAGACATTGCGGTCATCAATAAAAAACGAAGAACAATAGGATTATACCCTATTAAAATTGTAAGCACAGCAGGCACAAAACCAAAAGACCCTAATGCTACTAAAAAAGCATCAGGATTATATGATTATTAATAGATAGGAAGACTTCGACTCCGCTCAGTCTGACATTTTTGTCAGTTCGAACGCAATCGAGAACAAATAAAATTACTGGAAATAAAGACAGATTAGAGACATGGAAAATAATTGCAGAATATTAAACAGAATTGTACAAATTAATATTGCAAACGTAAAGTACACTGACTTAGAATTAAGTGGTAATACTTGTTTTGTAGGTACTAATAACTTCGGAAAGACATCTTTGCAACGTGCTATTTTGTTTTTTTATAGTGCTAATACAAGAGGATTAGGTATTTCGGCTTCACAAAAATCGTTTGAAGAACATTACTTTAAATATGAAAACTCATATTTAATTTATGAAATTCAAACAGAATGCAAACCGTTTTTTGTAATCATTTATCGTCATAACAAATTGGTGTTCCGTTTTGTAGATGCAGAATATAGTCCAGATTATTTCTTTAACGAAAACGATGAGGCTATTAAAATTAAAGAAGTAATTGCAGGATTTGATAAACGTGGCATCTTTGTTTCTCAGCAAATTGATACGTTTGAGCGTTACCGTAATATTTTATACGGAACAGAAACAGATAAATTATTATCTAAGTTCCATATCTTAAAAGGAAACGAAAAATATCAAAACATTCCTAAATCCATCACCAATGTATTCTTAAGTTCTAAGAGCAGTATTGATAGCCGTTTCATTAAAGATTTTATTGCTAACTCATTAACTACTGAAAACAGTAGTATTAAATTAGAACAAGTAGATCGTCAGTTACGTCAGTTCAACGAAAAATACACTGATATTGAAACGTATTTGAAAAAAGAGACTCAGCAGTTGATTGAGTTCATTGATAAAAAATACGATCAAGTGCACATGTTAAAAGGTGCGCAAATGGAAATGGCTGATAAGTTAGGTAGTAGCTTGCGTTACGCGGAAACTCAAAACGAAGCGGTTATTAAAGCTTCTCAAGAAAAACAAGAAGAGTTAGATAGATTAACAGAAGCGAACGAAGAACAAAAAACATTATTAGAAGAAAAACAAAAAGATGTTCGCGAGGAAATTGGGTACTATGACAGAACGATTCGCGAAGCCAATAAAAAATTAAAAGAGTACAAAGAAAAAAACATTGAGCAAGCAGTAGAGAAGAATGCTGAGCGCGACAAATTACAAGTTGATTACAATATTGCGCGTCGTGAATATGAATCATTAACGTCAAATGTTCAGAGTATTGAGATGAAATATTCATCTTTGATTGAACAATTGCGTAATGATAAAACGGCTTACGTTAATAAAATAAACTCTCGTACGAGTGAAATATTTAATCACTATAACGAATTACAATTATTACAAAAAAACGAATTCAATAAAAAGGACTCGGAATTTAAACAAAAGCGTGAAGAAGCAGTAACAGAGCTGAATACAGAAGTAACCGCTAAACAAATTGAATACAACGAATTAAAAGCTGAAGAAAAAGTAATTCGTAATACACGTTTTTATGAGACAGAAATTAAAGCTCAAGAAACTGAGTTAGCGGATTTAAGAGCGATTAATTATAAAAACAAATCGGAGTTAGCAATTAAAACTAACTTAGTTCAATCAAATCAAAAAGAGTGGGAAAATTTAGAATCAAAATTAAAATTATCTCTATCTAATCAAATCCAAAAAACTAATAATGAAATTATCCGTGTTAAAACGGAAATTAAAACCATCGAAGAGAAATTAAATGTTCAACACGATGCTTTATATGGTTATTTAGAAAAGAATGTAAAGGATTGGCATACAACTATTGGTAAAGTTGTTAATGAAGACTTATTATTCCGTTCGGATTTAAGTCCCTCTTTAACGGATGCTAAAGGATTATCGTTATATGGCATTTCTTTAAAATTAGATGACGTTCCTGTTGTTTCTAAATCTATTGAGCAATATCAATTTGAAAAAAATGAGCGTTTAGCCATAATCAGAGATTTGGAAGAGTCAATGACTCAATTTCAAACAGCTAACAACGAAGAGAAAATGTTGGCCGCTGATAAATTTGGAAAGCAATTAGGAGAATTAAAAGAGGATTTAAAAGTTTTAACTTACTCATTAGAGTTAGCAGAAAAACGTGAGAAGAAATTAATTCTTGAATTAGAAGACTGGAAACAACGTGCGAGTTCTGAAATTGAAGAATCTTTATCTGGCAATCGTCAAAAAATAAATATTCTAGAAGAAGAGCTGGCGATTTTAAATAAAAAGAAAAATAATTTATTAAATGACTTCAATACTCAGTTTGATAAATTAAAAGCCTTTAACGATGAACGTTTAGCAGATTTAAAAGCAAGACAAGAAACTGAAATTTCTGAATTGGAAGTTGAGAAGAAAAATCAAGTTAAAGAATACGAAGAGAAAGAATCATCTTTAAGCGCTGAAAAAGAAACGAATTTCAAAGCAAAAGGTGTTGATAGTAAAGAGATTAAAAAGATTGATGCTCGTATTAAAGAATTACAAGAAGCGTTAAAAGAAATTGATCAATACTCTCAAATTGTTAGCGATTACTTAAAAGATAAACGTGAAATTTTTGACAAGCTTCCTGATTTAATTCAAAAGAAAGAGGAGTATGTGAAATCAGCGAATGATTTAACAGCAGAAATTGAAGAGATTGCTCGTAAATTCAACATCAAGCGAATGGAGTTGAATAAACAAAAACGTGCGTTTGAAGAAGAGTTAATTGATTTTAATAACGGTATTAATTATTTTACGAAGAACTTCCGTGAAACACCTGTATTCAATAAATATGCAGACATCATTGAGCGCGCAGAACCTAAGAAAACAAATTATAGTGTAATGGATTTGTGTACACAACTCCTTAAAAATGACTCACATTTTAATGAAGAGTACACGGCTTTCCAACGTTATGTAAATGAGTTTGCAGGTAAATTCAGATTAGAGAATCATTTTAACTTTATTATTCGTAATGATGCCACGCAAGGTGAATACGAGCGTTTTGCTCAAAACTTACGTTCATTTATCAATGAGGCAAAAATCGAATTATCAATTGCAGAAACCGCCACTCAAATTGGTTTAGTAACCGATAGTATTGCTACTAAAGTACGTGAGCTAAGTGGACAAAAAGATAAAATTCAACACATCATTACCTTAATTGCGGAAGATTTTAAGAAAGCAGAGTTCGAAGAATCAAAATTAATTGAGTTCATTAAAATTCGTTTGGAAGATTCTGATAATAAAGTTTATAAATTATTAAAACGTATTCAGGAGTTCCGCGAAGAAAATGGCTTAGTGTATAATGAAGGTTTATTTAATACAGATTTCGCTACACACAAAAATCGTGAGATTAGTTCACGTGCCGTTAAATTGTTAGATCAATTGCGTACAGCAATTAAAGAGCAAGAACAAGAAGAAATTCGTTTGCAGGATTTATTTGAATTGAAGTTTAACATTAAAGAAGGTTTAAATGAAACGGGTTGGACACACAAAATTGATAGTATTGGTAGTACTGGAACGGATATCTTAGTAAAAGCGATTATCTATATTACATTATTACACGTATTCATTAAAGAGTCTTCTCACCGTGGTAGTACCGACTTTAAAGTACACTGTATTATTGATGAGGTAGGTCAAATTTCGGCGCATTATTTACGTGAGTTATTACGTTTTGCGAAAAACAGAAATATTATGATGATTAATGGTTTACCTAATAAATCAGGATTAGAAGCGCATTATAAATTTACATATCAGTTCCGAAGAGAAGAAAACAACAATGTTCGTATCTTCCCAAGTATTGTAACGGAGGTTGAGGCTTGATAAATCAATTATTAAGGGAGTGTAATCTAAACTGTGTCAAATTATTTTTTTTATATTTGACTATTAGATAGAAACATAAACAAGCTCTGCTGGCGAGCAACTTGCTAGGGATATATCTAATCGACGAAATAAATTTAGGAGCGTTGCTGTAAA
>CAITNS010000011.1 GCA_903893815.1 uncultured Bacteroidota bacterium
AAAACTCCAAACATAGTGTTCATATGGACAGTATATCACATATCAAAAAATAGCGTTATTTTTTTATAACCTCATTGAAAATAAAAGACAGTTTGATAATAGTACCGTTACCTACTGCCCACAATCACGGGAATTCAGGGTAATGAGTTTAGCTTATCCACCAGTCAAACCGGGTTTTTATTGGCTGCATGGATGTGGCCTTACGCAGCTGCAAGCTTACCATCAGGTTGGTTAATTGATAAATTCGGAATTAACAAAGTATTTAGTTGGTCAGTGATTTTATGGTCAATAGCAACTATTAGTAGCGGATTATCATATAGCTACCACAGTTTATATTTGTCTCGTGTCTTTTTAGGTATTACTGAGGCTCCGTTTTTTGTTATTGGCGGCAAAGTTATACAACTATATTTTAAAGATGAGATGCGTGGTTTAGCAGCTAGTACCATGAACATAGGTCCGAAAATTGCAAATGGTTTTGCACCTCCACTTATTGCTTTTTTGATTATATTCGCTGGATGGCGTGGTATGTTTATATTGCTTGGAGTATTAGGTTTTGTCATAGTTGCGCTATGGCTTAAAATTTATAAAAAAGATGATGCGCAGTACATTATTAACAATGATAAAATAGATAATAAAGCGGAGTGTAAATTTAGTATTTGGAAATTGTTAAATCATAAAACATCATGGTGGATGAATCTTGGTAATTTTGGTAGCTCATATGTATTTTGGCTCTATTTTACATGGTTGCCAACCTATTTAATAACTAATCGTGGGCTAGATTTAAAAGCTGTAGGCTGGATAGCTGCATTACCGTTTATTGCAGGGATAATCGCTGTACCATTTGGTGGATATATTTCTGATATGATGATTAGGCGTTATCACTATAATATAATAAAAGCTAGAATACTCCCTGCAAGTATAGGGTGTGTAATTGCAGGAATTGCAGTGATTCCAATTAATTATGTAGATAGCTTAACACTAGCTGTTGTATTATTTACAATTAGCACATTTGCAGTATCTGCAAGAGTTGGTGTATTATGGGCTCTGGTTAGTGATGTGTCACCAAGAAAGGCAGTAGGCACATTTGGCGGAATTCAAAATTGTGCGAATTTTATAGGCGGCGCATTAGCTCCAACTATTTCAGGAATAGTTTTGCAAATAACTGGTAATTATAATATTGTATTTGGCATTAGTGGTGTATTAGTTATTTTAGCTGCCTTTTGTTATGCAATGATTGATGCTCCTATTCTGACAACTGAGATTACAAAGTGATACAAATTATTGATATATCAATATATTTTAGAATGTTAACGGTTTAAGTTAGATTACCGTCATCTTGCAATTGATCCAGTAAATCATGAATATGTATTGCTCCCAAAAATGAGTCATCATCATCAATCACAATGGCTGATGTAATTTTATGTAATTGAAAGTATTTTAATGCGAAAATACTTGACTCATTAATATTAATAGTTTTTGGGTTTTTAGTCATTATTTTGGATACTTGCAGATTCATGTTTGATAAATAAATTAAATTTTTTCTGATATCTCCATCTGTAAGTATACCAATCGGATAATTTTTTCCATCTACTATGATAACAAATCCTAATTTTTTTTCGTTTATAATGTTGATTACATCGCTTATTTTATCTTTAATTGAAGCCAATGGGAGTAAATTTTTTGAAATGACAAGCTTTTTAATTGAAGCACTCAACTGAATGGTATTAAGTTGAGAATATATGATTTTATAAGATACAATTACCCCTAATACATCATATTCACTACTCATCCTAGTCACAATATTTACATTACTTGTTAAACACTTAAAATAAAATTCCCCATCAACTTCAATTAATTCTTTGATGCTTGGATTGGTTTTTGTGGTTTTGCTAACAACTACATAGTCTCCGTGTTGATATGGCCTACTTGGGTCTACAATTATAACTCCATTCTTTTTAAAAATACTATCGTAGTCATTGGTGTTAATGGTTACAGCATATGAATTAGAGCTTAATAGGAATTCATGATAACATATGTCATGGATTTTATTGATTGTTGATGGCCATGAAATAACTTCTTTCCAGTTAATAAGTGGAAGTGTAGTGATTTTCGTAATTTTATCAGGGTTATTAAATTTTTTGTCCAGATGGTTATTTGATATAGCCTGTTCTCCAATTAGTTGACCTGTAGTGATATTAAAGAACTTAGCTAATGAGTTTAATGTTTTTATAGTGGGATTAATGTTTTTACCGCTTTTTAATTTATTAATGGTTGTTTCTGTCATTTCAAGTTTCTTCGCAATCTCAGCAATTCCAAGTTTAGAGTTTGATATTAAGTTTTGTAAATTTAATGCCAAAATTTGTAAATTCATTACTTCTCCACATAAATAAAAATATATAAGGTGTTTGAAACAGGAGCTAATATATATAAATAAGGTATTTTATCATATAGTTAAATCATTTTGCGGTAAATTTGCATAATTATGGGAGCCTTTTGGCTACTCTATAAAATCAGAAAATTTATTAAATCTGTAATATAAAACAAAATTATATAATTATATTTGATTTTTATATAAGATGTGTATTATAATACTGGATATTAAATTTTATCATCTTATTAATATTGCTATTTCTAGATTTATATAAAAATAATTTAATTTTGCAAATTAAATAAACTAGAATTTTAATCACTATTTCCAAGAAAGGTACATTCCCTATGAAAAAATTTCTCCTCATCACAAGTCTCACCCTATTAACAGGCATCTGCTATGCTGCAAACGTAACTGGAGTGGATAGTATAGACAAAACTATGGGAACTGCTCAACAGGTTATTCAAGTTGTTGCACGCTGGGGTGGTATAGCATTACTGGTTTCAGCAGGGATAATTTTTGGGCTTGGCAAAGCTAAGGGAGAAGCTATTGGCATAGGTTTTTACCTCGCAATTGGGTTGGGAATTATTGCGGCAGGCTTCTCGTACTGGGGTACAGTGCTTGGTACCAGTGGTTTTGCATTCTAAAATTTTAAAAATTGGAGATAATTCATGAGTAAAATTGACCACGCAGAATTAAATGCTAGCTATATTAACGCTACATTTAGCTCAGTGCGCCATTTGTTAGATGACCCAACAGTATCAGAACTAATGCTAAACCCATTCTCATTAAACATTGGGCAGATGTGGATTATTCGAACTAATGGTGTACACGAAAAAGCCCAAAGCTTAACTGGGGAGCCAATTTTTTGGGATAACATGAAGACTTCACAACTATTTCAATTACTAAGTGGTCAAAATACCAAGATAACTCACTCTAAACGACCTATACTTGAGTGTAATATCCCAATTTTAAACTATCGCTTCTCTGGCGTATTGCAACCAGCAACTAAAATGAGTCATTTATTTTGTATCCGCAAATTTACTGTCCGTGAACTTACTTTTGATGATTATGTTGCGCAAGGTTTACTCTCGTCTGAGCATGCAGAAATATTGAGGTTATGGATTAAACATCATTTCAACGTCTTAATTTGTGGGGTGATGTTCTCTGGTAAAACCACATTTGAAAATACATATATTGCAGAAATCTTGGCACAAAACCCCAATGAACGAATTATTTGTATTGAGGATACGCCAGAGTTAAGCTATTGCCAAGGCGCTAACATAGCGCCATTGATTTGTTCTAACGAGGTTGGTACAGATGACCATATTAAGACTAGCATGCGCCTCACGGGGCAAAGAATCGTTGTTGGTGAGATTCGAGATAAAGCCGCTTATTCATTGTACAAAGTTTGGGGTACTGGTCATCGGGGTGGCATTACTTCAATGCATGCTGGTAGCTTTGATGAGGGCATGAGTCGACTAGAGAAGATGTGCCTAGAGCATCATGAGTGCGATAAGATTGACCGCGAAGATTTGGCACGTGTGATTGATGGGGTAATTGTAATCAATGTTAAGCGAGTTAAAAAAGTGGATGAACTGGGCAATATCAGCTTTGATTTGCAACGTGAAATTAACCAAATTGTCGAAGTAACTGGTTATGACTCTGCATTTGAGAAATATACCTTTAAACCAATCTTGGGAGATATTGCTAATTGAGTAATAACATCCATGACAAATTAAACCCTAAGCCAACCAAAGATTTTGTGTTGCAACAACAAACCTTTATTGCTAATCAAAATCAATATCGGTCAATTGTTGCAAAATACATTAAGGAGCGTAATTTAGCGTGTTTAATTGCCTTGATAATGTTTGTGGCTATGTTAGCCTCAGTAAGCGTATGCGTAATTCTGGCACAACAAGCTAAGGTGCAAGCGGTTATCTTTAACCAAGATGGTCAATTTATTGGTATACCCAATGTTAAAACTCAGATTAATAATGAGGCAATTATTGCCAATCAGTTAATTGCATATGTAACAGGCATTTACTCTGTACCAGCTGACTCAGTTAGCAAACAAAATAATGTTACTAAAGTTGTAACCATGACAGGTGATATATACTTCGATGCACATGTACTACCAATAATTAAACAAAACCTATTGAAATACCGAGATACACAAGTCGAAGTCAAAGTGACTTATGTTAAGCCAATGAATGGAGTGTGGAATATTGAATTTGATACATATACAGCAACTACTAGATTGAGTAGTTATGTTACCAAGATTAGCTATACTCAAGACTTAAATTTAGATACAACTGAAAAAATGTTCAATAACCCCTTAGGAATTTATGTCACCAGTATTGAGACTGGGGAAAGATTTAACCAATGAAAAACATCAAAAAGTTAGTTTTATTAATGTTTGGGGTTGTAGTAATTGCAACCACTGCCACTACTAGTTATGCCTCTGGTTATACTCGAAATGGGGTACGCTACTTATATGCGGATGATACCGATAATGAAATAATTTGTAATGTCCAAGCTTTATGCGACATAGCTTTAGTAAAAAATGATATTTTTGCGAATTGGATTATGACTAAAGGTGAAGTATGGGTGGATAGTGCGCAAAAGAAAATATCATATACTGATAATGATGGGGTGACTCACGTCATATTGCAGGCAACTGGCACAGAGGCTGATAACAAAGTAGTGTTATTGGCAGCTGACAATCAATATCGTTTCTATTTAACTGCAACTGAACGCAAAACCATTAATAGATATGCATTTATAGAGCATAATACCAACCAGTATAACTCACATAATGCAATCATTGATGAGGGCTTGGGGCTTAATTTCAACAATAAAACCTTAAATGGTCAATACACTATTGATGGAGATGTTAAAAGCACAATCCGCCCATTAGCGGTGTTCAATGATGGCAAAAAAACCTATGTCCAAATGAGTAAAGAAGTTGGCACAACTGACCTACCCACAATCTACACCTTTGATGAAGATAAGAAATTGCAAACTCTTGCTGGGGTTCGTTATCGTAAACCGTATTTTGTGATTGATGGAGTAAAACCACGCTATGCTTTAATTGTCGGCAGTAGCACTAGTGATAATCCACTGCGAGTAGACATAAAACTTAAAAAAGCTGGATGGAGTTGGTAGAGATGAAGAAATTAATGGAAGTAGCTTATACAGGCTTAAATAAAAAACTCATGATTGGTGCTGGTGGGCTTACCTTTATTGCACTTGGTGGCTTACTTGGTAGTGCATTCTTCACAGGTAATACAACGCAACAGCAGCAACAAGAAACCCAAGCTAAGCTGGTAAAGCAACCAAGCAATTTAAATGTGATAGTAACGAATATGATTACATTGCCAGCGGAATCGCAAACCAGTAGTGCTAAACCAAGTACCGCAATTTTAGTACCATTAGACCAAGATGTGTCTCAAGTTGCCAACATGGGCGCACCTACAAGGACATCTAGTGAGCAAGTAAAACCTAAAATGTTTGCAAGTAACGATGCAACAGCTAAAAATCATGATGAAGCTAATGCAGTCACAGGCACTAATACTTCTATTGGCACTGGCACAATTAATAGCCAATTAAAAACTCAAACCTCACCGTATACCATCTTTGCTGGTTCTTATATTCCTGCACAAATGGAGAATGGGATTAATTCCGATTTAAACGGCATGGTTATTGCGCAAGTGCGCAACGATGTGTATGATACTACCAAAGGTAAATACCTCCTAATACCACAAGGAAGTCGTATAGTTGGGACATACAACCATGATGTTGCCTATGGTCAAAATAGATTGATGGTTGGCTGGAATAGAGTTATCTATCCAAATGGTGCAAGTTTTAATTTGCATGGTCAGCCAGGTACTGACTTAGAGGGGTTTAGTGGATTTAGTGACGATGTAGATAACCACTATGCAAAAATTTTTGGTAGTGCTTTTATCATGGGGGCAATCTTTGGAGGAACGAGTTTAGCTGCTGGTTCGCAAAATACCAACCCCTATCAACAAAGTGCAGGGGCAACCATGGCAAATCAAGTTGGCGCACAAATGGCACAAGCAGGCATTCAAGTAATCAACAAAGGTTTGAATATCCCACCAACAATAGTGATTCATAAAGGCTATCAATTCGATGTTTCACTAACTGCGGATTTAGTGCTTAAACCATATATCTACAAAAATGGAGATGATAATTGAAAAAGAAAAGTTTAATCTTATTTGTAACATTGCCTATAATCGCTTCTATGACCGTATTTGCTGATGCACTAAATGAAGGACTGTTAGCAAGTGCCAAAGCAACAGGTACAACGATATATTTCTCATGTATCTTGACTCCGCCAACCTCGGATGAGCAAACTGCGTATTGTATTGCTATGTCTGCAGTTTATAAAGCCAAGTCACAGACATTAAATGCCCCGCTGCCACTCATGATAGGCAAAGACCCGTCACCATATTCATGGAGTCCCTACGATATTTGTCGTTTTGAGGTGGGGCATTTAATCTTTGGTAAGCAAAGCGAAGTGCCTTATTGTCCAACAGCTCCGACATCTTTAATGTAACTATTTTTTAAGGTGAAACTAATGAAGAAAAAACTTACAGTTCTAATGTTATTAGCGATAAATACCTCGGTTTTTGCGGATGTACCTGTAACTAGCACTACAGATATGGCGTCTACTTACTCAATGTCTGCGGTGCGTGTAGACTCACTACAAAGTTTACAATCACTAATCACATCAGTGAATAAAGCGCAAAATGTGCAAAACCAAATTACAGCACTACAAAATCTAAATGATTTCTCTAAAGACCCTGTCAATGCAACTAGTCAAGTTAATTCGGTGGTTGGCGATATGCTTAATAACTTCAATATGCGCTCAGGCACAAGTTTTGGGAACTTACAGGATTTGATAGGTAGTTTGTCATCTTCAACAACTGCGACTGGCATGTCATTAAAGCTTCAGCAATCGTCCGCTACACAATTACAAAACATTTCGGTACTACTGCAACAGATGGAGGCGGAAAATCAAGCAGTGCTTAAATACAAGCGAGCTGAGGAGGCTTTAAAAGTGCATCAAGCTGCTGCATGGGAAGCTGAGCAAAAGAAAACTTCGGCTAGTTTACAAAATATGTAATTAATTAAATCTAAATGTTTTATGGAGAAAATTATGAAAAAAATTATTATGCTCGCTGGTTTAATTTGTACATTGGTTGCTTGTAGTGATAAACCAGTATCTAAAGACTATTATGCTAGCCATCTGTCTGAAGCAAAGGAAAAAAGAACCCAATGTAGCAATAACAAAGATGAAAATGCTATAAGTTGTCAAAACGCTATTGAAGCTATGCAGGCGGCTGCATGGGCAGCAGAACAAAAGAAAACTTCGGCTAGTTTTAAAAACATGTAAGGGTAATGATGAAATATTTTGTTTATTTCTTTTTAATAGTAACGAGCTCAGTCGCTTTTGCAGATGAGATATCTGGCACTATTACAATGAACTTTATCAATGTTGTTGAAAATGCAATCCCAGCTTGGATAAAAATGTCTACTGAAGCAGCATTACAAGTATTTTTACTTTTATGGTGCTTCGAGACATTCACTCAGATTATTTTTAAAAATGTACTTGGTAATAATATGAAGCAATTACCAGCTTATCTTATTACTCGAATATGTTTTGGTGGATTTTTTGCGCAATGTTTATTAAAACCAGATTTTTATTTGGGGGTTATTCAATATTTTGCGTCTAAAACTACAGGTCTTTCATTTGTTGGTAACACCATAAAAGGCTTTGATGCTGGTTGGGTATTTAAGCAATTTGATGCATGGACAATATACATATATAATCCGATACAAAATAGCTTAGGTCTGTCGCAAATTGGTCAGTCCATCTCATATGCACTTCTTTTTGATGTATATATGGTTTGTACCTGTGCAATTTCTTTAATGATTATTATTTTAGAAGTTGAGATTTATATGACAGTATATGGGGCATTAGTGTTGTCAGGTTTTGCTGGCAGTAGCTGGACATATAGTTTATGGGCTCGTTATATGGACGCAGTAATTGGGTTGGGAATTAGAATTATGGTTTTTGGTATGTTATATGGACTACTAAAGATATTAATTAACATCGACCCTATGGCAGTTGGATCAGGAAGTGTTATTAGTTCTACTGTGAGCATTATTCTGACCACTGCTTGCTTATGGAAAATTCCCAATAAAATTGCTGGCATGGTCTCTGGTTCATCGGCTGGAAGTTCATTAGCGGAGGCAGGTGCTGCTACATTGGCTGGGATGGCGCTAGGTAAGAGAATAGCAAGTAAAGTACCAAGCTTTAGTGGCGGAGGCGGTAGTAATGGTGGAGGCAGCAGAGGTGGCGGTAGCAAATCTACTTCATCACTAAATTCAGCGTCAGCATCAACAAAAATGCCTTCATCGCCACCATCCCCATCAGGTTCAGGCTCAGGAAAGGATTCATCTATGCCGCCAATGCCACCAGATTGGGAAAACGACCAACCGCCTCCAGCTCCTCCGCCACCAAATCATATGCCACCAGATTGGGATGGGTAGTATAAAATGGCTCAAATTAAAAAAGCACTCTATAAGCTTCCATTGGTTGGTGGAATCGAAAAGACTCCAGCTGTTATTTTAGTAGTTAGTTTTTTCATAATACTGAGAACTACACAAACTTTTATTTAACATCTTAATATCCTCTCATCATGAGCTGCATAATTTGCTTTATCTGATCAGGTGTGATACTAAATTGCACAATAGCATCATCCACCTCAACCTTGGTAATCATTTTGGCAA
>CAITNS010000012.1 GCA_903893815.1 uncultured Bacteroidota bacterium
AGTAAGTTAAACGGTAGTCTTTAACACCTGCTTTAAACCCAGCACCTGCTCTAGTTTCAGTTTGTGGAGCCATTCTCAAAAAAAATTATGGTTTACGATCTTGCATTCTGCCCGAAAAAAAATGTATTTAACTGTCTCTAATTTAATTGTGATTAGTTACTTCGGATAATTGTGGTGATTCTCTAAAGCCCGACATTAGCAATGAAATTTCTTGAATGGCACCACATATATAATGTGGTCCAGGGGAGTTTCCTCGTCTTCGATATGCTGGGAGTGCTAGACTTCTACAATACAACCTACAATAAGATGTTCTATACATTATTGATGATAATCAGAGTGTTTCGATTATTGGATTTGGTTTATTCACATGCGATACTTCCGGCAAATTATTAAATTGTAATGAAACATTCTTTCAGAAATTAGGCTATTCAAATAAAACTGAAATTCTACAAAAACATACGGGTAAAATCTATTTTAAAGATGGTAATGATTCATTTATTAAATATCTTGGTAATACTGATAGTATAACATGCAATAATGTAAAGTTTTTAAATAAAGAAGGGACTGTTATTACACTAACAATTAATTCATTTAAAAATAAAGATAATAAAGAAAACGATTATTTTGTAAATTATTGTGAAGATACAACGTTGTTTAATGAACAATTAAACAATAACGATAAATTATTTGATTCCATTGTAGCTTCAAGTAATAACGGTTTACTTCTTTTCGAATTTAATGAGCAGCAACAAGAATTCGAAATCATATATTCTAATGTTGTTGCTAGAGCCTATTTAAGCGAAAATATAACCAAAAAATACCTTGCCAAAATATTTCATTTCATAGAGCTTGAAAAAATAAATAAAATACAAAAGAATGGACAATTAAGTTTTGATTGGCTATTAAATATTAATAACACTGATATTATTTATTATCTGACTATTAATTTTTCGCTTATTAATAACACTCAAGATGCACCTGTCATTTTGGTTAATATCTTTGATAATAAAAAACAATACCTAAAATTGAATGAATTAGAAATTCAGTTAAAAGAAAATATATCTCTACTATCTGAAATGAATCATCGTGTAAATAATAACCTCAATATTATTGATAGCATTATTGAAATAAATAAAATTAAATTAAACGATGGATATACATTAAACAAACTTTCCGATATACAACTAAAAATAAAAAGTATTGCGTTAGTTTATCAGAAATCAAATGATAGTACAAATATAAATTATATAAACGTTAAAAATTATATAACTGAAATAGCCAATTATTTTAAAAAATCCTTTAATAATGATGGATTTAAAACTATAGAAATTAAAACAAACATACATAGTGAAATTAACTTAAAACCTATTAAGGCTCAGCAGTTAGGATTACTAACAAGCGAACTCATATTTAACAGTTATAAATATGGGAATAAAAAAACGGATATAATCATAGAAATAAATATATTACTTAATGAAAATACATTAATAATGAACTATACTGATTCCGGTGAAGGATTACCAATAAATGTGATGGATTTAAAATCAGGTAGTTTTGGATTTAAATTAATTGAAAATTTAATTAAGCAATTAAACGCAACCTATAAACTACCAGTATCTAAAAACTTTGAATTTAATTTAGAATTTAAAAAATAAGAATAGAATGAGAAAAAAAATTGTTATTGTTGAAGATGATTACATTATACAAGAATTACATAAATTATATGTATCTAATTTAGGACACGATGTTGTAGCTTGTTTTGAAAATGGTTGGGATGCTATTGAATATTTTAAAGATAATTATGCAGACTTAATATTAATGGATATTAGATTGGAAGATTCTTTAGATGGTATTGAAACCATGAGAAAAATTCAAGAAATAAGATCTATACCTGTAGTATACATTACCGGTAATACCGAAGATGCCAATTATAAACGAGCCATTAATACTAATATGAAAGGCTTTTTATCAAAACCGGTTTTGCCAGATGAACTTGAAAACATTATTGATTCGTTAAACGATTTAACGGACTCAATTATTTATGCTGAAAGAATTCAACAAGCCATTTTTCCGCAACGAAAAGAAATAAATAATGTATTTAAAAACAGTGTTTATATTAACAGGCCAAAAAATATACTGAGTGGAGATTTTTGTATTTTAACGACAAGAAGAAAAAATGCAGATATTATTGGAGGAATTGGAGATTGCACAGGACACGGCATACCAGCAGCACTGCTGTCGGTTTTAAGCCATGAAATATTAACCAATAATATTAAAAAACACAAAGAATTAAAAAATATAATTGAAAAATTAAATGTAAGTATCATTAGAAATTTTACTAATAAAAATAAAGAAAATACAATATTTGATAGTTTGGATATTATTTTATTTAAAGTAAAACCTAACGAATCTTTAATTGAAATTGCTGGTATAAAAAGACCTTTTATACATTATGATTCCACTGCTAAAAAACATGTTTATTATAGTTTAAAAGGACAAAGCATAGGCTCTACATTGTTGTTAGCCGATGAAATACCTTTTGAATCTATAAAATATGCAAAGGATGATTATTTTTATTTTTTCTCTGATGGCATTACAGATCAATTTGGTGGTCCGGATTCAAAAAAATTAATGAAAAAAAGATTGATGGAATTTTTAGACAATTCAATCTCATTGAGTTCGTTAGAGAGAGAAATTGAGTTAGATTTATTTTTAAGAAAATGGCAAAATAATACAGAACAAACAGATGATATGATATTTATTGGAATATCACCAAACAAGCTTAATCCCAAATATCACATACAAAATTCTATCTAAAAATGCATTAACTGTAAAATTGAACAGTTTCACTTAAAAAAATTAAAATAATACCTATGTACGGATTAGTAAACAAAGCCATTCAAGATTTAGTATGCGATAAATTTGGCGATGACAAATGGGCAGAAATAAAAAAATTATCCAACTTTGAAGATGATTTTTTTATTGGACTCCAAGCCTACCCTGATGCCTTAACTTATTCTTTAGTTCATAATGCTTCAAAAGTATTAGGTGCAGATGCATCGGTAGTAATGGAAACCTTTGGAGAGCATTGGATTTTATATACTGCTAAAGAAGGTTACGGCGAAATGCTAGATTTAGCTGGTGATAATTTATCTGAATTTTTAAATAATTTAGATATGTTACATAATAGAGTAAGTAACATTATGCCCGAATTAGTTGCTCCGCAGTTTAGCACCAGAAATGAAACAGAACAATCGATTGAGTTAGAATACAGATCAAAACGAGAAGGAATGGTGCCAATGGTTGTTGGCTTATTAAGAGGACTTGGAAAAAGATTTAATAAAGAAAATGTGGTTATTACTCATATTCAGGTAAAAAACGAAATTAATGATTGCCATGCTTTTAAAATTGAATGGAGTAATTAATTAATGCAAAAGCCTGAAATACCTTATAACGAAAAACAACGCTTGCAAGCTGTTAAAAGCTATCAAATACTTGATACATTAGATGATCATGAATTTGATGATATTACTTTGGTTGCATCCGAAATTTGCCAAACTCCTATTTCGGTTATAAGTATTATTGATGAAAACCGACAATGGTTTAAAGCAAAAGTGGGTTTAGATGCTAAAGAAACAAGCCGAGATGTTGCTTTTTGTGCTCATGCTATTAATAAAGCAGAAGAGATTTTAATAATACCAGATGCCCGATTGGATGAACGTTTTCATGATAATCCATTAGTAACCGGTAACCCAAATATTGTATTTTATGCTGGCGTGCCATTAATTGATGAAGATGGCTTTGCATTAGGAACACTTTGTGCTATTGATACAAAACCCAAAACACTTACTGAACAACAATTAAGAGCTTTAAAAATACTTGCAAAACAAGTCATGGATTTAATGACCTTAAAAAAGAAAAACAATGCCTTAATTAATTCTGAAAGACATTTAATTGAATCCATTAATTTTAATTGTCCTTATTTTTTATTAATAAACGGTGAAAATGAAATAGTAGAATTAGGCGAAAATTATGTCAAATCAATAAAAGGAATACAAAAAAATAGTCGTTTTTCTGATTATTTCATTTGGGAATCTCAGTTTAACCCTAGCGATTTTCTATCAGATCAACAAAAATATAATAAACTATTGTTTTTCAATTCAATTGATGGGAAACAAAAGTTTAAATGCTCTGTAAAAAAACAAAATAGCCACTCCTATTTTATATTTGCTAACGCGGTTATAAATAGTAACTATTTAATTTCAAATTATAATTTAAAAATTACTGATTTTCCTAAACAAGATTTTATTGCTGAATTTTTATTTTTGCTGCAGGCTGCAACTTCCGGATTAGAAGATTTTAAAAGATTAAACACTATATTATCTGAAAAAAATAAAGAGCTCGAAATTTCAAAAAAAGCTTTAATTAATTCTAATTCTGTATTGGAACATCAGGTTAACGAACGAACGAAAAAAATAAAAAATTTAGCGCTATTTCCTGAGCAAAATCCAAACCCTGTTTTAGAGTTAGACTACGAAAAAAAAGAAATAAGCTATCTTAATCCCGTTGCCAAACAAAAAACGGAGACATATAAGATTTCAACCTTTGATGAAATCATCAAAAGCTTTAATTTATCTTACGATGTAATTACAAAAAAAGAAAACACAAAATATGAGTTTCAATTTAAAGATGAAATTTATGAAGTAAGTGTGTATTTTTTAGAAAATATACCAACACTAAGGTTATACTTACATAACATTACTGAAATTAGGTTAAAAGAAAAACTTGAAAAAACAAAACAAGATATATTTATTCAGCAACAAAAAGTATTGCTTGATTTAAGAAGTATCCCACAAGAATTAACATTTGCACAAAAACTAGAAGTTATTTACCGTAAAACTAGCTCTATTTTAAAATGTGATCGCTGTTCAGTTTGGCTTTATAATGACGATAATAGTGCAATTAATGCCAAGCATATATATGTGCGTCAAACAGATACATTAATAGATGGCATGAGTTTACATTCAAAAGACTTTCCGAACTATTTTAATGCACTAGCTAAAGATGAAGTTATATCTGCTACTGATGCAGAAACTCATAGTGCCACTAATGAATTTGCTGTACCCTACTTAAAGCCATTAAATATTGTTTCGATGTTGGATATTCCAATTATTAAGTCAAATAAATCAATTGGAGTAATTTGTAATGAATATATTGAAAATAAACATGAATTTACAGAAAATGATATTGCCTTTGCTCAATCAATAGCTGATGTTATTAGTTTAGCATACGAAACAGAACAGCTACAATTATCAAAATTAGAACTAAAAGAAAAAAACAAGAGTTTGCAACATGCCTTTAATGAACTAGTAAATTTACAAACAGATTTAATTAATCAGGAAAAATTAGCAACATTAGGTTTATTAATTGCCGGCATTGCTCACGAAGTAAATACACCATTGGGAGCCATTAAGGCTTCAAATGATAATATAAAATATACAATTACTAACGACTTTATTAAAGCCTTAAAAGTTATAGATCCAGAAGACATAAAAAAATCAATTGATTTATTTATGCTTTATAAAAAACCGCTTAAAATATTTAGTACAAGAGAAGAGCGCGAAATAATAAAATCCCTAGATATTGAATTAAATAATGGAAAATATAATCTATCTAACACGTTATTTTTTGCGAGAAATATTTATACTTTAGGCCATTATTTTATTGACCCTGCGCTTAACGAATATATTAATCACCCAAATAGCAGTCTTTTATTTTCGTTTGCATCTAATTTAATAAAAGTACTACAATCCATTGAAACCATAAATATTGCTGTAGAAAAAGCCAATAAAGTGGTAAAAGCACTTAATAATTTTTCGCACGGCAACATGGATAACGAGATTACAGACTTTAATCTTAGAGAAAACATTGAATCAATAGTTACCATTTTATGGAACAAAATAAAATATGGTTCAAGTGTTGTTATTGAAATTGATGAATCTATTACAATAATGGGGAATCAAGAGGAATTATCACAAGTTTGGACTAATATTATAAATAATGCCTTGCAAGCAAGTGGTAATAAGTGTATTATTAAAATATCATATTTATACAGTAGCAATGGACACGAAATTATATTTTCGAATAACGGACCGGAAATACCACAAGACGTTATTCCGAGAATATTTGATGCATTTTATTCCACTAAAAAACGAGGAGAAGGAACAGGACTTGGACTTAACATTGTTAAAAAAATAATAGACAAGCACAAAGGGCATATTATTTGTAATAGTAATGTAAACGAAACCAAATTTATTATTACTTTGCCTACTTATAAAATATGAAGAATATAGCGATACTAGCAGTTGATGATGAGAGAATTATTTTAGATTCTATCAGAATGCAACTTGAAAAAAACTTTAACACAAAATATATACTAGAGTTTGCTGAAAGTGCAGATGAGGCTTTAGAAGTTGTGGAATCGCTAACAGAGTCTGGTATTGATATACTTTTAGTTATTTCGGACTACCTAATGGCAGGTATGAAAGGTGATGAATTTGCAACCATATTAAAAAGTACTTATCCTACTGTTAACATTGTGATGCTTACCGGTCAAATCACCGCAGAGGCATCATCTTCATTAATAGAAAAGAACATTATTTTGAAACTCATTGAAAAACCATGGAAAGAAGGAGATTTGATTAACTTAGTTAAAACTCTTTCTGTGTATGAAAACTAATAAAGTTATTTTAGTAATAGATGATGAAATTATAATTCTAGAATCTATAAAAATACAATTGAGGCGTTTTTTAAACGAAGATGACCATATTATTGAACTCGCCACTTCAGGTGAAGAAGCGTTTGAGATTATAAACGATTATCATACTAATAATTTAAATATAAATTTAATTATTACAGATTATCATTTAGATGATATGAATGGTATTAATATAATTGATTATTTACACGAGAAATTCCCTAAATCTAAAAAATATTTGTTAACCGGTGAATCTGAAAACAAATTAGAATATGGAATTAAAAATTCAGCAATAAACGGCTTTCTGCCTAAACCTTGGGAATTTGAAGATCTTAAAAATTATGTTTTAAGTTCTCTTCAAGATTAAAATATAGAAAATAGGTATTATTTTATACCAAAAATATATACATTTAACAAACAGTAATTCAACCATTTGTAATTACGAGCTTCTATAAAAAACATGCTTAATAAATACTGGATTAGTATAATTTTATTATTGCATTTATTTTTTTTTCAAAATTTATTTGGACAAAAAAATTATGAGGATTTTGCTCAAAAGTATAAAGGAATGGGCGCTCTATCAGAAATGATCATGTCGCATAAATGCATTATCAGAAAAAATTTCAATTTATTTTACGAAACAACTATCAAAAAATCAGAAGAAGATAGAACTCTTATTTGGTACAAATTTGTTTTTCATCAACCCTGTTTTATTAGTTTTACAATTATACCAAATAACGAAAACGACCGTTATGATTTGGAAGTTTATAAAATAAAAAATAATATTAAATTATGTAATACAACTGTTGATAGCATTTTTACAAAAGTGGATAGCATAAGTAAGAAAGTTAATTATACTGACGATTATCAATCTACATCATTTAGAGGAAGTTTATTTACAAGTAAACAAATTGAGGTTACATACAACGAAGCTATTTATATTTTAGTAAATAACTTAAGTGGTCCCGATTTAGGTCATGTTATTGATTTACAAACCTGCGATTACTCTTACGTTTTAAAAGTTAATAAAGAAATCATTAAAACGGATACGGAGGATGAACTGGAGTATTTAAGAAAAGAATTTAGTGCCCCGTTAGATCGACTTAAATCGATAGCAGATAAACTTTGTGCCAATAGCAATGATAAAAAAATGGGCTATTCGAACTTTTTGGGTGATGCCATGGCTACAAAAAATTTAAATTCAGCTCAAGTAGATTCGGCAAGTGTTGTTCAAGCTAAAGCCGTAAAAAAATTAGATTCGTTAGCAGGAAAACCAACTCCTGATATGCTTGTTAAAAAAACCATCGTATTAACGGATCAAAAAACAAATACTAAACCCACTATTACAAAACCTGATAGCACTATTACTAATTTAAAATCAACAACAGTTACAGATAGTATTGTAACTAAAAAAAATATTAAAGAACTAATTGAAACTAAAGAAATTATAAAAGATAGTGTATCAAACCAAACTAATGTAAAAGAAATAAATGAAAGCAAAACATCTTTTGTAGATAGCGTTAAAACAAAATTTGTTACAAAAAAGGACACTATTATAGAAACAAATTCAATTACTGAAAAACGAAAAAAAACTGTTGTAAAAACCTCGTATAATTATGGGAAAGATTATCCTCCTATTTTTTCAAAATCAGATTCGGTTGCTACAATAGTTGATACAAACCTGATAAAATCAAAATCAACTAAATTTATGTTTCAATTAAAAGATTCTATTTTTGATGTAATTACTGAACTTAAATTAAATAATGAAAACAATAAAACTAGTTCCTTAAAGAAAATAAAATTACCAAAAAAACCAGTAGATGTATATTTTACTGTTATTGACGCTACTACAAAAAAAATAATTCCTAATCCAAAATTAAGATTTTATAAAAAAAATAATTCAAAAAATGATTTTTTAATTTATCATGATTCTATTTGCTCCTACTCCTCTGAATTTTTAAACTCAAACAAATGGATTTTAAAATGTGATCTATTTGGTTACTTACCTTTTGAAGAATGCTTTAATTATAATAATTGCATACATGTTGATGACCAATTATATTATTTGATTTTAATATCCCCACTAAAAAAAGGCGACAAATTAGCTTTACCCAACGTGTTTTTTTTTCCTAATTCAACAGTATTAAAACAAAAATCATATACAGAATTAGATAAATTAGTTGAGTACTTAAATAGCAATCCTGCTAAAATAAGCATTAATGGGCATACACAAGGTAATCACCGAATAGATAACGTAGGAAAAACAGTTGAGGAGCAATATAGATTTAAAGGTTCTGCATCAAAATTATCTAAAAAAAGGGCCGAAATAGTTTATAACTACCTTATTCAAAAAGGAATTCCAAAAGAACGCTTAACTATAAAAGGATATGCCGGAAGAAAACCAATTATTAAACATCCTAAAAATAAAAAAGAAAGAGAATTAAATATGAGAGTTGAAGTTAAAATAATTGATATAAATAAAAAATATGCTGCTGAAAAGGCATTATCAAAATAAATAACGCTTTACCCTACTCCGCTATTTGAACTTGTATATTTTTTACTGAAAAATCTAACTCTATTTTAAAGTAGTTTTCTTTTGGATAATTAATCTGCGCTTTTAACTGTTTGCTTAATGTATTAATTAAATTTAAACCAAATCCTTTATTATTAATTTTTTCATCTGCATATAAACCTTTTCCAGAATCAGTATAAATGAAATAAACCTTATCTTCTTTTATTTCCATGGATATACTAATTTCCAAAAAGTTGTTTATAACGCCATATTTAAAACTGTTGGATAATAATTCATTAAAAATTAAACCAAAGGTTACAGCTTTCGAAATATCTGTATAAATATTTTTTATACCTAATTTAGATTTAAACTGATCGCTGGCCGTTTTGTTAAGTATTCTTCTATGATAATCTATCAACTCTAAAACATAATCACCAATGTTAACATTTGAAAACAAAGCGCTTTGATATAATTTTTGATGCACTAAAGCCACTGTTTTTACTCTTGATTGAATTTCAGATAGCGTTTCTTTTAAATGCAAATCAGGCTCCGTACTTTTCTTTAACTCAACCATACCATCAATTATGGCTAAATTGTTTTTAACGCGGTGATGAATTTCGCCTAAAAGAGTTTCTTTTTCATGCACAGATTCAGCTAAAAGCAATTCGTGTTTTTTTAAATCGGTAACATTTAATCCGTAACCTATCACTATATTTTCACCTTTAACGGCATGAAAGCGACGCTCTTTAAATTCTGTTTCGTTATTATTTTTCAGTTCTTCAAGCCAAGTATAATCTTCTTTAGTAGCAATTAGTTGATTAAAAACTTCTCTTCTTGATTTAGCAAATGTATCAGGTAAATTTTTCCGTTCAGCATAATCAAAATCATCTTTGCCAATTAACCAATTTCTGGTTTCGTCATCTTTAATTGCTTTTTTATTCACAAAAATATATTTATGATTTGCATCAAATACGGCAATATCTACCGGAATATTATTTAAAATATTTTCATAAAAAAGTTTTTGATTTAAAATCGCATCTTCTTTTAATTTTAGCTGAGTTGTTTCATACCTTATGGCAATATACTGAAATGGTTTACCCTCGCTCATAAATGGTATTATGGTTGATTCTACATAGTATTCTGAACCATCTTTAGCTTTGTTTTTAATTTCACCTTTCCAAATATTACCTGATGAAATTGTTTGCCACATATCATTAAAAAATTCTTTTGAATGAAATTTAGAATTAATGATGTTGTGATTAGCTCCAATTAATTCTTGTAGCGAATATTTTGAAACTTCACAAAATTTATCATTGGCATAAGTAATAAAACCTTTAGTATCAGTAATACTAACAATGGCTGATGAATCAATAGCTGTTTTATAGTTAATCAATTCAAGTTCAGCTATCTTTCTATTTGTAATATCTCCCGAAATACCTGTCATTAAATAAGGAATGCCTTTTTCATTATTAATAATTCGCGTATTACTAAATATCCATTTTACTTTACCATCAGGAGTAACAATTCTATATTCTAAATTAGTTTGTCCAGTTATAAAAAGTGCTTCCGACTCTTTTTCTATCCTTTCTTTATCATCAGAATGAATAACGTCTGACCATAAATTAGAATTTACGTGCCAATTTTCTAACGGACGTTCATATAACGAAACAGCAGATTTACTAATATATTCTAATTTATATTCTGGCAAACTCACTCCCCAAACAGTTTCGTTTAAAGAGCCCATCACTTGCTCCAATTTATCTTTACTTATTTTTAATTCTAGATTTCTATTTTTTTCTTCTAGAGTTATTCTATTAATTTCTGTTACATCTCTTAAAAAAGAGTTTAATTCAATAAGGTTACTATCTTCAAACTTACAAATTACATTACCTACTACATCTATTTTATTTCCATCTTTACTTATTAAACTATAACTTACATCTAGCGTATTTAGTTTCTTAGTATTTAATTCGCCAAAAAAAGTCATACAATGCTCTTGCGAATAAGGATGAACGTAACTAAATATATTTGTTCCAAGTACTTCTTTTAATGTATAATTTAGTTTATTAAGCCACGATTTATTTGCATACAATATAGTTCCATTTCCATCTAATGATGTTATTAAATCATTTGTTGTTTGCAACAAATTGCTGTACCGCGCTTGCGACTCAGCTATCCTTTTAAGGTTAACTTGCAACTGATTTTGATTTTCAAGGATTATTCTTTTTTTATTTACTAATTGTGTTACATCTTGTTGTATCGCTATAAAATAGAGGAATTCACCATTTTCATCAAAAACTGGATTTACTTGAACAGCAATATGGTATAGCTCACCATTTTTTTTATAATTTGCTAAAGTAAGTTCAATAGGAGTTTTTGTTTGAATAGCGTTGCGTAATTGACTCGTTTTTTCAGGTTCAGTTTCAGGTCCTGTTAAAAAACTACCAGGTGTTTTGCCTAAAATTTCGTGTAAATTGTACCCTGTTAAATGTTCAAAATGTTCATTTACCCAAGTTATTTTCCCGTCTTTATCGGCATAAATCACATTATTTGGGGTGTGAGTAGCCAAGTAAGAAAGTTTCCTATTTTCTTCGTTTTGTTTTTTAATTAAATTATTTTTATTGATAGCCAAATAAGCGTTACCGGCTAACGAAGCAAATACCTTTAAAACGGCTAAGTGTTTTTCGTCAAAAGCATGAGGCCTTTCGCTTTGGATACCAAATGCGCCAATAATTTTATTGTTTGATGTAACAGGAACGTAAATACGAGAACGTGTATGTGAATTTTTTATTGAATCAATAGAAAAAGGATTATGTTCAACATCCTGATCGTGTACCCATAAAATTTCTCCAGTTCTAAAAACGTGGCCAGGGTGCCTGTCCATTGCTGTTAATTCAGCATTTGATTTTTCTTCTTCCGAAAAACCTTTGGCGTAAAATAACTTTAATTTATGCTCTTCTTCGTTATATAAATAAAGACCTGTCGTATCGTGTTGAGCAACTAACTCAAGTTGAGTTTTAATAGTATCAATCAACACTTCCAAACTATCCAAATTAGCAAAACTTTCTACAAATTTTTCAATTTCTGATAGTGTGTTTATTAATCTCATACTAATTTAACTATTAAGCTAATATACTTAAAGCAGCATTCATACACTGCTCATCTTGTTTATAATGGCCGCCACTAATACCAATAGCACCCACAATAGTTGCATCAATAGTAATAGGTGAACCGCCGCCCAACAAAATAAAATCTTTTAAATTATGAGCGCCATCATTTAAAATAGGATCGTCTTTAATAAAATTATACCAAGCATCACCTGTAGGAAAACCAAATCCAACAGCGGTAATGGCTTTTTTACGCGAGGCATCTATAGAAATTAAAGGCGCATTATCCATGCGAGAAAATGCTTTTAAGTTTCCACTTTCGTCAACAATGGTTATGGCAATAGAAAATCCAATTTCTTGTGCTTTTTTTGTTGCTGCTTCAATCATTTGATTTGCAAGCAATGCAGTAATTGATTTTTTTGTAAATAATTGCATCGGTTATTTTTTTTTAATTAGTACTAAATTGTATCTGCGCTGTAGCCATACACGGCAGGGTTTTTTCCGCCCATCGGACGAATATAAGATGATAGCTGACCTCTGTGGTGAATGATATCAAAAAAGAAAAACCACATCATATTTGTACGTGGCATAGTAGCAAATGATTTTCCGGAAACTAATAGCTCCACCATTTCGTTTTCCCACTGTTCGTTTGTTACTTTTTCGAGCGCTTGCTCAACGGCTGTCCATAAATGGCTTAATTTTTGGCTCGCATCAGCAGCGCTTTCAAAATCAAAGACTAAGGCTTCGTCGCAAGCATTATTTTCAATAATTATTTTTAAATCAAGTACATGAGCTAAAATATGTTCTGCTATTTCTTTTGCCGAACGGTTAACTGGATGCGGTTTATAACTTAGGTTATCATTAGGCATTGCTGCCAATAAATTAATAGTTGACTGCATTTCGTTTTTAAAGCAAGCTTTAAAAAATGTAAGGTTTGAGTTCATAGATAAGATTTATAAATTTAAAATCATGTTGTTCATATATACTATCCTATTTACAATAGCTAAAATAGAGCTAATTATGAGCTAGGTTTTAAAATAAAAACACTGTAAAACTAACTAAAATATTTGATACATTTTAATCAAATATTTAATAAACGATTTTAGGTTAAACAAAAAAAGAGCCAATTGGCTCTTTTTTTAAAAATAGTTACATAAAAGTATTAGTTAATCATTACAATTACGCTGCTTCTAATGCCTTCAAATATTAGGGAACATAAATATCTACCTGGAGCAATTTTTGTTGGCGGATTTACATCCATTTTATTTGACTCAATTGAATTTGATGAAAATGTAGTTGAGTAAATTTCATGCCCATCATTCATATCATTTAAAACAATTTGTACTTCATGGTTATTTTCAATTCCCGAAAAATCAACTGTAAATTGCCCACTGTTTGGGTTTGGATATACTGTAAACGTAATGTTTTTAGCTTTAATATGATCCACTGAAACAATTTCAGAAACAACCATTGTTTTATCAGCGTTAATTTGCTTAATGCGGTAGTAATTTACACCATCATTTGCTTTGCTATCTGTAAAATTATACTCTAATTTTGTAACACTGCCTTTTACTGCGCTACTTTTTATTTTACTTAACTCGTTAAAGTTAGTTCCATCTGTGCTACTTTCTATTATTAAATCATTAGCTGGAAACTTTTCGTTGTAAGTTGTAAAAACAATGGTAGGGTTATTTTTTTTATCAGAAACTGTTTTGATATCTATTTTACTAGTGTTGCTAGCTGTTCTGTTTACATTAATATTTGGATCAAGATAATTACCTGAAATAACAATATTATCGATAGCTACTGAATAGAATTTATTGATTAAACCCGGATTTAAAGAATCTCCGACAAGATCATCATATACTATAGAATCATTTATCCAATTGAATCCTATCTTTATTGAATCATTGTTTGAAGCACTTTCAGGTAAAGTATAAACTGTAGAACTCATCCATGTCATTTTACCTGAAGCACCGCATACAGCACTTTTAGTTGCTCCAGGTTTATCTAGAGAACTCCAATCTGTTCCATCAAAATAGAATACTGCAAATAATGCACCAGTGCGAGCACCACAAAAATAATCAAAGCTGAATGTAATATTATTTCTATTTGCACAATTAATGTAAGGTGATTCGATTAAGTTATCAGTTAATGATGCTGGAGTAATTGCATAAAATGCTCCCATATCACCAGTAGTTAATTCATTATTTGTTATCTTTTTATTGGTACTACTTGCAATGTGCAATGTGTTATTTGTGAGATTAGACTTGGGTGTAAATCGTTTTGAACAACTACCAACAGCTACACCTGCTTCCATTGAGCTAACATACCATTGATTTGGATACTTGCCGTTAACTGAGGGGTTGCTAGCTGTCCATTGCCCATTTGATCCGTTATAATCATAGGCCAAATTTCCTTTATCACCTTTACTGTTTGCGGTACCAAAATTTTCTGTCCAAAAAGTTTGTGATGTTACATTTAAAGTTAATACAATTGAAACAATTGATAAAACTTTTTGTTTTGTTGTGAGTGTTTTCATAGTCCTAATTTTTAATAAAAATAAATATATATTTCTACAATTACAAAGTTCGTACCAAAAATTTATGTTACTTTTTTCCAAAATGTGGAAAATATTGTTGTTATTATAAAAATGAAATTAAATAAAAGTAACTTAGTTGTAACTTAATATTAGTTATTTGTTAACATTATAAAGCTGAATACTGTTTTTAATCAGTGTCTAGAATTTTTAATAGTTTAATTAAACCACAAAATAAATGAAAATTATGAAAGTAAAAACTTACAACAACATACACTCTAGACTGGGGATTTTAAAGCAAGAAAAATTCTTTCAATTATTGTTTTCCCCTTCTCGTTTATTTTCTATTTTATTATTTTTTTCATTTTTTATTTACAATGTTGCATTTTCTCAGATAACTACTACAACATGGAATTTTAATGTTAATTCTACAGGTTGGACAGGGAATATAGTAAGGACTACCGCAACTACCGCATGTGGTAGTGCATCTATGAGAAGAAATTTATATTCGACTGTAACAACTGGTAATCTTGTTTCGCCTGTGCTTCCTGGCACAAATAATCAAGGAGTAATTACACTTTCTTATAAATATAAAGCTGCAAATTGGTCAGCAAATACCGTAGGAACAAATCCATGGGGTTCTTTTAATGTTCAGTATGGACCAACAGCAACGGGCCCTTGGACAACCTTAGCAACAGTATCGCAAGAAACTCAAAACGGAACTTGTATTACAAAATCGCATACATTTACTCCGCCAGCAGGCAACATATTCTTAAAGTGGGATTGTTTTTGGACTTCCGGAGATTATTTTATTAATTTTGATGATATTTCTGTTTCTCAGGCAGTGCCGGTTAGTTGCTCAGGTACGCCAGCTGCTGCAGTTGCTGCTATATCAAGTGCTGTTGGTTGTTCAGGTCAAAATATCACATTATCAACTACAGGTAGTGCAGCTGGTGTTGGTATTAGTTCTATTTGGCAAAGCTCCACTAATAATAGTACCTGGAATAATATAACAGGTGCTACTGCTGCAAGCACTGTTATTACAAGCCCTGGGGTATTAACGTACTACAGGTATGTTACTACTTGTTCTAATTCAGGTTTAAGTGCTAATTCAAATACGGTTAGTTTTACCCCAAACACATGTACAGGTTCCATTACAATGACAGATAGCTGGGGCGACGGTTGGGATGGTGGCGGAACGATGCAACTCTATGTTAATAGTTCGCTATTTCAAACCTTTGGTAGTACTTTTACAACAGGAACTACACAAACTATTAATTTTTGTTTACCTGCAGCATCAACCTATTCGTTAGTTTATAACAATGGTGGTGCTAGCCCTGGTGAAATAGGAGCATCCTTAACGATTAATTCTACTTTAGTTTATTCTGTTGGTGCTGGTGGTGCCACGGTTGGTTCAACCTTAGTAACTGGAGAAGCTTGTCCGCCACCACCTACAACTCCACCTAACTGTGTGGGTGCTCCAACTGCTCCAACAAATGGGCAAACTGGTGTAAGCCCTTCTCAAATTTTATCATGGCCTGCTGTTAGCGGTGCAGCAAGTTATGATGTTTATTTTGGCACCAATAATCCTCCTACAAATATTGTAAATGGTACAAATCAAGCAGGTACTACTTATAACCCAGGAACTTTATTAAATTCAACTAACTATTACTGGAAAATAGTACCAAGAAATGTCATAGGTGCTGCCACCGGTTGTTCAGTATGGAGTTTTAGTACAGGAATAGCAGGTTGTGCGAACGGAGGAGCTTTTGGAACCGTAACAGCGCCAATAGATAACGCACCCGTAACCATTTCAACAGTGCAATATCAATCAGAATATTCAACTATTAATAGTGTTTCAGCAGGTAGTGTTTATCAATCCTCTTACAGCTTAGGTGGTTTTATAACCGTGCATCAAGGAACACCTGCTGGGCCAATTATTGCTTATGGAGCCACTCCTTTAACATGGACAGCAACCGTTGCAGGAACCTATTATGTTCATTATAATACCACTGCTTTTCCGGGTTGCGGAGTAGCTTCTAATGCTGGTACAAGTATAATAACCTGTCTTAGTTGTCCGCCACCACCTACAAATTGGCTTGCTCAATTTCAATCAATGAATATTGGCTCAAGTAACTGGTGTGTAGGAGAAGTTAGAACTGTTACCGTTACTGTAAAAAATGCAGGAATAATAGCATGGACAGATGCAACTCCAGATATTAATATTGGAGTAAAATGGAATTCGGATTTGGATTATCCTTTAGGTATTAGAGCAAATGCCGGTGGATTAGCAGCAGGAGCAACAGGCACCTATACTTTTTTGGTGACTGCACCTTTAACTGCTGGCAATGAAAATTTAAGCTTTGATGTTGTTAATGAAGGGAACTTTTGGTTTGCAAGTAACGCTAATGGTAGTGGGCCAGGTAATGTTGTTTACACATCAACATCGCAAACAATTACTCCATATCCTGCTGTAAGCGCTGGTACAAATACAACTATTTGTGTTGGTAATACTACTCAATTAAACGGAACTAGCTCATTAACATTTACCAATAAAATATTAGAAACTAATTTTAATAATGGAGCTTGGCCCACAGATTGGACAAGAACAAGCAATAACACAGCAGGAGTTGGTCCAGATTATTCTACAAGTTTAGAAAATCCTTCTGCTTTAGGAAGTACATGGGCTGGTAACGGTTATACTGGCTATTGCAGCTTTTTCTATTCTTATTGGGTAGGTGCTGGAGTTACAGGTGATATGATTTCACCCTCCATGAATTTGAGTGCTTCAACAACGGCTACCCTAACTTTTTGGATTTATAATTCGGATGGAACAGACGTTTTAAATGTATATGCTAATACAAATAATGGTGCTTATGCGCAGGTTGGAACAACTTATGCCACCTATGGCGCATGGACGCAAATTAGTATCAGCTTAAATGCCTATTGTGGAGGCGCCAATACAAATGTTAAACTTAAATTTACAGGAACCTCCGATTATGGTATTTCAAATATTGGTATTGATGATATTATAGTACAATCAACAGTTATTGGTACACCAACCAATGGATGGACATCCTCTCCTGCTGGATTTACGTCAGCTAGTTTAACACCTAATGTTAGTCCAAGTTCAACAACAAATTATTCACTTACCGCAACTTATAATGGATGTGCAAATATATCAAGTGTTGTAGTAACAATTGATAATCCAATTATTTCGCCGGCACCAGCTACTGGAGATTATATTTGGAGAGGTAGCACAAGCACAGGTTGGTCTGTTGCAAGTAATTGGTATGTATATAACGGTACAAGTTATTCAGTGGCCTCTGTTGCATCTACTAATAATGATAATGTTATTATACCAGCTAATGGCACTTGTATCATTCAGCAACCAATAGTTGGCGTTCCGGGTTCGGCGCAAAATATTACTGTGAATTCGGGAGCAAGTTTAACTTTAAATTCAGGAAGTACAATTACAGCAAAAAATATTACGATAGCATCAACAGGTACGTTAACAATGAATGGTGTAGCAAACAGTACTTTAAATGTATCTGGTAATTGGCAAGATAATGGCACTTTTAATGCGGGGGTTGGTACTGTTAATTTTAATGGCACAACAGCTCAAAGCATCAACAAAAATAGTGGTAATGAGGTATTTGCAAACGTCATAGTAAATAAAGCAAGCAATGCCTTAACCTTAAATAGTCCTATTGAAATAGGAACTAACATAACTTTAACCTCAGGCTTAGTTAATTCAGATGCTACCAATTTATTAATTATTAATGATAATGCAACAACTACCGGAGCAAGTAATACAAGCCATGTAGTTGGGCCTGTTCGTAAAATTGGTAATGAAGCATTTACATTTCCTGTTGGTAAAGGAAATAATTATGCACCAGCGGCAATTGGAGCTCCAAGTTTAACTACAGATCATTTTACTGCCGAGTATTTTAATACTAACCCAAATGCAAGTTACAATGTAACATTAAAAGACGTTACTATAAACAATATTAGCGCATGTGAATATTGGATAATTGATCGTACAGCTGGTTTATCTGATGTGACAGTAAATTTAAGTTGGAACACGCCACGCAGCTGCGGAGTAAACGATCCAACCCAGTTATTGCTTGCTAGGTGGGATGGTTCATCATGGAAAGACCATGGTAACGGAGGAACAACAGGAAATAACACAGCAGGTAGTATAAATACAGCGGCAGTTGTTACTAATTTTAGTCCATTTACCTTAGCATCAAAAACTTCAATAAATCCTTTACCAATTGAGTTAACTAATTATGATTTAAGTTGTGAAAATAAAAAAGTTGTCATTAATTGGTCAACAGCTTCAGAAATAAATAATAATTTTTATACAATTGAACGTTCAGCCGATGGATTAACTTTTGAATCAATTGCTTTTGTAAACGGTAATGGAACCACGGTTACTAAAAACAACTATTCTTATACTGATACAAATCCAATTGATGGACTTTCATACTACCAATTAAAACAAACGGATTACAATGGGCAATCAAAAACTTACAGTTTGCAATCAATCAATTGTGAAAATAAAAATTCAGATGTACTTATTTATCCGAATCCAAACAAAGGAATGTTTACAATACAAGGCACTGAATTAGGATGTGAAGTTACAATAACTGACGTTTTAGGAAAAGTAATTTATAGTATAAAAGGAAATGAGCAAAAAACTCAAGTTATTTTACAAAATTTATCAAGAGGTATTTATTATATCAATATCAATAAAAATGATACAAGTGTTACTAAAAAAATTGCTATAGACTAATCATTTAATTTTTTTTAGAAAGCGGAATATTCAAATTTGAGTATTCTGCTTTTTTTATACATAAAACATTAAAAATATGAGGCTATAAAATTACTCAGTTATTAGTATTTTGTATACAAACACATCTTTAATATAATAATTACAAGATTTCGGAATTTACATAAAAAAGAACCTTTTAATTAGCCAAAAAATCGACTTAATTTTTGAGCTATTAAATAACAACCTACTTTACTGGCATTTACTACTTTCAGTTTTTATATAAAAACGGAAAAAATCAGATTAGAGTTATTATCTTTGATAAATATGAGATAAGTTTTTAATCTTTAATTAAAATTAAGCCTAAAATTTAAAAAAATCACTTTCCTGCTATAAATTTACCATGTCGATTAACATAAAATATGCTGAAAAATTAGAAAAAATCACACAACTAATTTCAAATTCAGATTCCCTTGAAAATTTAGTAGCCAATAGCCAAACTATTATTGAAAAAATAATCCTAGTTGAACTATCAGGCATATTTTTATATGATAAAAAAAGTAATAAATTAAAATTAATGTCGTACCGAGGTTTTACAAAAGCCGAAAGTATTTTAGCAGAAAAATCAGCCCTTGAAAGACACCCAGGTTGGGTGTGTAGAAATAAAAAGCCCATTTTAATTAAAGATACATTAATTGAAAAAAATATAATTACAACCGATAGCAAAAGAAGGTGGGAAACCCGTTCGAGAGTTTGCATACCCATTTTAACAAAGCAGGAGTGCATTGGAATAATTACCTTGTCAAGTGCAAAACCAAATAAGTTTAACAATTACCATGTATCTATTTTAAACTTTGTGGCACTATTGTTTAGTAATGTTTATTTAAATTTAGTGTTTAAAAAAGACCAAGAAGAAAAACAAGAGAAATTATTAAAATATATAGAAGAAATTAAAAAAACTAAAAAACTGCAAGAACGGTTTTTAGCTAATTTAAGCCATGAAATAAGAACACCGCTAAATACAATTATAGGAATAAGCAACATTTTAAAACTGTCGCCCCATGTTAAAAAGGAACAAGACTCCATAAAAATATTAAGTATATCGTCCGAAAATTTAAATGGCCTTATAAATGATATTTTAGATTTTTCGAAAATTGAAGCCAATGAACTTAAGTTGGAAATGGAAACAGTTTCTGTTAAAGAAATGATTGAAAATGCCATATTTTCGTTTAAAGAAAAAATTAATATAAAAAATTTAGAAGTAAACAGTATTTATGATTCCAAATTAAATTTATTACAGTCAGATAAAATAAAATTAAACCAAGTTATCCTTAACATTTTATCAAATGCTATAAAATTTACTGAAAATGGAAAAATAAGTTTATCAGTAGATGTATTGAAAGATACCACTAATACTCAAAAAATAGCAATTGTAGTTAAAGATACAGGCATTGGGATTACCAAAGAAAAAATAGGGATCATATTTGAGCCATTTCAACAAGAAGATAATAAAATTACAAGAAAATATGGTGGAACAGGTTTAGGATTATCATTATCAAAAAATATTATCAATTTATTGGGTGGCGAACTTGATGTAAAAAGTACAAAAAACAAAGGTTCTGAATTTAAAATTGAAATTGAATTAAAAAAAGCAACAAACATTACAAAAAAGAAAAACCTATTACCTAAAAATGAAATAACTGATGTATTAAGCCAAAACCGAAATATTTTATTAGTAGAAGATGATGATTTAAATATATTTTTAATAAAAAAATTATCAATTTTATGGGGAATAAATGTTGAAATTGCAAAAAATGGAAAAAAAGCTATAGAAATATTAAAAACAAAGACCTTTGATTTGATTTTAATGGATGTGCAAATGCCTTTAATGGATGGTTTAAAAGCAACTAAATACATTAGAGAAAATTTAAAAATAGTTACGCCAATAATTGGTTTAACAGCAAATGCAGTTAAAAGTGACAAACAAAAATGTTTAAATGCGGGAATGACTGCATATATTACAAAACCCTTTGACGCTGATTATTTAAAACAAAAAATGATAGATTTAATATTAAATTAATTACTATTATTGTTCTATTTATGGAATAATTCAATATTTTCCATATATTGAAAAAAATTATCGTAATGATAGTATTTATATATTAACTTAAATTTGAATATGGAAATTACATATAAAACTTTTATAGTTGAAGATGATGTGTTTTTTAACGGTGTTTTGTTAAATAATCTAACATCCAATAACAACCTTCAGTGTAGTAGTTATTTTACAGGAAGTCAAGTAATTAAGAAAATCAGCCAAAATCCAGATTTTATAATCTTAGACTATCGTTTAACTGATATGGTTGCTGATGATATTATTGAAAAATATAAATCCTATAATCCTAGTATTAAAATTATTATTATTTCGTCGCAAACAGATATAAAAGTTGCCACTAGTTTAATTAAATTAGGTGCGGATGATTACATTATAAAAGATGAAAATGCCTTAGATTATTTAAATAAAATAATGCAATCGTATATAAAGGAAAAACAATTATTAGAAGAGAATAATCATTTAAAAAATCAATTTCAAAATTTCATTCAACTCGACACTTTTTTAATCGGCAAAAGTCATTCTATATCAAGTATAAAAAAATTAATCATAAAAGCTGCCCAATCGAGTTTAAATATTTCGATAACTGGAGAACATGGAACAGGAAAAAGATTTATTGCAAAGGTAATACATGTATCTTCAAAACTCTCTCATTTGCCGCTTCATGAAATAGGAGTTCATGATATAGACAATTTTGAAAAATACATAAGACTAGCAGACAACAAAATTGAAAAGATACCTGAAGAATTAAAAAAACATGAAGCCGGTACATTTTTTATTAACGAAATTTCAGAATTTACTATTGATTTACAATCTAAATTAATAAAATTCATTAAAAGTTTAAAAGCAATTCAGCGTCAAAAAGAATATGCTGGAACTAATGCTCATCGTTTTATCATAGGAAGTGTTTATGATTTTCAGGATTTACTCAAAAAGAAAAAATTAAATGAAGAACTTTATTTTGAAACTTTAGGATTGAAATTAGAAATCCCTTCATTAAGATCACGAACAGAAGATATTTCATATATTTCGGAGGAGTTTAAAAATGAATTTTGCAGAAGTAATAATATGGAGAGTAAAATCATTTCGAACGATGCGAAGAAAAAATTAATGCGTTATAATTATCCGGGAAATATAAAAGAATTAAAAACAATTATTGAATTAGCATGTGTACTATCTGATGAAAATACGATCACAGAAAATGAAATTATTTTCAACTCTAATACTCAACCAACTTATGATTTAAATAATTCAACTTTAAATGATTTTAATAACCGCTTCATCTTTAATTACCTTAAAAGAAATGATTTTCAGGTTGTAAAAACGGCAAATGAATTGGGAATTAGCAAAAGTAAAATATATAATATGTTGAAAAATGGAAGTTTTAATAATAATAATTATTAATACGGTTATTCATTTTAAAGCTAATATAATGAATAACAGAATTAAGCCCAATCAACAAAATAAGGACGTGCCATTAATAATAAAGGGCAATTTTTATGAAAATATAGTTGCCCACCTTTTTAAAAAAAATCATGATTTATTCATAAAATTGAGATAGAAACTATTGGTGCTAATTTAGAATATGTAATAAGTAGCCATTACAAAAGTAAATACCTTCGTATCCGTCATTTCATTTTAAACATACTTAACTAAAGATACCAAAATTTTAATAGGAGAAAAATACTTATTGTTTAAGATCATGATTTTAATAGAGTGTTTTTAGTCAATTTATTAAAACAAAGAAAGCTACAAGTAGATACCTCAAATAATGGGATAAGGCTTTAAACTTATTAAAGATAAGCACTTACGATCTTATTTTAATGGATTTAAATACACCAAAAATGGATGGTTTTGAAGCAATAGATAAACTCAGGAAGTTATTAAATATAAAAACTCCCATATTGGCTATTACAGCGCATACGCAAAAAAAGTATATTTTGACTGCTTGAAGATAGGGATGAATGGATGGATTGATAAAAAGCCATTAATCCTACTCCATTATTTTCTAAGATAAAATACTAAATTATAAAAAACACTAATTAAATGAAAAATAAGTTTGAAAAAATTAATATATCGAGATTAAAAAAAATGGTGCAAGGTGATGATTTAGTAGCAGATTCACTTATCCTTTTAGTAAAAAATCTAAAAAAAGACGTAACAAAACTTAAAAAAAATTTAGAAAAAAAAGAGTATGATAAAATTATCGAACTATGTCACAAAATGAAGTTATCTACCAGCTTAATTTCATTAGATACGATTGAAAATGAAATAAATCAATTAGGAAAAAAAGACCATAATTTAGATGAAATTAAATTCATAGAATACACCCAAAAAATAATAAAAGAAATTGAGAAAACAATAAAATAATTTATTATTCTATTGCATATCTTTTAATAATTCTGTTGTAATCGTTTTCTCTTTAAAACCTTTTATAATTGGATAATTAACTGATTTCAATTTATCTCTTTGGTCGAGAGAGGATGTTACAAAATAAATTTTTGAATGTTTAAATATTTCTTCAGGAAACTTCATTAACTCATCAATTAATTCAAAACCATTCATTTCGGGCATCCTAATATCAATAAAAATGAAATTAGGAAGTTGAATTTTATCATGAATAAGCTCTTTAAGATAGTCTAATGCTTCAATACTTGAACTGTGGCTGATAATTTCAGCAGAAGCATCAACTTGTTTAATAACTTCTGAATGCAGAAAATTAAATATATCATCATCGTCAATTAATAGGTACTGATTCATTTGTTCAAAATAGTTTTTTTATTGATCATAACTTGTCTCGAACTTGATTCGAAATGATTTACAAAGTTAGTAATTAAGATTTAATTCAATCTTTTTTTTATTGTTTTTTTCTGTTACTGTTTTATTTTCGGAATATTGATTTCAAAAGTTGTGCCAATATTCAATTGAGATTTTACAGAAATTTCACCATGTAATTTATTTACTATTTCCTTACAAATATATAATCCCAAACCGGTGCCCCCACTTAATTTAGTTCCTCTATAAAACATATCAAAAACTTTGCCAATACTTAGTTCCGAAATACCCATACCATTATCTACCACAAGCATTTGTATATTGTCATGAGTTGTATAAATCAAAAATTTAACAAATGAATTATCAATATTATTTCTTTTATATTTTACTGAGTTTCCAATCAGATTTTTGAGTAAGGTATTGCATCTTTTTTTATCTGAATAAATAATAGGCGAGCCTTGCATATCCATTTCAAAATTTACAGCCATATTATCAGTGAATTTAAGATCTTCGAAAATTAATTGCACCATTTCTTGGACATCAAACACTTCTAATTCTAATTCGTAACGCGCATTTTTAGAATATTCTAAAATTTCTTGAATTGTGCCATCTAATCTAATAGTGCTCGTTTTAGCCAAATTTAAATAGTGCGTTATTTTTTCATCTAACAAATTCGTTTTTAAAATTAGTTCTAAAATACCTTTAATTGAAAGCAATGGTGATCTTAAATCATGTGATACACTGTACACAAAATTATCTAACTCCGTATTTATTTTCTTTAATTCTTCGTTTTTCTTTAAAACAGATTTTTCAATATTTTTTAAATTAGTAATATCAACACCTGTAATTATAATATATTCTAAAGTATTATCTACTCTATAATAAGGTAATATACTTCTTAAAATAACTAGTTCTTTATCTTCCTCGTCTTCTTTTACATTTCGAGACTCTTCAAATTGTATTAGTTTATTATTTTTAATTGCTTCATTAATAAAAGAAGTCAATTTATTTAATCGTTCTGCTTCAGTAGGATGAAGCGCTGCTAATTCCATAATCGATTTACCCATTGCATTAGCCATTACTGGTTCTCTGTAAATCATTAGCTCGTTTACATAACTAAATACTAATTCAGGACTTATAACAGCAATTTTGGCTGGTGAATGATCTAAAATACTTTCATAAAATAATTTTACAGAATTTGTTTTTTCAATAAAACTATCTCTTTCAACTAATGCCACTTCAAGATTTTTTTGCAGGACTTTAACAGATGTAATATCAAGAAATGCGTTAATATATCCCGAAACATCACCTAGCTGGTTGATGGCAGGGGCAATTGAAATTAAAAGCGTTACAATTTTATTATCAGCACGTTTAAAATCTATTTCATATACAGAACGACCAATTTTAGTATAAGATAAAATAATTCCTAGCTCTAATTTTTGTTTCAAGTCGCCTTCCATATCGCCTGAAATAAGTAATAAAGTAGAATCTTCTATCAATGTTAATTCGATGAATTTTTGATTTTTAAATACAATTTCACCTTCAAGATTAGATTCGATTAAACCGATATTAATATTTTCGATAATACCCCGGTATTTTTTTTCGCTGGCAATTAATACTTTTTGAGAAATATCGCGTTCAAATGCATTTGAAACAATTCCTGAAATAGTTTTTAATAACTCAAGCTCCAATTTCGACCATTTTTTATGCGTAAAACACTCGTCAAAACCAATATATCCATAGTAAAAGCCATTAACATATAATGGATAAATTATTAATGATTTTATATCCTGCGGCTCTAACACCGCCTTTAAATCATCGGGCAGGAAAGATATATCATCTGAATAAATAAAACCATGTTCAACTAATAGTGGTTTAAACGAAGGAATTATTTCATAAGGTATATTTTGTAACTCATTTATTTGAGGAATTACATTTTTATTACACCACTCATAGGTATTAGAGCAGTAGGCAGAATTTTCAGTGTTTTCGAACACATAAACTCTACTAACATTCATATGTTTTCCTATTTGATTTAAAACAAAATTAATTCTTGAATCAAAATCGGTTAAACTATTTAACCCTAAAGAAACTTCGGATAATAATTCTTGTTGTTTTAAATTTTGTTGGAGCTGTAATTTATTTAACCGTTCTTCGGTAATATCAATAGAGCTACCTATCAGTCGTAATAATTTACCTTGCTCATCGCGTTCGGCAATGGTATTATCTCGTACTATCCTAACCTCGCCGGTATCATTTTTAATAATACGATATTCATATTCTATAATTTCTTTACCGGAGTTTATTAATTCATCCTTTTTTGAATTTACAATATCCCAATCCTCAGGATGTACCGATTTTTCCCAAAATCCTTCAAGATTTTTATCCGTACTTTTTTTACCATATTGTTTAAGAATAACATCATTAAAAATCACTTTACTGGTTTTTATATCTAATTCCCAAATCCCAATATTTGATTTAGTTGTGATTAATTCGAAACGAGCGTTAATTCTTTGTAATTGTTTTTTAGATTGTATCTCTTCTGTAATATCTTTTTGTAGAGAAATAAAATTTATGTGATTACCATCAGAATCAAACACAGGCATTATTTCCAATTGATTGTAGTATAATTTACCTGCTTTATTGTGATTAATAATCGTTAATTCTATATTTTCCTTTTTTGCTAACGCACTAGCTAATTTTTTTAGTGCAGTAGAATCGGTTTCTTCACTCTGTAAAAAATCTTTTGGTTTTTTGCCTTTTACCTCATCTAATGCATATCCAGAAATAGCTGAGAAAGCATCATTTACCCATTCAATTCTTCCTTTATTATCAGTAATAATAACGCCGTTTTTAGTTTTAGTAGCAATGAGCGATAATTTTTTTAATTCAACCTCTGATTCAGAAATTTTAATAATTTGCTCCTTGATTTTGTCATTTTTTTCTCTGTTAGCAAACAAAGATTGTACTTGATGTGACAATATACTGAAAATGGTTTCATGCTTACTTTGTAATTGGTCGTAAATTGGAGCCTTTTCGATGGAGATAAGACCTAAAATACAAAATGAATATCCCAATTCCTTTTCGTAATAATGAAAAAATAATCCGCTTGAAAAATTCTTAAACGTTTTATAGTTTATAAAAACATCAGCAGAAAGTATAGTTGCTTTTCCTAATGGTTTGTTATTGCAAAGTAGTTCTAAATCCTCAATATAGTTTGGTTTATTAAAATCATTTATCGATAAACCCTCTTCATGTAATAGCGAATGTGTGGCATCTTCATGATCTTTAAAATATACCAAAGACGATTCTATCTCTAAAATATCAATAACGGATTCTGTTATTAATCTTACTAAATTTTGTTTAGAAGACTCCTTTAGAGCTTGAGTATTAAATTTTTGTAATCGTTTATAAAGTAGTAACTCACTATCTAACTTATCTTGAGTGTTGATGAGTTGCTGCTCAATATTAGAAAATTGAGTTACACGTAACTGTAAATCATGATAATCTTGTAAGAGTTTTTCGTAATCTTTTTGACTATTCATGTTTACAAAGTTGCAGAATGTTAATAGACTTTTTTTATTTTATCTACTACTTCTGTTACGTATTTTTTTAACATAAAATTAAAATATTATCGATAGATAACATAAAGTGCCGTTGTGTAATTATGATACTCGTTTTTTCCACCTAATCTTGCAAATTCACCAAAACCATACATACCTAACCATGGTGGGCAATTGCCATCAACGTAAAAAGGATTTTGCATTTTACTAACCAATTCTTCTTTTATAATTCTATCAAATAAAAATCTTCCTCTAGCTAAACAATCGGCATGAAAAACAGCTACAGGAGTTTTTCCATTTGCACGTTCATTCATAACTTTTACCATACGATCCATTTCACTAAAAATTAGCTCTTCATCTCGTTTAGTTAACCATAATTCTGTTCCAATAGGGCATTGAGTTGCATAATACATATTATTACCATCATGCTTTGTTACTACTCTCAAAATATGATTATTACCGTATTCTTTTGCTAACTCTGGCGATAACTTTTCGCCTAAAGCACCAACAGGAATGGAATCACCACAAGTGGCAGTTTCAGGTAAACCAAGACGTTTGGTGTATTCTTGCCAAGCTGGTTTTCCGTTAAACTCCTCTATAATATGTCCGTTTGATTTTGTAACCACTAACGGTTCGCCTACTGCTACAAATCCATGTGTTGCTTGCGTATCTATCGTTAAAGTTGGATCAGAAAACCCTACAGCATATGCACCGTGTTCAAAAACTTTATCATCAACTGCTTGAAAACTGATAAAGCCTTTCATATTGTCTGATGATGTTGCACCAAAAATAGTAACCTCCGGACCAAAAACTGACTCAAATGCTTTGATACATAAATCATCGGCGATATCAATACCAGAAGCTAAAAAATAAATCATATTAATGTCGGGCGATTGTTGCTTTAAAGACTGAGCTATTTCTAATGTTTTTTCATAAGAATTATGCCCAAAAATAGTATCTACATGAGCAACAGCAAACTCTTTTCCTTTAACGGCCATTAATGCTATGTCTTTCATTGATTCGCTGACACCTTCTCTTCCAACCACACCACAACAAGATGCTGCTAATATTTTAGCCTTAGGAGCCATTTCTTTTGCTTGTTGAATCAATTCTAGAAAATTGTGCCCTATTGAAGCGTGAAGGATAATTAAATCGCAATCAGAATATGAATCGCCTAAAGCGATTTCCATACATTCTGTAACACCGCGCTTGGTATTAATAACTCTGGCACTTGCCGAATGAAAACTTAACATATGTTTTAATTAGATATTTTTTAACACAAATATAGCCAAAATAGGTTTAAAAATTTACTCCAATAAATCAGTCGATTTATTAATAGTAATTTGAGTATTCATAGATATATCAACAAACCCAAAATCAGCACCTAAAAAACCTGGAGCTGAATCAAATTGACCTGAACAAAATAACCGTCCTGATTTGGTTAACAAACCAATTTTATTGCCTTTAAATATATAGCAAAAACCATTATGAAAACTGGAAGCTAATTGAAACTCAGGTTGTATTTTAATAACACCTGTAGTATCAATAAAACCAACTGTTTCTGGCCCTAGCGAAACCATTGCTAAACCTTCGTTAAAATTTCCAATTATAGCGTACGATGGCTCTAATATTAATTTACCGGATTTATTTATTAATCCAAAAAAACCATCTTTTTTATATGCCGCAAAACCATTTTTAAATGATTGGCATTCTTCAAAATCATTTCCAAAAACATCTTTTTGTTTTTTATCAATCCACGACCATTTTCCGTTTCTTTTTACGGCAGCTAAACCACCATTAAAATTTTGAGCCACTTCAAATACACTATCTATTACTGTTTTTCCTGTGGCATCAATATAAGTCCATTCTGAATACGTAGAATCATTCATTTGTTTTGTAATGGACACAGCACATAAACCTTCAGAAAAAAACAACACATCATCATACTGACAAGGAATAACTACTTTTCCGGTTTTATTAATAAATCCGTATTTATCAGCTTGTTTTATAGATGCTAAACCTTCTTTAAATATGTTTACTTCTTGCACATCTTTTAAAGTAAATTTTGTTTTCATGTTAACATCAATGCATTGTATTGAATTATTATTATCTAATACAAAAGCTAAAGAATCGCTAAAATCAGTAGCTTGCAAAAACTGAAAAGGGCAAATTACTCTACCGGAATCGTTTATATAAGCCGCATGTCCAGCTTTAATAACAAACGCTCTGTTATTATGAAATTCGCCTGCATTTTCAAAAACCGGATCTAATTTAAAGGAACAAGTTGAATCGATATAACCCCAATTGTTACCTGTTTTAACTGGAATTAATACTAAATCAGCGGACTTATCAACTGTTTTATTACAACCGATAAATAAAATAGCACTACAGCAAAAGATGAAACTATACTTAAAAAAATTCATAAAAGATAAAATTTAGTTTTAGGTTATTAAATGAAATTATTTGAGAATTAAAATTAGTTTATTTAATTATTTCTAAGGATTCTATATCAAAAATTAAATTAGTTTTAGCAGGGATTCCTTTTTCGGGTAAACCATTTTCACCGTAGCCCAAAGCCGGCGGAATAATAAGTCGCTTTGTACTTCCTGTTTTCATGCCTATTAGCCCCTCTTCTACACCTGCAATATTTTTACCAGCGCCAACTTCAATATCTAAATATTTATCGCTATCACGGGTGCCATCTAAAATATGTCTTAGTCCTTTTTCATCTGTAATATAAACGGTATAAGCAATTTTTACTGTATTACCTTTTTTTACATCATTACCAAAACCAGTGTTGTTGTATATTGATCTTAAACCACTATTAGAAGTAATCGTATCTTTGCTCAACAAATTCATAAAAGGGAAACTAAACGTACTTAAAATATACAAATCATAAAAAGCTGCTCTTTTTCCAGTTAAAATCGGAATTTTACGTCTTGAATTGGCAACACTATTAGGAACAATAACCGTTGCTTTTTCTCCATTTTTTAACTTTAAAAAAGCTTGCTCAATACCAGGAAAAGCAGAGCCCGAACCGGGACGAATGGTTAAAGGTTGATTTCTTTCAAAACTATTATCATAAACAACATATTCGCCATTTGTGTTTTTGTAATAAGACTTGTAATGAAATGTGACAACATCTTCTTCCGTAATCAAATTTCCTTCCGCTTTTTCTGACAATAAAAGCTTTACACTATCAGCAAAAAATACCGTATCCGAATTTAAAGGCTTTAAAATTGCATTAATAGAGCTGATTAATTCCACGTCAAAATATAAGGTTGTATTAGGTAATATTTTACCTGCTGGTTTGTCGCCAAAACCTAAATTAGATGGAATTATAAAGGTCGCTTTTTCACCCACACGCATCGTTGCAATTCCTTCGTCAACTCCCGCTAACATTCGTCCAGAGCCTAATTGAAAGACCGCCTCCTGACTATTTGTTTTTGATGACTCGAATACTTGTCGGTAACCCTTAGTGCTATACACATAGCCTGTAAAACGCATGCGCACTTCTTCATATGGTTTCGCTTGTTTTCCATCACCCGCTTTTACTAGTATTTTTTTTAAGCCAGACTTAAATTTCGCCGTATCCAAAGCGTTATGAGGATAAAAAGCTTCTTCAGCTTTTGTAACTTTAGCCTGCAAAAATAAGGTAGATTGAGGGGCAATTTTGCCAACCTTTTTATCTCCATATCCCAAGTGAGGAGGAATTTTAAAAAGACAACTATCCCCTTCTTTTAATAATAAAAAACCTTCGTCCCAACCTTTCAAAACCTCATCTTGTCCCAAAATAAAGTCTTTAGTACCATTAAGCATCACTGTCTTTAAACTTCCTGTATCTGACTTAAAAAATAAATTGTAATGCACATACAATCGATCTAGTTTCTCAATTTTTTTTCCTTTTCCTTTTTTAACTATTTTATAACCTAAACCTGATTCGGTGTGCTTGTAGCGAACTTTTTTTTGGCTATAACTAAAAAAAGAAATTAAAATAAGCAGAAATGTGATACAGAACTTCATAAGATAAATATGTTATTATTTTTTAATTTGTAGATATTAATACTTAATTTTATAAAAGCTAAATGTAATTATTTTTTTTAAAAATATAGTTTTATTGCTTGTTTTAAATTAAACCACTTGTTGCAAATACATTGAAGTTTAAAACTATTTAAACTAATTTAATTTCACTATAAAAAAAATGAATTTCCATAATTTGGAAAATTTTATAAAAAAAAATAAGCCGTATTTTAATTAAATATTTAATAGCTACATTTGAAACTATAATTTAATCCAACAACACAGCCTCTAATTTTTTTAGAGTATTTTAACTACTATGTCTATTTCCTCAAACATCAAATCGCTCATTAATAAACCGGCAGGGTATTTGTATTTTCCATTTAAAAATGCCTTTCAACCCTATTTGGTATTAATATTAATTTCCATTGGACTTTATGTAAACACGTTTAATCATGAAGTGGCTTTTGATGATGAAAACGTTTTGCATAGAAACGAATTTGTGATACAAGGTGTAAAAGGTATACCGGCATTATTAACACATGATAGCTATTACAGTTATTACAAACAAATGGGACTTGAAAATAGTTTACCCGGTGGGCGATACAGACCACTTTCCCATATTACTTTTGCAATGGAGCAGGAATTTATTGGAACTATACCAAATGGTATTGTTGATGCTAATAGCTGGGATATTAATCATAACAGAATACAAGATCCTAAAGAAGATATAAATCAAGATGGACTATATACTGATTATGATTTTTGGGTGAGAGGTGCTGGTTTTAGGCATGTAACCAATGTTTTGTTATACGCCCTATTAATTGGAATTATGTACCATGTTTTAACTACTTACATTTTTTCGAATAAAAAAGACATGGTTTTTTTGAGCCTCCTGTTATTTGCAATCCATCCGTTGCACACTGAAGTAGTAGCTAATATTAAAAGTAGAGATGAAATTTTATCTTTAATTTTTATTTTCAGTACACTAGGTTTTGCATTGCGGTATATGAAGACTTTTAAACGAAGCGATTTGATTTTAACCATGGTTAATATGTTATTAGCTTTATTAAGTAAGGAATATGCTTTAGTTTTATTTGGTTTGATACCCGCCATTTTATATGTATTTTACAAAGAGCAGATTAATTTAAAAGAAAAAGGTTTTTGGATATTATTAATTTTTGTTGGCATCGCTTCTTTTTCACTCATGAAATTTTTTAATTCTGGAACTTTAATTGCGGTACCTATTTTATTTTTATATGGAGGCTATTACTTTGCAAAACAGTCTAAATTTGCATCTACACGATTAATTTACGGCATTGGTGCTGCCTTAATTTTGTATTTAGCCATGCGTTTTGCAGCCACCACACATCGAGTTGATATCCAAGTGGAATCGTTTGAAAATAACATTATTGGAAATCCCTACTTATTTGCCACTCCAAATGAAATATGGGCTAGTAAAATTTACATTTGGCTTAAGTACCTTAAATTATTTTTTATCCCTAACCCATTAATAGCAGATTATTCTTTTAAAACCATACCTTATTCAAATTTTTCATCACCATTGGTATGGTTAAGCATATTTACTTATGCCTCGCTAATTGTATTAACAATGTGGGCCTTATTAAAGCGCAAAATTTGGTCCTTTGGTTTAATGCTATTCATAGGGTTTTTTGTTCCTATCGCTAACATTTTTATTGATATTGGAGCTACTATGGGGGAACGATTGTTCTTTCACCCTTCAGTAGGTATATGTATTTTATTGTCAATGCTTGCATTTTATGTGATTGAAAAAATGAGTTGGACAAAAAAATCAACCTTATTACTATTAGGTTGTATTTTAATTATTCAAACCAGTGCCTTTGCTTTTTTAACTTTGAAAAGAAATACTGCTTGGAAAAATAACATTAGTTTATTTACCTCTGATATTAAAAATGCGCCTGACAATATTAATGTTATTACGGGAGCCGCCTCTGCATATCTTGATCTTGGTGAAACTGCAAAAGACTCATCTTTCAAATCTTACTATGGTGTTACGGCGAATAACTTATTTAACAAGGGTATTCAAATATATCCAAAACATTTTCCACTGCATTGTAATAAGGCAATTAATTTTTATCACCTACACATGTTAGACAGCGCTCTGCTTAGTGCACAAATAGCAATTTCAATAATACCTAATCAACCAAATGCAATTTCAATTTTAAACAACATAAGCTCAGCCTATATGTATTTAGGTATTCAACAATTTGAAAAAAGAAATATAAAAAAAGGTATGGCATTTTTAGTTAAATCTTTATCTGCCAACAAAGCAAATGACAAAGCATGGACTAACATGGGGCTGGGATTACTACAGGTTGGAGCTAAAGATAAAGCATTAAGTTGTTTTCAATCAGCCTTACAATTAAATCCTCAAAACCAAAAAGCAATAGAGGCAATTAAAGGAATTAAATCAGGGAACTAATTATGCAACTATTTATTTTACATTGTAAAATTTATTTTAAAACATTGTGGCAAAGCCTAGTTTTGTTTTTAAAACAACCTAGCCAATTGCTATTTTTTCCTTTAACCCAAAAACTGCAAGTGTTTTTAATACTTACACTGATTGCTGCAGGGGTTTATTTAAATACACTTGGTCATCAAATGGCCTATGATGACGAACAAGTTATTCGGAAAAATGAATTTGTGTTGAAGGGTGTAAAAGGGATTCCTGATATTTTAATGAATGATGCTTTTTATTCGTTTTATAAACAATCTAATATAGAAAATATACTGCCTGGGGGTAGATATAGACCATTATCCATTATTACTTACGCTATTGAACAACAATTTGTTGGAGTAAAACATGACTCATTACCAATACAGTTTGCCGGTGATTTAAATTACAATGGACGATTAGATGCCGATGAAGATTTAGTTAAAGATTATGTATTAACCGAAGATGATTTTTTTGCCCATGGGTTAGGACTAAGACACTTTATAAATGTGATATTATTTGCATTATGCGTTGGATTTATTTATTTATTTTTCGCTGCATATATTCCACAATTTTCGCCAGATGTTGTTTTTGTTTCCTGTTTATTATTTGCCATTCATCCTATTCATACCGAAGTAGTGGCTAATATTAAAAGTAGAGATGAATTATTATCACTATTTTTTATTTTAGGTTCCTTTATGTTTGCATTTAGGTATATAAAAAACTTTAAAAAAGGCGACCTGATCTTATTTACATTTGTATTCTTTTTAGCGCTATTGAGCAAAGAATATGCCGTTACCTTAATGATTTTAATACCCTGTGCTTTTTTTATTTTTAAAACACCAACATTTAATTGGAAAGATGCAAAGCTCTATTTAGCATTAACTTTATTTGTTTTAGTATTTGTTACGAGTTATTTTACCTTTAATTATTTATGGTTCCCTATAATTATTTTATTGTACGCAGCTATTGGCATCAAACTATTTTTAAAAACTGGTGTGCCTGCATTAGTATGGAATATGGGTTTAGCTTTATGTCTTTATTTTGCTTTAAGATGGCATGCTACAGCCGATGTTGGGAACTATGAATTATTTAAGAATAATATTATTAGTAATCCCTACTTAGCTGCTACTGCGCAAGAAACCATTGCCACTAAATTATTTGTATTAATCAAATACGTTGGTTTATTAATTTATCCAAATTCCTTAATTTCTGATTATTCATTCAATACGATTGCCTATCGTAATTTTATGTCTTGGGAAGTGTGGGTTTCCATTTTGTTTTACAGCTCATTATTAATAGCCACTATTGTATTATTTTTTAAGCGACATCCTTTAGCGTTTCCTTTACTTATTTTTTGGGCTTTTATGTTACCCATTGCCAATATTTTTATAGACATTGGTGCCACTATGGGCGAGCGTTTAGTTTTTCATGCATCATTAGGTTTTTGTTTTATTATAACTTGGCCTATTAACCTATTAAAAAACATGGAACCTAAGTACTTAAAAATAACAAAAATAGCACTCCCACTATTTATTTTAACAATAGCAATACTTGGTTTTGGTTATAGCTATAGCCGCAATAAAGATTGGAAAAATAACCAAACTTTATTTGCAGCAGATTTATCTAAAGCGCCTAAAAATATTGTATTATTATCGGGTTTAGCTGCTAATTATGGAGAATTAGCTTCAAACACAGCTAATCTATCAAAACAAAAAAAACTTGTTGCACAATCCATTGAATTAGTAGACAGAGGTTTGCAACAAAACGCAGCTTATTCAACATTTTATCAAACCTTGGCTTTAGACTTTTACATTTTAAAAGATTTTGATAAATCAGCGTCAGCTGCTAAAGGCGGGTTAAAAGTAAATCCCACAAATACTGCACTACAAAATATTTTGTTTGCCATATCCAAAGAATTTGTTGTTAAAGGCAATGAATTTTATAGAATCAATAAAAAGGATTCTGCATTACTCTATTTTAATAAAGCCATTAAAGCAAATACCAATAATGCCGATGCCTACTACAATAAAGCTGTTATTTTAAAACAGCAAGGAGATACAATTAATGCCATTGACTGCTTAACTAAAGCCATTAAAATTGAACCTAAAGAACAATTTAAAGAAAGACTAAAAGAATTAAGGCAAAAATAAATTTTAATTAAGTGAAATTTTTGAAATTTAATTGCCACTCTGAAATTTATGATTTATAAATTAGATAAAGATTATTTATAAAAAGTAATTATTAAATTATTTATCCGCTGAATATCATCATCTGAAAGTTCATAATAAAAAGGTAATCTCAATAAAGTATCTGAATAATTATCTGATTCTATTAAATACCTACCATCATGTTTAGTATTATAATAAGGGCTTTTATGTAAACTTAAATAATGAAATACAGCATATACATTGTCCTTTTTTAAATATTCAATTAAATCTGTACGTTCTTTTAACGAATTACATTGTATAAAAAACATGTGAGCATTATTACTTGCATAATTAGGCAAATGCGGTAGTTTTAATTTATGTAGATCTTGTAATGCTTTAAGTCCATTATAATATTGATTCCAAATCTGTTTTCGTTTATTTTGAATATCATCTAAATTCTCAAGCTGTGCAAATAAAAACGCAGCAATAATATCTGATGGTAAAAAAGAAGAACCAATATCTACCCAACCATATTTATCAACTTCCCCTCTAAAAAACGAAGAGCGGTTAGTTCCTTTTTCTCTTATAATTTCTGCTCGTTTAATAAATCGCTCATCATTAATTACTAGCATTCCCCCTTCGCCAGAAATTATATTTTTTGTTTCATGAAATGAAAAAGCCGACATGTGACCGATCGAACCTAGTGGCTTATCTCTATAATAGGAATCTATGGCTTGGGCAGCATCCTCTATTACAAATAAATTATATTTAGTTGCCAATTGCATAATTTTATCCATATCACAAGCAATACCAGCATAATGAACCGGAAGGATTACTTTAGTTTTATCAGTAATTAAAGCTTCAATCGCTTCCACATCCATATTTGGATTATCCTTACTACTATCAGCAAACACTATTTTAGCTCCACGTAGAACAAAAGCATTAACTGTTGACACAAATGTATAAGATGGGGCAATAACCTCGTCTCCTTCTTTTATATCTAATAATATTGCTGCCATTTCTAAGGCATCGGTACAGGAGGTGGTTAGTAACACCTTTTTAAAGCCATATTTTTCTTCAAAAAACTGGTGGCATTTTTTGGTATAAATTCCGTCACCTGATATTTTGCAAGACGATACTGCCTGGTACATGTAATGCATTTCTTTACCTGTTAAGTAGGGCTTATTAAATGAAATCATTTTTTTTGAATTAAATTTACAATTTTTAAATACATATTTATAGCTTTTTACCAGTTTTAAGCCCTTCGGAAATATAATTTTCAAATCCATTCAGTGCCATAGCTTCAATTACCAAAGCATAATTATATGACACACGAATAAATTCAGGATTTAATCCTTCATCAATAATTACATACGACGCTTTATTATTTCCATCCCGAGGTTGCCCTGCCGAACCTGGATTAATCCATGTTTTGCCGCTATATAGTTTTTTGTATGAAGGTAAATGAGTATGCCCCGAAACAAGTAAATCTTCATTAAGCTGATGATTTTCAAAATAAGTATCGTTTACATCAAATAAGTACTCATCAACATTATCTTTTAATCCTGCATGTATTAATTTAATAGAATGATTTGAGTGGGTTATTTCCAAATGAGTTGGCAGACTTTTTAAAAAACTAATTGTAGACGCACTAGCATTTTCTAGTTGCCATTTTAAAATTTGAGTACATGTTTTTGATCTTGCAATAACACCCTTATTATTTATTAAAGCATCGTCATGATTACCCAAAACGGTTGGTATTTTTAATTCGTTGATTTTTTGCACCACCTCATTAAAAAAACAATAATATCCAACTAAATCGCCCAAACAGTAAATAGTGCTAATCTGCTTTGATTTGATATCATTCAAAACAGCTTCTAACGCTGGCAAATTTCCGTGTATGTCTGATATAACTGCTATTTTACTCATAAGTAATATGATCGGCTATGTACCTTATGGCTTTACCATCTTTTTTATTTTTAATAGAATACGTTTTGCTTTCTAAATAATGTTGGATACAAAATAAAGGTTCATTATAACCAAATTTAGTTCTTAAAGAGCAGGCGCTTGAAATTCTTGGATTTATTTCCAATAAATAAACTATATCATTTTTTTTTCTGAATTGGAAATTAGTTGGTCCATCAGGTTTGAATATTTCAACTAAATCATTTACAGCATTCATGAGCTTTCTATCGTCTTTTATTGTAAATGTTTTTTCGGAAGCTCCAGCTATAGATAAATATCTTCTTAATATCAAACTATCAATATAATTACCATTGCCATCTCCAAACACAGAAATAGTATATTCTTCATCGATGCTCCCCACCGAAGGCTGAAACAATGTTGCTTTATTTACTTCATCGGCAATTTTTAAATAGTCTTCTTCTTTATGAATAACATAAAACCCCTTAGAAGCATATGAACTTTTTGGTTTGATAATAAAGGGAAGACCTACTGTTTCAACTGCCAATTTATAATTTAAATCCGTAAATGTTGGAATTAAAAAGGGGTAAGATTTACCTTTTAAAAATTGATACATACTCAATTTATCTTTTGAAAGATGAACTAATTCTTTTTGATTAAGTACAATTTTAGTATTAAACTGTTTATAATTATCAATAAAATAATATAAATCTTGTTCAATTCCGGGAAATATAATATCAATTTTATTTTCATCAATTATTTCATTAATGATGCTTTTGTATTCCGGATTACTGGTGTAAGGTACTTGTATAAATTTATCGCAAATATATTTACCGTAATTTTCTTCATATACGTCTATGCCAATAATTTTACAATTTAAATGGGCCAATTTCAAACTTTCTATAATTCCATATCCAATAATGGCACCAACCCCTGTAACTAATATATTATAATGTTTTTTCATTAAATAAGATTATAAGCTTTTTTAAAATAATCAATTAAATTATTTTCAATTCCTATAGCGATTTCCAAATCATTACTTTGAGGTGCTATATAATATAGAAGTCCAATTTTATCCCCTACACTTATTAATTCTCTTGAGTTATAATTTTCATTCAATCCTGTTAGATTTCTAATCAATTCATCAAAAGAAAATGTAAATCTGTCTAAATGTGCATTAAATATTCCGCAAAGATTTTTATTAACAATAGCTTCAATCATTTTTATAGCAAGTTCAACTGGCATATAATTTCTATAACAGTCCTTATTGTTAGAAAATATTGAAATGGGATTTTGGTTTTTGATTTCTTTCAATAAATAATAAAGCCCAGCTTGCGATGTTCTGGACAAGCCTTTGTCATCAAACAACTGAGTAAATCTTAAAACAGCAAAATTTTCTTCTGGTATTTCCGCTCGAATCAAATCTTCAGTTATAGCTTTTTTCAAATTGTAGCTATTTGAAAATCTATTTTCGTATAAAGCAGAAACACTTGAAACGTGTATGAGTTTGGAATTTGAATACCCGCAAAACAAAATTAAATCTTCGGTACATGCAACAACCTGTCCATAAGATAAACTTAAAGGATTGATATTATTAATAATAACATCATACCTTTTATTTGTAATTTGATTTAATGAATCTTTCCCTGCTTGATATCTAATACCACTTTCCATTGGATGATTATGACTAGCATATGTATAATCTACCGAATGTATACTACTAAAATATTGGCGTATATAGCTTCCTAAAAATCCTGTTCCACCTATTATTAAAATATTCATTACTTAAGTAAGACTGTTATATATTATTTAGATATGTTATTTTGTCGCAACAAAGCCAACATATTTATATAAATGTCTTGACAAAGGCATTGAGTTGTGTAATACTTCGTTGAACCATTTTGCAGTATCTAAATTCTTTTCTTTTTCGGAATTAGGTTTATTTACAACTAAAGTTTCGCCTAGAAACCAGTGATACTTAATTTCTACTTTTGTGAAACCTGCCCCTATCAATGTTTCGATCAGTTCTTCCTCTTTAAATCCACCTTTGATATTTTTCCCATATTCGGCAGTATTATAAGTAGCAGGATTTACCCCAAATGTTTTTTCAATATCTTCATCTTTATGGTTTACTTCTTCTACTTCGCGTTTAACTAAAGGTGAGTAGTTACCATTTCTTTCTAATTTGTTTACTGCTTCCCAGAAATAATAATTAGGATCTAATTCATTTACAAAAACACCACCTTTTCTTAACGCTTTCGATGCTGTTTCGATAGTAGGCTTAATGTCGTATAAATGGTGAAGAAATGAATGTGCTGTTGCCATATCATATTTTCCTTCCTCTACTGGATATGAACCTGTATCATGATTTACTAATTCTATTTTAGCGTGCCCTGCCTTATCAACTCTATCTAACATTACCTGAGTAACATCTACACCCGTGATTTCATCAACATACTCCTTCATAAGGTTAATCATAAAGCCTGTGCCACATCCTAAGTCCAAAACTTTTTTTGCTCTAACAGCATCAATCTCCTTTTTAAGCAGCGATTTTACTCTCTTAAGGTTCTCGGGTCTGTATTGAGGCTCCAATTTTTCATACTCATGAGACGACTTTGTATATAATTCTATATTAGCGTTAATTACTTCTTTATATTTTTCTACATTCATGATTTTTAAATTTTAATTAATATTATTCTTGTCCTCCTTTATATAATCTTTTTTCTTCTGGTTGAAAAAATTCTTCTAGTGAAGATGGCAATCTGGTATCATAACCAATAATTCTTCGGGCCTGCTCATTTAATTGATTAGCGATTGCCTCAGGAATAAACCTTACCCAATCCATGCGCTGCTTCATATATGGCCTACACATGTTAATTGTAAGCGCATGCCTGAAAGTATCAGTAGTATTTACTCCTGCTGCATGCCACATTCTGGCATTCAAAACAACAATAGCTCCTTTTTTGCAAGTTAAACGGATGCTTTTCTTTTTAAACAATTCGTCCGAAGGAACCATGTGTGTGTTATGTGATCCGGGCAAAACATAAGTAGCTCCATTGTCTAAAGTGAAATCATCCAATGCCCATATAATTCCTAGGTTAGTAGGATAATTAGGGATAAATCTCGGACTATCCACATGCAATCTACTTCCATAATTATTTCCATTAGGAGGCAACGAAGAAGATGTATAGGCATACATAATCCAATATTCCCCTAACAAAGCTCCAATTAATTGTTGTATCCTTGGATCTTCAAGTGTCTTGCCAAAAGCAATATCTTTACATAATAAGTCATGCATATGATATTTATCTAAGAAACTTCTTTCCGAATCGTCAAAAGGAACATATTCATTAACTGCTTTTTCCAGCCTGCCTCTTAAAAAACGACATTCTTCTTCAGAAAGAAACCCTTCAATTACGTTATAACCCAAAGTATTCATGTTAAAAACATGGTCATCCATAAAATCTTTCGAATATTTTTCAAAATGTGAAAATTCCATTAGTATAAAAATTAAAAATTAAATTTTTCGTTAATAATGTACAATGGCCTATTTTGTACTTCTTTTAATATCCTTCCAATATATAATGACGCAAATCCGATAACCATGATCTGAATACCGCCAATAAATGTGATTAGTGAAATAGTAGTTGTGTATCCTGCTTGAATATTGACAAAGAATATTTTTGAGAGGAGAAGGAATGCAGTTAATAGAAAACCTATAAATGCTATGACGCAACCGAATCCTACAATTAATCTTAAGGGATAATCTGAAAACGAAATAATAGATTCCATTGCCATGGCTAATCTTTTTCTGAAATTATACGAGGATTTACCTATCGCTCTTTCTTTATGTATAATTGATAAATAACCATGCTTAAATCCTAACCAAGTTTCTAACCCTGGAATATATCTCGATTTTTCTGAAAGTGAATTATATGCATCAACAAACTTACGATTCATGATTCGTAACGTTGTAACATTAAGTGGCATTTGACTGTTTGTTAAATAGTTTAAAAAAAAAGCAAACGATTTTGATGTAACACGATTTGCAAAACTCGTTTTTCTTTCATCAGATAAACCATATACTATATCAAAATTTTTTCCTTTAATGTAATCTAATAATTTTGGTATTTCTGAAGGTGGCTCTTGCATATCAACATTCAACATACCTACATATTGACCTTTTGCATTTTGATAACCACAACTTAAAGCGATGTGTTGGCCAAAATTTCGACTGAAATCAATCACCTTAACGAATTTTTTTTCTTCGGAAAGCTTAATTAAATAATCAATAGAATCGTTTTTACTACCATCGTTAACAAATATCAATTCAACTTCTGTTTCAATTTGATCTTTTCCTAAATATTTTTGGAATTCCTTTTCATATTCAACACAAAAAGCTTCAGCTAAATAACCATCATTGTATATAGGAACAACCATTGAATATTGCATCATCTTATCTTGTAATTATTAGGCTAAAATTAACGAAAAATTCGATACAAACTTTATTGAGTACCATTTTTATCATTTACATATTTCATATAATTTTTAGCCTCAGCACCAGTATTAAAAATCAAATCCAATACCGAAACACCATGCTGAAAAGGCTCAAAAGCCTGTTTATACTCTTGATAACCAGAATAATCCATCCAATCAACTTCAATACCTTCCCTGGTAAACAAATCTAAATCTAAATAACTTTTCGCTGCAGGACCTGTAATATATGTACTTGCTTTCAACTTTTTACAAGCCTCTAACAATCTTATATTTCTGTCTCCTTCAAGATTCAATTCTCTTGAGTCAATGATTTCAGTTTTAATACCCAAGATTTGGCAAATGCCCTTAATAAAAGAAACATTGACTTCGGAGATAAAATTACTTTGGTTTTCGTAAAGACTAAATACTTGTTCATGGTAAGCCTTAAAATGAAGAGATTTTGTGTAATTTCCTTGCAAGGTGGACACATGCTTTTTAGCCCAATTATCAACAAATATTTTTGATTCGCAAATTTTTTGATCAAGGCTTTCTTTTCTAACTGGTATGGTAATCCATTGTAAACCGCTAGCGGTTTGAATCATATTTCTGTTACGCCAATCGTTTTTTGTGTATTGCACTTCGTCATAAATCACAAAAACATCTGCTTTAGCTATTAAATCAAAATATCCTTTCCAAGGAATATAATTTGATTGAAGAATTGCTACATTTTTTGACATATTATTTCTTTTTTGCTACAATAGCAATTGTACCGCCTAATGAAAATAATTTAATAATTCCTCTAATCGGAGCAACTAAGTATCTTAGAAATACTGCTAATCCGTGACTATATCCATTCAATTCAAGATAAGTGTCTGTATTTTTTTCCCAAAAAGGAGTAACTATACTAATAACCTCAAATCCATTTTCTTCCAGTAATTTTAACATAGATTTTTTAGTAAAATAGTTCAAATGAAATGGTGGATCAATTATCGCAGATTTTTCTTTCAATATTTTGACTTGTAAAGAATTTATATGTGGCACATTGATATAAATAAATCCACCTTTTTTAAGGCATTTACATAATTGGTTAATTGTTTGTTTAGGAGAAGGTAGGTGCTCAAAAACATGATACGATAAAATCATATCAAAAAAACCATTAAACGAATTTACAAATTCATCGACATTTCCGCTAAATAGCTTCAATCCGTTTTTTTTACCTTCTTCAACTAATTCTTCAGCTATATCATAACCATGTGCGTTTTTAAAACCTGAGTCTAAAATGGATTTAACGAAAACTCCGTTGGTACAACCAAAATCCATTATTTTAGCTTCATAGTCGTTTATATGCTTATTGATTACATCTATTCGTTCAGAATAGTACCTTTGCAAAAAACCTTTATCTAGCTTACTTCTTTCAAGTAAGGAAACAGAGCAGCTGTTTCCATAAAACGAATCGTTGTCATTGTGCTGATATAATGCCATCAATGTTTTTTCATCAGGGATTGGATTAACCTGTATATGACAACAAATGCATTTTGTTAACTTATATGATTTAACATCCATATAATGTTTCAAATTGTTAGATGAACAAATACTACATACTAAATTTTTCATATTTTATAAGTTTATTTCTGACTTTTATGTTTTTTTGAAGCGACAATTAAACAACTTGTGCCAAAATTTATTCTGGATTTTTTTCGAATTTTCTTATACTCCCAACTTAATGTTTTTTTAATAATCTTGGTTAAAAATCCTTCATAATTTCCATGTTCTGATTTATATTTTTCAATATTTTCAACATCTTTATGAAATCCTAATTTACTTGGTAATGCACGAAATAAAAAAACAGGTAAGACAAGTGCAGCAAATAAATAGGACGAATAATTTATTTCGTATCCTAAACCAAGCAATTGTTTTTTTAGTTTTGAAATATTATACCGTCTGTAATGTCCTGAATAATCGTCTTCATTAGCCCACAAAAAATTATAAGCGGGTACCGTTATGTATAAATTGCCTCCTGGTTCTAAAAAATCATGCATTTGTTTTAAAAACTGATTATCATCTGCAATATGTTCAACTACATCAAATACGCCAATTGCAGGGATGGAGTTTAATTCAAACGATGCGTCTTGTAATGTAGAACAAACAAGATTGTTTAAACCTCTTGCTTTAGCATTTCTTATACCTTGTATACTTGGTTCAATTAATACTGTTTCAATTCCTGCTTTTTGAAGACATGCCGCCACATTTCCATTCCCTCCACCAATATCAAAAAATATTTTATTCTTAGAAAATCTTTTTACAAGTTCTGGGATACACTTATTTCTATGTTGAAACCAATAACTTCCATCTTCAACGACAAGGCATAAATCACTACCATCTTCAGGGTAAGATACTACTTCTTTAGTTTTCGAAAACCAAATACCATCTCTTAATTCAACATTATCAGCAATCGTACTTAGATCAAAATTATTCATTTATACTTAATATTTGTTTATGGTTTTAATTCTTTTTTAATTTTAGTAAATTCAAAATAAACAACAAATCTCAATATGTCTAAAAGTATTAATTGCAATTTATCATAAATATTGCGAATAAATGCTTTATAAATCACTTAATTTTATTTAATTTCTATCCAAAAAACTATAATTTTTAAATTACAAAAAAATTAAAACTTTTATAAAAATATTTTTAAGACAATTTTTTACTAAATAAAAAAACAAAAAACATTATATTCATTAAAGTATCTTCTCCAAACCATGTAATTAAATTGTCTTATTACTTTATTTTTATACGTCTCTTTGTCTCATAATAATAATAATAATTATAAACGTTAAAAAAAATATCAATGTAACAATAAGTCCAATTTTTAAATCAGTTGGCTTAAATTCTAAAACAATCTTTCTATCCCCTTTTTCCAAATTAAATGCTAACAATCCGCCATTAGAAATAAATGGTGAAATTAATTTGCCATCAACTAAAACAGACCAACCCTTATGGAAAGGAATAGTAGTTTGTAATAATTTAGGTTTATCAACTACTACATTAAGCAAAATTTTATTGTTCGAAAAATAGTTAGTTGTAATTTTTGATTGTTGCAATATTTTTGCTTGTTCAAGTAATAACCCTACATCCTGTAACTTAATAGTGTCATCAATATTTAATTCATTTCCAATAGTCATATTAGCTTCCATTGACAAAACTGAAGCATAAAAAGGAATGTTGCTTTTATTTTTTTTACTTAATTTTTTGAAATTATTTTCTTTTATCCAATTATCTTGAAAAAAGAATAATGGCAGAGCCAAGTCATTTTTAAAAATTGAGATACCATTCATTTTTTTTATACAATGTATATAGGTGGTATCATAATTAAAATTTTCTCCTTTATCAATAATATATTTTGCCCCTGCAAATGAAAACAACTTAGGTTTTGATAAAATTTTGTATACCCATTTTAAATCATCAGGATTATTAGCGTCTAATGCGTCGTTTAATTGTAAAAAATTTAAATAATTTTTATTATGAAAAGCAGTATATCCAATTAAGCCATTAAAATTTTGCATCATAGCATCATTCATACTTTGATGGACAGATAGTCCGCTTGGAAACATTTTTGCTACTCTATAAAAATTAGTATCAATAGATTTTATATAATTAATAGCTTCTAATGAATAATCATTAAATCCTTTTTTATCCTCTAATTCAGCTGTAAATAAATGATCTCTATTATTTACCGTTTTATTAGAAAATGTTACTAATTCGAATAATACAAGAACCATGATGCCAAATTTTATATCTTGAAACGACTTACTTTTGTTGCCAAAATAAATTAATAAAGAATATACAACTATAAAACCTACTACAGTTAAACTGGTAGGTGAATCAAGCATAAATTCAGGAAAAACAAGATTTGTTAAAAATAATAAAGCAGTAACTAAAACAAATCCTACCAGGGCACTTTTATTTATTTGTTTTGTTTTTATAAAATGATCAAATGCTCTTAAACCAATATAGAGTAAAATAAATGAGATGAAAAAAGAGAAAATACGGTAATAATTTAATTGAAAGCCCCAAAATGCATATCTAATATAAGGGAATGTAAGTGCTATAACAACCAATAATAATGTAATGCCATATAGTATTTTTAATTTTCTATTTAAGGTAAATAAACTTTGAGTCACAAATATTAAAACAATCAATCCTATATACAGTGTAGGCCCTTCTAAGTAATTAGAAAAACCTTTATAATCTGAGCCAGCACCTAATAAATCATTTGAAAATAACCTTGCTAAAACACTTAAACCTTCATTTTTAGACACAATTGTCAATGGTGATTCTGCGCCATAGTTTACAATATTGGAGTTCCCAACAACGCGCGCACTACCAAAAACAAAATAAAAATAATTTACAGTATACACTCCGGCCAAACCAATACCTAAAATAAATATTGCAATAATAGAGCTGCCCTTTTTGATGAAAGCTAAAATTTGCCTAGTATCATTTTCAAAACTTCTAAATACTAAATAAGCCAAGCAGAAAAATAAATATTGAATGGATGAAATCAAATCAAAACAAGAAGATAAAGTCACTGCAATTGTCAATAAAATCCAATTCTTATTTTTTAAATAATTCTCTAATGCATAGATTATAAATGCAAAATAAAATACTTGTGTTGAAAACACATACCATCCCGATGTTCCTAAAATCATCCATCCACCAAATGCAAATAATAATGATCCAATTATCTTAACAAAGTTATTAAGTTCTAATTTTTCTAAATACTTAAAAAATAAAAGTGTTGTTAATACTATTTTAAGAACCTCCATGTATGCCAATCCATAGGGTAGGTTGTCTTTTCCTAATAAAAAAAGAAAATGATTAAATGGGTCGCCCTGAAAAAATAAAAACATTGAGTCGCCCATTCCATTATGAAAAGACCACTTGGGGATTCCATCAGTATGGTATAAATTAGATATTTCAGTCCAATAGGTTAAATAAAAATTAATGGAGTCGCTACCAATATCCTTAAATAAAAGTACTTTTTCAAATAATAAAAAATCCTTGTAAACATAAAAAGCAATACAAGCTGATAAACCTAAAGCCAACCAAATGGCCTTATTGCCTAAGCGCTCAAAAAAATCAGGTCCTTCTTCAATAATGGGTTCTTCTTTTATTGCCGTTTCAGCATCTGTAGAACTCACATCATCAGTACTTGGTTGATTTAATTCAAATGCTTGTTCCTCTGGATTACTATTATTATTGTCGGGATTTTCCATAAATAAATACTATTTCAAATATAATTTATAAGTTTAATAAATACTACATTTTTTTCAAAATAATTTGTTTTAAAAAAAACGAGGTGTTTGATACTTGAAAAAATGAATTAAAGTGATTTAATATTAAAGTCACGGATTGCAAATACGCGATAGCTAATATTGAAGTTGCGGATTACAAATACGCGATAACTAGTTACGAATTGCAAATACGCGATAACTAGTAAGCTTAAAATCTGAGATGCTGAATCATACCGGTAGCTATCGGTAGTTGTTTTTTGCTTGTGCTTTACCTGCCCGAAAGGGTGTGACAAGTTGTGCAAATTGCAACCATATTTGTTTTTAGGGTTGGCTAATTCTATTTATTCTTGTTTGTAACTCCATTATCCGTTTGATTAAGTTATCAAATTTTAAAGGTTCACCATAAATCATAAAACTTGTCATAGTTTCATAATCTTTTTCGTAATCTTTCATTACTCCGTCTGGTGGTATTATTCTGATTTTACTTGGGACATGATTAGCATAATCAAGTCCTCGTAACGGATTAAACTTTTCTCTATGAGCAACAATGTTGTTATAAAGGTCTGTGTTTCTAAAAGCTGCTATTCCGTGTTCAGTGTCCATCAATTTTTCCAAGTCATACATGTGTCGTGAAAGTCTGTAAATACGGATTTTTTCAACGCTCTGTGAAAACTCTTCGTGCAGCAAAAATGCTTTTTCTAAAAAAGTTCTTTGTGGAAGCACAGTTGCTATTGTAAATGGTGCAGTTGTAAAATTTTGTTGTGAAAAATTGTCGCTTAAAATTGAGTTGATTTGCCTTTCCTCAATGGGTTCCATTAATGATCGCGAACTTACTTCTATCAAAACTCTTTGCGGTAAATATTCCGATGTATCAATCACCGAATTATAATAAATTTCAATTACCTGTGGGTCTTTATCTGAATCTTTTACAGGTTGAGCAATTAGTTTACATTCATCAATTGCTTTCCATTCGGTCAGCATTTTGGTCAAGTCATTAATGAAAGTTGTTGATATAAATTCACAAGATTGTTTCCTTAGATTTTTGATTTGAGTTTTACTAATGTCGCCATCAAATCCAAAAAAATTTCTGTTGATTGCCAAATCAATATCTTCTGAAAATCGTTCTATCAAATTCCAACCTTTGCTTAATGAAGTTCCACCTTTGAAAACAATATTTTTGCTGTATGGCAATGAAAAAGATGCGTTCAATGCTAATGTTACCCACCAATCTTTTTCAATTGCGACTGATGGCAAACCAGTTAGTTCTGTTGCCTGATTAAGAATTTCAATTCTTCTCTCTTTTGTTAATGTTAGCCAGTTGGTATTCATATTATCGTTTGTATTAATAATTTGTTTATCCAAGCTGGTGCAAGTTTGGCATCGTTTATTATATTTTCTGATTTCTCTTTTTTGAGTAGCATTTGAATTTTCAATATTATCCCATTATCTACTTTTGATTGACCAATCGTTTTAAGTGCTTGAATTACCAAACCACTTATTTCACCTTTTGCCAATAAGTTTTTTGGACTTGTTTTTTTAAATGTAATTGTTCGTTTTCCAACCTTTATAATTCTTGCGGCTCCATCTGTTAAATAAACAACTTTCATAGGAACTTGGCTTGATAATCCCAATTTATTTAATGCCTGAACTCCTGTCAAAATAATTCTTGCTTTGTCTCGCCTTGCAATTGCTTTCGCTATATCTTCGGTTGATGGAAATAAAACTCCAAATTCTTTGTCAATTTTTGGATATAAATAAATGCCGTGAGCTAAGCGAACAAGTATTTCCTTTTCTTTTAATCTTAACAAGGCTTTTTTTACGCTTTCGGGATTACCATAGTCTAAGAAGTCGTCCACAAAAAGAACACTTCCTTTTCGGTATGATTTCAGCACTTTAGCAATCTTATTTTCTACTATTGGTCGTTCCATTACGATTTATTTACTCACGAAATATTTATTTTAAAGTAGTTTGTGAAATGCTTTTTTCGTCCCAAATTTAGTGAATATTTGGGACGAAAAAAAGAGATTTTTAAGTTCGTTAGATACGGAATTATACCAATAACTATAGGTATCAGTATGACATTTATTTCCACTGTGATGCAAACCTATTCTTTAAGTACTTCGAGTAGCGAGGAACGAGCGTATTGAAAAATAACAAATCCTCACCCTGCCCCCTCCAGAGGGGGAAAGGGTAATGTCATGCTGAACTTGATTCAACTCGAACTGACAAATATTAAAGTTCAGTCATTACTCCCCTCGACAGGCTCAGGACAAGAGTGCGAGGAACGAGCGTTTCGAGAAGCGCTTTAAAAGTACCCTCAGATAATATACCCTGCCCCATTTTTGTTTATTCGGGTTTATTACTTTGGAATGTGTTTTCATAAGGGTTAAGCAATGCAGCTAACAGCATGGTCTCAAATGCGAATATTATTAAAAAATTATATTTTCCACGCTTAATTATTCCAATTTCATCTATTTTAGTTTCCTTATTTGATTTTTTAATGGCATTAATTGTTTTTATAGCAACGCTTATTTATTACCAACCTGATATTCAAATTTTTAAAATACTTTTATTTATGCCATTAGGTTTATTAATAGCAACCTTCACCTCTTTTGGAGGAGGTACATTATTAGCGGCATTAAATATTAAATACCGTGATTTTCAATATGTCATTCCTTTTTTTATTCAAATATTATTATTTGTTACCCCAGTAATTTACCCTGTATCTATTTTGCCTGCCTTATGGCTGAAATATGTAATGGCATTAGACCCTATGTATGGTGCTATTGAGTTGTTTAGAAGTGGGATTATTAATAAACCCATTGATATTAATTTATTAATAGTAAGTATGTGTTCTGCTTGTTTTTTCTTTAATGTAGGGATTTATTATTTCAGAAAAACCGAAGCTTATTTTGCTGACTTAGCTTAGTCACTAGAATTAAGATTTTATTTTTGAAATGTAAACTAAAAGTATTATTATTAAAGAAGTGATTAGAATTCTTAAAGAAAAACCAAATTTTAAGATTGAAAACTCAATAGATATAATAGTTATGCGCTATCCTTAAACTACAAAATCCTCAGAATAGTAAAAAAAATTGTAAATTTGTAATAGACATAAAAACATAAAAAACATGTTTAACGAAATAGAAATAGATAAAATCCAATTAACCATTATGGGAGTGAAATTTGCAGACTTAAAAACATTAGAAAGTACTGCAAATGCTATAGGGAGTAATATGTTTGAAGGATTTAAACCAACTCCAAAAGGAATTGAAATTATACGTGACTATGTGACTGATAAAATTTCATTAAACGAATTAGTGATTTTCGCTAAACTAAGAGCATATGTCTAACTCATACAAATACTTAGACCCTGACTATACTTACACCGATCCAATTTCAGGACTGTTAAGAAATCTTCAAGACATTTAAGATCCGGATGTATTACTCTTCGTTGAAAGTGCTGCGGTTACTAAACGACTTCAAGAACTATACAAAAATCCATTAAAAATTAAGGGAACTGATAGTGTTTTTGAAATTCATAAGCATCTATTTCAAGACTTATACATTTGGGCTGGTAAAAAACGTATTGTTGAAATTAGCAAAGATGGTAAACAATTTTTCCCAACTACAAATTTTGAGAATGCTTTTAGATACATTGACTCTTTAATTGTTGATTATAAAAAAATATCTAAAGACAACAAAAAACAATTAGCGCAAAAGTTATCAGAGATATTAGATAACGTCAATTATCTTAACCCATTCAGAGAAGGAAATGGACGAACACAAAGAGAATTTTTAAGATTGCTGGCGTTAGAAAAAGGCTTAATCTTAAATCTCAACCCACCCAACAATAAAAGTGTATATGAAAGATACATGAAAGGAACTATTGAGAGTGACCTAGTAACATTGACTGAATTGATTTTTGAACTAATTGACAAAAATAAGAATCTGACTACAAAAGACTAAAAAACGAGATGAAAGATTAAAGTATTTGTCAAAAAGGTTACAATCTTTAATACTTTTAGTACAAAAAACAATAAAAATGCCACAAATGAGGGATTAAATGAGGGATTAAATGAGGGATTAAATGAGGGATTAAATGAGGGATTAAATGATGTTTTCTTAGCTATTGTAAAAAAAGGAGGTTTAAAAGCAAAAGAATTAAGCAATTTACTTAGCAGCAGACCTATCAAAACCATTGAAAGACAAATAGCTGAATTAATAGAAAGAAAATTAATAGAAAGAAGAGGTAGCGGAAAAACAGGTGGCTATTGGCAGATACTTAAAAATGATTAATAAAAGCAAAATCAAACAAGATAATCAAAATCTACTTAAAATTAACTAACTTACTACTTTCAAAACTAACCAACTTTCATAACTTAGCAAATTGAAACCCATCCTCGAAATACAAAACATCTCCAAAAAATTTAGGATTTAAGAATTGAAAAAATCAGTAACTATAAATAAAAAATCAGAAAAAAAACTTAAATGTCGGAATTAGAAATCATATCTTACAAACTTGAAAGCAACAGCAATCAGGAAATTAATGTTAGAATTGAGGATGATTCTGTTTGGCTTACACAGTTGCAAATGATAGAGTTGTTTGATACTAGTAAACAAAATATCAGTTTACACATTAACAATATTTTTAAAGAAAACGAACTTGAAAAAAAATCAGTAGTCAAGTATTCCTTGACTACTGCAGCTGATGGAAAAAGATATAAAACGGCTTTTTATAACCTTGATGTAATAATTTCGGTAGGCTACAGAATTAAGTCAAAGATAGGTACTCAGTTCAGAATTTGGGCTACAAAAGTACTTAAAGATTACTTGCTAAAAGGATATGCTTTTCAACATAGGATAGAAAAGATAGAAAAACAAGTTATAAAACAAGGCGAACAAATAGAAATGTGAGTTCAATCAACACTACCTCCTAAAGAAGGAATTTTTTTTGAAGGCCAGATATTTGATGCGTATCATTTTGCCTCGCAGATCGTTAAATCTGCAAAAAAGTCTTGCATACTTATCGATAATTAGTTAGATGAATTTGTGTTATTGCTTTTATCTAAATGTTATAGGCAAGCGGAAAAAGATCCGAAAAACAAATACGATGGAAACTAAAAACTGAAAAAAATAAAAGACACTGTATACGGGAAAAAAGGTACTGTAAAAACGTAAAAATCGAAAATGCCCCTAACTGGTGACTAGCGACTAACGACTCTGGACTAAAAAAACCTTCCATACAACGACCAAAAAAACTTTTGCCTTTTACATTTTTATCTCTTAAATTTAAAGTGTAATTATAAGGCGGTTTTAATCAAAAAACATAATTTTTTATGACCAATAAAAATGTGCTTTTAATATAAAAAACAAAGTAATAAAAAATGAAAGCAATAGACTTAAACGCAAAATTAATTGATAGCTACATAAATTTAGTAAAGAATCTTAATGTTTCTACAAAACTTGACTTAATTGCTAAACTCACACAATCACTTAAAAATAGTTTTGATAAAAAAAATAATTCTTTTGATGAAGCTTTTGGTGCATGGGATAGTAATGAAAGTGGTGAAAAGCTTGCAAAATCTTTACGCGAAAGCAGACGTTTTAATAGAAGAATTTCAAATTTATGATTAACCGTATTTACTAAATATCATTTAAAATTGAAATGCTAAATCAAATTACAACTATTAATAATTAAAAACTAAGTTTGAAAAAATACATTCTCGATACAAACATCTGTATTTTTTATATGAAGGGACTTTTTGATTTAAACCAAAAATTCAAAAATGTTGGAGTAGAAAACTGTTTCATCTCCGAAATAACACTCGCTGAACTTAAATATGGAGTTGAAAATAGTCAGAATAAAGATAAGAATCAAAAAGTCCTTGAAAAATTTTTAAGTGCGATTCAGATTTTACCCATTTACGAATCTTTGGATATTTATGCAAAAGAGAAAGCTAGACTAAAAAAAGCAGGCAAAACTGTTGACGACTTTGATTTATTAATAGGAGCAACAGCAGTTTGCTATAAATTAATTATGGTAACAAACAACACGTCACATTTTGAAAGAATTAAAAACATTAAATTGGAAGATTGGTCAAAATAATTTAAAACTGAATTTTTCACAACCAACCACCTTTTCAAAATCAAAGTAATGGTTTTTTAGTAACTGTTTTAGCAAATACAACCACCAAAAACGTAAAAATCGAAAATGTCACCGAAAATGTCACCGAAAAAAGATTAAATCAAATCATTCAACTTTTAAAAAATAATCCTTCAATTACTACTGAACTTATTGCTGAAAAATTAAATGTTACAAAAAGAACTATACTAAGGGATTTGGAAAAACTTAAAAAAAGTGGCAAAGTCATATACGCAGGTTCGCAAAAAAAAAGCTATTGGCAGATACAAAAAATTGGTGGTTGAGGCTCTAGAAACCAGCAATTAACCTTAGCCTTCGAGTGCCTCAATGAGCTGTTATCCTGCCAACTTGATTCAAAAAAATAAATAAATATAGCCTCTTATAGGCAAGCGGAAAAAATCCGACGTTTAAAAAAAGACAGAATTTTTACTTGGAAAATAGTAACTTATAAGTTACATTTGTACCAATGGAAAAAGTACGAGAAGTTATAGCATATAAAAATTATTTCGAAGACTTTCTTAAAACGCAGCAGACAAAAGTTCAGGACAAAATTTTTAAAATAATTGAAGCCATAGAAACTCTAGAAAGAGTTCCTGCCAATTATTTAAAAGCTTTGGAGGGGACAGACGGACTGTACGAAGCCAGAATACAACTTGGCTCAAACATTTGGAGAGTTTTTTGTTTTTTCGACAAGGGGAAACTAGTTGTTTTACTAAACGGTTTTACTAAAAAGACACAAAAGACACCCACAAATGAAATTATCAAAGCATTGAGTTTAATGAAAGCGTATTATCAACAAAAAAACAAATAGGATGGAAACTAAAAACTGGAAAAAAATAAAAGACACTGTATACGGGAAAAAAGGTACTAACAGACGTGATGAACTTGACAGAGAGTTTGAAAGTTTTAAAATTGGTTTGTTATTACGCAAAGCACGCGAAGACAAACACCTTACTCAAGACCAGCTTGCAAACCTTCTTGACAAAAAAAGGACTTTTATATCACGTATTGAAAACAATGGAAGCAATTTGACTTTAAAAACATTGTTTGATATTGTAGAAAAAGGACTTGGAGGTAAAGTTAAAATTTCAATTGAAATGTAATGGTAGACCTATAATACAATAACAGAAAAGTTCGCCATTCTATAATACAGGTTGAGGTAGTTAATTTGCTTTTACAATCAATCAATGCAAGTTTCTGGTTTGAAGTTTCCGGTTGAGATTACAAACTAATACCATTTATAGGTAATAGATAGTCCAAGCATTTAGTCACCCTGAACTTGATTCAGGGTCTCTGAGATGCTGAATCATACAGATAGCTATCGGTATCAGCATGACCAACATAATTGGACCATGTAATAAATGTATTTGGTATTAGGAATTAAGTCATAATAAAATATAAATTAATTGTAATCAATTACTATAAAAAATTGAATTAATTGTAATCTGTTACAATTAATTATTATATTTACAAAATGGAATATGTAGTTATTTTAAGTAACAATTTATTGGAATATGTTTCAAATGATTTTGTGCGAAGTTTAATGCAAGAAATTGACTGGAAACAAAAACTCATTGAAATAAGAGGTAGTAGGGGTGTAGGAAAAACTACACTGATGCTACAAAAAGCTAACACATTAAAAAAAAATGGGTCAAATGTTGTATATGCGTCGTTAGATACTCCATACTTTTTTAATAATAGCTTAATTGAATTTGCAGATGAGTTTGCTCGCTATGGTGGGGAATATCTTTTCCTTGATGAAGTGCATCGCTATCCATCAAAAGAACCTGAATCGGATTGGTCGTTGGAACTAAAAAATATTTACGATGCATATCCAAAATTAAAAATAGTTTATTCAGGTTCTTCCATTTTGCATTTATACAAAGGAAAAGGAGATTTGAGCAGAAGAAAATCGTCATATTTACTTAATGGACTTTCTTTTCGTGAATATCTTGAATTAAACAAGATACTAAAACACCATCCTGTTGAACTGGAATTCCTTCTTGAAAATCATAATAAAATTGCAAGCGATATCAATAAAAAAATTCGACCGCTGGTTTACTTCAAAAAATACCTTAGGTTTGGGTACTACCCTTTTTATAATGATAACGAAGAAATATATTTCAGGCAATTACAGGATGTAATTAATCTCATTATAGATACCGATCTGCCTTATCTTACATCTATTTCTGCAGGAGCAAGAGAACAATTAAAAAGATTGCTAGGTGCAATAAGCTCCACTGTACCTTATGTTCCAAACATGAATAAATTGGCAGGACTTATACACGTAACTGACAGCCGAACATTATTAAAATACTTGCAATTGTTAATGGAAGCGCAGTTAATTTATCTTTTAAGAGCTGATGCAAAAGGGAACAAGCAGTTACAAAAACCCGATAAAATTTTACTAAATAATACTAATCTAATTAATGCGCTAGGGCTTTCACAAAATGATGTGGGAACACAGCGCGAAACGTTTTTTCTGAATCAATTATCGTTTCGGCATTCGGTAAATTATTCTGAAAAAGCAGATTTTTTGGTGAATAAAAAACATGTATTTGAAATTGGTGGAAAAGGGAAAAATAAAACACAAATAGCAGGTTCAAAATCAGCTTATTTGGCATTAGATGATATTGAAACAGGTTTCGGGAACAAGATTCCCCTTTGGTTATTCGGTTTTTTATATTGATGTACTTTGATTAAGGATTGATAAGTAACCTGGTAAATAATTCCTACATGGGTTGTTGTATGGCTTTTAACAAGAACGTTTTAAATTATGTATTGCCATTTCCTGATAAAATAGCGATGCATGATAGTTGGATAGGTTTAAATGCCTCTTTAATAGGAAAATCTTATTTTTTAAATACGTCCTTAATTCATTACAGGCGTCACTGTAAAAACACCATGGCTTCGTTCAAAAAAAATCATTTGCCAGTAACTTATCAAATCAGTTACAGATTATATATGATGTATCGTGTTTTGAAACGTAGGTTACTTTCATAAAAAATAGTAATTTCTATTTTTTGTGATTTGACGAATAGCTCTTAGCATAAATAACGGCAAGCAATTTAGCAATAGGTTTTGGCCATAAGCGCTTAAACATAAGTAAATCTTCCTTTTTGTCTGTTATTATTCTGTAATCCCTTCGTTTTATCTGATTATTCATGGATGCGATGCTTCATTAATTTTTGATTAATGTAAACAAAACACCCTTTCATGTTCGCCAATCTATACCAAGCATCAGTAATTTATTTGTTCAATAAATACTACATTTTTTCAAAGTAATTAGTTTAAAAAAATGAGGTGTTTGATACTTGAAGGACTTGAATTAAAATGATTTAATATTAAAGTTACGGATTGCAAATCCGCGATAACTATTTCAGTCACTTCGCCCCTCGACAGGCTCAGGACAAGAGTGCGAGGAACGAGCGTATCGATTGTCACATCGAGCGCAGTCGAGATGTGTTTGCGCTTTTTGTTCTCGACTGCGCTCGAACTGACAAGCGTTTTTTAGTCAATTCGCCCCTCGACAGGCTCAGGACTGTTCCTTCGTCGCAATGACGAAACTTTAAACGAAGCGTCATTGCGATGAGGAACGAAGAATCTATAGTCATTCCGGGATTGACTCAGAATCTCTCTACTTCTTAAAATTTGTAGATGCTGAATCAAGTTCAGCATGACTAATACTTAACATATTTA
>CAITNS010000013.1 GCA_903893815.1 uncultured Bacteroidota bacterium
AGGTTACCAATAGGGAACTTGATACAGATGTCATAAAAAAAATAGAGGCCAAGTTGTCCGAGAATTGGCAACAGAGCGAGAAGTAAGCATCTCGACTGTATGCAGGCATCTTGGCTATAGTAAGCAATCATACTATAAATCGCTTCATCGACACAATTTTAATAATTATCAATACAAAGTTGCAAAGCAGAAAGTATTGACAATAAGACAACAAATGCCGAGGATAGGCACCAGAAAGCTGTATCATCTTTTACGTGAAGAATTTAAACGTGAAGGGATATCTGTTGGAAGAGATAAACTTTTTACTTTGTTAAGGCAAGAGCATTTACTTGTTGGAAAAAGAAAAAGATTTACAAAAACTACTAATTCACATCACTGGATGAGAAAACATCCCGATATGGTTAAAGATATGACAATCGAAAGGCCTGAACAGCTTTGGGTTGCAGACATAACTTATGTAGCAATAGAAACGGGGTATGCTTATCTGCATTTAGTAACGGATGCTTATTCTAAGCAAATAATGGGATATTTTGTAAGTACGGACCTATGTGCATCATCAACCATAAAAGCGCTTACTATGGCTCTTGAAAACAGAAAGTATAACAACAAGCTTATTCACCATTCTGACAGAGGGTTGCAATATTGTAGTAGTGGATATGTAAAAATATTGAATGAAAATAACGTCTCAATTAGTATGACACAAAGTGGTAGTCCTTATGATAATGCAATAGCCGAAAGGGTTAATGGGATTTTAAAAGATGAATTTGGATTGGACCAAGTATTTAAAAATATAGAGCAATTAAAAAAGCAAACAAGTGAATCAGTAAAAATATATAATGAGCAAAGACCACATTTAAGTAATGAAATGTTTACACCTGAAAAAATGCATTTACAAGATTTATTAAAACCCAAAAAATGGAATAAAAAAAGTACAGAAAATTTAATTCCTGCACTTTTGTAACTTAGATTAAAATTATTTTAAAACCGGTCAACCATTTTTAGGACTAGTCATATGTACTCATAACAGGATTAATAAATCTCAGTGTTAATGATTTTCAGGATAAATCTTTTGAACTTATTGAACTTTTTAAAAATTCAGTATGATACTGGAATCTCTCGTAGACACCGGTTCGGAAACCGGCGCCAATGACATTTTATTAACCAAAATGCTAGAAATAGGAAAACACTTCCAACCTTTTGAACCCATTGAACCAATTGAACCTTTTGAACATTAAAGCCGCGAAGTAATTTAAACTTTTTTACGCTTACAAATTATCCACCAAAGCATCCCCAAACTCACTCGTTTTCAACAGCGTGCCTTCTTTCATTAAGTTATAAAAATCAATCGTAACTGTTTTATTGCGGATTGTTTTGGCAACAGCGTTTGTGATTAAATCGGCTGCATCTCTCCAACCCATGTATTCGAGCATCATTACACCGCTGAGAATAACCGAACTTGGATTCATGGTGTTGGTGTTTGCAAATCGAGGTGCAGTGCCGTGTGTGGCTTCAAATACAGCATGACCGGTGATGTAATTAATGTTTGCACCTGGCGCAATGCCAATGC
>CAITNS010000014.1 GCA_903893815.1 uncultured Bacteroidota bacterium
ACCCTTCATCTAGTTATGATGAATCACTCTTTTTACGGGCACGAATGAAGATACTGATAGCACTAAAGCCAAACCTGTAAAGCCAGTTAAACAAGTGAAACCCAAAAAGAAGGATATGCCGAAGATGAAGGTTAGCTTCGAATAATTCAGCCGAATAAATCCCCTAGAAAAAAACTAAATAATAATTATAAGTTTAAAATAATTATTTTTTATCTCATATAATATAAAATGGAACCCACAACAGTTCGCGTTGCTGATATTTTAACAGAAGAACAAAAGAAAGAAATTGCTAACAATCCAACAGGTTTAATTGATGTTAGAAATTTAAAACTCCAGTATAAAGTTCCAGATGACAAGTTACACATTACAACTATTACAAGAGACCAAATAGAATTTAAACTAATAGAGTATGAGGACATTCTTAAAAAGTTTAATGGTAACGTAATATATCAATCTTCTTTTGAAGTAGCAAGAGATGAACAAGGTGAAGCAACAGGTTTTGATTTCTTTTTAACTCCCCACTCGAGAACCCCGCCAATGACAGAAGAAGAAAAAGAAATACATCGCATAGCAGAGCTTAAGCGGAAGATGTATAGGGCAAAGAAAAAGGCAGATAAGAGAAATCGCTAAAAGCATTCAGCCGAATAATTCCCCTAGAAAAAAATAAATAATAATTATAAGTTCAAAATAATTAATTTTTATCTAACCTAATATAAAATGAATGAAAAAATGAGCAAACGCATTTTAGAAGACAAAGTTGTATATGTTATTAAGTACAATAAGGCTTTGTGTGACACAGACTACGCTTACTGTTTGCCAACACTTCATTTTAAATATGAGGTAAGTCCTAAAGGGGAAGTTTATTTAATGTCGGCGGGTCAAGATATAATAACCCAAGACTTTAGAAAAACGGGGAAACAAATTTTACAAACATTTAAAAGTGACGATGATGGAAAAGTTAAAATGGAATCATGCCCGATGTATTTATATTACGCAAGCCCAACCCCTGAAATAATGGAGCTTCGTGTTAGGTTTGGTACTTGTCCGCCTACACATGGTTTCTTTTATTCAGCCGAAAACATTTTTGACCAGTATGTTGCTTGTATTAATGGGTGTCTCTCGGCTTCAAAGGAAAAAAATGAAATTTATGAGATACCTATGTTTATGATTAGCTCAACAATATTAACTACCATGATGCTTAATTTTAGCAAGAGTCGCATAGCAGGTTGTCCAATTGCGAGAAACTCAGCCGAATAAATCCCCTAGAAAAAACTAAATAATAATTATAAGTTCAAAATAATTAATTTTTATCTAACCCTATTATAAAATGAGCAACAACCGATTTAACAGCTTTGAGGACCTAGAAGATTTTCGCCGCACAAGATGGCACATGAATAGACAGATAGATAAGCTTTACAACGAAATTAAAACATTGCCAGATGTTTCAGATATCGAAGCTATTGATTTCACTGATAATAGCTTAGAAAAAGTAGCATTACTTGAGAAAACACTTCAGGATATGCTTATATTAAGCGAATTCGAAGCAATGTCTTACGCTTGTCGTCTTCGTGAAATCTGTATAACGTTAAAATGTGAACTCAACCGTAATGCTTTCGCAAATGTGGAAGCTGTGAAGAATGTTATTAACAAAGTGTATTACAAACAAAAGCCCCAAAAGTTGGAGTGTTGTAATGCTATATTGGCCTATTTAAAATTAGTTGGCTGCGGTTATTGTCTTCAACCATTTGAAGAGTTTCGTATTGAAGTGAAAACACCGAAGCGCCATCCTTTAAAAGTCAAGGACATTTAAAAATACCTATTTCCATATTATTCGTAAATATAAACCGAATAAAATCGAAACTCTAGAAAATTGAAATCCTCCTTAGAAAAAACGAATAAGGATTTAAGAATAATTATCTTATCTAATAGAAAAGATGTCATTCTCTGCCAACGCTACATTAATTGAACCACCATCTAAGACTAACTTGGTATATTCCGATAGTCCAGTTATTCTTTATAAGTATAAGCTTAGAGAGCCCAAACTTTTAACATTTATTAAAAATTATTTTGTGTTCTTCGCACTTCCTAAAATCAAAGATTTCAAAGAAAAAGAGTACGCTATTAATGTACGGTTTCAAAAACCCGTGCGTTGGTGGTGCTTAACGAAAACTTGGAATACATTTGAAGAGTTAAAACACATTAATTTAGCTTCAGAATTCGAGTATCTCAACGATAGTAATGTAGATATCGCAAATGTAAAAGCTATTTATTTTCAACTGCTAACACGTGATAAAACGCCAGCGACGGCCGAACCACCGACTTGCGAATTTCGCTTTCATACACCTCCTCCACAGGAAACCCATGCTTTTTGATAGCATTAAGAAGCGA
>CAITNS010000015.1 GCA_903893815.1 uncultured Bacteroidota bacterium
ACAAACCTAAATTCTACTCTAGGTTATTAACAAATAAACACATATTAACAAAAGAAAAAAGAAGCAAAAAAGAAAAAGCTACACAAAATAGTATTAATTTTAAATCATAAAAACATGTCAACCATTTTCAGGAAGAGACAATTAATTTGATTTCGTATATTTACAATCAGCCTTGCTAAATTATGAGTAACGAATTACAAATAATACCAAAAACTTTACTTGAAGATTTCCAAAAAAATGTTCCAGATAATCTTTCCATAACATTTGAAAAATTAACAGATGCTGAAATTTCAACAGATTCATTTAGTTTTTATACATCTGTATCTTCTGTATTTTCAAGCAAAATAGAAGGTGAAAATATTGAATTAGATAGCTATATTAAACATAAAAAATTCGGAATAGAATTTCTACCAGATTACACTAAAAAAATAGACGATTTATATAACGCTTACACTTTTGCAAAATATAACAATCTAAACAAAGAAAACATTTCAGAAGCACATAAATTATTAAGTAAACATATAGTGGCGATTCATAGTCAAGGAAAAGTTAGAACTCAAAACATGTATGTATCTACGCCTGATGGAAAAATAGAATATGTTGCAGCAACACCGTTCGAGGTGCCAAACGAAATGGCTAAATTTTATAATGATATTGATATACTATTGAAATTAAATTTAACTATTGAAGAGGTCTTTTATTTTGCAGCAATGATTCACTTAGTATTTGTGAAAATACACCCATGGAATGATGGAAATGGAAGGAGCGCACGTTTAATTGAAAAGTGGTTCCTTGCTCAAAAACTTGGTGAGAAAGCTTGGTTTATTCAAAGCGAAAAAAATTACTATCAAAATCATCAAACATATTATAAAAATATCAGACTATTAGGATTAGAATATTCAGAACTTGATTATTCAAAATCAATACCTTTTTTATTGATGCTTACTAGCTCATTAAATATTTCTATTTAAACACCTTTCGCAAATAAAAAAAGAAAAGTGCCTCATTACTTTAATTACGAATTAATGAAGCAGTTAAATGGTGACAAACAAATGAAAGATGTTTGGAAATTACCCGCTATTGCACCCTGGGAAAAATCTTGTGCAAAGCATCCCACACAGAAACCTTTATCTGTTTTAACACGTTTAATATTAGCATCTACAAAACCAGACGCTTGGATTTTAGATCCATTCACAGGTAGTAGTACTACTGGTATTGCAGCTAACTTAGCAAATAGGCGTTTTTTAGGTATTGACCAAGAAACGGCTTTTTTAGAAATAAGTAAAAAGCGTAAACTAGAAATTGAAAACCCTACAACAGCCGCATTATATAAAGAAAAAATAAGTGGATTTAATGATAAAGCAGAATATTCATTATTTCTTAATTCGGAGCCTGACCCTGAAATAAATGTAGCATTAGGATTTTATCGTTCTAAAGAATTACCAGATATAGAAAATAAAAATAAATTTTATTTTCACGCCATTGAAAAAAATAATATTGTTCAAGATTTTCCAATAGGAATTTTAGATGCTAAAATATTGTTCATTTATTCAGGAGGTAGAAGTAAAGCATCTCACTTTACTGGTTATTATGCGAATATTAAAAATGTTGTGCTAAAACATAAATCTAAAATTAAAGGAAAAGAAAATTCAGAAACAGAATTTTATTACGAAGTTGAATTAGAAAGCAATTTCATGAAAAATAAAAATTTAAAAGTTGAATTAAATCCAAAATCACTTTTAGAAGATGGTGGTAATAAAAACATTGAACTTTTTAAACAATTCTTACCTGCATCAACAACTTTTAAAAAAGTATTAGCCGCTAATTTTCTGACATATATATAACCGCATAGATTACTAAGCCGCCACAACTTGTCGACCTGTGTGCATAGACCTAAGTGTTTAGACCTGTGTGTAATCTCCCCCACATTTTGCAAGCACATTTGGTCGCTTCTTTTTAAAGGAAGTAATTTATTTCTTGCGCCAAATAAGCTTGCAAAATGGCTCGCGCTCCTCACAAGACGTAATTAGAACTGGCGGTTTTCCAAACCGCTTTTCCTATCGCGCTATAAAAAACTAAAAACTGTGTTCCAAAAAAAGCATTCGGCAACCAACTAACCGCATAGACGCGTTACTGCTTAGTTCGGCAGACACGTACCTGTGTGTAAACTGTGTAGGGTGCACTTCTGGTAACACACACTTTATTCAATTTGGGCGGACATCAAAGCATTTGCAAAATCGGTAGAATATTTTTTAATTTTTTCTTTGCAAATGCCTAGCAACATTGTATCTTTAAACAACCGTTTCGGTAGACAATGTTTCAAATCCGCACAAGTGCTAGCTGCAAAACGTTACCGGCAAGGCTAGAACAGCAATTACATATAACAATTTTCATTTTTGACAAGTTTTACTTATCTTTAAAGAGTGAAAAAGCCTATAAAACAACTTCTTGACTTTCATGTCGACAAATTGACAAACTCAATTGAAAACGTTATTACTAAAGACAGTTTTAAGACTGATATTTTACCTTTAAGTCCTAAAGACTTAAAAAATATTACAAAAAAAAATGGGTGGCGTTTTAATTGGTCAGACGAATTTAAAGCCTCTGACCGAACAGCATATAAACTTGTAATTGTAAATAATGTTTACATCATTCAAGGACTTATCAGTTTAACTCCACAACACGATAACGTTTTCATGCATTTAATTGAGACCGCTCCTTTTAATTTTGGAAAAAACAAAATGTATGAAGGTGTTCCTGGTAATCTTGTTGCTTTTGCTTGCAGACAATCATTTCTGAGAGGTACTGAAGGCTATGTTTCTTTTCGTTCAAAAACAAATTTAATTAGTCATTACACAGAGACGCTTGGGGCAATACATTATGGCGGACATTTAATGATTATTAATACTGAAGCAGCATTAAAACTAATCGAAAAATATTTTAAACAATGAAAAAGAAATTAAAACTTGACGACTTGGATGTAACATTTGATCCTACTCCGTTAACTGAAGACGAAAAACATCTTATAAGTGAATTTATTCGTCAGGACAAAGAGAAGCGTAGAAAAAAGAACGAACGTAAACGTATCGCTGCTTAAAATAAAAGCCCATCCGGTAACACACGGTTTGCCTTATTTGGGCGGACATCAAAACATTTGCAAAATCGGTAGACAATTTTTCTATTTTTCTTTGCAATTGCATAGCAACATGGTATCTTTATTTAAACATTTCGGTAGACAACGGTTTCAAAACGGCCGAAGCAAGCCGCGAAAACGTTATGCGGCATGCTTTAGAAGAAACCATTCACTTGAAACAGCCTAATTGAGAACGAGAAATGATTGAAATAAAAAAATATTTCCAAAAAATGGTTGCTATTTCTGAAAAAGATTGGGAATTCTTTTCATCTAAACTTGTAAGACGTGAATTTGCTAAAAATTCAATAATTTTAAAAGTAGGTCATAAAGAAAAATACTTATCTTTTATAGAGAAGGGAATTGTTAGAAAATGTATTCCACAAGAATTTGATGATTTAACTTTTGAATTTGCATTCGTCAATAATTTTGTGTCCGCATATGATTTTTTCTTGACACAAGAACCATCAACTTACCAATTAGAAACCTTGACAGACACTATACTCTGGAGCGTATCGTATAATGACTTGGAAATAATTTATGACAATACGGAAATTGGCAACACAATTGGAAGATTGGCAAGCGAAGACCTGTTTATGAAAAAATCTAAGAGAGAATTATCTTTATTAATCCAATCTGCCCAGGAACGTTATTTGAAATTATTTACAGAACAGCCCGAATTGTTGCAATTTATTCCATTAAAATACATAGCTTCTTATATTGGAGTAACGCCACAAGCGCTAAGTAGAATAAGAAAACGTATTTCTTAACCCAAGTTCATTGTTTGAATTTTAGCTTATTAGTAATTTTGTAACTCATCAATTAAAAAAGAGTAATGGAAAAATTATTATTATTGTTAGTATTATGTATCGTTGCAGCAACTTCGCTAATTGCCCAAGACTTAAGCCCTTATCATTATATTATAAAGGGAATTGTAAAGAAGAACTTCAAATCTATAACAGAGCACCGTTATGACGAGGTTTTAAAGGGAGTTTCTAATAAAGAATTAGAACATACTTTTGCAGGTGATAACTGCTTAGGTGGTACACGCCATGATAAAGAAAGCTTGAAAAGATGGTTTGAAAGAGTGGGAATTGTACTTCCAAAACTTAAATTTGAGGTAACAGACATTCAGGTTAAAGGAAATTCAGCCAAAACCCTTGTTATTGCAAGGTGGACAGCAACTTGTCATTTATTAAATGGTGAGCCCTACATAAATAAAGGAGTTCATTTTATCACATTGAAATGGGGAAAGGCTGTTAAATTTGATGTTTATGAAGATACTAAAACTGTATCTCATGGTTTAGATGTTCAATTTGAATCAGGTATCAAGGAAGCTAAAGCTCCCAAAATTGAAAGCTAAAAATTACATCTAACATAAACAGCTATGGCAATTGGTACTTTTGCTTGAATTGGATTAAAAGATTGGACGACAGTATAATAGCACGACCGCATAACACAACCTAAATCCCATTTGGGCATTCGGCTTCGGCTTTTGCAAAAGCGGTAGCTCCCGCGAAAGACAATTATTTTCGCTTTGCAAATGTCTAATAAAATTATAGCTTTGTTAGTAATATTTCGGTAGAAACGGTTTCAAATCCCCAAACAGAAATAAACCGCGAAAACGTTAAAGGCAATTAAAATATGACAAGAAAAGCCATAATGATAGGTTCACCAGGACCAAAAAATACTAAGCAGTATTTAAAGGGCGTAGATACAGATTTACATCACTTTGTAAGTTTTTTAAAATCACCTATTGGTGGTTCTTGGGAGGATAATGAAATTGCAGGACTGTTTAAATGCCCATCTGAAAATTTGATTGAATTATTCCAAAGTACTTATACTGATTTCTTACTTGTATATTTTTCCGGCCATGGTCATCAAGATTTAAAAGAAACCAATATTACAATAAACGACTCCGAATCACTTTCTGTTTCTCAACTAATTTCGATTATAAAAGCACCTAAAGCACTAATAATTATTGATACTTGCCGAAAATACTTAGTTGAAGAATACTCAAGTTTCTCAGGCCCTGAATATTTATCCTTTGAATCAACTTTAAATCAACCAAATTCTAGTGAAAAATATATGCAAATAATTTCTGAAAGTATAGATGGTATTTCTTTAGCTTATGCTTGCTCTGTTGGTGAAATAAGTAATGATACAGAATTAGGAGGCGATTATACTTATTCATTGCTAAAAACATCTCTGGAATGGCATGAGAACCAAAATAATCAAAGCGTATTATCTATAAATGGTGCGAATGATTTAGCTCATCAGTATTTGAAATTCAAATCAAATTTTGATCAGAATCCAAAAATTGTAACAATAAATGATAAAGAAGGAAACTTGAATTTCCCATTTGCAATAAAATTAAACAGCCTTTAACAGCGTGTAAGCAATATTGCCTTGCCCTTGCACATGCGGGACAACACAAGGCAACATCTCCTACACGCAAACCGTTACCACTCATAGGAGTTGACAAAATTCGGCAGACAAATTTTCGGTAAGACAAAACATTTCTTACCTTTGATATATAGACAACAAAGAAGTTTTTACTCACTTTTATTTAACCATAATGTTTACACGTCGTATTTTTATAGTTGGTTCTCCTGTTAATGAAGATGATGCTTTTCAAAGCGGTGTAAAGGCAGACGTTATTAATTACAAACGTTATTTTCAATCACCGATAGGTGGTGCTTTTGATCCTGACCACGAGATTACAATTTTAAAAAATCCAAGTTGGAAACGATTAAAAGCTCATTTAATGTCTTCACCAGCCGACTTTACAATTTTCATTTATACTGGACATGGTTTCTTCGCGACTAATACAGGAAAGATAGTTTTTAATATCAGTGAGGAGGATGCTGTTGCGGCTCAGACCATTATTGATCATATCCAATCACCTAAAAAACTAATTATATCTGATGCGTGTCAGAGTTACATGGAAGGATATAATTACCTTGAGGGTATCGGCGATGTGGAACAATACATGAGTTTCCGTTCATCGGTCACAAAACCTCGTGCGCGTCAATTATTCAATCGTGCTATAATAGACAGTCCAAATGGGACACAGCTTTTTATGTCATGTTCACGTGGACAAGAGTCAGTATTATCGCCAACTGGTAGCTTTTTTAGTTATGCTCTGCTAACTTCGTCTCAATCTTGGTCGAATACAAATTCGCATAATACTGTTTTGACTGCTCTTCAAGCTGGCAAAATGACGACTACTTTTCTTAAAAGGAAATATTCTTCAGAGCTAACAATCCAAAGATCTTCATGTTTGGTAACTAAACTAAGACCTAACTTTCCTATTGGTGTGAAATACGCTCCTCTCCAACTCCTGTATTAGTAGGGTGTTAACCTTTTTGTTTTTATCGGCGGACAACTAAGTTAAATGTAAACTGGGTGTGACCCTACGAAGTGTTAACAGCACCTTTGCGTCAGCGGGCGGAAGTGTAATTTTTTTGCTTGTAATTTTGCCTGCTTCGCAGAAAGTTGTATCTTCCTACAAGCAAAAAAAGAGGCAGCATTTCGGTAACTAATTTATTTTTGTGGGTTTAGACAGTTGAGTGTTCTAAAGCCAGCCGAACGCAAAGCTCCAAACCTTTAATGGCAAGCACAAAAAACGACACATTTGCTTTATACGTATAATATTTATATATTTGTACGTAAAAAAACAAATCATGGACACAAAATTGACACTTAAGCTTGAACAGACAATTATCGAAAAGGCAAAAGACTATGCGAAACATCACGGAACTAGTCTTTCAAAATTAATTGAAAACTACCTGCTAAATATTACTAGTGAAAAAGGTAAGGAAGAAAAAATAACACCATTGGTTAAAAGTTTATCAGGGATAATAAATCTCCCAGAAGAATTTGACCATAAAAAAGGGTATTCTGATTTTTTAATTAATAAATACAAGTAATGGAAAAAGTATTTGTAGACACAGATATAGTTCTTGACTTATTAAGTAATCGTGAACCATTTTATTCTCACTCAGCTCAACTGTTTTCTGAAGCAGACAAAGGTAAAATAAGAATACATGTATCATCTTTAACTTTTTCCAATTTGAATTACATTTTGTCTAGGCAATATTCGGTAGATCAAGCAAGAAAAAAACTTCTTAAATTCAAAACATTAGTTACTGTTTTATCAGTTACAGATAAAATTGTTGAACTTGCTCTATCATCAGATTTTAAAGACTTTGAAGATGGGTTACAATATTTTACAGCAATTGAAAACAATTTAAAGACACTATTGACTAGAAATTTAAAAGATTACAAGACTGCCGACATAACAGTTATGACGGCAGAGCAGTTTTTGAAAGGTAAAAAAAAATATGCCAGCCAGTAACACACGGTTTGCCTTATTTGGGCGGACATAAAAGCATTTGCAAAAGCGGTAGACAATTAGTTAATTTTCGCTTTGCAAAAGTCCATTAAACATTTATCTTTATTATTAGCGTTTCGGCAAACAACGGTTTCAAATAGCACTTTCGGTAGCTGCAAAACGTTAGGGGTAATGACATGAAAAACCCGAAATGATAACTAAAGATAAGAATTAATTCTTATCTTTAAATGTATGAAAAAGCAGACAAAATATCGTAATGACTTTATCATTGACCGACTTACAAATTCAATACGGAATTGTATTTCGGGCGACAGCTTACCTACAGAAGTTTTACTATTATCAAAAGAAGACCTTAAACAGGTTCAGATTAAAAACGGATGGTTATTTAATTGGCATTCAGAATTGGTCTTGCCCGACAGGGAAGTTTATAAATTGACAGTTGTAAACAATATACATATTGTTCAAGGAATAACAAGTTTAACTATAAGGCCAGACCACATTTTTATACACTTAATAGAAAACGCAACTTTCAATAAAGGGAAGGGAAAAGTTTACGAAGGAGTTGCAGGAAATCTTGTAGCATTCGCTTGTCGACTTTCATTCCAAAGAGGTAGTGAGGGTTTTGTTTCATTTCACGCTAAGACAAAATTAATAGACCATTATGTTGAATCTCTCGGCGCATATCATTATGGCAATCATCTTATGGTTATTGACACTGAGGCAGCATTAAAATTAGTTGACAAATATTTTAAATCATAATCACATGAAAAAGAAAACCCAAGAACTTGATGTAGACTTTATACAAAGCAAACCATTGACTAAAGACGAGGAGCAAAAATTAAGTGAATATATCAAAAAACTTAAAGAGAAAACTGCGAATAAAAAAGCTGCCTAGAATAAGCCACATACCCCTATCAGTAACTCCTATGTAAAGCAGCAAAAGTGTTCAACAAAATTCGGAAGCAACGCTACACCTCTTTAAAATAGAGAGAAATTCGGCCGAGCGGAGGCTTGAGCGTTTCTCTTTGTTTGAAAGAGGAAATTCTTGAACACAGAATTTACCAACCAATAATTTTATTCAATTTTTTCTTTTTGCTCTCACTCCTATTTGTAGTCCGATAGAATTTCTATCAGCTAGCAGCATATATTATTCAATAAGAAAATAAACGCTTTCTGCTAACCTATGTAGTCATTTTCTGCTACCGGAAACCATTCGGCTCTCGAGCGCATTAGAGAACCGAAGTACGAGTTGTGTTATTGTTTAATTTTTTCAACCACATAGATACATAGGTTTATTTAGCGTATGCAAAAGGAGAAAAATAGACAGTTTCGCTGTTTCATAGGATTCTATGTTAAAACGAAGTTTTCTATACTAAACTTATTCTTGTTTTAGTTCTATGTTTCTATGTGGTTAATTTTTTACAACTACCTTTTTGTAATTCTAATTATTACTTTTACAATAACATGTTAAGATTCCTAACCATACTCCTGTTACTCTCTTGCATTTCTTGCAAAAAAGATCCCGCTACTTTTCATTTAGAAAATTTGAATAATAATGAAATTGGTTGTTTTGGTCATGCAGGTATGGGCTTTTACTCAGCTTATCCTGTTAATTCTTGGCCCGGATTTGCATCTTGTTTAAACCGCGGTGCTGATGGAACCGAAATGGATATTCACATGACAAAAGACAGTGTGCTTGTGATTACCCATAGTAGTAATTTACAAGACAATACTTCTTGTTCAGGAGCTATTAAAGATATGAATTGGGCTGACATGAATAACTGTAAAGTGCAATCCAATTTTTTTAAAAACTCAAAATTACTTTCGCTCGAAGAGTTTATTGAGAAAATCCCTCATCCTAAAAACTACACCTTTACCTGGGATATTAAACTATCTGATTTTAATCAAGCCTATTATGGCGTATATGCTCGTGCAATAGTTAACACCATCAATAAATATGATTTAAATGAACATGTGTTTATCGAAAATCCTTTTGCTGATTTTTTAATAGTGATAAAGGATAAAAAAAACAATACCCATTTATTTATTTTAGCCGAAGATTTTGAGGAAGGTTTGCAACAAGTAAAACAACATGATTTTTTTGGTGTATCGATGAACACGAATAAAGTAAGCGCAGAGCAAGTAAAGCAAGCTCACAACAACAATATACGTGTTACTATTTATGGCGTATTAACCGAAAAAGAAAATTATGCTGCTGTTGAAAAATGTCCCGACTTTATGCAAACCGATGATATCAATTATCTTTTAAAGATTTTTCAAAAATATAATAAAGGAAAAGGGTTTTTGTATGATGTGACGAAGTAGAAAACTAATTCTCACTTAATTTTTGCAATTTCTCCAACACAATTTGCGCCACTCTTTGCTCCGCTACTTTTTTGGATTTGTGCTCAAACACAGCTTGTTCAACACCATCAATAGATAGTTGAATGGAGTAGGTTTTTTCTCTGCCGTTGTGCTCTTCTTTTAGGATGGTATATTCAAATTGTTTCTTTTGGCGCTGCATCATAATTTGAAACTGCGATTTATAATCGGTATCATTTTGCAATAATTCGTTTATATCCAAATGAACTTTGATGATATTATTTAAAATAAATTTTTTTGTTTTTTCAAATCCTTTATCAATAAAAACTGCACCTATAAAGGCTTCAAAAGCATCGCCGTAGGCGCTAGAACTTAGTTTTTCCTTTTTGGTTAAACGAGAGTTTAATAACGTATCAAAACCAAATTTTTTAGAGAGGGCAAATAAATTTTGTCCGTTTACAATACGGCTTCGCATTTGCGTTAAAAAACCTTCGTCTTTTTTAGGAAATAATTTAAATAAATATTCAGCCACTACAGCGCCTAAAATAGCGTCGCCCAAAAACTCTAAGCGTTCGTTACTTTGTTGATGTTCATTAATTTCGCTGGATGAAGAGCTATGCCTAAAGGCTTGTTTATACAATGCCAAATTATCAGGATAAAATCCTAAGATGTTTTTGAGCTTTTGTTTAAACTCTTTGTCTTTTTTTGAGAGGGGTGTTAATGCTGATAAAAGTTTTATCAAAACACTAAATTAAGCGGTGTATTTTTTTACAACAACCGCTGCATTATGTCCACCAAAACCAAAAGTATTACTTATAGCAACATTAATAGTACGTTTTTGAGCCTTATTAAACGTTAAGTTTAATTTAGGGTCAATTTCAGGATCAACATTCACGTGGTTAATGGTTGGAGGAGCAATATCATTTTGCACCGCTAAAACCGTTGCAATAGCTTCTACAGCTCCAGCAGCACCTAATAAATGGCCTGTCATTGATTTTGTAGAGCTGATATTCATTTTATAAGCTTGCTCACCAAAAATATTGGTAATGGCTTTTAACTCAGCGCCATCGCCTAATGGTGTACTAGTACCGTGTGTATTAATATAATCTACTTCGTTTGGAGAAATTCCAGCATCTTCTAAAGCACGCTTCATTACTAAAGTTGCACCTAAACCTTCTGGATGTGGAGCAGTAATATGGTAAGCGTCGCCGCTCATACCACCACCAATAATCTCCGCATAAATTTTTGCACCACGTGCTAAAGCGTGTTCTAATTCTTCTAAAACTAAACAAGCACCACCTTCGCCTAACACAAAACCATCACGTTCCTTATCATAAGGACGAGAAGCTGTTTCAGGAGATTCGTTACGAGTACTCATAGCTTGGCAAGCATTAAAACCACCTATGCCACTTTCGTTAATCGCCGCTTCAGATCCACCTGTAATAATAGCGTTAGCTCTACCTAAACGAATGTAGGTAAAAGCGTCGATTAAAGCAGTGGTTGAAGATGCACAAGCCGAAACGGTTGTAAAGTTTGGCCCTCTAAATCCAAAACGAATAGAAATATGCCCAGAGCATATATCAGCAATCATTTTAGGAATAAAGAATGGATTAAAACGAGGTGTTCCATCGCCTTTGGCAAAATTAAAAGTTTCTGTTTGGAAAGTATCTAAACCTCCAATACCAGAACCCCAAATAACGCCAATTTCATTTTTATCAATACCTTCAGCGTCAATTCCAGAATCTTTTACTGCTTGCACCGAAGCAGCAATTCCGTAATGAGAAAAAGCATCTAAACGTTGCGCTTCTTTTCTATCAAAATAATCTTCAAGTTTAAAACCTTTTACTTCGCAAGCAAAGTGTGTTTTAAATTTAGATGCATCAAAACGTGTAATAGGTGCGGCACCACTAACGCCGTTAATGATATTTGTCCAATAATCGTTAACATTACTGCCCAAAGGTGTAACAGCACCAAGTCCCGTAACTACTACGCGCTTAAATTGCATAAAGAATAATTTTTAAAAAGTAAAGTTCTTAGTTTTTTGCGTTTGCTTCAATATAAGAGATAGCATCTCCTACAGTAGCAATTTTTTCAGCTTGATCGTCTGGAATAGCGATATTAAATTCTTTTTCAAATTCCATGATTAATTCTACTGTATCTAAAGAATCTGCTCCTAAGTCGTTTGTGAAACTTGCAGTTGGAGTTACTTCTTTTTCTTCTACACCTAATTTATCTACGATGATAGATTTTACTTTTGATGAAATGTCTGACATTGTGTTTTAGTTTTTAAATTCGGGACAAAGATAGTTGTATGAATTAAAAAACAAAAAAAAAAGACATTTAGTAATTAACTGTTTATCAAACAATTAATTAAAAAACATCTTTTTTTACCAACTGATAATTGTAATTCACGAATAAAAAGCGGCTTTTTAACAAATTCAATAATTTAAATTTAGGCCGATTTTTTAATCACACGGTGATGATGATGGCGATGAGAAATTGGTCGCACGCTGTTTTTTTCGTTTTTTTCATCTTCTTTTTCGTATTTCTTTGCAATTTTTAAAATAAAAAAAGCCAATACGCCAATGCCAATTACCCAAGCAATGATAAAAAAACTTGCCTGACTGTCCTCAATAAGGTTATTGTAAATTTTAGTGAAAAAATTTGATGAGCCTTGAGCCTTTGCACAAATTGAGAGCGATAATACCATATGTCAGTAAAATGCCCTTTTTTTCTAAATCTTTAATTGTTGTTGCCATAATTTTAAAAAATTATGTTTTTCAATTTAAAGTAGCGGACAATTTATGAGTTGAAAAACGATTAAACGTTAATTTCGGGGGGTCTTTGATTGGTCTTACGATTAAAGTCATCTTTAGTTTCGTTAATATTATTTGGTTTTTAAGAAAGAAGTGATTATATTTGTACCCGAAAATTAGATGATAGAAAAGATGAGGGACCGATAAGTCCCTTTTTTATTTTACCAAAATGATAAAAAAAGAAACAATAGTTAACCTAATCAATGAGCATTTTGCAGGCACCGATAAGTTTTTGGTGGATGTAAAAATCTTGAAAGGAAGTGTGATTGAAATTTATATTGATGCGCCAAACCATATTTTAATTGCCGATTGCGTTGCGTTAAGCAGATTTGTAGAAGGTAATTTGGATAGAGAAAAAGAAGATTTTGAATTGCAAGTGTCTTCGCCAGGAGCAACAGAAGCTTTTAAGGTAGTTTCTCAATATAAAAAGTACGTTGGCACAAAAGTAAAAGTGGTAACTAAAGAAGGTGCAAAGCACGAAGGAATCTTGATGAGTGCTAATGATAATGAATTTGTGATTGAAGAAACTAGAAGAGAGAAAAAACCAGTAGGAAAAGGAAATCATACCGTAGTAGAAAATATAACGCTAACATATAATCAAACAAAAGAAACAAAATCAGTATTACCATTTTAAAAAAACAAAACAATGGAAAGTGTAAATTTAATTGAATCATTCTCATTATTTAAAGAAGACAAAAACATTGATCGCGCAACGTTAATGAGCATCATCGAAGATGTATTTCGTGCTATGTTAATCAAAAAATATGGCTCAGATAAAAACTTTGATATTATCGTAAATCCTGATAAAGGAGATATCGAAATTTATAAAAACAGAACCATTGTTGACGATGAGTTTGCTGAAGATTCGTTTGATTATGATCCAAATAAACACATCAGTTTAACCGCCGCTCATAAAATTGAACCTGATTTCGAAATCGGTGAAGAGGTTACCGAGTTAGTAAAATTAGATGAAATTGGTCGTCGTAATGTATTATCAGTTCGTCAAAATTTAGTTCAAAAAATTCTTGAATTAGAAAAAACTAGTATTTATAACAAATACAAAGAACGTGTTGGTGATATCATCAACGCTGAGGTTTACCAAGTTTGGAAAAAAGAAATTATGTTGTTGGATGATGAAGGCAACGAATTATTATTACCAAAAACAGAACAAATCCCTTCTGATTTCTTCAAAAAAGGAGATTCTGTAAAAGCTGTAGTTTATAAAGTAGAATTAAAAAACGGAACACCTTCAGTAATCATGTCTCGTACAGCGCCAACTTTCTTAGAGCGTTTATTTGAAATGGAAGTTCCTGAAGTTTTTGATGGTTTAATTACTATCAAGAAAATTGTTCGTGAACCAGGTGAAAGAGCTAAAGTAGCTGTTGAATCTTATGATGATAGAATTGACCCAGTTGGAGCTTGTGTTGGTATGAAAGGTTCTCGTATTCACGGTATTGTTCGCGAATTAAAAAATGAAAATATTGATGTGATTAATTATACATCAAATGCTCAATTATTAATTCAACGTTCATTAAGCCCTGCAAAAGTAACTTCGGTTAAATTAAACGAAGAAACAAAACGTGCTGAGGTGTTTTTAAAACCTGATCAAATCTCTTTAGCAATTGGTAAAGGTGGTTTCAATATTAAATTAGCTGGTAAATTAACAGGATACGAAATTGATGTATTCCGTGATAACGATGAAGCAGTTGTTGATATTGATGACGTTGACTTGGTAGAATTCTCTGATGAGATTGAAGAATCAGTAATTAATGCATTACAAGCAATTGGTTGTGATACAGCAAAATCAGTATTAGAATTAGACGTTGCAGATTTAGTTCGTAGAACAGGATTAACGGAAGATGTGATTGAAGATGTGAAGCAAGTGTTACAATCTGAGTTCGAAGATTAATAGATTGTTAAGTTTGAAGAGTTAGCTTTCTTTTAGTTAAATAAAAAAGCAATTTTGATACATAAAAAAGACGAGGAATAAGGTATGTCAGACGTAAAAACAATGCGATTAAGCAAAGTAGCTAAAGAATTTAATTTATCCTTAGGGAAAATTACTGAGTTCTTGGCTTCAAAAGGTCGCCCGGTAGAAAACAATCCCAACGCCAAAATTGGCGATGATGAATATTCTTTGTTATCAAAAGAATTTTCGGGAGATAAGTCTGCCAAAGAAGAAGCTCAAACAGTGGGCCTTAATCTTAACAAATTAAAACGTGAGTCGTTAGTTGTTGAAGATATTAAGGCTATTAAAGCTAAAGAGCAAGAAGAGCAACGCGAAAAAGAATTAGCTGCAGCTGCCGCTCAAAAAGCAGCTGATGAAAAAAGAAAAGCAGAAGAAGCGAAAGCAGAAGCTGAAAGAATGGCTAAATTAGTAACGCCAGTCGAAAAAACAGAAGCAACAGATAGTACTTCTACGTTAACTGGACCGAAGGTTTTAGGTAAAATGGACTTAAGTGCCTTAAACCAAAAAACCAAACCAGACAAAAAATCTAAAAAAGATAAAGAGGAAGAAAAAGCAGCAGAGGAAAAAGCGACTAAAGCAACAAAAGGTAAAAAGAAAAAAGAAGATGAGCCTGTTGTTGAAGAAATAGCAGCTGTTGTTGTTCCTTCTGTTGAAGTACCTGAAGAAGCTGAAGAGCAAAAAGAGGTATTTCATGAAACGGTTTATCAAAAATTAGAAGGACCAAAAATTATGGGTAAAATTGAATTACCTGTAATTAAAGAAGTTAAAAAAGGCGGTGCACCAAATACAGCTACTGGAAATGCAGCTGATAAGAAAAAGCGTAAGCGTATTCGTAAAGGCGGCATGAGCCAAGAAGAAATTAAAAAAGTAGGTACTGAGCAAGCTCAGATAGCTAAAGATAGAGCCAAAGAAAAATATGGCGACCCTCGTGCTAAAAAACCTGCTACTCGCGAAGCTCGCCCAGCCTTAACAGACGTTGAAATTCAAGCACAAATTAAAGAAACATTAGCTCGTTTAAGTAGCAAAGGCTCAAAATCTAAAACATCAAAATATCGTCGTGATAAACGTGATGATGTAAGAGAGAAAATGGCTGATGAACAAGAGGCTTCAGACTTAGAAAAGAAAACATTAAAAGTTACTGAATTCGTTTCGGCTAATCAATTAGCGCAAATGATGAATGTTTCTGTTACACAAATTATTTCTACTTGTATGAGTTTAGGGATGTTTGTATCTATCAATCAACGTTTAGACGCTGAAACTTTAGCAATTGTAGCTGAAGAGTTTGGATATAAAACGGAGTTTGTAAGTGTAGAGGTTCAAGAAGCGATTGAAGAGCAAGAAGCAGAAGATCCTAATGATTTAGTAGAACGTCCGCCAATTGTTACTATCATGGGTCACGTTGATCATGGTAAAACATCATTGTTAGATTATATTCGTAAATCAAATGTAATTGCAGGAGAGGCTGGTGGAATTACCCAGCACATTGGTAGTTATAATGTGAAAATGGAAAGCGGTAAATCGGTTACATTTTTAGATACTCCTGGTCACGAAGCCTTTACTGCGATGCGTGCACGTGGTGCTAAAGTAACCGATGTTGTAATTATTGTGGTTGCCGCTGATGATAGCGTGATGCCTCAAACAAAAGAGGCTATTAACCATGCTCAAGCAGCTGGTGTACCAATGATTATTGCAATTAACAAGATTGATAAGCCAGGCGCAAATCCTGATAAAATCCGTGAAGCTTTGTCTGCTATGAATATTTTAGTAGAAGAGTGGGGTGGTAAAGTTCAATGTCAAGAGATCTCAGCTAAAATGGGAAAAAACATTGATTTACTATTAGAGAAAGTAGTGTTAGAAGCAGAGATTTTAGACTTAAAAGCGAATCCAAAAGTAAAAGCATCGGGTTCTGTTATTGAAGCAAAATTAGATAAAGGACGTGGACACGTAGTTGATATTATTGTTCAAAAAGGAACAATGCGCGTTGGAGATATTGTTGTAGCTGGTTGCCATAGTGGTAGAGTAAAAGCCATGACTAACGAGCATGGTTTAAATGTTAAAGAAGCAGGACCTTCCATGCCAGTTCAGTTATTAGGTTTAAATGGAGCGCCAACAGCAGGTGATAAATTTAACGTGATGAGTGATGAACGTGAAGCGCGTGAGTTGGCAAACAAGCGTTTACAATTACAACGTGAGCAAGGTATCCGTACACAAAAACATATTACATTAGATGAGATTGGAAGACGTTTAGCAATAGGCGATTTCAAAGAATTAAATGTTATTGTGAAAGGTGATGTGGATGGTTCTATTGAAGCTTTATCAGATTCATTATTAAAATTATCAACAGAGAAAATACAAGTAAACATTATTCATAAATCAGTTGGTGCTATTAGCGAAACAGACGTTATGTTAGCAAGTGCATCAAACGCTATTATCGTTGGTTTCCAAGTTCGTCCTTCGGTTACTGCTCGTAAATTAGCAGAAACAGAAGAAATTGACATCCGTTTATATTCAATTATCTACGATGCAATTAATGAGGTGAAAGCAGCAATGGAAGGAATGTTGGCTCCTGAATTTGAAGAAAAAATTGTATGTAATATCGTTGTTCGTGAAGTATTTAATATCACTAAAGTTGGTACCATTGCAGGTGCTTATGTACTAGATGGTAAGGTAATGCGTAACACTAAAGTACGAGTGATTCGTGATGGTATTGTTTTATTTACAGGTGGATTAGGCTCATTAAAACGCTTTAAAGACGATGTAAAAGAAGTAACTGCTAACTACGAATGTGGTTTAAATATTGATGGCTTTGATGATATTAAAGTAGATGATATCATTGAAGGTTACGATATGGTTGAGATTAAAGCGAAGCTTTAAATTACAATTTACGAAGTTTGAAGTACGAATGAAGAAATGGAGTTAACGTTTTCGTCACTCCAAATTCGTAATTCTCCCTTCGCATTGGGGGATTAGCTCATTTGGCTAGAGCGCTTCGCTGGCAGTGAAGAGGTGATCGGTTCGAATCCGATATTCTCCACGTATAAATAAAAAGTCAGAAGTTTACTTCTGACTTTTTTGATTTTTGAATGAACGCAAACCGCATGGCGGATTTACAGTGAAATAAAAAATAAAAAAGCGAGTCGATGGTATGGACTTTTGTTTTGCAATAATTTAATTATCGGGCTTTCAATCCAAAATTTCCCACTTAATTTTCAGATTTATTTAGAACTTTTTTATTGGATTAACTATCTGGTTTACCATAATTATCTTTCTATAAATAAAGATTATATTATTAACACAATTTAAGATGAATTACCTCTAATATTTGCCATATATCGGTTAAAAGTGTAAATTCGTGACTATTAAATTAATGAATTTAGCTGAGCAAATAAATACACAAAAAGTGCCGCAACACATTGCTATTATTATGGATGGTAATGGGCGTTGGGCTAAGCAGCAAGGCGAAAATAGAATTTACGGACATTACGAAGGTGTGAATTCGGTTAGAGCAGTTGTTGAAGCTGCTGGAGAAGTGGGCGTTAAATACATAACACTTTACGCTTTTAGTACCGAAAATTGGAACCGCCCGAAAGAAGAAGTAGATGCACTAATGGAATTATTAGTTTCTACAATAAGTGCAGAAACACCTCAATTAAATAAAAAGAATGTTCGTTTACAAGCCATAGGTAACTTAAATAGTTTGCCACCAGATTGTTTGGAAGAATTAAATGAATCTATCGAATTAACTTCAAAAAACACAGGATTAACATTAGTATTAGCTTTGAGCTATTCTGCTAAATGGGAATTGATAGACGCCGTAAAACAAATTGCTGCTCAAGTAAAAAATGGCACTTTAGCTATTGACGATATTAGTGAAAAACATTTTGAACAAGGTCTTTGTACTAAAAATATTCCAGATCCTGAATTAATGATTCGTACAAGCGGAGAACATCGCATTAGTAATTTTTTATTATGGCAGTTAGCTTATGCTGAATTTTATTTTACAGATAAGTTGTGGCCAGATTTCCGCAAGGATGACTTATACGAGGCTATTTTAAATTACCAAAACCGAGAACGTCGCTTCGGAAAAACCAGCGAACAATTAACTCAACCTTAATAATGACATTTTTAAAATACGCTCTTTTCTTTTTTCTATTAGCTATTGGTAACATGGCTTCTGCTCAGATTATTTCTTCTGAATCATCTTCTGCAGAGCCCATTGATTGGTCTAAGCCAAAAGAATATACACTTGGTCCTATTGAAGTTGAGGCTAAAGAAACCGACAAAAATGTGATCCGACTTTTGTCTGGATTAACAAGTGGCGATAAAATTCAAATACCTGGAGATAAATTGTCGGAAGCCATAAAAAATTTATGGAAACAAGGTTTATTTGAAGATGTTCAAATTTATTTAACTAAAACAATCGCAGATCAAGCATTTTTAAAAATCGTGGTTGTAGAAAAACCAAAACTATCTAAGTTTTCATTTAGAGGTAAGGTTAAAAAAAATGATGCCGACGAAATTAGAGGTAAGATTCGCTTAGTAAGAGAGAAAGTTGTAACGGATTACACACTAGGTTATATTAAAAATATTGTAAAAGATTTTTATGTAAATAAAGGATTTTATAATGCAACTGTTGATATCACAACCGAGCCTGATAAAGCTGCTAAAACTCCGCATGTTATTGTTTACATTAATGTAAATAAAGGCAAAAAAGTACGCATCAAAAACTTAAATATTAATGGTAATACTGTTGTTGCTGATTGGAAATTACGTCGCAAAATGAGCGATAGTAAACCGTTTCGTTTATATACATTTTGGAATTCAGGTAAATACTTAGAAGATAATTTAGAAAAAGATTTGCCATCTATTATTGCAAAATATAATAGTAAAGGATATCGTGATGCTCGAATTAAAAAGGATACTGTTTATTTCGTGAAAAAAAATCGAGTTAACATTGATATTGATATTGAAGAAGGGAATAAATTTTATTTTGGAAACATCAAATGGTTTGGTAATGCAAAATACCGTAGTGGACAGTTAGATACTATTTTGAATATCAAAAAAGGTGAAGTGTTTGATCAATCGTATCTCGACCAAAAATTATTTATGAATCCAACCGGTTACGACATTTCTTCGTTATACATGGATGATGGTTATTTATTTTTTAATGTTACTCCTCAAGAAGTAAATGTTCATAATGACACCATTGATATAGATATTCACATGTACGAAGGTAAACAAGCTACTATTAACCGAGTAACTGTAATGGGAAATACTAAGACGAATGATCATGTTATTTATCGTGAGATAAGAACAAGGCCAGGTCAATTATTCCGTCGTTCAGATATTATTCGTACGCAACGCGAATTAAGTCAGTTAGGTTATTTTGACCCTGAAAAATTAGGCGTTACTCCAACTCCAAATCCTGCTGATGGAACTGTGGATATTGAATATAAAGTAGAGGAAAAACCATCTGATCAAGTTGAATTATCTGGCGGTTGGGGCGGTGGCCGTATTGTTGGAACATTAGGCTTGTCGTTTAATAATTTTTCAATGAAAAATATTTTTAAACCAGGCGCATGGAGTCCACTTCCAACAGGCGATGGTCAAAAATTTAGTATTAGAGCGCAAACAAACGGTATTTTCTATCAATCCTATAACATCTCTTTCACTGAACCTTGGTTAGGCGGCAAAAAACCTAACTCATTAAGTGTTTCTGCTTTCTTCTCTATGTTTAATACTACGGGAGCAAAAAAATATGTGAATAATAATGAAGGAAATAAGATTAGAAATCCAAACAGAAGTACTATGAAAATTATTGGTGGTTCAGTTGGATTTGGTAAGAGATTAAAAAAACCAGATGATTTCTTTTCTATTTATACGGAGGCAAGTTATAACTACTATGAATTAGAGAATTATCCTTACTTCATTTTAGCGAATGGTTACGCAAATGATTTTAATGGTAAAATTAATATTACACGTAATAGTGTAGATGCACCAATATTCCCTAAAAATGGATCTAACTTCTCAATTTTAGGGCAATTTACACCACCATATTCTTTATTTAACAATATAAATTACGAAACAGCTACGACTGCTGAAAAATTTAAGTTTATTGAGTATCAAAAATATAAGTTTACTGCTGAATGGTTTACTCAGTTAACCAATAAAAAAGGGGGCGAAGGTAAAGAGGCTCGTAACTTAGTTTTAAGAACAAAAATTGGATACGGTATATTAGGAATGTATAATAGTAAAGTAGGTGTTTCTCCTTTTGAACGTTATTACATGGGCGGTAGTGGTTTAAGTGGTTTTCAAAACTTTGTTGCTCGAGAAATTATTGCTTTAAGAGGATATACAGATAACTCTTTATCCAGTACAAGTGGAGATCCACTTTGTGCTAGATATACCATGGAATTACGTTACCCTATTTCATTAAATCCACAAGCAACCATTTTTGTATTAGGTTTTGCCGAAGCAGGAAATACTTGGGCGAGATATAAAGATTTCAATCCTTTTCAAGTTAAACGAAGCGCTGGTTTTGGTTTAAGAGTTTTCTTGCCGATGTTTGGTTTATTAGGTTTAGATTATGGATGGGGCTTTGATAATATTCCTGGTAATAGTGGTTCAGGTAATGGACAAGGCCAGTTCCACTTTACTTTAGGTGCTCAGCTTGGAGAATTATAAATTCAAATGTTGACAAACTAGTATTATTAAATGGCCTGACTTATTAGATATTACAAATGAAAAAGAATAAAAATTGAATATCAAAAAAATGTTAATTGTTAAAATAAATGTATCTTGGCACACGTTATGATTATTACTAGAAACTCTAATAAAACAATAACTATTATGAAAAAATTAACTCTATCATTTTTTGCTGTCATTTTAATGACAACGTTTTCGTTTGCCCAAAAAATTGGATACATCGATTCTGAATATATTCTTTCAAACATTCCTGAATATAAAGCTGCTCAAGCAGAAATGGATAAAATATCTGTGGATTGGCAAAAGGAAATTGAGGCAAAATATGCCGAAATCGATAAATTGTATAAAATATACCAAGCGGAGTCGGTATTGCTGACCGATGATATGAAGAAAAAACGCGAAAACGAAATCATCAATAAAGAAAAAGAAGTAAAGGAGTTACAAAAACAACGTTTTGGAGTTGATGGGGAATTGTTTAACAAACGTATGGAGCTGGTAAAGCCTATTCAAGATAAAATTTACAGTGCTGTTAAACAAGTAGCAGAAAGAGGTGGTTTAGCTTTTATTTTTGATAAAGCTGGCCAAGTATCTTTACTTTATTCAAATAGTAAATATGATAAAAGTGAAGATGTGTTAAACTTCATGGGATATAACAAATCAAAAAAATAAATATAACAAATACAAAAACAATGAAAAACTTAGTAAAATCAATTGCAATTGTTGTCTTAACAGTAGGAACTATTTCAATCAGTAAAGCTCAAAAAATTGCTCACATTAGTTTAGATTCTTTAATCACTACAATGGCCGAAAGTAAGACCGCTCAGGAAGTAGCCCAAAAATATTTAAAAGATTTAGAAAATCAAGTAGCAACAATGGATACTGAGTTGCAAACGAAGTATGCAGATTATATGAAAAATAAGGATAGCTATTCTGCCTTAGTAGCAAGCACAAAAGAAAGCGAGTTACAAGATTTAAATAAGCGTATCGAAGATTTTAAAGCTCAAGCTCAACAAGATTACCAACGTAAATACGGTGAATTATCAAAACCAATATACGATAAAGCTAAAAAAGCGATTGATTTAGTGGCTAAAGAAAACGGTTATAAATACGTTTTAGATACAAGTACTGGAAATGTATTGTATTCTGAATCCGCAGATGACATTTTACCATTAGTGAAGAAAAAATTAGACACAATGGAGCCAGCTCAAATACCAGGAGCACCAGGAACAACAAAACCACTTCCAGGAACTAAACCAGGTGGGGCAAAACCAGCTGGAAAATAGTTTTTTATCTATTTTATTGAACCCATCTCGCAATGCGAGATGGGTTTTTTGCTTTTAACGAGTGACTGTTAATAATCATTTTGTTTCACCTAAATAAAATTCGATAAAAGCATCAACTTTGATTTATTCATTAAATCGTTATAATGCTCATGCTTAAAAGTTGAATTATGGGAAAGTTAAAGTTTATATTATCAGTTCTTGTTTTCTTTGTTTCATTAGCTACAATAGCTCAAAACAAGGATATTCAAGAAGACGCTGCAATTGCTTTCGATTCAAAAGATTATAAAAAAGCGTATGAGCTTTATGATAAGCTGTATACTCAAGTATCCAAAAACTTTGAATATAAGTTTAGATTAGGCTACTCGTCATTATTTTATCCCGAAAAAAAGGCTAGAGCCATCGAAATTTTTGAAGATATTAAAAGAACCGATAAATCTGCCGATGCAGACTATTACCTAGCTAAAGCCTATCATATTAACTATAAGTTTGATCAAGCAATTACTTCTTATGATGCTTATATAGCTGCAAAAGGAAATAAAATAAAAGAAGATGACAAATCATTTATAGCTGATGCTAAAATAGGCGTCATGAATTGTAATAATGGTAAGGAATTAATTGCTAAAAAAATTGTTGCAGACATCAAAAATATAGGTGCGCCTATTAATACTAACGAAACAGAGGGAGTTCCTGTAATTTCAGCCGATGAGTCTATTATGATTTATACATACATAGGCGAAAAAAGTACTGGTGGTTTATTAAACGATATGTTAAAGCCGGATAAATTAGAAGGTACCTATCATGAGGATATTTTTAGCAGTACAAGAAGTAATGATTCTACTTGGAATACGCCTGTCGCCATTTCATCATTAAATTCAAATTCTAATGACGCAGCTGTTGCTCTATCGCCAGATGGGCAAGTATTGTTTTCTTTCGCAAGCGATGTTAAAAATCCAGGAGATTTGTGCGCCAGTAAATTAGTTGGTACAGAGTGGAGTAAGCCCGAAAAATTAAATTCTAATATTAATTCAGAATCATGGGAAGGTAGCTGTTCTATTACTGCTGATGGTAGATATTTATACTTTGCTTCTGAGCGCCCAGGTGGATTTGGCGGTAGAGATTTATATATGTCTGAAAGAGTAAATGGAGATTGGGGTCCAGCAGTAAACTTAGGAGCGTCAATCAATACAGAATATAATGAAGATGCACCATTTATTCACCCAGATGGTATCACCTTATTTTTCAGCTCACAAGGACATAAAAGTATTGGTGGATATGATATTATGTATTCAATTAAAAAAGATAATAATTGGATTGAACCTTTAAGTATGGGTATTCCTTTAAATACAACCGAAGATGATAGATATTATGTAATTAATGCTAAAGGTGATGTTGGTTATTTTTCTTCAAACAGAGGTGGAGCAGGTGGAAAAGGTCAGCAAGATATTTATACCGTAACTCCTGGTATTCTAGGTGAGAAACCAATTTTAGCTTTATTAAAAGGTAGTGTATATGTGGATGATAAACCAACGGAAGCAAAAATTGAAATTACTAAAATAGAAACAAATGAATTAATAGGACCTTATTACGCTAACTCAAAAACTGGTAAATACTTAATGGCTATTTCTCCAGGAAGTGGTTATAAAATTAAAATTACAGTTGCGGGAATAGATTCTATTGAAGAGCAAATTGATGTAGAAAAACTACAAAAATTTGTGGAGATTAGAAAAGATTTTTATATGTATTCTCCAGGTTTTGAAAACAAGAAAAATCAAATTTCTGTAAAAATAATTTTAGATAGTTTATTAAATACGGCAACAAGTGTTGATGCATTTAAAAACGATGTTGTAATTAATAATTTAGTTGATGCTAATACATCAACTCCAATTACAAATACAACTACAACTACAACTACAAAATCTGTTGAGCCTGTAAAGCCTATAACTAATGTGCCTTGTGACGGTGCTACTCCTATAGATTTTTCAGCTGTTAAAGGTAAATCATTAAATGATCTAGCAGTTTACAAACAGTTTTTAGATATTGGTGGTAATATGTGTGCCGAAGGCATGGTGTTTAAAATTCAAATTGCTGCCTATCAACATCCCGAAAATTATAAATACGGGCATTTAAAACAATTTGGTAAACCAGAAGAAATTAAATACCCTGATGGCATTACACGTTTTACTCAATTAAGTTTTGCAACTATTAAAGAGGCTGAGGTTGCTCGCCAAAAAATAATCGCAAAAGGACAAAAAGATGCTTGGATAACTGTATTTATTGATGGTAAACGCTTTACCTTAGAAGAACTTATTTTAGTGAACTTTAATGGTAAAACCATAAACTAAAATTATATTATTTATTATTTAAAAGCGTGTATTTTAAATGCACGCTTTTTTATGTTAAAAATATACAGTAAGCGTTAAGGATGTTTAAAATCATCAGATGCTTTGTGCGAATCGATTTTTGCAGATGTAATTTTGTAGTAGAAAAATAATAAACCATGAATGATATTGACTGGGAAAATATCGAAGCTTTAGAAACCATCGCTAATCAATGTATCTATAAAGGAAAGGAAGTTGGCCAAGCTAGAGCTGCTTTAAAAGCTATTTATGGATACAACGTTACTTACGAAGACGAATTAGATGAAGATTGTGAGACTATAAATAAGCCTAAAGAAAAGAAAGGGCTTTTTTGATCATAAAAAAAGCGCCTACTAGTTAGCAGACGCCTTTGTATTTAATAAAATGTAAATTAGTTATTTAACATCACTGGCATTACTAACATCAAAACATCTTCAGCAGGGTTTGCTTTTTGTGTTGGTACAATAATACCTGCGCGGTTAGGCGCACTCATTTCAATGGTAATTTCATCGCTTTCTAAATTGGTTAACATTTCTAATACAAATTTGGAGTTGAATCCAATTTCCATATCTTCGCCAATATAAGTGCACATCAATGTTTCGTGTCCTTCGTTAGCAAAATCTAAATCTTCTGCCGAAATAGTTAATTTGCTTCCAGCAATTTTTAAACGAATTTGGTGAGTGGCTTTATTAGCAAATACACTCACACGACGAATTGCTCCTAAAAATGCAGGACGATCTACTGTTAATTTATTTGGGTTTTGTTTAGGAATTACTGCTTCGTAGTTAGGATATTTTCCATCAATTAAACGACATACTAAGTTAATATGCCCGAAACTAAAGTAAGCGTTTGTTTTGTTGAATTCTACTTTCACTGCATCATCAATACCAGCCAATAAATTCTTTAAAACGTTTAACGGTTTCTTAGGCATAATAAAAGAGGCAGAAGCGCCAGCTTTAGCATCGTTACGTGTGTAACGAACTAATTTATGAGCATCCGTAGCTACAAAAATAGAGTTCTCATCTGTAAACTGACAAAACACTCCACTCATTACTGGTCTTAAATCGTCGTTACCAGTAGCAAAAATTGTTTTGTTAATCGCATTTCCTAGTACATCGCTTTTAATGATAACAGAGCTTGCAGAATCTACTTTTGGTAATTTTGGATATTCATCACCATTATGTCCCGTTAAGGTATAGTCACCAGTTTCTGTTTTTAGTTTTGCACTAAATTTTTTATTATCAATGATAAATGAAATGGGTTGTTCTGGTAAATTACTTAATGCTTCTAATAAAGTTTTTGCTGGAATAGCTAGGCAGCCATTTTCTGATGAATCAACTTTAATACTAGTAGTGATAGTTGTTTCCATATCGCTAGCAAATAGTGTTAAATTGCCATTATTAAGCTCAAATAAAAAACAATCTAAAATAGGAATTGTATTACTTGAGTTTAAAACTCCACTGATAGATTTTAAATGTTTTAATAAGGTTGATGATGATACTACAAAGTTCATATATGGCTAGTTTTTAATAAATCAAATTTAACGATATGAAAACGGTAACTAGGTTTAAAAAGGATGTATTTATAAACTACTTTTTAACATTATTTCCTAGGCAAAAAATAGGGATATGTTTGCAAAATTTTACCAAAAACATAAAATTGAGCAATTCCATAATCTTTTTTATTGTTATATCTTACATACAATTCATCAGGATCGTAGGTGTAGTTTTTGTTGTATTCCTCGTTTTTTGCTGCGTTTGAATATTTATGAAAAAATTCACAAACATTTGTGCCATTATTCCTGTCGGTAATAGTTAAGGTGGCAAAAGGAATAGCGGATTTTGATAAAGAATCTACCAAAGGATTTCTTTTATCTAAAACAATTTCGCAGTTCACATTTTGAAAATAAGCTAGGTATTGTTTCATTTTACCTTCGTCAAATGGTTGATTTCCTTTGCTAGTTTTTAATCCAAAACGCTGCATACTATACAAATCAATCACAAAAGATGAGTCTGGAATTTCGTGTAATTCTAATTTTATTTGTTTAATTTGGGGTGGACGATAATTAATTAATAAACGATCTCTCCAGTCAATTTCATTAGTATTGTAGCGCGTTGATAAAAAACCGTCGAAGCCAGGAATATGTGTAATGAAAGGTTCTTCGTAGTTTTCTCCAGTTTCTAAATTAGTTAAAAGCATATAAGTTCCAGTATGGTCTTGGGTATTATTTCCCACATAATATTGTTTTACTTTTTTGCCTTTACTATATATTTCTATTTTGGTAGATTTTGCCGCTAATACTTTTATCACGTTAACTTTACCTTGTTTAGATACAGGAGATTTAACTTCAACCGATTTAATAGTGTACAACAAAACTTCAATAACATCCGGTCTTACATGAAATTTTCCATCCAATACCCATCCACTTTTTGTACGCTCTACTAAAACTTGTTTCCCGTCTTTATCCGCTAAAAATATTTTATCAACAGCTGCTGTGTCTTTAAATTTGAAATCACTGGCTTCTTTATCTAGGGTTGAGGTATTACTTTTTGTTTTATAGATGTAAATTGATATTCCTGAAAGAGCTATTAAAATGGCAAGAATAATAAAGGTTGTTTTTTTCATAAAGAACTATTTTGAATTTATTTACTGTATTTTTTCTTGCGGATGTAAAACTGAATAATGCCAAAACATACAATGATCAATAATGGCAAACCAACATTGGTTAATTTCCATTTTGAAACTTGAGTAGCTATTTTCTTTTTATCTAACAATCTCAGTTTCACTTCTCGTGAGCGCAAGTTTAGTAAACTTTCATCATCTAATAAATAATTCATACAGTTTAATAAAAATGTTTTATTGGCAAATTGTTGGTTTGAATATCTATCGAAACCAACAGGGTAAATCATCCCTGTATTTATATTAAATTCGTTTTTAGCAATATCGCCATCCGTTATTACAATCATTTTTGTCGGTACACTTTTATCTTTAAAATTAAAAATACTGTCTTCTAAAATAGCTCTCGTAATGCGGTTTTTGTAATTAGACTCAAAACTACCCTCCAGCAAACAAGCTACATTTTGAAATGAATTTTTAAACTGACTCTCTTGTGGTTTTAATTTTACTTGAGCAGCTAATATTCTGGCAGGAGTTGGTAAAGTTTTGGTATATCTTGAGGTTTGCAATAAAATAGTTTTGGTAACATCTTTTGCGAAAACAGTGTCCAATGTTCCAATGTATTCTGTGCGAATTAAATCTAAATTTTTTACGATGGGATGATTGGCAGCTGGTAAAATTAATGGATAGTAATTCCAAGGGAAAGGTTTAAAATCAGGCTGACCTTTCTTTATTCCAACATTTACAGGCACTTGTGCACATTGTAAATCTTGAACTAATACCTGATTTAATCTGACACCATACTTAAATAAAATATCATCTAAGTTAAGTTCGTTTTTAAAACCTAACGAAAACCCTCTGGTTGTTAAAGTATCACGATTCACATAAATAGGTTCAATTAGCCATAATGCTTTGCCGCCATGCATAATAAATTGGTCGATGATGAATTTATCTTTTTCATCAAACATTGAGTCAGGTTGTGCAATAACGATAGCGTCAGCTCCTTTTAAGGCATATAGTTTATGATTGATGTTTACACGTGACACATTGTAATATTCCGTTAAAGAGCGCATAAAATCAGCGCCTCTGATCGTATCCAATTCGCCGTGACCTTCAACAAATAATACTTCAGGTTTTTTTAGTAAAGTTGTTTTTTTGATAGAATTAGTTAAACCATACTCTAGTTCTTGAACTGAAATATTAATGTTTTGTTCTTCAGATTGAGCAGATAATTGACGCTTAAATATTTGCCAAACAGATTCTTTGCCTTTATAGGTAACAATAGCTCCAGGCCAAATTAATGTTTCAGAAACTTTTTGATTACTGCGGTCAACAATTTGTTCAGGCATAATGCCTTTATCAAATAATTGTTTTTCAATTTTATCGGTCTCTTCCTTATTTGGATTATCTAAAGGATTGATTAATTCGTATTGCAAATTATCATTCGAATAGGCTCTAAACTCATCTAATATTTCTTTTGTTTCGTTTTTTAAACGGGTGAAGTTTGGATTGAAATCGCCTTGTAAATAAACTTTGATATAAACAACGTCATCTAACTTCTTTAATAATTCTTTGGTAGATTCTGAGAGTGTGTAACGTTTTTCGGTTGTTAAATCAAAACGTTTAAATATAAAAGAAGCTACAAAGTTGATAAGAAATAGAATGGCAATCACCACTAAAACCATGGTGATATCTCTTTGTTTGCGTATAGATTTTTTCTGTGTCATATTACCACTTCCTGCTTTCTAAAACTAGTTTGGATAATAAATTAAAAAAGGCGATTAAGGTCACAAAATAAACCACATCGCGGGTATCAATTACTCCGCGACTCATACTTACATAATGCGCATTCATTCCTAAACCTTTTACCAATGCATCGTATTTGCCAAATATACCTGAAGCTGAAATGAAATCGAAGCCGATATAAGTAATAAAACATAATAGTAAAGCCATAATAAAGGCAATGACCTGATTTTCGGAAATAGCAGATGCAAAAGTACCAACCGCTACAAAGCCAGCACCTAAAAATAATAAGCCAATATAAGAGCCCCACATACCACCAGTATCAATATTACCTTTTGGCGCACCTAATTGATGTACCGAATAATAATATATTAAAGTTGGAAGCAATGATACAATTACCAAAACTACGCCAGCAAAATATTTTGCTAATACAATTTGTAATTCGGTTAGTGGGCGAGTTAAGAGTAATTCAATGGTTCCTGTTTTCTTTTCTTCTGAAAAGCTACGCATGGTAATTGCTGGAATTAAGAACAAATACACCCAAGGCGCTAAAATAAATAAGGGGTCAATATTGGCAAAGCCATTTTCTAAAACATTTGAGCCAGCGCTTTCAGTTGGCACTAACCACATAAAAGTACCAATGCCTGTGATAAAAACTCCTATAGCAATATAGCCAATCAGTGAGCTTAAAAAACTTCGTATTTCTTTAATTAATAAGGTAAACATACAAAAACAAAAATAGCAATAGATTTTAAAATATACTATTATCTTATACTAACTCGATTTTTTTTAATGTAATTTAGCATTCTCTTAAATATGATTAAAACGGCTAATATTATTTCTCATCTGTTTCATCCATTATTAATGGCTACTTACGGTTGTTTAATTGTTTTTTTTGGTCTAACAGATACCATTTATTTTATCTTTACCCCTTTTAAATTAAAGCTGGTTTTAACCTTCACTATTTTTTCTTTTACCTTTTTATTGCCAGTTTTAAATTTGCTTATTTTATATAAATTAGGATATGTTTCTTCTTTAATGGTTGAACATAGAAGAGAGAGAACGTTTCCATTATTAATGACTTCCTTATGCTATTTTGGATTGTTTTATATGATTTATGATTTCAATATTTGGCCTGCTATTAAACTATTTATTTTAGGCGGAGGCTTATGTATTTTTTTTGCAGCTATTGTTACTTTATGGTGGCAAATTAGCGCACACATGATAGGTATTGGCGGCTTAATAGGTGCTTTATTTGCTATTTGTTATTTTATGCAAATGCCTATTTTAATGGCTATTTGTGCATGTTTAATAATAGCTGGTTGTATTGGTTTTGCTCGTTTAAAATTAAATGCACACACACCTGCACAAGTATATGTTGGCTTTATTTTTGGTTGCTTGGTACAATTTTCTTTATTTTTCTTGGCACAAAGCATTACATTTGTTTAGTTAACAAACTATGAACTTAATAACAGGAGCCACAGGATTAGTAGGTGCACATGTTGCTCTGCAGCTTTTACAGCAAGGTAAATCGGTGGTTGCTATTAAGAGAGAAGGAAGTGATTTATCAAAAACTAAAAAATTATTTTCTTACTATACGTCTGATTCCGAACAGTTATTTAACCAGATAAAATGGGTAGATGCCGACATATCAGACATTTATTCAATATTGGATGCTTTAGAAGGTATTGAAACTGTTTATCATTGTGCAGGATTTGTTTCATTTAATCATAAGCAAAAAAAGCAAATTCACACTATCAATACAGAAGGAACAGCAAATGTGGTGAATGCCTGTTTAGAGAAAAAAACAAAAGCCTTATGTTACGTGAGTTCTATTGCTACGCTTCAAAATCCGGATATCACTAAAAACATTGATGAATCAGTTTATTGGAAATCATCTCCATCAGCCAGCGATTATGCAATTAGTAAATATAATGGTGAACGTGAGGTTTGGCGTGGAATGGAAGAGGGATTAAATGCCGTAATTGTAAATCCAGGAATTATTTTAGGCCCAGGTTTTTGGTATCAAAGTTCAGGTAAATTAATTGATACTTGTTACAAAGGAAATCCATTTTATACAGAAGGTTCTAGTGCAACCATTGATGCTAAAGATGTAGCGGCTTGTATGGTTCAATTAACAGAACAACATCATTTTGGAAAACGTTTTGTATTAATTGAAAATAATTATTCTTTCAAAGAAATATTATCTGAAACACACAAAGCCTTGGGTAAAAAAGAACCATACATGAATGCTGGAAAAGGATTACTAGTTCTAGCTAAGTGTATGGATAGTTTTAGGTGTATGATTAGTGGTAAAGAACCAATCATTACGAAAGAAACAATTACAGCAGCTTTAGAAAAAAACACCTTCATTAATATGCGTATTAAACAAGCTCTTAATTATTCATTTACCCCGTTAAAAGAAACTTTAAAATTTGTTTCAACTGCGTTTTTAAATGACCTTAAAAAATAAATTCATGTCTAAATATTTTTATAGTTTAATTTTCATTTTAGCAGCGTCTGTTTTTTTTATTGCATGTAAAAGCAATGAAAAAACATTGGTTAAGGAAGAGTCACAAACAGTTGCTACAGAAGTGCCAAAAGAATTTGAAGCTCCAAAAACCATCACCTATTTGCTGCCACCTGCCGATTCTATTTCTGAAATATCCATTAATTTAGTGGGCGATTTAATGTGTCATTTACCGCAAACTTATAACGCTAAATTAAGCGATGGCAAGTTTGATTTTAATCCAAGTTTCGAATACATTAAACCCTATTTGGCAGATGCTGATTTAACCATTGGTAATTTAGAAACAACTTTTGCGGGAACTAGTCAGCCTTACGCTGGATACCCCGCTTTTAATAGCCCCGACGAGTATTGTACAGCTGTAAAAAACGCAGGTTTTGATTTTTTGGTAACTGCTAATAATCACAGTATGGATACAAGAGAAGCTGGTTTATTAAGAACGATTGAAGTCATCAAAAAACATAATTTAGGTTATGCTGGCACTTATTTAAATCAGCGCGATCACGACTCTATCCGCATCTTAACTATCAAAGGAATCAAATTAGGGATTTTAAATTATACTTATGGAACTAATGGTTCTTATCCCATTTCAGATCACAAATACATGCTTAATGTAATTGATTCTGCAGGAATTGTAACTGCCGTTAAACAAGCTAAAACACTAGGAGCAGAGATAGTTTTAGTATTCTATCACATGGGTTTAGAAAACATAACAGAACCTACTCAAGCCCAAAAGGATGCTGTTCGTTTTGCTTTAGACGCAGGAGCTACATTGGTTATTGGAGCACATCCACACGTTGTAGGACCAACAAAACAAATGTATTCACAAGCCATAAATGATACGGTATTTGTAGCCTATTCGTTGGGTAATTTTTTATCAAATCAGTACTGGAGGTATACCGATGCGGGCGTTATTTTAAAGATAGTGATTCAGAAAAATTACACTAAAAAAAGAATTTTTTTTAAGGAGGCAAGTTTTACTCCAACATGGGTGTATAGAGGCGATGGAGCCAGAAAAATGCATGTTTTATTTCCTGCTCAATGGGGCTTAGATAGCATCAAATTGCCAGTTTTTATTAGTAAATCTCATCAACAAAAAATGAAAGAAGCCTTTGATGATACTAAGTCAATTATGACTAAAACAAATTCTGAATTAAAGTTGAATTTGTTAAAATAATTGGGTTTTTAAAGAAAATTGAAAAAAAAGCACTTTTTTTTTGGTTTAATAATAGAAAACTGTACATTAGTATATTATAAACCGAGATATTTTTAGAGAGAAATTTATGCATATAGCAATTGCCGGTAATATCGGTTCAGGAAAAACAACATTAACATCGTTACTAGCCAAGCACTATAAGTGGACCCCTCACTACGAGGATGCCGACGATAACCCTTATTTGAACGATTTTTATGACGATATGCAGCGTTGGTCGTTTAATTTGCAGGTATATTTTTTAAACTCTCGTTTTGGTCAAGTTCAAGAAATTAGACAAGGCAAACAAAAAGTTGTTCAGGATAGAACAATTTATGAGGATGCTTACATTTTTGCACCAAATTTGCATGCAATGGGTTTAATGACAACCCGCGATTACGAAAATTATTTCAGTTTATTCAAATTAATGGATAGTTTAGTAAAAGCACCAGATTTAATTATTTATTTAAGAGCTTCCGTTCCTACATTAGTAAAACAAATACAAAAACGTGGTAGAGATTATGAAAACTCTATTCGTTTAGATTATTTGAAAAGACTAAATGAAAGATATGAGGCTTGGATTACAACATATGAAGGTGGTAAATTATTAATTGTAGATATTGACGAGGTTAATTTTTCTGAAAGTAAAGAAGACTTAGGAAAAGTAATTAGAATGATAGATGCAGAAGTAAACGGACTATTTAAATAAGATATTTTGAGCGACAACTTACAAAGCGAAAAAGAATTTGTTCAAGAACAATACGAACAAATGTTGCTTGCTCACCAGCAGGATGAAACCGTTTTGGTTTCTCATTATGGAGAATTGTCACAAAGTGTTATATCTAATTTAGAAGGAAATGTTGAAGAAAAAATTACTTCATTAGAAATATCAAAAGGCCCAATTAAGAAAATATTTTTTATTAGTGTAGAAACATTGCAAAACATGTTACTTCACGGGCATAAAAATAATAAAGGGGAGCAGCATAACTTTTTTATTTTAGTAAAAAAAGGAGAAAATTTAAAAGTTATTTCTTCAAATTTAGTATCTAATACTTCTATCCCAGCTCTTGAAAAACAAATTAATACAATCAATTCTTTTGATGATGAAAAAGCATTAAAAGCATATTATCTAGAGCATTTAGAAAATAATACCATGAGCGATAAAGGTGGTGCGGGTTTAGGTTTTATTACTATAGGCATGAAGAGTGGAAACAAACTAAAAGTTGATTTCAAAAAAATTAATGAGCAGTTTTCTTTATTTACTTTAACTTCTTCAGTTAATTTAAGCTAGTTTTTTTGCCAAGTAATTTCCTGAGGATCCTTCTATTAAATTAATTCCTGAATTTCTGTTTTTTTCTATTAATCCAAATTGGGTTTCTATTCCCAAAAATTGCGCTCCATTAAAGGTTGCTGCTTGCAATAGAACTTCTATTGAAAAATTTACTTGTTGTTTTAAAATTGTATTTATCTCATCAATAATTGATAGTTGTGAATTACTTGCCAGACTGTCTGTTCCAATTGTAAGCTGGCAATTAGTTGAATGAAGTAAGGCAATATCGGGCAAAATGTTTTCTATATATAAATTAGCATTTGGGCATAAACACCAATATAAATGCGAATGTGTTTTTTGAACGTTTTCAATATCATCTTTATTAGTAAATGTATTATGAACTAAAAGGGTATTTATTTTTTTATGAAATTCTGATACGATACTTTGTAAGCTACTTTTTCCTGTTGCTTTAAAATAATCTATTGGAACGTTTATAGTATCGTATAATCTTAAATAATCTCCCGATTTAGAATTAAAAAAATCATTTTCGGCATTACTTTCTTGATTATGAATACTGGTAGGTTTATTTAATTTACTGCAATCTTCTGATATTTTTTTTATCAGTTCCAAAGAAGCGCTGTAAGGTGCGTGTGGAGCTAGAGATGCTGATAATTGTGCTTTTGAAAATTCAGATAATAAGTGTTTTCCTGCATCAAAAACTAAATCAGCACGCTCGGGGTTTAATGCAATTAATTCAATAAATGTGTGGTAAAATAAATCAGATTGTTTTTTTGCTTCAATAGATACGTTTGTATTGCTTATGTCTCCAACTGCTACAATACCTTGTTCACGCATTTCTCTATCAGCTTGCCTAATTGCTTCTAGTTGAGCTTCTGGAGATTGATTATTTCGATTTTTAATAACTGATAAGCCAAAATCTACAATACCTGTATGTTGCTTTATAACGTTTTTTAAATGACTTAATTCTAAATGACAGTGCGTATTAATAAATCCAGGCGTAATTATGCCTTTAAAATGTTCTACATTGCTTTTTTCTATAGAATCTAAAGATGTTATATCGCTAATTGTATTCTTGTCATCTAATACCAAAACGGTATGAGATGGGAAGAATACTTTTCCTGAAAAAATCTGGTCGGCAGTAATGAAGCGCATGACCAAATTTAAGAACTTATTCATCTAAAATCATGCATCTTTTTAAGTATTTATAGATAACTTTGTAAAACGGATGACATCAACCAAAAAAGATATACGCGCCTTAAGCGAAGCACAAATTATAGATATCCTAAAAGAAAAGGGAGAGGCTAAATTTCGTGCTAAACAAATTTATGAGTGGCTTTGGAAAAAAACAGCTCATAGCTTCGACGATATGTCTAATTTATCCAAACCATTACGCGATTGGTTAAACGAAACTTTTGTAATTAATGCGGTTACTGTTAGTGACATGCAAGTGAGCAACGATAAAACCATTAAATGTGCTATGAAATTAGCAGATGGTAATGTGGTAGAAAGTGTTTTAATACCAACAAAGTCACGTATGACAGCTTGTATTTCATCGCAAGTAGGCTGTAGTTTAACTTGTAAGTTTTGTGCCACAGGTAAATTGAAGCGTTTGCGTAATTTGAATGCTGATGAAATATATGATCAAGTTGCTTTAGTAAAGAATTTAGCAGAAACAAAATATAATCAAGCGCTAACTAATATTGTATATATGGGTATGGGCGAACCTTTGTTAAATTATGCGGAAACCATTCGTTCGGTTGATAGAATAACATCGCCAGATGGTTTAGGCATGAGTCCTTCTCGTATTACAGTCAGCACAGCTGGTATTGCTAAAATGATTATGAAGTTGGGCGATGATCAAGTGAAGTTTAATTTAGCTTTATCACTACATGCAGCTAATGATGAAAAGAGAAATCACATCATGCCGATTAATGAAACCAATTCATTAGATCATTTAGAAGAAGCTCTGAATTATTTTTATGAAAAAACCGGTTCACGTGTAACCTTTGAATATATTGTGTTCAAAGATTTTAATGATGGTATTATTGATGCACGTGAGCTAGGAGACTTTTGTAAAAAGACAACTGCCAAGGTAAATATAATCGAATATAATCCTATTGATGATGGTGAGTTCAAGCAAACAACTCCAGAACGATTAGAAGCTTTTGTAAAACATTTAGAGGGAAGAGGAATTATTGTAAACGTTCGCAGAAGTAGAGGAAAAGATATTGATGCAGCTTGCGGGCAATTAGTTAATAAGAATAAATCAACGGTTCAAGTGTTTAAATAAATGAAAAAGTATATACCATTCAAACAATCAATCATCGAATGGTTTAAGGCTATTGGTATTTCTTTTGTGTGTGTATTAATGATTCGTACTTTTTTATTCGAAATTTCACCTGTAGGTTCTCCGTCAATGGAAAAATCACTGATGACTGGTGATTATATGTTTATCAATAAATTATCGTACGGACCACGTTTATTAAAAACCTTATTTAGTATTCCTTTTATCAATCAAAGTTATTATTCGGATGTGGTTTCTTTACCTTACATGCGTTTATTTGGAAGTCCTGATGTGGAAAGGAATGAAGTGGTTGTTTTTAATTATCCAATGGAAGATGAATTTCCGGTAGATCATAGAACGTATTTTGTAAAACGTTGCGTAGCCATACCTGGTGATAGTTTTAAAATTGCGGATGGTTTAGTTTATGTGAATAATAAACTAATGGATGATGAAAATAGTTTACAATTTAATTATCACTTAAAATCGGATAAAGTTTTAGATTCAGTGTTTACATCTCAATACAACTTGGTTGAGGGAGGGAAAATATCTGACAATAACGATTATTCATTTACACTTACAAAGTCATTGGCAGATAATTTGCGAAGCAAAACATTTATTACTGAAATCCAAAAAAACAATGAGAAAAAGGAAATGTGGGATGAATTTGTATTCCCATTTAACGCTCACTATAAATGGAACGTAGATAATTACGGCTCTTTAAAAATACCAGGAAAAGGAGATACTGTGAGTTTAGATTCATTGAATTTATGTATTTATGAAAGAATTATTTCCACTTATGAAGGCAATACACTAGAATTGAAAAGTGATACAATTTTTATAAATGGCGAATATAAAACGAGTTATGTGATTAAACAGAACTATTATTTTATGATGGGCGATAATCGCCATAACTCGCAAGATAGTCGCCATTGGGGATTTGTACCTGAAGATCATATTATAGGAAAAGCAACACGTATTATTTTCTCTAATGATAAATTATACCACAAAGGTATAAGGTGGGATAGATTATTTCAAGGCATAAAATAAGATGAAAACGGTTTTATTGTCAACAGCTTATTTGCCTAATGTTCATTATCTTTCTCAAGTAATTAATTGCGACACTATTGTTATTGAAAAACACGAAAACTTTGTCAAGCAAACCTACCGTAACCGTTGCGATATTGCAACGGCTAGTGGCAAATTAAGTTTAAGTATTCCATTAATTAAACAAGCTGACAAAGAACTGATTTCTGACAAAAAAATTTCTTATGCAGAAGATTGGCAAAAACAACATTGGCGAACTATAGTAAGTGCTTATAAAAATTCACCGTACTTTGAGTTTTTTGAAGATGAGTTTAAACCATTCTACGAAAACCAATTTGAGTTTTTATTAGATTACAATACACAGTTATTACAAACTATATTACATATTCTTCGAGTTAAAAAACAAATAGAATTCACTCAAACTTTTGAATTGAATCCACCGCAAGTAATTGATCTCAGAAATTTATCAGACATTGAAAAAATAGATGTTGTAGTAAAGTCCTACTATCAAGTCTTTGCAGATAAAATTGGCTTTACACCAAATGTAAGTTGTTTGGATGCATTGTTTAATATTGGTTTAACTACAATTGACACCTGTCAGGTTTCAAAAATCTGACAGGTGTTTGTTAAACTCTAATCCCAACAACCAACACATCATCTGTTTGGTCTAAATCCTGTTTCCAGTTATTGAAAGAGTATTCTAAAAAAGCTTCTTGCTCATCCATATTCATCTCGTTAATTGTACTTAGCAAGTCTTTAAAATTTGTTTTATTTAGTTTTTTATTTTTCTCTCCTCCAAACTGATCGATGAATCCATCTGTAAACAAATAGATGCTGTCATTTTTTTGCAGCTGCATGAGTTGTGTTTCAAACGTTTTTTCAATACCAGAATAAAACCCAATAGGGTAGCGACTTCCCTTTAATTCGGAAATGCCCAATTTATTAGCTATTAGTATAGAACGAAATGCACCAGCAAAAGCTAATTCATGTGTTTGTTTATCAATACGAATTAACGAAACATCCATGCCATCATTAAAAGTAGCGTCTTGATTTTTATTGATCGATTTTGCTAACTCTTCATCGAGTGCTTTTAGTATTTCAGAAGGATTAGTTGTTTTTCGATTGATAAAGACTTCTTTAAACATGGAATTTGCTACCATGCTCATCATAGCGCCAGGCACACCATGTCCAGTACAGTCAACTACAGCGATATATTTGTAAATTTCATCTTCATAAAACCAATAGTAATCTCCGCTTACAATATCTTTTGGTTTGTAAAGTAAAAACGATTTTTCAAAATACTCACTCAACTGTTTTTGAGTTTGAAGTATAGATTGTTGTATACGTTGTGCATAATAAATACTATCAGTAATATCTTTATTCTGTTCCAACAACTGCTTGTTGCTTTCTATTAAACGTTTTTCGCTTTGTTTAGCATCGGTTATGTCATAACCAATGCCAATTAATTGCTCTTCGTTTAAATAAGAAACATTCCAACGCACCCATTTAGTTCCGCCAGCCGAGGTTTTGAGTTTATGCTCAAAGGTTTGGGTAGTGATGGATTGATGATCAAATGCTTTTAAAATTTTGTGTTTTACTTCTTCGCCTTCAGGCTTCGAAAAGCGAATAATTTCCCACCAAGCATTGCCAAGTAGATCCTGAGGATTATAGCCTAAGAGTTGTTGTGCTGATTTACTGACGTATTCTATACTGCCGCTTTTATTTAGCACGACTATTAATGTATTTAATTTGTCCAGGATTTGATCCTGTATATCAATGGCAAACATGATGGGAAATTTTAAAATTTTAAAATGTGAAAACTGTTGGTACGACTAGCGCATAATAATACACCAAATTCGATTCGGGCAGAATCGATTCATATAATTACAATATGTTGTGGTGTTTTTCACAATACAAATATAAACTAATATTTATTAGTTGTATTTGTTTTCGCGAAAAATTAAGATTTTGATAATATTAAAATACCTGACAAAATAAATTGTCAGGTTGAAAAGCATTGATTTTAGTGAAGTTTAGTTCCAATCAAACTAATAAATTCTTTTCTTGTTGAATCTTTTAAAAATTCACCTGTAAAGGCAGAAGTGGTCGTAGCACTATTTTGTTTTTGTATGCCACGCATTTGCATACATAAATGAGAACATTCAATGACTACAGCAACACCATGAGGGTTTAATGTATTTTGAATACAATCTCTAATTTCGTTAGTTAAACGCTCTTGTACTTGCAATCTTCTTGCAAAGGCATCAACTACACGAGGTAATTTACTTAATCCTACAATATATCCATTTGGTATGTAAGCAATGTGAGCTTTTCCAAAAAACGGCAATAAATGGTGTTCGCATAAACTATAAACTTCAATATCTTTTACAATTACCATTTGACTATAATCTTCTTTAAACATGGCCGAAAGTAAAATTTCAGCTGGATTCAAATCATAACCTTGCGTTAAAAATTGCATGGCTTTAGCCGCTCTTACTGGAGTTTTTAGTAAGCCTTCACGAGTTGGGTTTTCGCCTACATCGTCTAAAATATTTTTATACATATCAGAAATCGAATCAACTAACTTATCATTATATTTATCAATTTTTTTGTAACCAGTTATATCGTGTTCAAATTCTTCGTTTAGCATATTTTATTTTTTTAGGTTTCGATCGTTGTTGTAAAAAAATAACCACATAGGCACATAGTTTTTAAAAGAGAATTGTTTTGAGTAAAAAAATAGAAAACATAAGCTTGGAAGCGATGCTTCTATCTATGCTATCTTATCTAATGACTCCAACTATTTCATAACCATTTTCTATGTTTCTATGTGGTTTAAAATTATTTATATAACAACAGAAATCAGCAAAAGTTTATTCTCCAAAATATTCAACGTAATTACTATCGGTTTCGTAAAGTTTAATGCCATGTAAAGCAGCACCCATTTCTTTGATTTTAGGTGCTAAAATGGACCATATAAAAATCGCCACATTTTCGGTAGAAGGCATAATAGGCATTCCCTTTACGTCCAGGTTTAGGTTTTTATGATCTAAAACTTTAGTTACATCTGTTTTTATCAATGTACTCAAATCTTTTAAATTCACTACAAAGCCAGTATCTGGATTAATTTCTCCTTTAACAGTAACAAATAGTTCGTAATTATGTCCATGCCAATTTTTGTTAGCGCATTTGCCAAAAGTGGCATTATTTTGTTCTTCACTCCAAGCCGGGTTAAATAATTTGTGTGCGGCGTTAAAATGTTCTTTGCGGGTAATATAAATCATAGTAAATTAACGGTTGTAAAAATACTAATTATAAATGAACATTTTAGTTGTATCAGCCACAGAATTTGAAGTAAAACCATTACTCGGGTTTCTTGGAATTGCAATCCCAACTATAGGTATGCATAACGCCAATATCGATTTTGAAGATAAAGAAATTCAGGTGCTAATTACTGGCGTTGGCATGGTAAATACAGCACTCATGATGGGAAGGCATTTAAAAGATGGATATGATTTAATTATCAATGTAGGAGTTTGTGGGGCTTTTGATAAAAATTTGGAGTTAGGAGAATTAGTTCATATTACCGAAGATGTTTTAAGTGAAATGGGCGCAGAGGATGGCGGAGAATTTCTAAAATATGATCAATTAAATATTCTCGGACAGCATGTTTTTTCTGAAAATTCCAAGGATTCTTATTTAATGATTGATCTCTTAAAAAAAGTAAACGGTATAACGGTGAATACAGTTCATGGTAACGATGTAAGTATTGAAAATGTAAAACAACTGTATCATCCTGATGTAGAAAGTATGGAGGGTGCTGCTTTTTTTGCAGCTTGTTTAGGAACGAAAGGAAACTCTATTCAAATACGAGCGATTTCAAATTATGTGGAGAAGCGTGATAAAGATAAATGGCAAATGCCTTTGGCTATAAAAAACTTAAATGATTTTTTAATAACATTTATTAAAAATGTGTAAGTTTTTATCTGATAAAATGAATAACTAACTTTACCATGCTTAATAACTCATAACTTATATCTCATAATTCATAACTATCATCATGAACTTCTCTCTCGGTTTTTCTCCTTGCCCAAACGATTGTTTTATTTTTGATGCTTTGGTGCATAAAAAAATCGACACTCAAGGTGTTGATTTTACTATTGTGATGGAAGACGTAGAAGCCTTAAATAACAGAGCTTTTAAAGAGGAATTGGATATTACAAAATTAAGCTACCATGCCTTTTTATACTTAACCAATCAATATGCTTTATTAAATAGTGGTAGTGCTTTGGGTTTTAACTGTGGACCACTTTTAGTAAAAGATTCAAAAATCAAAATTGAAAATATCGATACCGCTTGTATTGCTATTCCTGGTAAATACACAACGGCTAATTTTTTATTATCGTTGGCATTTCCAAATGCAAAAAATAAAAAAGAAATTTTATTTAGCGATATTGAAGGAGCTGTGTTATCACATCAAGTGGATGCAGGTTTATTAATTCATGAAAATCGTTTTACTTACGAAGAAAAAGGCTTAGAAAAAATCATTGATTTAGGGGAATTTTGGGAAGGCTTAATTCATGCACCAATTCCACTAGGAGGTATTGTGGTTAAGAGAAATGTTGATACTAAACTTCAAAAAACAATTGATGCTTTGATAAAGCAAAGTGTTGAGTTTGCTTTTGCTAATCCCGAAAGTTGTATGCCATTTGTAACACAACATGCACAAGAAATGAGTGAAGAGGTGATGGAAAAACACATTGCTTTATATGTCAACCAATTTTCGGTTGATTTAGGAAAAATTGGAAAAAATGCCATTCAGTTATTATTTGATAAAGCCAATGAAAACGGCTTAATCGAGGGGGTAGCCCCTCAAATTTTTGTAGGCTAATTCCGTTCATCAACAGAAATGAACGATTCATATAAAAATTGACCATTTCTTGATAAAATCCTTTTATATTTATAAAAAATACATTATGCAAAAATTAGTTTTAATAGCTTCTTCTCTTTTTTTGGGAGCTAATGGGTTTGCTCAAACGCTTACGCCCGGTATTAATTTAAGTTATATCGATTCATCGGTAAGTCCTCGCAACGATATTTATAAATTCGCCAATGGCAAATGGTTAAATACTCAAAAAATACCAGCAAGTGATGGTAGTTGGGGCAGCTTTAATGAAATCAACGAAAATAACGTTGCTAATTTGAAAGCTTTGATGTTACAAGTTTCGAAAGATACAAAGGCATTGCCTGGAACTAATATTCAAAAATTACGTGATTTTTATTCAACAGCTATAGATTCAGCAAAAGCTGATAAAGATGGAATTAAACCAATTAATGCTGATTTAGCAGCTATTGATTTAATTAAAACTAAAGATGATTTATTAAAAACAACGGCAGCTCTTAATAAAAAAGGTGTTGGTGGTATGCTTGGTTTTTATGTGTATTCAGATTTTAAAAATAGTAATGCCAATACATGCTATTTAGCGCAATCTGGATTAGGCTTACCTGATAAAGATTTTTATTTCGAAGCACAATATGAATCTGTAAAGAAAGAGTATAGCGAACACATTGCGCGTATGTTTGAATGTTTGGGTAATTATCCTGAATCTGCGCAAGCAAATGTAGCAACTATCATGAAAATTGAAACGGAGTTGGCAAAAAATTGTCAAAATGCTGTTGAGCAACGCGATATACAAAAACAATATAATCCTTTTACAAAAGCTGAGTTAGTAAAGTTGACACCTAATGTAAATTGGGATGTGTATTTCGCCACTACAGGAATTGCAACCCCTGAAAATATTGTCATCAATCAGCCAAAGTATTACGAAGGTTTAAATACGTTAATTAATTCTATTTCAATTGCGGAGTGGAAAGTGTTTTTAAAATGGAATTTAATTCAAACAGCGGCACCTTATTTATCTAGCAAGTTTGTAAATGAAAATTTTAAATTTCAAGGAACGGTTTTAGCTGGTAAAAAAGAAATGAAGCCTCGTTACAAAAGAGTGCAAGGTTCTACCGACGAAGCATTAGGAGAAGCATTGGGTAAATTATATGTAGAGAAATATTTTGATGATAAATCAAAAAAACGTGTGAATGAGATGGTAGATAATTTAATTGCTGCTTATCGTGTACGCATCGAATCTCGTGATTGGATGAGCGCAGAAACTAAAGTTCAAGCTCAATTAAAGTTAGATAAGATTATTAAAAAACTAGGTTTCCCAGATAAATGGATTGATTATACAGCCTTAACTATTACAAAAGATTCGTATTGGAAAAATATTTCAGCTGCACGTGAATTTCAATATAAAAGAATGTTAGATAAGATTGGTAAGCCAGTTGATAGAATGGAGTGGGGCATGACTCCTCCAACAGTTAATGCGTATTATAATCCAACATCAAACGAAATTGCATTCCCTGCAGGAATTATGCAAGTGCCATTTTTTGATGTAAATGCAGATGATGCCTTTAATTATGGTGTAATGGGCTCTATTATTGGTCATGAGTTAACGCATGGCTTTGATGATCAAGGTTCGCAGTTTGATGCTGATGGAAATTTAAAAATGTGGTGGACAGAAACTGATTATAAAAACTTTACAGATAAAACCAAGTTGATAATTGAACAATTCGATGCTCTTGTGGCGATTGATACATTGCATGTTAAAGGAGAATTAACGCAAGGAGAAAACATTGCTGATTTAGGTGGTTTAACGATGGCCTATTATGCATACCAAAAATCATTGAACGGAAAAAAATCACCTGTAATGGTTGGTTTTACTGGCGAACAACGTTTCTTCTTAGCATGGGTACAAGGTTGGAAAACCTTAATGCGTGATGCCTATTTAAAACAAATGATTGCTACTAATCCACATTCACCAGGAAATTTCAGAGCAGTTGCTCCATTAAGCAACATGCAAGAATTTTATGATGCCTTTGGTGTAAAAGAAGGTGACGGTATGTTTAGACCAGTTGCTAAACGCGTAAATATTTGGTAATCTATAATGATGCTATTGTAATTTAAAGGGGACGTATGTCCCCTTTTTTTGTTTATTATTCTAAAACATGGGACACAGATGACGCTGATAGGTATGATTACACTAAGGGTTATGATTTGAATCAGTGAAAATCTGCTCAATCAGTCCTATCCGTGTTCCAATTGTCTTCTTTTCAGGACTACTAACCCGCATTCGTTAATAAGTTTGATTGATTTACTGAACAATAGCCCTCATTATAAATAAATTTAATCTGTTACAATAACGATAGCTAAAATTCATTATGAGCGATATACAACATTTTTTTAAACCTATTGAACTAGAAAGAGATTCTTATTCCGAAAATCAAATTGGTAAAGCGGTTAGTGCTTATACAGCAGATTCTGATTTTCCTGATTTACAAGATATAGACATGGCAATTGTTGGTGTATGCGAAGATAGACGAGCTTACACAAATGTAGGTTGTGCAACAGCGCCTGATAAAGTAAGAGATTATTTTTATTCATTATATCCAGGTAGTTTTCGTCCGCGCATTGTTGATTTAGGAAACATACAGCCAGGACACGATGTAGAAGATACTTACTATGCTGTAAAATCAACGGTTGAATATTTAATTCGTAATAATGTTATTCCTATTATCATTGGCGGAAGTCAGGATTTAACTTACGCTCAGTTTTTGGGTTACGAAAAATTAGAACAAACCATTAATATTGCTGCCATTGATTCTACTTTTGATTTAGGTAATCCAGAGGAAGATGTAACAAACACAGCCTATTTAGGGAAAATCATTTTACATCAACCAAACTTCTTATTCAATTATAGTAATATTGGATATCAAACCTATTTAGTGGATCAAACTGGCTTAAGTATGATGAATCGTTTGTATTTTGATACTTATCGTTTAGGGCAAGTTCGCGACGCGATTGAAGAATCAGAGCCAATTATTCGTCACGCTGATATGTTAAGTTTTGATATTACGGCAATCAAACATAGTGATGCACCTGCTAATCCAAATGCCTCGCCAAACGGATTTTATTCGGAAGAAGCCTGCCAAATGATGCGTTACGCTGGTATGAATGATAAATTATCTTCTGTAGGTATTTATGAAATTAATCCAGAATATGATACACAAGGCAAAACAGCTAACTTAGCAGCACAAATGATTTGGTGTTTTATGGATGGTTTTTATAATCGTAAAAATGATTTCCCTTCTCGCACAAGTCCTGATTATGTTAAATTTCATGTTGTATTGCATGAAGAGAAATATGAAATTAATTTCTTTAAGAGTAAAAAAAGCGACCGTTGGTGGATGGAAATACCTTACCCTCCAACCAAAGGATTAAAGTTTGAACGACACACATTATTACCTTGTTCCTATAAAGATTACGAGATGGCGGTGAATAACGAAATTCCTGACCGTTGGTGGCAAACTTATCAGAAACTAGCTTAAAATAGTTATAAATAGAGCCCTTTTTAAACATTAAAAAGGGCTTTTTGTTTCTCTATATAAAACGTACTTTTACTGAGTAAAATTACCTCCTTCGCTAAAGCTATGGAGGATAAAATAAAATATAATGAATGTTCAGTCACTTTTAAAACGCGCCCTTAATTTGGAGTTTTTATCCATTGAAGAAGGGGTGTTTTTATATGAAAATGCTTCTACATCAGAATTGACTTTTGTAGCAAATGATATCAGAAAAATCAAGAAACACAATTCTAATAAAGTTACTTGGCAAATTGATCGTAATTTAAATACGACTAATGTTTGTATCGCTAACTGTAAGTTCTGTAATTTCTATCGCATTCCAGGTCACGCTGAGGCTTATATCACAGATATAGAAACTTATAAAAAGAAAATTGAAGAAACCATTAAATATGGTGGCGACCAACTATTATTGCAAGGAGGTCATCATCCTGATTTAGGTTTAAGTTTTTATATAAATTTATTTAAAGAATTAAAAGCTTTATATCCTAGCATTAAGTTACATTCATTAGGACCACCAGAAATAGCACATATTACTAAACTAGAAAAATCTACTCATACCGAAGTTTTAAAAGCCTTAGTTGAAGCTGGTTTAGATAGTTTACCTGGTGCAGGTGCCGAAATTTTAAATGATCGTGTGCGTCGTTTAATCTCAAAAGGAAAGTGCACAGGACGTGAATGGTTAGATGTGATGCGTGCTTGTCACCAATTAAATATTACCACATCTGCAACGATGATGTTTGGGCATGTAGAAACTATTTACGAACGCTTTGAACACTTAGTATGGTTGCGCGAAGTTCAATCCGAAAAGCCAGCTCACGCAAAAGGTTTCTTAGCATTTATTCCATGGCCATTTCAAGATGATGGAACTTTATTGAAACGTGTAAAAGGAGTTTCTAATAATGTGAGTGCCGATGAATACATTCGTATGCTAGCATTAAGCCGCATTATGTTGCCAAACATTGAAAACATTCAAGCAAGTTGGTTAACTGTTGGTAAAGCAACAGCACAAATTTGTTTACACAGTGGCGCTAATGATTTTGGCAGTATTATGATTGAAGAAAATGTAGTAAGTGCTGCAGGAGCCCCGCATCGTTTTACATACAAAACTATTCAGGATGCTATTAAAGAAGCAGGATTTGAGCCTCAGTTAAGAAATCAACAGTATGGTGAAAGAGAATTACCAGCAAACATACAAGAACAGGTTGTAAATTATTAAGAGCTATGAATGTTATCATTACAGGAGCAAGCAGAGGAATTGGTTTTGAATTAGTTCAGCAGTTTTTAAATGCTGGTGATACCGTTTTTTGTTTGACAAGAAATTTAGAATCTTTAAAAGCTATTTCACATCCTAATTTAAAATCTATCTCTACCGATTTGAGTTCTCAAGAAAGTATGGATGATGCTGTTGCTTTTATAAAAAAAGAAGTAAAGCAAATGGATTGTATTATTCATAATGCAGGTTCTTTAGTAAATAAACCCTACGAAACTATTTCTTATAAAGAATTAGGGGAAGTTTATAAGGTAAATGTATTTGCACCTTATTATTTAACCCAACAATTATTGCCTTTACTAGGAAAAAAATCGAAAGCACATATTGTTAATATTAGTAGCATGGGAGGCTTTCAGGGTAGTTCTAAATTTGCAGGGCTATCAGCGTACAGTTCATCAAAAGCAGCTTTGGTTGGTTTAACGGAGTGTCTAGCTGAAGAATTAAAAGAAAAAAATATCTCCGTTAATTGTTTAGCTATTGGTGCAGTGCAAACAGAAATGTTAGCAGAAGCTTTCCCTGGATATCAAGCTCCTTTGTCTCCCTTGCAAATGGCTGAATATATTTTTGATTTTGCTGCTAAGGGGCATCTATATTATAATGGAAAAATATTACCTGTATCTTCTAGCACACCATAATATATCAAGTGAAATATTTTTTTGTCTACATATTTCTAATTGTTAATTTATTTTCTTTTTCACAGTCAAGAAAAACGAAAGTAAAAATAGTTCAGTATATGCCATATTGTGGAGGTGCAAGGCCAAACAATGATTTAAAAAATACGCCTAATAAGGGAATTGCTTATTCTAATAAGAAATTGATTTACATTTCTGATAAGCAAAAAATTGATACACTTATTACCGATAAATATGGCTATTTGAAATTGAATTTGCCTTATGGAACTTATTTTGTTTATGAGCCTTGGAAGTATTATATGAAAATACCAAAGGGGATGGATGAACAAAATCTAAATAGACAATGTTTAAAGGAAGAGTGGGCAAGAGAAGATATGAAAATTACTATTTCTAAAAAAACCATCACAATTGCTGATAATTTGAAACTCCCAAAATGTCCTTATCAATTTCCTTGTTTAATTATTAAGCAATTGCCTCAGTGAGTATGAAATATTTTTTGATTTTACTATCTATCTTTTTGATTAACACGGTTTTCTCTCAAGAATTGACACAAACTATTCGCGGAACTGTTTTAGATAAACAAACGCAAAGTCCATTGCCTGGTGCTGTTATCAGTATTTTAAATTCAGAGCCAATAAAAGCAACAACTACTGATGAAAACGGGAAATTTCGTTTTGATAATGTGTTGTTAGGTAGAAAGCAATTAAAAATTTCCTTAATTTCTTATAAAGAAAAATCTCAAACAGTTGTTTTAACTACAGGAAAAGAAACCGTTTTAAATATTGAATTAGAGGAAAGTGCGGTGCAAGGGCAAGAAGTTGTTATATCAGCGGAAATTGATAAAACAAAATCTAACAATAAAATGGCAACGGTTAGTTCTCGTATTTTTAGTACGGAGGAAGCAAACCGTTATGCCGGTAGTAGAGGCGATCCAGCTCGTATGGCAGCAAACTTTGCTGGTGTAAGTGGCGCCAACGACAGTCGTAATGATATTATTGTTAGGGGAAATTCTCCTTTAGGAATTTTATGGCGGTTGAATGGTTTGGATATCCCTAATCCTAGTCATTTTGGTAGTATGGGTTCTTCGGGTGGACCAATCAGTATTTTAAATAATAATACGTTGGATAATTCTGATTTTATGACAGGTGCTTTTCCTGCGGATTATGGCAATGCAACTGCAGGCGTATTTGATTTGAAAATGCGTTCAGGCAATAATGAAAAATATGAGTTTTTGGGAATGGTTGGTTTTAATGGATTCGAATTAGGAGCAGAGGGCCCATTTAGCAAGAAAAAGAAAAACGCATCTTTTATGGTTAATTATCGGTACTCAACACTTTCTGTTTTTAAATACATAGGGTTGGATTTTGGAACCGGGAGTGCCGTGCCACAATACCAGGATGTAACGTTTAAAATAGATTTACCTTCTAAAAAATTAGGTAAGTTTTCTATTTGGGGCATTGGCGGCTTAAGTTATGCAGAGTTGTTGCAAAGTCAGCAATCAAAAGACAATAACTTGTATGGTTATAGTGGGCGAAATATGTTGTTCAGATCAAATGTTGGTGCTGGCGGAATTTCACATACTTATTTAATGAGCAGCAGTTCTTATATCAAAACAAATATTGGTGTATCTGGTCAATACAACTATATTTTAGCTGATAGAGTGGATACAAGTGCGACTCCTGAAACAATCAGACCAGAGTATCGAAATACATCTTATACAACTAGATATTCTATTAATACTACCTATAATAAGAAATTTAATTCTCGTAATTTCTTAAACGCAGGTTTTTATGCCGATTTGTATAATACAACATTTGTAGACAGTATTGATAGTTATGGAACTGGCTTTGTAACACTGCGAAACTATAAAGGGCAAACTGCCTTAACTCGCGGCTTTATTCAATTGAAACATAACTTTAGTGAAAAGTTTTATGCAAACATTGGATTTACGTATCAGTACTTGTTGCTAAATGGCTCTCAATCGCCTGAACCACGCTTAGGCTTAAAGTATGAAATTAATAAAAAACAATCTCTAAGTTTTGGCGCAGGATTACATAGTCAGGTGCAGCCTTTATATGTGTATTTTGCCACGGCAAATATAGGTAACGGCAAAGTAAAAGAAACCAATCGTAATTTAGATTTCACAAAAGCAGCACATGCAGTGCTAGCGTATGATGTGAATTTATTCAATAGTGTACGTATTAAAACAGAATTGTATTATCAATATTTGTATCGAGTGCCAGTTAAAACACGTCAAGATTATTTTAGTACGGCTAATTTGGGTGCAGATTTTAATAGCCCGAATGTTGATAGCTTAGTAAACAATGGAACAGGAGAAAATTATGGGATTGAATTGACCTTAGAGAAATTTTATAGCAAAGGCTACTATTTTTTAGTAACGGCTTCGTTATTCGAAAGTAAATATACTGGCAGCGACGGCGTTTATAGAAACACGGCTTTTAATGGTAATTATGTGTTTAATGCGCTGGCAGGTAAGGAATTTAAAATAAAAGAAAAACATATTTTAGCCTTAGATGTAAAGGTGACTTATGCAGGAGGCAAACGTTATGTACCAATTGATATTCCTGCATCTATTGCTTACCAGGATGAAGTAAAAGATGGAGCGCAGGCTTACAATCCTCAATATGATCCGTATTTCAGAATTGACGTAAAACCTTCTTATAGAGTAAATACCAAGCGTTTTACTCATGAGTTAAGTGTGGATATTCAAAATGTAACCAAACACAATAATATTTTTCAGCAACAATACGATTTAAATACTCAATCAATTAAGACAGATTATCAGCTGAAGTTTTTTGTTATTCCTCAATACCGATTAACTTTTTAATAAATTTATTTTTAGAACTCTTTTCAAAAAAGTTCAATTTTCATTTAACAATTTCTGTTTTTAATTGTTATGTTTATGCAGTCAAATAATTTAATTTAAAATACTCATAATAATGGTACAAATTAGCACAGATAACGATTTTGAAAGTTTACTAAAAAGTAATAGTAAGGTTATAGTAAAATATTATGCCGATTGGTGCGGCTCTTGTAAATTATTTGCACCAAAATTTAAGCGTCATTCAAACGATGAGCAAAATGCAGATATTTTATTTTTAGAAGTAAATGCTGAGGAAAATGAAAATGCTCGTAAACTAGGAGGAGTTGATAATTTGCCCTATTTAGCAAGTTTTAAAAATGGTGTTTTATTAGAAGGCACAGCTACTAGTAAGGAAGAGTATTTACAAAAAATGATGGATGATTTAAAGGGATAATTGGGAATTTGATGCGAATATAAAAATCTGTGTACGAGCTAGTATACATAGCTAGCAAACACAGATGCACACCTAGATTCGTATACTCGTAAATAATTCGTAATCATTTTTTACAAATAAATAACCTTTCAAATAAATAAAAAATGCAAATTCCAATAATAAAAAAATTAGTAGAGCAATATTCCTTAGCTCAACTCCAATCTGCTGAAGAAGCGATGTTAGAAGAACAAAAACCTGCTATTGAAGTAGAAGGGAAAGATGAAGGTGAATGTTTAACTCATGTACTTGCCTCTATTTACATTAAAGAGAAGATGGAACAAGGCAGTGCTTTTAATCAGGCTTTAAGAGATTTTAGCCAAAGAGTTAGAAAAAGTATTAGTTAGTTTATTCAGTTATACTTGTGGCCTTAATTCGTTTTTTATTTAAAGCACATTAAGGTTATCATACCTTGGTAACGGTTCGGTTGTCCAGATAGGTATTGGGATTGACAATTTGGAGCGAACCATCATTCATGTTGTCTGCTGAGGGGCAAATGGAGGGTAGCGAATTGTCTTGAATTTTTAGTTATTTTTTAAAAGAAAAGAACAAGAAAATAAATTTACTTTCTGAAGAAATATTATTATTTAACCAACTCAAACACTTTTTTCATATCTACATCTTCTCCATTTAATACATTCTTTTTTGTATAGTTTGTTGGATAATCTGGCATTAAGCCTCTTCCTTTATTTTTCACATCAACATCATGATACAAATGATATAAGGGAATGTGAACTATAACCTTTGAATTAGGTAGAATTATTTTTCCACTGATAGCGGCGTTGCTGCCAGCAACATTCGCACCTATTTCTTCTCCTATAATAATTGCGTTGCTTTTGTGTTTCAAGTAAGTAGAAGTGACTCCACTCATCGAAAAAGATCTGCCGTTTGTTAACACATAAATTTGGCCTTTAAATTGTTTTCTTTTTTTTGGAAACGCCATGAAATAATGCCTTAACCTGCCATTTTTAAATCGTTCTGGTGGTTGCAATGCAAACATAATTGGAACAACGCGCATCCCAAAACCCATTTTATATTTTGGATTAAATGCGGTTGTATTTATTTTTTTGTCAAAGGGCAATACTATTTTTTTATTTATTAGGTAAGATAATAAATTTAATCCCAAATTTATCTGTCCACCGCCATTATCTCTTAAGTCAATCACTAAATGTTCAATATTTTGATGATTAATATCTTTAAAAGTTTTTCTAAAAAAACTTCGCCAATATTTTCCTTTAAAGGCGTTAATATCTATAAGGGCAATAGGGCTGCTATTTTTAATAACAGAGTAACTGCAGGTTTTAATTTTTCTTAATGGAACTAATGAATCTTTTTTTGATAGAATGAGCGTATCTTTTAACGATGAAATACCTCTTAATTTATAATCATAAATACGATTATTTTGATGTTTTATTTTTACTGTATAATCAAATTTAAAACCGTAACAAAAAGAATAATAGTATTTAAATGAATTATAACGCGCGCTCTGTTTTTTATAAGTTTGGTTATATCCATCAGATGTAGTGATTGAATAGATGGTTTTTAAAATAGAATTAATAGATCGTTTGTCGATATTTAATATTTCATCTCCCGGCTTAATGGTTGTGTCAGAGGAAAGATTATTCAATACAATTACTCTATTGGAATCTGTTACAAAAACATTAAGTGGTAAAATTGGTCGATTTGTTTTTTTTATCGCCTTAGCATATTTTTTTGATGCCGCTGCGTCGGTATGACCGCAGCCTATTTTTGCGACAATACGTTTAATATAAAAACGTATTTGCATTTCAGTTAATGGCGTATCAATCTTTGCTTTTTGATTTAAAACAAAAGCATGTAAGCTATCTTTACTAATATATCTAAAAGGATCTGGATGAAATTTGATAAGGTATTTTTCAGTATAATCAATATCTTTTAATACCTCTTTTACAGAATATTTTTTCTTGATATCAAATTCCTTTTTTTGAGAAAAACTACTCAAGCAAATTATAAAGCATAATATACTTAAGTAGCTCTTCATTAATCTTTCACTAAAACACCCATGCGTTTTCCTAATCCGCTCATGTATTCTCTTAATTCTTTTACAGTAGCTTCATCATTAGTGGCACGCAAATAAGTGTCTGTTAGTGTTGTAATGTTTTGGTGAAAAAATTTCTTCATTTCATCCACACTCATGTCTTTTGTCCAAAGGTCAATACGCATGGTGTTGTTTTCTTTTTCGTCCCATAAAGCAAGCATCATACTTTTGCAAATACTACCTTCCTTAGCATCAGGTGCTTCCCATTCAATTTTATGTGGTAATTGGTTTTCGTCAACCGTAATTTTTAATTTAATTTCAGATGTTGTCATAATCAGTTTTAATTATAGTTGGAGGTATAAGTTTTAATCTTAAATTTTTAACTTTATTTGTTGCTAAATTAATTAAAAAATAGCTTTAAACGACTACGAAAAACTAATAATAACGATACATTTGTGGTATGATAGAATATCCAAGATTAACTTTACATAATGGCAAAGAATTACCTGTATTACGATTTCACCCGTGGATTTTTTCGGGAGCTATTAAAACTCAAGATTCGAACATAGCTGATGGCGATATTGTAGAGGTTTATTCGGCTAAGCAGCAGTTTTTAGGTATGGCTCAATACCAAAAAGGAAGTATTACTGGACGCATTATCTCTTTCAGTAAGAAACAAGTTAATGTTGATTTTTGGGTTAAAAAAATCGAAAGAGCTTTTGCTTATCGTCAGTTTTTAAATTTGGCAAATAGCCCTCATACAAACGTGTATCGTTTAATATTTGGAGAAGGAGACGGTTGTCCGGGTTTAATTATGGATTTTTATAACGGACATGTTGTTTTTCAAGCTCATAGTATTGGAATGCATAAATGCAGATTAGATATTACAGAAGCTTTAAAAAATGTGTATGGTGCTAATTTAAAAAGTGTGTATGATAAAAGTTCTGAAACACTTCCAAAAGATTATGCTGCCGGTTTATCTAATGAATTTTTATACGGTGCTTGTGATGAAGAATTAGTTGTTATTGAAAATGATGTTAAATTTTACATTGATTTTATTAATGGTCAAAAAACAGGTTTTTTTATCGACCAGCGAGAAAATAGAGCTTTGTTGGGCAATTATAGTAAAGATAAACGTATTTTAAATACATTTTCATACACTGGAGGTTTTTCTATGTATGCTGCAAAAAACGGTTGTGAAATTGTTCATTCGGTTGATTCGAGTGTGAAGGCGGTTGACATGTGTCATAAAAATGCCATTTTAAATAATGTAACTAATCACGAAGGTTTTGCAGTTGATACGTTTGATTATTTAAAAGACCACGGAAAAGATTATGATATTATTATTTTAGATCCACCAGCATTTGCAAAAAGTAGAGATGTATCTCATAATGCTGTTATTGGATACAAGCGTTTAAATCAAATGGCTTTGTCAAAAATTAAAAAAGGCGGAATTTTATTTACATTTTCTTGCTCAGGAGTTATCGATAAAAAATTATTTTATAATACAGTTACGGCGGCAGCAATTGAATCAAGGCGACATATTAAATTATTACATACGTTGTCGCAACCTGCCGATCATACCATTACTCCTAATTTTCCGGAAGGTGAATATTTAAAAGGGTTAGCATTTTATGTTGAATAATAAAAAATTATGAAAATGAATGAACAAATAGAAAAAATTAGAAAAAACATTGAACCATTACGGCAAGAAATTATGAATCACAAAGTGTATTCTGTGATTAATGATTTAGATGATTTAAGAATATTCATGAAGTATCATGTTTACGCTGTGTGGGATTTTATGTCGTTATTAAAAGCACTGCAAAATAATTTAACTTGCACTTCTATTCCATGGTTTCCAAAAGGATCAGCGGATACAAGATTTTTAATAAACGAGATAGTTGTTGGAGAAGAATCTGACGTCGATTTATTTGGAAATCGAAAAAGTCATTTTGAATTATATTTAGATGCAATGCATCAATGTGATGCGAATACTGTTCCTATCCAAAAATTTATTGAGGCTTTAAAACATACTGGTAATTTTAATGAGGCTTATCAATCTTCTGAAACACCTAGTGAAGCTAAAGATTTTGTGAATTTTACATTTAAAATTATTGAAAGTAATAAAGACTATTTGCAATCTGCTATTTTTACGTTTGGACGAGAAGATTTAATTCCGGGAATGTTTATTTCTATCATCAACGATATTCATAAAAAATTCCCTGATAGCATTTCTATTTTTAAATATTATCTCGAAAGACATATTGAGGTGGATGGCGACCATCATAGTCATTTAGCTTTACAAATGACCTCAAATTTATGTGGAACAAATGATGCGTTTTGGCATGAAGTTGAATTAGCAAGTATTGAATCTCTTAAAAAAAGAAAAGCTTTATGGGATGGTGTTTATAATGAAATTTCTTTAAAAAAAGCAGTTTAACTTTTAATAATTATGATTTATAATAATTTAAAGCAACATCTAAATTTGTTTTACCACCCATCGTATTTGTCTAATTTATTAAATCTTAATAATTAAATTCGCTTATCAAATTGCAGTATGAAACCAATTTTAGAAGTAAAAAATATACATAAGCATTATGCAAATCATGTTGCTTTAAAAGATATTAGTTTAATAGTTGAACCTCAAAAAATATTTGGTTTGTTAGGGCCAAATGGTGCTGGTAAAACATCCTTAATTAGAATCATTAATCAAATTACAGGGCCTGATAGCGGAGAAGTGTTATTTAATGGCGAACGTTTGTCGCCAAAACATGTTGATTATATTGGCTATTTGCCCGAAGAACGCGGTTTGTATAAAAAAATGTCGGTTGGTGAGCAAGTTATGTATTTGGCCCAATTAAAAGGTTTAAAAAAAGCCGACGCTAAAGCAAAATTACAACACTGGTTTAAAAAATTTGAAATAGAAAATTGGTGGGATAAAAAAATTGAAGAGTTAAGTAAGGGCATGCAGCAAAAAATACAATTTATTGTAACTGTTTTGCACGAACCTAAATTATTAATTTTAGATGAACCTTTTAGTGGCTTCGACCCAATTAATGCTCAACTTATTAAAAGTGAAATTTTGGAACTGAGAGATAAAGGCGCTACCATTATTTTTTCTACACACAATATGGGTAGTGTTGAAGAATTGTGCGATAACATTGCCCTGATAAACAAAGCAGAAAAACTATTGGATGGCTCTGTTAAAGATATTCGTAAAAATTATAAAAGCGATACGTTTGATATAAGTTTTAGAGGAAACTTAGTTGGCTTTATTAATGCCTTATGGGCTGGTGCTGAATTGTTGGATAAAAAATCAGACGATGATGTACATAGTGTTACCGTAAAAATGTTGCGACAAAATAAGCCAAACGATTTATTGCAAGCTGTTTTAAATCATGCTGAAATATTATCTTTTCAGGAAATTGTTCCTTCAATGAATGATATTTTTATTGCTGTTGTTGAAAATAAAACAACACTAAATACTCAAAGCAATTTCACCGAATAAAATCTTAAATAATGAACAAATTATTTTTAATCATTCAACGAGAATATTTTTCCCGAGTTAAGAAAAAATCATTTTTGATAATGACAATCTTAGGCCCTTTGCTAATGGCTGGTTTAATGATTGTTCCAGTTTGGCTAGCAATGCGCGATCAAACTGAACATCAAATTTTAGTATTAGACCATAGCGGTTTATTTATTGATAAATTGCCAAACACAGAGCAAATTAAATTTACGTATGGCGCCGAATCTATACAAACAGCTAAGGCAAAATTAAAAGATGGTCCCTTTGATTTAATTATGGAAATTAAAGGAGATGCAATAAATGATTCAAAAACAACACCTGTTTTATATTATAAAAAACAACCAGGTATAAATGTGGAGCAATATATTACCAACACAATGGAAAATATTTTGTTTGATTACCGTTTGCAAGGCGATAGTATTGATTTAAATAAAATTGATAAGGCACGCCGTCCTGTTGAAATTTTAACGCTTAAAGTAACAGAAGAAGGAAAAGATGAAAAAACCAACACAGAAATTAATATGGCTATTGGTTTTGGTTGCGCTATTGCTATTTATTTTATGATATTTTTATATGGCTCGCAGGTTATGCGCGGTGTTATTGAAGAAAAAACCAATCGTATTGTGGAGGTTATTGTGTCTTCTGTAAAACCATTTCAGCTCATGTTGGGTAAAATTATTGGTGTAGCATTAGTAGGTTTAACACAATTTATTTTGTGGATTGTGTTAACTTTATTTATTAGCACTGCAGTTAATACTTTTTTATTCAAAGATCAAATTGCTGATACGATGAAACATAATTCACAAATAGAAAAAGTGATGAAAGATGATTTAACAGCAGGTGTTGATAAAATGGAAAAAATTAATTCGCCAAATGAAGTCATAGACCTATTTAATAATTTTAATACGATTAATATCAGTAAAATTTTAGTGTGCTTTGCATTTTATTTTTTATTTGGTTATTTGTTGTATGCAGCCTTGTTTGCAGCTGTTGGTTCAGCTGTAGATAGTGAAGCTGATACGCAGCAATTTATTTTACCAGTTACAATACCATTAATTGCAAGTTTTATAATTGCGCAAAGTGTAGTAACAGATCCTGATAGTTCGATGGCGCAGTTTTTCTCTATCTTTCCGCTAACGTCTCCTATTGTAATGATGGTGCGTTTGCCTTTTGATGTGCCAGGTTGGGAATTAGCCTTATCGATGTTTTGTTTAATAGTGGGCTTCCTATTTTTTACATGGATAGCCGGAAAAATTTACCGCACAGGAATTTTAATGTATGGTAAAAAAACAAGTTGGAGAGAACTAGGGAAATGGTTGTTTTACAAGGGGTAGGGTTTTTCGATAAAAAGCCTATTTTTTCACAACCAAAAACTTTGCTATTGATTCAAATTTCATATATTCGTAGTGATATATTATGCAAAAAGAGGTATTACTAGAGGTTAAAAATTTAGTTACTGAGTTTAAATCAGATGGCGAATTAATGAAAGCAGTAAACGATGTATCGTTTACACTTCATAAAGGCGAAACTATTGGTATAGTAGGCGAGAGCGGTTCAGGTAAATCTGTAACTTCTTTGTCTATCATGCAATTAATTCCCAATCCTCCAGGTCGCGTTTCTGGTGGTGATATTATATATCATTCCAAAAGTAAAGGTGTTGTAAACCTTAGAAATATTCCTGCTGAAGAAATGCGGTCGTTTCGTGGAAACGAAATTGCGATGATTTTTCAGGAACCAATGACAAGCTTAAATCCTGTTTATACATGCGGTAATCAGGTGATGGAAGTAATTTTATTACACCAAAAAATATCAAAAAAAGAAGCTAAAAAGAAAACGTTGAAGTTGTTTGAACAAGTTCAATTACCCGATCCAGAACGTATTTTTAGCGTCTATCCTCATCAAATTTCAGGCGGACAAAAGCAACGTGTGATGATTGCTATGGCAATGAGTTGTAATCCACGTGTATTAATTGCCGATGAGCCTACAACGGCTTTAGATGTTACCGTACAAAAAACCATTTTAGATTTAATGTTGCAATTGCAACGCGAACACGAAATGGGCATTATGTTTATTACCCACGATTTAGGTGTTATTGCTGAGTTGGCTGATAAAGTAATGGTCATGTACAAAGGGAAGGTGGTGGAACAAGGCCCCGTTTTAGAAATATTCTCTAATCCAAAACATCCTTATACAAAGAGTTTATTAGCTTGCCGTCCTCCTTTAGATAAACGTTTAATGCGTTTACCTGTTTCAGCTGATTTCATGAAAACAGATGATGCAGGTAACATGATTGAAATTCCGACAACGGTTAGTGAAGCCATTAATAGTGTAATCATTACCAAGGAACATCGTGACAATGAACACAAAGAATTATATAACCGTTCTAAGATTTTAGAAATACAAAACATTAAAACCTATTTCCCTAAAAATAAAACATTCCTTGGTAAAACTATCGACTACGTGAAAGCGGTTGATGATGTGACCTTAGATGTGTATGAGGGAGAAACATTAGGTTTAGTAGGTGAGAGTGGTTGTGGTAAAACGACTTTAGGAAGAACAATTTTAAGGTTAAACGAACCAACTGAAGGAAAAATATTTTTTCAACATAATGATTTATTGCGTTTGAAACCAAATGATATGCGTCAACTGAGAAAAGATATGCAAATCATTTTTCAAGACCCTTACTCTTCTTTAAATCCTCGTATTACTGTTGGTGAGGCTTTAATGGAGCCGATGCAGGTACATAACATTTTATCAAATAATAATCAGCGCAAAGAAAAAGTACACGAGTTACTAAAAAAAGTTGGTTTAGAAGAAAAACAATTTGGTCGTTATCCGCATGAATTTAGTGGTGGACAACGTCAACGTGTATGTATTGCCCGCGCTTTATCTCTAAATCCAAAGTTTATTATTTGTGATGAGAGTGTAAGTGCTTTAGATGTTTCGGTTCAGGCACAAGTATTAAATTTATTGAACGATTTAAAACGTGAGTTTAAGTTTACCTATATTTTTATTTCACATGATTTATCGGTTGTTAAGTTTATGAGCGACCGCATGTGTGTGATGAACAAAGGAAAGATAGAAGAGATGGGCGATGCCGATCAAATTTATTTAAATCCACAATCAGATTACACGAAGAATTTAATTAGCTCTATTCCAAAAGGTCAGTTAACCGACATCAAAGCCAGCATTGAAAAGAAGAGAATGACCTTTGATTTAGCTTAATGTCATGCTGAACTTGTTTCAGCATCTCCTAAGACCCTGAATTGTAAAATCGTCGGAGCCAAACAAGTTCAGGGTGACGGATAATTAATAAATCATTAACTCCTTATTTCTAATCACTGCTCTTGTGAATTTATTTTACCTTTGCCTATGTTTGATTTCCTAAAACAACTCACAGACCCTCAAAGCATTATTCATTATGGTGGTTTATGGTTATTGTTATTTGTTGTGTTTGCAGAAACAGGTTTATTGGTTGGTTTTTTTCTTCCTGGTGATTCATTGATTTTTATTTCAGGATTATTATGTGCAACTAAACCTGATTTGCTAAATACCTCACTTATTGAGTTACTTATTTTGTTGATGTTAGCTGCAATTATTGGTAATGTTTTTGGTTATTGGTTTGGAAAAAAAGTAGGCAAAAATTTATATACTAGAAAAGATAGTTTTTTATTTAAAAAGCAGCATTTAATTACAACCAAAGCATTTTACGATACACATGGCGGTAAAGCATTAATACTAGGGCGCTTTTTACCTATCATCAGAACCTTTGCTCCAATTTTAGCAGGTGTTATTAAAATTGATTTTAAAAAATTCATGCTCTATAACATTATTGGCGCTGTTGCTTGGATTGGAAGCATCGCTAGCATTGCTTATTTTTTAGGTAAACAATTTCCTTGGATTGAAAACTACATTGGTTATATCGTGATTGGATTAATCGTTATTACGACTATTCCTGTTTTGATAACGTATTTAAGAAATAGGAAGAAAAGTTAATCCTACTAGCAACTTGCTCGTAAGTAATAGGAACGCTGATGATTCGGATTTAGAGGATTTGCACGGATTTTTTTATGGTATAATAATCTTTGGAAATTCGCTAAATCAGTTTTATCCGTGTTGCAATTTTTATTAATATGGAACAAATAGAAATGATTTTATTGTTTTATGTTTTCCTTCACAAATACCTCAATCTTTTTCCAAACTTCTTCGTTATTCATAATCGAATTATGATCTTCATTGACTTCTAAAGCATCTGTCTTACCTTTCCATGCCTCTTTTAATTTATATGCATGATGTTTTGGAATGATTTGATCGTTTGCAGAAATAAGCGCTAGCATAGGACTAGAAATGTTTGGCGCATATGTATCCGATTCAAAACGATGTTTGATCAATAAACTGATTGGAACAAATGGATATTTTTCAAATGCCACATCAATCATGTTTTCGTAAGGTGTAATTAAAACCGTAGCATTGGTTTTGCGTTGCGATGATAAGTAAGTAGCTACACCAGTTCCAATGCTTCTACCAATTACAATAATGTTATTAGCATCTATCTTAGGATTTGTAATTAATTCATCATACACTTCCAAAGCATCGCTAAACATTGTTTTTTCTGAAATAGTACCCTGACTTAATCCAAAACTTCTGTAATTAATTAATACCATTATTGTATTTGGGAAATAATTTTTCTTTTCCGAAAGGTGTGAAACCTCTTCGGCATTACCACCAAAATAAAGTACTAATGGTAATTTTTCTTTAATGGTATCTTTAGAAATATAACCACAAGTTTTGTTGCCATCATTCATTACAAAAGTTAGCGTATCAAACTCCGGCGCTGCTTCTAAAATTTTTGAAACATCCTCTAATGTTTTTGGTTTTGGATGAAATAATAAATCATCTTGATTTAAATATAACAGAGTGCAAATACCAATATACATTATCGCTAAAACAATAACAGAAATTTTAAAGAATTTGATGAGTTTTTTATTCATACTTAAAGATAGGAAAAATGCCTGTAAATAAAAACACCTATCAGGTTTCAAAAACCTGACAGGTGTTTATGAATAAATTATTTCGCATAAGTCGTAGTTCGTACTTAACTTTATTTACTTATTTTCTTCATTTTTTGTGGATTTTGTCTACAATCGAAAACATCTGTTATGTATACATTACTATCAATTACTCGATAAATTATTTTATAATTTCCTTCGACTAAATAACGATGTTCTTGTTTTAACTCAATCAAGTTTTCTTCTATTTGCCCAATAAATGGTTGTTTGATCAAGGGTTTAGTAGCATTGAAAATGGATTTTCTTATTTTATCAGCTACTGTTTCATTTGCGACCATGCGATAGTATATGTAAATACTTTTAAGTTCAGAAATAGCTAGATTGGTCCAAATAATTTGTCCCATAAAAATTACCAGTTTTTTGATTGAATCTCTAACTCTTTTTGAGTTAACACATGCCCTTTTTTAATTTGCTTATTCGAAAATTCAGCTCTTTCAATTAGGTCTTCTTTTGTAAATACAATATCGTTTGGTTTAACTGATTTGAAGCTTTTATGAATTGTAGCTTCTACTTTTGTAAATATTTTTTCATCCTGAATCCCTAATAGGTATTCTATAAGGCTCATTTTTCGCAATTGAAGATTTGAAGATTTCATTTTTAAAAATTCTTTAATCAAAGGTACAAAAAATGACTGTAAATAAAAAACACTTGTTATCGTTTTATAAATTTATCAGAAGTTATAATCGTATTGTCTTGTTCAATACAAATAAAGTAAATACCTTGTGTTAAATCATTTAATAAAAAGGATTGAAAACTGCCTTCAAATGCTTGTTTTAGTATTTTTTCGCCAATCGAATTATATATTAAAAATACGAAATTTCCGGGTTTCTTAGTTTGCACTTTTATCTCGTCTGATAATGGATTAGGCCATACTAATACGTTTGAGCTATTTTTGATAATGTTCAATTAAAACTGTCTTACTGTCAAATGCTACGTAACCCTCATAACCTCTGTCAAACGAAACTTTACAAGCGTAAGCAACTAAATTACCTGGAACTCCAAGATATATTTTATGTTTGCCAAGATTGAATTTTGAACTTTCAACAAGATGCATAAAAATATGGTCGTCTTTGTCCTCAATACTTAAAAGTCCTTGAATAATTGTCGGATTATTTGTAGTTGTTAATTTAAAGATTTGCTTAGATTTATCTTTGAATTCGGATTTCTAATTGAATTGCCAGTCCTTGTTTTTAATAGTCTTAAAGTCCTTATTGGTAATACGTGTAATTTCAGTATCGAAAACTTCTCCTGTTAAAGTGTTTTCAATAGAATTTGTCAGTATTGATTTTTTATCTTTATTTTTACAATAACATCATTATTTTGATATTAAATCATCGAATAATTCAGGAAAAGTATGATATCCTGTGAGTAAAAATGAATCACTGAATATAATTAAATAAAATAATAATGTTATTATTGAAAATACTGATATTAGAATTACTATCTCTGACGATAATGTAAAATAATATTTATTTTCTGTAAAAATTTTAGTTGGATAAGTTTTTTTTAAGATTATCATTGAAATTAAAACTATTGTAGGGAACATAAGGCAGAAAATTAAATGACGTAACACAGTAATGTCGGCAAATCTAAATGAAGCATCGTGGTAATTATCACCTATTAAAGATACAAATAGGCAGACCAATAAAAGCAATTTAAGTATATTCTCTAAAATAATAAAAATTAATTGAGGTATATTTTTAACATTATTTCTTGAATTAACTAATAGAAAGACACCATATGCTAATAAAAGCAACCCAAGCGTTATAAAGAAGGGCAATGAGTCAATGTGTTTTTTTATTAATTCATTTCGTTTCTTTAAAATTATCAACGATTGGTTTTCTGTATAAAATGGTGTATGATTATATTTAAGCTGAACTTTCTTTAATTCTTTGGCGCTATCAAATGTCTTTTGTGCCCAATCCCGATTTTGATATTCAGCACCGCATACAAAAAATATAACGATACTTACTAAAATTATAAAAATACTTCTGTTAAAAAATTTCATTTCACTTTTTTGATTGTCATACGTGTCACTCATAGCAGTTTGTTTTTAATTATTTTGTTTAAATTTTTAATCAACCTATTTCTAGTATTAAACTTGCCCATAAAGTTTTGCGGGGTTCAGAAGTTGGCGATTTCGGAGCATATAATTGGCAACCTGCACGAAAGTTTGTTTAAAAAACTGAACTTTATTTAACAACTGAACCGCCAATTTCTTCAACCCGTTGTTATAGCCTGTGCTTTTGTTTACCATTTAATTTTGTTCTGCTTTTTCTACAATTGTCGAAATTTTTGCGAAGAAAATTACACCAAATAAAAAATCTATTATCAACCAAATTGTCTTGTAATAAAGGTGAATTGGATAAATAGGATTATGTAAGATCAAAATCACTAAAAAATAAATTTTCCAATGATGCTCTTTAGTATTTTGAAGTTCGTGTAATAAACAAGCAATTGCTCCGATTGAAATTGCATAACGTAAAAAAACAAAATATTTATAAGGGACTTCAAAAAAGCCAACTGCGAAAAATATAATGCATAGACCACAAATAAATACAATTATTTTATCAAATTGAGTAATCTTACCTTTTGCTTCATTAAAAAAGGCAAACATTCTATATACTGCATATATTAAACCCCCAACAGCAAGGATTGGAAAAAACGAAGTTGAACCACCTCCATCTTCTGGGTCAAGATATTCCGATGGGTCAACATGATCACTAGCCAACAAACAATTTGCAGACAGAATAAAAACGCAAAATAGAATAAATCTCATATTATAATTGCGCTTTTATTATTTCGTCAATTTTTTCACACGTTATTTCCTTAGAGGGGTCATTCGCAATGTCACTCTCAAGCCAGTCAGTCTTGGTTAGTTTAAATTCTATCCCAATCCTTGCCATTCCTCTTAAGTAAGGCTGATGAACCATAATGGTAATACTGCCCTGAGCTGGAATTTTATAAACGTTGCTGATTGATTTCTCTTTGAATATTGTATTTCCATTATTGTCTGAATGAACGATATAAACATCATAAGAAAATGCAGGAATTGTTGTATTAGAAGTGTTCTTAACAGTAATGTCACCAGAAAGATAGCCGTATGAATTTGAAAGGGAGTGTAATCTAAACTGTGTCAAATTATTTTTTTTATATTTGACTATTAGATAGAAACATAAACAAGCTCTGCTGGCGAGCAACTTGCTAGGGATATATCTAATCGACGAAATAAATTTAGGAGCGTTGCTGTAAA
>CAITNS010000016.1 GCA_903893815.1 uncultured Bacteroidota bacterium
ACATTTGAGCATTAATACGCAAAAAATGGAATTTAGGTGCGGTTATGCCTTCGTGTGTTTGTTTCAAGTATAGTTGCGTCTAGTACACAACGTTCATATTTTTTTCTTTCACCCTACTCCAACACAGAAATCTCAAAGACAAAGTTGATAACACTACTCATACACAGAAATCTCAAAAACACAGTTGCGTTTAGCTTTCCTACACATGAGGCATAACGGTTGCAAGCTAAATTCCCGTTTGGGTTTTGAAACATTGTCTACCGAAATATTACTAACAAAGCTAAATGTTTATTGGACTTTTGCAAAGCGAAAATTAATTAATTGTCTACCGCTTTTGCAAAAGCCGAAGCCGAATGCCCAAATGGGATTTAGGTTGGGTTATGCGTTTGTGCTTTCTTTTTCTTTCATGGCAAGTGTTTCAAAATTTGTTTGTCGTTCAATTATTGCTTTTTCACTTTGTGCGTATAATCTATAAACCTTCCTGACGGTGAATGATAACGAAACAGTCCATACCTTGCACCGACCCAAATGTTTCCGTCTTTATCTTCTACAATAGTCCAAACATCCATATCTGCAAGACCGTCTTTTGCTGTAAAAAGGGTATAGGTTTTTCCATTGTAAAGACAAAGACCTTTGGACTCTGCCCTAATAATACCCGACTTGTTGACACCGCTACTGAACCAAAGGTTTCCCTTTTTATCCTCATAAATACATGTAACAACATTTCCGCAAATACCATCTTCCTCTGTAAAATGGGTAAACTCGCCTGAAGTGGGATTATAACGGCAGAGTCCATTGTACAAATTTGCGAACCAGATGTTCCCCGCTTTATCTTCTTTGATGTCCATAATTTGATTACTAAAACATCCATCAACTTTGGTAAACCTACCTTTGACAGTATCGTAACGGCAAACTCCACCGTCCCTTTCGCCAAACCAAAGGTTTCCTGATTTATCTTCTAAAATACATTGAACAGCATTACTACCCAGACCTTGTTCCTTTGTAAAATTGGTAACCGCACCTGAAACTGGATTGAAACGGCATACTCCCGAGCCATTACTGCCTATCCAGATGTTTCCAGCCCTATCTTCTACAATACAATTAATATTAAATTTGCCCAGTCCTGCTTTGGTCGCAATATCGGTAAAGGATTTACCATCGTAATAACATGCTCCATTTTCAGTGCTGAACCAAAGTTTCCCTGCTTTATCTTCATAAATAGATTCAATGTTGTTATCGTTAAGACCATCTTCCTTTGTGAAATTGGTAAACTTGTCTGAGGCGGCATTGTAACGGTAAACACCTTTGCCAATATTAGAGAACCAAAGGTCTCCGACTTTATCCCGTATACTGCAACGAAACATATATCCGTTTGTTTGACCGTAGAATGTAGTAATAAAAGTTAATAACAACAGGGTGCAAATTTGTTTATGTATGTAATACTTTTTCATTTGTCTGTTATTTTATTTTAAAGCTTTAATTTCTCGCATTCAGTTTTAAGTTAGCGCGTCTTTAAGCATTACGCATAACGGTTGCAAGCTAAATTCCCGTTTGGAGTTTGAAACTTTGTCTACCGAAATGTTTGTTTAAAGATAAATGTTTAATGGACTTTTGCAAAGCGAAAATTAATTAATTGTCTACTGCTTTTGCAAAAGGCGAAGCCGAATGCCCAAATGGGATTTAGGTTGTGTTAGCAGTTCGCCGTTTTTTTAAAATACAATGCGCCCTGTGTCTAAGGAATTGAACTAATATTTATAAATGTGTCACTAGGGTTCACGTAATATTTTAAATAATAAAGGTATTCGCCTGTTTTTATTTCTTTCATTTCTGTGCCACAAAAACCGCGAATCTTTCTTGTGTATATTTTATTATTGTCAATATATGTGCTCATTGAAACCATTGGATAGCCGCTGTCAAAAGTCATTGATTTATATATAATAAAAGGGCTTGTGCTGTCTTTGTCTATATGGCCAACAAGCATACCATTTACATATAATGAGTCTACAGTTTTTCCAGTTTTATTATTGAATTTTAGCTTTAAATTCTGGCCAGTCACATTTAGGTCAACAAAGACTAGAAGAAAAAACAGGAAATAAACTTTAATATGTTTGTCCATTTTAATTGAATTTTAGTTTCTAATTGTGTTTTCTAACGGTGACTGCTAACGGATTCGCGGTTTATTTCTGTTTGGGATTTGAAACCGTTTCTACCGAAATATTACTGACAAAGCTATAATATTATTAGCCATTTGCAAAGCATGAATAAACTTCTTTCGCGGGAGCGACTGCTTTTGCAAATGCCGAAGCCGAATGCCCAAATAGAATAAACCGAGTGTTAGCTGCTGTAGTTTTCTTTTCTAGTTATATAATAGATAAAATGTCGCTGCAACATAAATAATTAGTAATACAATGTCAATTATTGTTACGCGTCGTTCAGAAAATAAGTCCGTGTCGAAACCTTTGGATGGACAAATTAAGTCTTGGTGTTGTGTCTTTGCGCTAATAAACCTTAAAACTTGAAACAGTAAAAGTAAAATAAATGTATTTCTGAATCCGGTAACAGCTGAGTGTCCTCTCGGGAAAATTAAATTCACATTGTCTTTTAGTCGCCAATAGATGTATAAGTGAATTATGCCAACTGATAACCAAAATATATATACAGTTAAATTTCTAAGAGATTTATAATTGATGACATATAAAAAGAAAGGTGTCAAGAATGAAAAACCGAAAATTATTTCGCGTTGTACTGCGCTGTCTGTTGAATAATAGCAATAAAAACCGAGTCCAAACGATAACACTAAATAGAGAATTACCGTGACTCTGTCCCAAGTATTAAGTTTGTCGAAATAGAATATTGGTTTTTGCATATTTGTCTATACTATTGCAGCTAACGGTTTCGGGCTTGGCGAAGGTGGCGATTTTCACCACAAATGTTAATGCGGAGAACCAAACTTTGATTAACCACAAATGTGTCTGCGGAGCACTGAACCGCCACTTTTGCCAAACCCGTGTTATATGCTGCCCTTTCTCTCGTGTCAAGGGTTACACGTCCAATTATCATTTCTTTTTTGTCGTCTGATTTGGATTAAGTTGTTTGCCTCTGTTGCCCTCGTTTTGTGAGTTTTGTTTGTTCGTTCCACTTGTCCCTTTGTTAGAATTTTGTTGGTTCGATTGGTTTTGTTGTGGTGTGATTTTCTTTGCCATTTTATTGATTTTAATTTGTGTCTAAATCTACTCCTAACTTGTCAAGTTCTGTAAGCACCCATTCAATTGCTTTGTCGTCTGAAACTTCTCCGCTGAATACTTCTTGAACATATATGTCGCCTTTGTTTGTCGCAGTTGCAGGATAACCATAATTACTTATAAAGTCTGACCAACCCTCAATTTCTGCAATGGAAAACATAATTTTTCTCAACATTGATGGATGTGCCAAGCAAAAAGCAAGTTCAATCATTTCTAATGGTTGGTCTGCCTTTTTAATAGTTACATCAGCTTCTAACCAACCGTATTCCTTGTTATTTCCTCCTCTGTAATGTCTGCTTTCTTGTCTTGATACTGCCCAATTGCAAACTACTTCTGCTCTGTGTCCAGCATATTCAATCGCATCTATTAAAGCACATATCATTGCACCTCGTTGAATTATAGTTTCGGGTGTTATAGCTGCTGAAAATGAAATTGAACAAACTATTGTAAATATTTTTCCTGGGTAGTTTCGTTCCTCATTTACTCTTGAAATGAAACATTCAGGGTCGTTTGCTAAATAGCTACCAACATCAACATTGTAGCCGGAAATTGCGAATACCTGTTGATGTCTTAAAACTTTTTCTGCAATAAATGGGCTAATCTTCGCTTGATATTTTTCAACTTCTCGTAATCCTTCTTTCCAACCTTTCAACGCTAAACTTTTTGCTTCGTTCCAAGACAAGCCGCCCGACCAACGGTCGGCAGTTTGTCTTGAACTTTTGTGATATGCGTTGCTTTCTTGCATCGCATATTTCCAAAACTTGTGCAAGTCCTCAAAAACAATATGCTTATTAATTGTCATCTTCGTCCTCGTCTGGGTTGTATTCGTAATTTTCTAAATTCTCTAAAATTGTGCTGATTGTTGAAATGTCTAAACCTTTCCAAATTACAGATTTCTCAACTGCTTTTCTCTCGATTCCTTTGGCTAAAAGTTTTGAACCAAATATTGAAGCTCTCGGGCTTACAACGTGTCTTATTTTTAGTTCTGCAATAGCTTTTCTAACTTCTTGAACAAAGTCCACCCACTCGTCATTGCCTGCCAATTCTCTTTCTAAATTTTCATCAAATTTCCAGTCTAAAAAAACAAAACGGTCAAGTGAAGCCGCATCAAGTTGATTTCTTCCTATGTATTGTCTGTCTGCACCTTGCCCAAAAGTATTAGCGGCTGCAATGCAATAAAAATCTTTGTGTCTTAGGATACGCTTGTCGGGAAAGTCCATATAGTCGTTTGCAAGAGCAGCATTAAATGCTAAAACCGCTTGCGGATAACTTGCGTCAATTTCGTCAAAAAGAAAAAGTCCACCTTTTTCAAATGCTTCTCTGAATTCCGTTGAAATATATTCACCACTTGCACTTTTAAAACCTGTCAACTTAAACTCACTTGCAATTGCACCTGTAAAATGAAAAGGTATGTCAAGAGCCTTTGCACAATTAAAAGCGGCAGTTGTCTTGCCAGAACCAGCAGGTCCAACTAAATAAACATTCAGTTTTGTAGATAAAATTTGAAGTAAATTTTCAAATTGTTTATGCTGTTTTCCTAAATCGTTAGGTTTTTTATTATCAACTTTTACGATAACATCAACAGGTCTTCTACTTTTAAGACTTTCAATGTCTTCTTTAATTTTCTTTAACTCGTCAGTCAAGTTACCTTCGTTGCTACCAAGGCGGCTGGCAATTGATAAAACTTTTTCTTCAATTGCTTTTAGCTCTTCTTTTATATCCTCGTCTGCTTTTTCCCATTCTTCATTTTCAACATCTATCTCAAAGGTCGGAACAACCTCTTGAATAATATTATAAACATTTCTTTCCAATGGATTATCGGGAAGACTTGGGTTTCTTGGTTTGATTATTTTTCCTTTACTCATTTGTCAATTATTGTCTGTTAATGTTTGCACTGTCGGTTCGGTAGGGTTGCATATAACGTTTTGGAGCTAAAAGAAGTGCGGCATTGAAACCGTTTCTAACCGAAAAGCTTTTTTAAAGATACTATGTTTGTGGACATTTGCAAAGAAAAATAAATGTCTTTCGCGAAGCGACCTTATTTGCAAATGCTTATACTAATGCTAGCATTTTTTTTAGGTACTGTTATGTGATCGCCGTTTTCTTTGAAACAACAATATCACCATTTCTTCCAAGCTTTGTGATTTACCGGATTGCTTTTTGAGTAAAACACATTTACCGAATCGCCTACATCTAAATTGTCCGCTTTCATATAGTCTGTATACTGATGACCAGATTGGTCAAAAAACATATATGTCTTACGTTCTCCTATATCATTTTTTCTATGACTGGAAGAAATGACTACACCAGATGTTGTAATTCCATCTTTGGTCACTACAGAATCAAGATAAATTGCAGGAAGAACATTCCACAAATAGGCTCCTAAACAAACAAATAAACAGGTAAATAAAGCAGTCAATTTAAATGCTGTAGTTTTCCTTGCTATTGCTAATTCCTCTTTATTCAATTCCTCTTTGTTTCTCATTTTTAATAGCATTGTTATTTGTGGAGGAGTCTCTGCATTTCGGTCATCAGGAAATATATTGCAAAAAATATAATAGAAAGAATAAATTGAGGAGCCAAAAGCTAAGCTAACAACTATCATAAATAGAATAGTCCCCATTTTCCAAGTTGGATTAATCACGACAATTAAAGTTGTCATAATTATTATTGTCAATGGGATAATTATATTTTTTATGAATTTCATTTCGTTCGGTTTCTATGCGGTTATTTTTCTACGGTGACACATAACGTTTTGGAGCTACCAGTAGTGCGGTTTGTAACCGTTGTCTACCGAAATGCTACTAACAAAGATACTATGTTCATGGACTTTTGCAAAGCGAAAATAATTGTCTTTCGCGGAGCGACCGCTTTTGCAAAAGCTTTGTTGTCCGCCCGCATTACTGGTAGGTGCTGTTACCTGATGCCAGCCACATTTTTTGAGAAACGTACCAATAGAACACAATGTATATTATTAAGTACTAATATGTCTGACAGAAACCGAATGCCACCTATTAGCAATTTGGAAAATTGCCAGAGCGTAAGCAAAGTTTACAAGCTTTTTTGCAAAATTAGGATTGCAGGGCTGATTTGTGCGTTTTGCAAATGGGCTTGGAAACTTAGGGGAGCAAATAAACGTTGGTCTACTTACTATTTTTGTGTCCGTTGATGATTTTAACGATCTCACTTAACTGGTCTAAGGGAATTGTTTTGATTGTGTCTTGCCAGTTTAGGTCGGTATTTTGTTTCTTTAACCTAGTTATAGGATGGGTGTCTGCTAATTTCTCATTGCGGTTAGGTGTCCAAACAAGTAAGTCGTTTGGTGTACAGTTGAGTAAGGAACAAAGCTTGTCGATGTGACTTAACCTAAATGTAACTGTCTTAGCATTAAGAAGGTTGTGAGCAGTATATGACGGAAAGCCTGCACTTGTGAGGTAAGAGAAGGGTTTATCAATACCGCGTGCTTTAAAAATGGGTTGTAGGTTGAGAGATAACATATTGCAGTCGCTAAAAATTAAAACGCAGGTTAAAGATATTAAAAATCCTATTCAAATACTTAAAATGCAGGAGAAAAAAGTTAAAATGCAGTAAGTAGTTCTTAAAACGCATATTAAAGAACTTAAAATGCATAATCAAAAAGTTAAAACGCCATATAAAAAAATTAAAACTCCTATTAAAAAAGTTAAAACACCTATTGAAGTACTTAAAAATAGAAAAGATGATTTAATTTAAGGGTTTTAGGAAAATGAACCTAAATTAAAAACATAAATTAATAAGATTAATATAATTCTCCATTAAGGTCTTTAGGATAATTTGATATTAACTTTTTTCGCTGTTCTATATCTTTTTCTTCAATTAATCTCTTTGTGAATTTTTTTAATTTCTTTTCGGGTATAATTGATTTTATAATATTTTCCTGAATTTGACTTAGTTTAAATAAGTTTCTGGCATACTCATAGTATTGAATTTTTTTAGAAATTTCGATAGCATATATTTCATTATAGATATTAAATATTTCCGACTTAGAAGTAGATAAGTCTGAATTAGAAATAGTCTGATGATTTGATTTTGTTTTTATAACAAACTTAACTAAATAGTCATAGTTGTCTTTTCTTCCAACTATTTGTTGATCTAAATGAGCAATATAAGCTGTTGATAAAGATTGCGCCACATTAAGTTGATTCAATGCGTTGTCTAATTCGCCTTTTTTAGCAATTGAATCTGCGACATTAAGTGCTGATTCAAATTTATTTTGTTTTAATTGCTGTTCACCTTTTTTTCTTTCAGATTCAATTTGAAAAATCTTTTGATTTAAATTTTTAATTCTTTCAGTATAGTCTTTATTAGGAAGTATTTCAGAAGCTTGTTTTAAATTTGATACTGCATTACTATAATCATTTGTTGCTTCAAATTTATCTGCTTCTGCTATAAGGTTAAGCACTTTGTTTTCTTTTGCTGCTAATTGCTTTTTTGCAATAATTGTTTCACAACTTTTTATTTTATTAGTTAAATCATCGGGTACAGGAATTGTTTGATTTTTACAAAAATTAATTGCACTGGAATAGAATTTAATAGCACCTTCCATATTATCAATTGATTGACAACTATCTCCTGATACATTTAGTTTTTTTAGAATACTTGCATTATTAAGTTCATTTTCTTTTTTTACCTTTTCTTCTTTTGCGTTATTAATTACTTTTAAATCAGTACCTTTTGCAAGAAAAAAAATTGGATTGTCGCCCCTTTCGCAACCATTGTAACCATTGTCATTACAGCCCCAAAAACTAAGAGCTGTGTATAATTCCCAAAAATTGCCATTCTCATACTTATATTCATTGGAGTTTAATAAATCACCAGTTCCCATATTTCTGTGTATCGATGAAATTAATTTACCGTGTTTATATACTCTAATGTCTTCAAAAGGAATTTCACGAACCCAATATTTCACATTGTAATTGCCGTTTAAGTCGCCCAAAGAATCGTAATTAATTTTAAATTCAAATTTGTCTAAATTGTTTGCTGTAAACTCAAATGAGCCAATCATTATATTATTCGAGAATTGCGCTTTAGATGAATAATATTTCTTACCAGTTTTTTTATCAATTAAATTATAAGTCCAATTCCCATTTAGTTTTCCTTGGTTGTAATTTCCTTCAGCGATTTCTGTGCAAGGTGAGAAGTTTGTATTATCTTGGTCTCTTCGGTTTAAGTTATATTTCCAATACCCATCTTTTAAATTGTTTTTATAAGAACCTGATATACTTGTGGAATATGTACCGCTTGTTGTTAATGTAAATTTGCCTTGAAAGATTCTCTCTAAATTAGAATTTTCAAAATACTCATAGTTAGCGTTTCCAGATATTCCACCATATTTAAAGCCTGTGCCAATATCACTGACAGCATATGAACTCGGAAATTGATAAACAACTTTATCTTTATATGGACCAGAATAGTTTTTAATAGTTTGAGCTTGTATAGTGATTATACTCAATATAATAATTGCGATTGAAAGGATATATTTCATATTATTTTAAATTTTTGAATAATTTTTGTTTTCGGTCTTTCTAAATTCCGCGATTAATCTTTCAAGTTCTGAAATCCTTGCTTTAATTTCTGTTTTATTGTCGTTATAATATTTTTGTATTTTTTTTACATCATCTAAATTATCGCAAGTTTCTCGTAATGCGCTTACAGAGAAATTTAATTCTGAATCCTTAATTAATGATGCTATTGTTAAAATACTTAAATCTAACACTCTATGTAAAGGTAATTCTTCACTTTGTCTACTCCATTTTTTATTTGCCTCATCATATCGCCATACTTTAGCGCTAATATCAGAAGCATCATATTGAGCAATGCCTATTGATAAAGCTTTTGCGTCAGTATTTTTGGCATATATACCATCAATATTATTATAGTTATTTACTGAAATTATAGGTTTATGTTTTAGATGTTTTGGAGCGTCCATTATGTTTTTTTTAAGTAGGAGTTAAATCAAAGATAAAATAATTTCTTTTATATATTATAAAAACCATACGCCTGTGGCGCACCTTTTGGTGCGTCAAGCACACGTGCAAAAAAAAGTGCTGAAAGCACACCTTATTGTGTGGGTGGGATAATTTAGCTTATTTGGTTTTTGCCTGCCTTTTCGCAAAAACAAATGTGCTAAATTATTGGGATAGCAAAAACGGTTTTTTCAAGCCGATAAAACAGTTTGGTTTCACACACAGGTCTAGCGAGTTTAGTGAGGTCTAAATGAAGTTTTGTGTCTTACGATGAAGTTTGATTTTTCTGTCGGCTGGTTGCAGGTAACGGTTGCAAGCTAAATTCCCGTTTGGGTTTTGAAACTTTGTCTACCGAAATATTACTAACAAAGCTAAATGTTTATTGGACTTTTGCAAAGCGAAAATTAACTAATTGTCTACCGCTTTTGCAAAAGCCGAAGCCGAATGCCCAAATGGGATTTAGGTTGTGTTATAAGTTGCCAGCCGCATTTAGTGAGAAAAGTACCAATGAAACTAAATGTTTTTTAACCTCAAATATGTCTAACCGAAGCCGAATACCACCTGTTGCAATTTGGAAAATTGCCGGTGCATGGGATAGGTTTACAAGCTTTTTTGCAAAATTTGGATTGCAGGGCTGATTTATGCGTTTTGCAAATGGGCTTGGAAACCTGATGAGATTGGCTACGGTAAATGTTGAATTTGAAAAGTAAATACTTTCCACAACTACGTCTTTACATTTAGGTCTACAAACTTATGTTGTTACAATTATGCGCTATGCAGTTGGAAGAAAACAAAACATAGGTCGGCATAAACAAAGTGTTGTTGCAAGTAAAGGTTTGGTAGCTTGACAAATTGTCTGCATATTTTGAAGTAATTTTTTGATATAACGGAGTGGGGCGGAAATTATATGAAATATAATTTTTACAGTCGCAAGAAAACACTTTGCAGTCCGAAGAAAATAGCTGGTAGTTGCGACTATCAATAAAGTTTCTGCTCCAATTACTTTGGTTGTTTGAAGAAAAGGTTTTGTTTTCTGACAAAAATACTTGGAGATTGGAATTAAAATAAAAACGCAAAGCATTTGATAAAAACAGTATGGATAAAAACAATTTATTGATTGAAGTATTGTTTTGAATTATGGAACTAACAAATAACATTTTGAAATTGGTTATTTTGTTGGTGTCAGAAAACGAATAGTTTGTTGGACAAAATAAAAGGCATAAAAAAATCCGACTTGTGAGGTCGGACTTTTAAGAGAAGATTACGAAGTTTATTTAGGTATTACTCTTACAAACTTTAATGAACTAGCTGCGTGGTATTGTGCGCTTGATGCTCCAAAAATACTTTTGATATACGCTTTAGCTAATTTAACAAGGTCTAACATTCCTGTTCCTTTCGTATAAAAGACTGCGTTTCTGTCGATACGAGCGGCTTTTAAATTTGCATAGCTAGTATTAGCTGCATTGTTTAAGGTTGTTAGATTTGTTAATTGTGTTTGTAATGATGCTACTTTAAATGAAACTTCATTTGGATTATATGAAGGAACACTTACCAATATCAAAACCATTTTTTCAAAGTGTTGTAACTTGTTATCGAAACTTTGTTGTGATGTTGAATGTGTTTTTGTTTCGATTGTTTCAACTGGGTCAGTTGGTAATTTTGCTTCGGGTGTAGGTTCAACGATTCCTGAATCTGCTTTTGTTAATTTAGAACCCGAACTACGGAACTTTTGAGTTTGAAAAGCAAAGTCATCAATAGTTTGTTGAGCGATACCCAAACTTTGTAATGAAGCTAAAATTTGAGTTGCTTGTTTTGCTAAAGGATCAAAAGCTAATTCACGAGCGTTGGTTGCATTTTTCCAAGTTGTGAATAGGTTATTTACCGTTGTTAGTTTTGTATTAGCGGCATTATATAAAGTTGCTAATACTGTTGCTTTAATTGCATTATTACTTGGGTTATAGTTTAAACCGTAAGTTGCAATTTGTTGGTTTAATTTTAATAGGTTAGCTACGTTTTTAGCGTGACCTGTTTCAAAGAATGTGCTCATTTTTTTAAATATTAATTTGTGAATTTTTAATTTCGATGTTCTGCTTTACTTTAAGAAAACGAGCAAGGAAGAGAAAGAGTTCGGGTATTTAACATTTTATAGGTGGCATATTATTTTTGTTTATTGTTTGGGTATAACGAACTATCGTACCAAATAGTACAATATAATTCCAAAGGAATGTTAAAACAAATGTATTTTAGTGAAAAAGATTTTCGCTTATTTATTTAACAAAAATTTGCATATTAAAAAAATAGTTATACATTCGTTTTAACTAAAAATGTTAATCATGAAAAAAAATTATTATTTACTAAGCCTACTCTCATTACTTTTTTCTTTAAACACAAAAGAATTAGTTTGCCAGATACAGGTCACGCCTAATGGTTTGCCAATCTATCAAGATGGCAAATTATACTTAAAAATTAAAGGGCAATCCAACGTAATAATTACATCAAAAGATACCATTGCAAATGATATTGGGGACAGTATAAAAACTGTGTTTGTTAGATATGGTGTAACATACACTGAGCGCCCCTTTGCTATATTAAATGATAGTAAACTTAATAAAACGTACAGATTAACATTTTCCGATATATCGCATGCTCAAAATTTCATAGCCGATATACAACAAATAGGCTCTGTTGAATATTCTGAGCAGGTGCCAGCAATGTATACAACCGCAGTACCAAATGATCCAACCCAACCATATCATTTAGCTTTGGTAAATGCAGATCCTGCTTCAAATATCCATATAGCGAATAGTCTCAATGCTGCAGTTGTTGCCATTGTGGATGATGCAGTTTTAACAACTCATCAGGATTTGGCTGCAAATGTGGGAACACTAAACCGAGATGTTGCTGACTTGGATAATAATCCAAATCCTCCATTAACAGGGCCTACTGCAGTAATCAACGGAGGTAATTTTTCACATGGTACTCATGTAGCTGGAATTGCTGGTGCGGTAACTAATAACGGAATCGGTGTTGCATCTGTAGGATGGAATAACAGATTAATGTGTATCAAAACAAGGAATGATAGTGATCCATCTGGAGCCCTGCCTTTTGTTTATGATGGGATTGCATGGGCAGCAGCTAATGGAGCTCATGTCATAAACTTAAGTGTTGGAGGATTTGCCGCAAGCCAGGTCGATTATAATGTTATGGTGGCAGCAAAAAACCTGAACGTTGTTCTGGTTGCAGCAGCAGGTAATTTTTATACTTCAACCCCTAGTTATCCTGCTGCTTATGGTGAAGGTTTAACATCACAACCTTGGGAATTAATAGATAAAAGATTGGTTGTGGCGGTTGCAGCTTTAGATGCAAATAGCGATATTTCATACTGGGGCACAAATGGGTTCGGTATGCCATCTGGTTCAAATTTTGGAAACTGGGTGGATATTGCTGCTTATGGCACGGCTATAGAAAGTACTCTTGCAAGTTCGAGCGGAGGATTACCTGTTAATAATCTATACGGACCAAGAGATGGAACATCCATGGCATGTCCTATTGTTGCTGGTATTGCTGGTATTATGCGCTCATATAACATGTTAAAGACAGCTGATGAAATTATTGACTGTTTATTATATACTGCAAATCCAGATATTTATGATCCACAGCTTCATCCAAATAATATTGTAGGTAACCTAGGAACAGGAAGGGTTGATGCGGATGCAGCACTAAGATGTTTAGGGGTTCCATGCGGAACGTCACCAGTTGCTATTATTGCTCCTAGTTCGTTCTTTATTTGTCCGGGAGGTAATGTTACATTATCAGCTAATGCTGGTGTTTCATACCAATGGTCAACAGGTGCTACAACACAAAATATTAACATTACAGCACCAGGTGCGTATTGGGTAATTGTAACTTTTGCGGGTGGATGCACATCAACTGCAAACATAACTATCCCGCCAGCAAATACCCAAGCACATATCTATCTTACAGAAAATTCTGGGACGACACCAAATGATGGGATTTTGTGTGGTACAAATTTTTTAAATATTTCTACCGATTATGGTTTATCTTATCAATGGAGTGCGTTTGGTGCAACTTCTCAGGGTGTAAGTAATATAAATGCAGGTAGTAATTTACCTTTTACTTGGAACGTATCAGTAACGGTAACTGGACTAGGCGGATGTATTGGTGCAGTTAGTACAGCCTTTGCTACTGTACAATGGTTAGCTTTGCCAATAGTAACTGCCTCAGCAAATCCTACTAACGTTAATGCCTGTTCTCCAGTTATTTTATCTGCAACGGGAGCAAATACTTATACTTGGAACCCAGGAAGCATTGTTGGAAGCCCTGTTACAGTATTACCTAGTGCAACTACTAATTATGTTGTTACAGGAACGGATTTATTTGGATGTACTAATACAGCCGCAGTATTAGTAAATGTTACGGGGACAGGTTTAACTTCACTAGCTGTAACGGCATCAAATATTTATCCAACTGCTGGCGCTCCAATTACACTTAATGCTATTGCTTCACCTCCTGGCTCATACACATATGTTTGGTCGCCTAATATTGGTAATACACCTAGTGTAAATTTAACACCAACTGATAACGGAGTTTACACGTGTAATGTTACTGATCAATGCGGAAATACAATTAGCGCATCAACTTGCATTAGTTTGAAAAGCACATTGTGTTCAAGTACATCAAATGTTACTTTAAATAATACAACCTTTAATTCTAGTGTAACTTACAATAATCAAATCATTACAGTTATTGGTAATATAAACGTACTCAACGGTACATTAACCTTTAAAAATTGTACTTTAAAAATGGGAACAAATTCTAGGTTTATTGTAAGTCCAGTTTCAACTATAGACATGGTTTCTTCGCAGGTTTTTTCATGTGAAGGTATGTGGTTTGGTATTGATGCACAAAGCAATGGGTCGTCAGCCGCTACTGTTAAAATTAAAGGTTGCAGTATTGAAGATGCCTATAATGCTGTTATTGCTAATAATAATTTAGTAAACGTAAATAATAGTATTACAATTTCTTCAACTACATTAAACAAGAATTATATTGACATTTCTATTAGTAATGCTTCTGCTGCTACTTCATATCCTTTGTTTGTTCAAAGTTGTAATTTAACATCTAATGTTTCTACAACATCGCCTGGTAATAGTTTAAAATGCAGCGGATATTATCCTGTTGGCGCATCACCTGTAAAAGCAAGAAGTTATGCGGGTTTATTCGCAGATAGAGCTGGAGTAGTTATTTTAACTAATAATAATCTTGGAACTAATTTTACTAGAGTAAGTAATAAAGATTACGGTTTATTTTTAAGAAGAACTGATGCGACAGTTTATAATATTCAGTTTAGAGATATAACAAGCACAACGTCACTTTTGACACCTATGACAGGACCTCTTCCGTTGCCAGTTGGTGTCTCGATTTTTTCATCTAATGCAAGGAGTTTAATTGCTAAGCCAGTAACTACACCTGTGAATAATGCATTATTGTTTAGAAATGTTGGTTATGGTATTATAACCAATAAAACACTTATTGTAGAAGTTGTAAATGCAGAATTTACCAATCCTGGCCAATTTGCTACGCCAAATTTACCAGCTAATATTTCAACAGGCATTGGTGTTAGCGCTGTATATACTATTGATGCTGACGCAATATTACGAATAAATTCAAATAATATAAGTCGTGTTACAAATGCAATTACTGCAACTTACAGCTTAGCACCAAAAGCGGCTGGGTTATTTAGTATAAGCCAAAATATAATAACGGCTGGTGCAGGAACATTAAATACTGCTATTGATATTTTATCTACTGTTAATACTCCATTTACAGGAACTATTGGTAATCAAATTGTAGCGGCGAATCAGATTACTAATGCTGGTACTGCAGGTATTCGTATGATAAATGTAACAGGTAGTAGTGGCTTGCGTGTAAGTGGTAACACTATAACTTTACGAAATGCTACATCAGGAATACGTGATGGTATTTTATTAAATGGAGCAAACAATAATGTAATGATTGATAATAATAGTGTAGATGGTAATTTACCAGGCAATAATCCTTCTGCTTATAATTTAAATTGTAGTGGCATACGTTCAGTAAACAGCCCTGGTTGTTTTGTACAATGTAATGCTATCACACATACAGGTAAAGGAGTTGTATATAGTGGAAATAACTCAACTGGAACTGGTGGTACTGGCGCTGAATTTTTTGGTAATATATTAACGGCTCCAATTCGTAGAGGTTTAGAATTGAACACTGGTGGTATGATTGGAACACAAGGTAATAGCATTGGTGCAAGTGCTAATGTGTGGAACGGTTTTAATGCTGCTAATAGCGACCAAACATTGATAGGAGGACCTTTTCCTTTTAGTACTCCAACAAATGCAATTAATAGTGTTTTATTTGTTCATAATATTACTGGCTTCTCTGCGGAACGCCCTACTGATAATCAGTTTCAACTACCCTCCAGTGTTGGGAATGATTATATTTGGAATGTTAACTTATTTCCTGCATCAGGGGGTAATATCATCGGGTGTCCAATAGCTTTAACAACTGGAGCGAAAGTAATTTTAACACCAACACTTGATGTTACACAACGTAATGCTGATTATAGCACTTACATTACTTCGGTTGTAACGGCAACAAGTAATACGGCACCTCAAGCCAAATGGATGTTAAAGCAACATATGCACAAAGCAATACGTCAAACACAAATAGGTAATAATACTACAGTGGCAAATTTTTATGCGACTGAACAAAATGGTGATGCTGCAAAATATTACGAAGTAGATAGTCTACTGAGTGAAGGCGATACTATTTTAGCTAAAGCAAAAAACAATATAGCGCCAGTGAATAATGATATTGAGCAAACTCATCATGATTTTAATCAATTATATTTATCAGGAATTACCAATGGCACAGATTATGCGGCTTTAGAAACTATTGCAAATTTATGTGCTTATAAATATGGTAATGCAGTTTATCAGGCTCGTGCTTTGGTTAATATTGTTACTTATGGAAATAGAGATTTTGAAGAAGATTGTGAAAACGGAGAGGGTAGTAGAATAGGTAATTTTACTGAGGAAGATAATAGTATCAGTGTTGCTGAAAATATTCAAGCTCATTTATTTCCAAATCCAAATAATGGAAATTTTACATTATCTTATGATTTAAAACAAATGCAAGAAGTCAATATTCAAATAATTGATATAACTGGTAAAGTAGTTTATTTAAATACAATAGATAACTTAAATAATCTTGTTCAAATTAATATTCAAGATTTGCACAGTGGCATGTATTTTATTCAATTATTGAATAAAGATAATTTGCTATGGACTGATAAAGTAATGATTAGTAAATAAAATAACTTAAAGGCATTTGTTAACTAACAAATGCCTTTTTTATAATTATTAATTATGAAAATGCGTTTCCTTTTATTTCTTTTAGTTACACTTTGTTTTATTAAAAAACAAAAAGGACAAAACTTTGTACCTAATTGGTCTTTTGAACAAAATATAGATTGTTCAACTCCTGTTTTAAGAAACGCTACCGATTGGTGTTCTGTTGGGAATAATTGTTCCTACCTTTACGCTTGTGAGAGTAATACTCACTATCAAACTCCTTATCAATATCTTAGTAATTGTATTCAAAGTTATCAAAATGGAAAAACAGGACAAGCATATGCCGCATTTTCTGTTTTTATAACATCTTCAACATTACCGCATAATAAGTTTGCTCAAGTTAAATTAATTGACACTTTGAAATCAAGTAAAATTTATTGTATATCATTTTATTTAAGTTTATGGAATTACAGCCAATATAGTACAGATAAAATAGGTGCTGTTTTAACACCAACTCCTTTTCCATGTTTACCACCTGCTACTGCCCCAAATTATACAGTTACTGGAGTAACACCACAAATAGTTAGCCCAGCAGGAGTTCAGTTAAATGACACCTTAAATTGGATGGAAGTAAGTGGAACATATACGGCTAATGGAACAGAAACATATTTAACTATTGGTGATTTTTTTCTTCAATCACAACATAGTATTGTGCAGAGTTATCCAACTAATTGCAATGGTGTTGCTGATTATTATTTAGATGATGTAAGTGTTGAAGAAGTGCAAATAGCGAGAACTAGAAATGATACTTTAATTTATGCAGCAGACAGTATTATTATTGGTAATAATCTAAGCGAAGCTGCTATATTTAATTGGCAACCAACAGCAGGTTTAAGTTGTACTAATTGTCCTAACCCTAAAGCAAGTCCAAATATAACCACTACTTATACAGTTACTAAAACGCAATGTAAAACAGTAACTACAGATGTAATTAATGTTAGTGTTAGCCCAACGAGTATAAATGAATTTACTATAATTAATGCAGTAAGTGTTTTTCCGAATCCGACAAATGACTTTGTTAAAATTAGTAGTAAGCTTAACATTCAAAGCATTGAGTTTATAAATATTACTGGACAAGTATTGTTTTCGGAAACTGTAAATTCAATGGAACGCAAACTGCAATTGCAAAATTATGCAAATGGGATTTACTTTATAAAACTGATATTTAATAATGAATTTAATATCACTAAAAAAATAATTATAAATAATTAACCGCACGCCTGTGGCTAAAGCGCTTTGACTGAACGGACGTGAGATGCGCAAAACCTCGCTGAAAGCACACCTTATTTTGTGTGTGGGGATAATTTAGCTTATTTGGTTTTTGCCTGCCTTTTCGCAAAAACAAATGGGCTAAATTATGTGGGATAGCAAAAGCGGCTTTTTCAGCTGCATTGTTCTAATAAAACTGTTTCTATTTTCACACACAGGTCTACCGAGTTTAGTGAGGTCTAAATGAGAAGTTTTGTGTCTTACGTTAAAGTTTGATTTTTCAGTCGGCTGGTTACTTATAACGGTTTCAAGCTAAATTCCCGTTTGGATTTTGAAACTTTGTCTACCGAAATGTTAGTTTAAAGATAAATGTTTAATAGACTTTTGCAAAGCGAAAATTAAATAATTGTCTACCGCTTTTGCAAAAGCCGAAGCTGAATGCCCAAATGGGATTTAGGTTGTGTTAGGCGTATGTGCTTTTTCTCGCCACGTATTAAATGCAAAAAGTGTTCCCTATCCAAAGACAGAAAACACTTTTACACAAATTGATATTTTTAGTCTTTTTGCGAAGCTAACTGTCGCAATTTTTTTAGTGCAATTACATAAGGAATTAAAAACACTAAAAATGTTGCCATCATTCCAATTCCTTTCAACGAGAAATGGTCGAGGTAGCCGACTAAAAGCATATCGTAAAATTCTCTTGCAAAGTTCATCAAAAATGTAAATGCTAAAAACATTGAGTTTTGAGATTTTAAAGCAAATAATGTAACCACTATCATTACAAAATTTCGTCCTGCCAAAGTTAGAATAGCTTGTCTGTTTGCATCATTGTTTTCAAATGTGCCGTAAGCCCATGATGGATTTATAAATGCCGAAATCATTTGAAATATTAATATACAAATAACTACAACAGTTAAAATATTAATCCACACTGGGATTTTGTCTCGTTTGTAATTTGCGTTTGTTTTCATTGAAATTAAAACTTACCATTAGTATTTTTCCATTGTTCTTTAGGAGTTGCGGGTTCTATTACATCCCAATGCTCTACAACTTTTCCGTTTTCTACTCTAAACAAATCGTAGAAGGTTGCATCTTTTCCTCCCATTACTCCTTCAGATTGAACTAAAACAAAATCGCCTTCCGCCAGAACCAAATGTGTTTTATTCACCTTAAACCAAAATTGTTCTTTCGCCATTTTCATCATGTAAGCAAAAGCATCTTTACCATCAGGTGAACCCGGATTGTGTTGAATATATTTTTCGGAACTTATATATGTGTCAATTTTATTTAAGTCCCCTCCTATAAAAACATTAGCATACATTGCTTGGATTAGCTTTTTGTTGTCGGCTGTTTCCTTCAAGTCGTTGGCCTTAATTGTTCCATCAATCATGCTGTGTCCGCTTTTAGAAGTGGTTTCAGTTGTTTGCATATTATCCCAATGCTCTACAATCAATCCGTTCTCAAATCTGAAAATATCAAAGAAAATTTTTGCTCCGTAAATATCACCTTCGCTGTGAGTGAAAACATAATTGCCATCTTCAAACACGCGAACCACATTTGTTTTGTAACCATTAGCAGGTTTGTATTTTATAAAGCCGTAAAAGCCCTGAATACCATCGGGTGCACCTGCATTGTGTTGAATGTATTTTTTTGGGTTGATATAGTGAGATGCCGCTGTGGTATCGCCAGTTTCTACACTCTTGATAATGGCTGTAACTTTTTCTTTGTTCGTCATTTTTGTGTTTTTTGTTTGTGCATTCGTGTAGCTCATTGATATGATAACTACTAAAGCTAATAAGATTATTTTTTTCATTTTCTTTGATTTTTTAATATTAAGATTTTAATTGAGCAATTGCAGTTGTCCACTCTTCAATATGATAAACGGTTTTTATTTGACCGTTTTCAATGGTGTGCATATCCATTGACATTGTTTTAAAGGATTTTGAACCATCTACTTCCATTCCCATAAAATTTCCTTTCGGTGATGCAGAAAATTCACATCTTACCACGACTTGGTTACCTTCTTGCACCATATCTTTGATTTCCCATTTCATATCAGGCATCAATTTCCAAAATCCTGCAACTTGTCCAATGAGTTGGGCTTTGCCTTTGGTTTCTTTGGTGTTGATGGATTGAAAATCGTCAGCCAAAATTTTTTCCAATACTTCGTTGGTATTGTTTTTTTCGTTTACAGTCAAGCAATCATTGTAAAATGTTGCAACCATTTTTTTTAATTCGCTCATTATTTTTTTAATTATTTGTGAATAATGAGGCAAAAGTAATACCTTTGTCCATAAAAGCTATGTAGTCAGTTTTAATTTGCATAGTACATAATTATAGACTAATGGAAAAAGCAAGAAAAAATAAGGATTTTAACCCCAATAATTGTCCTGTTACGCATTGTATGAATAAAATAGGTGGCAAGTGGAAGCCTATTGTGATATTTTTAATTAATATTGGAAAGAATAGGTTTAGTCTTTTACAAAAAGCAATTCCTGACATTTCAAAACAAATGTTGGTAAACCAGTTACGAGAAATGGAAGAAGATAAACTAATTGAACGTATTATTTACGCTGAAATTCCACCACGAGTAGAATACCGTTTGTCCGAACATGGTAAAACGGTTTTACCTATTATTGGTGTTATGGCAAATTGGGGAAAAGTTGATATGAAACTCTCGTAGGACCTTCTGTTTGTGATTTGCTCGGTCGCTCTTAGCATTACGCCTAACGGTTTCAAGCTAAATTCCCGTTTGGAGTTTGAAACTTTGTCTACCGAAATGTTAGTTTAAAGATAAATGTTTAATAGACTTTTGCAAAGCGAAAATTAACTAATTGTCTACCGCTTTTGCAAAAGCCGAAGCCGAATGCCCAAATGGGATTTAGGTTGTGTTACCGGCTGCCTTTCTATTTAACTTTCTTGTCAATGCTTAACTACTTTGATTGTTTTATACTGATTATTTGCACTCACTTTGAGTAAATAAATACCATTCGTTAGGTTACTAATATCTATTTGCTTTTTGGTATCTCCAGTAGTTAGAATTAATTTTTCGCTTTGAACCAATGAGCCAGATAAATTATATATTTCAATTTTACTTTCAGTGTTTAATAAAATTTCAACATCTACAGTTGTAATACCTGTTGTTGGATTAGGATAAACAATTAAGCCAGCTTCTTGAGTATTCTCAGAAATTCCAACAAAACAATTTACGGAATTGTCGTAAATAAAAGTTGATGAATAAAGTCTTGGGTGTCCGCCAGTAATTGTAGTAAGGGAATCTCCTGTGTATCGGTGCATTTGAATAGCAGTGCTGTCCCAAAGTTCGAACTGGTCTGTTCCGCAACCATAAAACCTTAATTCCATTGTGCTGTCGGCATATTCAAAATCATTAACGCCTGGAACATTTTTAACCAAAGTTTCAATATGATTTTGATTGTATAAGGGTAAAATAGTTCCTTCTTTAATAAAAATTGGAAGACGATCTAGTGGTGCACTAACCGATAAAGTTGTCGGTCCGGTAGCTGCAATTGTTCCTGTCCAGAAGTCATACCATGTTCCTGCGGGAAAATATACATTTCTAGTAACTGCTCCCGAGTCTAAAACGGGCGCAACCATTACACGGTCGCCTAACAGAAATTGGTCTTTTATTTGAATTGTATTTACATCATTCGGGTAATGCAAATACAATGATCGTGCAACAGGAATACCTGTTTCCTTTGCTTCTTTAACCAATGTGTAGATGTAAGGGAAAAATTTCACATGTAGTTTTGCATATTTTTTAAACATGGCTTTCGTTTGTGGTGATTGGTCAAATACTTGTTTGGCACCCAAATAAAGTTCATCCCCCTCGTGTGTCCATAATACCGGAATTAAGGCAACCATTTCCAACCACCTTATCCAAAGTTCTTCTAAATTGCTTGGCAATACAACGGGCGCACCATATTTATATCCTCCTACATGTGGACATACGAGAGGGTGTCCGGAAATACCGCCTGATAAAATATTTGAAATTTGACCTTTAATGCCGTTGGCGGTTTCCCAACTCATATCAGGGTCGTTAATCATAACAGGTGCATACTTCTGCATCCCTGTCCATCCTCCACGCATAAAATAAACATAATCTCCGTTGGGTTGGTTTTGCTCCCAAAATTCTTGATTTGTTTTTGCCCAGTTAAGCGGGTATTCATTGTGAACTGCATACGGATTTGAATTGGCTGAATCAATCATATCTATTCGGTGGTGTTCGCCAAAATCAGCCATCCACCCGCTGCTGCCAACACTTAGTGCATTTGTCATTAAATTATTCTTATACCAGTTTCTCACTGTCTGTCGACTAAGGTCTGGTTCTGCTACCTGATTAAACCAAACTAACCATTGATTGAGATATGTTGTGCTTAACCAATTTTTCATAAAATAACCTTGCGTATTTGCGTAATTATATTCTGCATCGTTATTGAAGATATAAGGCCAGTAATAATGTAATACTTTGAAACCTTGATTGTGATGAGTGTTAACCAAAGTATTGTAATTAGGCCAATATGCAGGGTCTATCTGCCATGACATTCCTGCTCCGAGAATGTTCAATATTTTTTTTGACCAGTAGTGATGCCACAAGGCACTACAAGGTATGCTATCGTTACGCAACAATGAAGCAACTTGATTAGAGCGGTCGGATTCGGTTTGAAGACCATTTCTGTTTTTTGTTAACATCCAAACGCCAAAGACCCAAGGTTCAGGGGTTCTTAGCAGGCGACCTGCATCTTCTGTATAATTCTGTATAATGTCAATTGGTGTTGCTCCTAAATAAACTGTAAAGTTCAAGTGTTGTTCCCAAGTGGCTATTTCGTTAATGTTTGGATCAGTTTCTCCTAAGTCAAATGAGCTGCAAGTGTTTTCATTTAATAATAAACCATAGCCACGAGTTGAAATATAAAATGGCACTCTGGCTTCCCCTTGATTTTCTGGTTTAGGAGAAGGTTCATTTGCAATTCTCATCTCACTTATCCAGTTTAACATTTTCTTATTTCTAAACGCCACATCTTCAGGGCGTGTTCCGAACCCAAGAAAATATTCATTCGGAAAAAGTTTTAATCTTAATCGGGTTCTGTATTTCCAAGGCTGAGCAACTGGTGTGGCCTTTTGAATTTCTACTTTCACTTTATTGTTTAAAAGAAGTTGAACATGCATATTGATCACTTCTGCATTCGAAGTGTTTTGAAAAGAAGCATCAATAATATATAGCGGGTCATTCGAACTCCAGGTCAACAAGGTATTTGTCCACCATTGGTAGGCAGCAGTGCTATCCTTTACTACTGAATACATGTAACTTGCATAATCTACTGTTGAGTTTGGATAACTTGCAAATCCAATAGGTAAGTCGGCCGTTGGTGAAGAGGTCTCAATAATAAATGCGCCTGTGCTTAGATCTTTTATTTTAAAGCCATTGTCGTAGAGGTTGAATTCTACATTTCCTCGGCTTAATTGTTTGAGCAAGGTTTGCCCGAAAATGTTAGAGAAGCTTAATAGTGAAATACTTAAAGCTAAAGTCAATTGTAAAATTATTTTTCTCATGTCTGTAGTTTTTTAAGGTTGCCGGTAACGTTTTCGCGGTTTATTTCTGTTTGGGGATTTGAAACCGTTTCTACCGAAATATTACTAACAAAGCTATAATTTTATTTGACATTTGCAAAGCATAAATAATTTTCCTTCGCGGGAGCGACTGCTTTTGCAAATGCCGAAGCCGAATGCCCAAATAGAATAAACCGTGTGTTAGGGGCTGGTTTTTTTTAACAATTAATGATAATAAAAAAATAGATTAATACTCACTTTTTAATATAATACAAATGTTTCAGTGACAATATTATTACCTGCATTCAAAAATTGAATTGTAAATGTACTCGGTGAAATAGCTATAATTGATCTATGTACATTTCCAAATAATATTAAATCATTTTTGACAGTACCAAATATCCATGTATCAATAGTGTTATAAGTGCTACAGCTACTACCGCTAACTTGCAATGTTCCGTTTAAAGAAAAAGTATGTTTTGTGTTAATATCACACACGTCAACTGATATTGGATTACCTGATAAAGTTACGCTAGAAACTTTCCAATCCTTTAATGAATTGTTTGTTAACATTGCTAATGTATCTGCGCCAACTGAAGTATAAAAACTAATGGGAGTATTTAATATATTGCTACCATCAGCTTTTTTTGCAACTACTTGCACTTCTTGAGCACCAGATGTTCCAAGTGTCCAATTTGTTTCAGCAAAACCATTTGCATCAGACAATACTGTGGTAGTGGTAATAGAGCCTCCACCGTTAGCTACCGAAAAATAAACAGGAACATTTGATTGTGAACTACCTTTACTATCTTCAACTTTAATTTTTAAAGCGTTTGCTAGTTGTTGACCAAAAGTTCCTGATTGATTATTACCAGAAACAATAGAAATTTGATAAGGTGTGGTATAAGATAATTTTGTTGTTTCCCAACTATTACTGTAATTAGCTAATGTATAACCAAGAACATCTATACTAGCACCTGCTGTAGCCTTAACCCAAACATCTGTTTTAAAATCCCAATCTAATTGAGGCGATGCAATATTGCCAGTTAATTGCTCTTGTAAACCAACAGATGCATATGGACCAGCAACACCATATAATTTAACACTAACATGCGGTGTTAAGCCAATGTTTACAGTCATGTTTGCATTCCCTGAAGGTTGTGGATTTAAAGAAAATGTATTTGTCGGATTGAAATTATTTATACCAGTCCATTGAGAGTTGCTGTATTTTACACCAAGATTAAAAGTATTATTACTAGTGTATGTTCCTGACTTTGAAATAGCCGCACCAATGGTAGCTGAATAATTTACAATTAAATCAACGTCTATAATAACTTCAATTGGTACAACTACAGGTACGCCTAATAAAACAGCAGGCACCCATTTGGTATATGATTTTGTTAAATGAGTCAAGGTATCATTTCTGTCAAATAATGTAATAGCTTGACTAGCGGTAACCGACATATTAAAGTTGCCATTTAATGTGCCATTTTGTGCGCTCATTTCAAACTTTGTAATTCCAGTACTATTGAATCCAAAATCAAAAAACCAATTAGGATTTAAATCTATCTGACCACTGTTTATAATAATACTTAATGGGCCATTTTGATAAATAGTTTTATTGTTTATTGGATATGAAAAGCCTGTAGAAGCACTTTTCTGATGCATATTGTCCATATCTAAATTAAAATTCAGCCCACCGTTTTTAAAAACATCTTCCATCCGAGCTTGGGTTGTTTGCAAACTAATATTACCTGAGTTTAATGTTACTGCCGTTACTTTTCTCAGATAACCTACACCTGCTGAGCCAACTATAATATCGCCAATTGTTATAGTTGGTGTAGCGCCTGTATATGAAAATTGATATATGCCATTCCCAATTAATGTAGGACTTTGATTAAGAGTATACGTTGTTGTGTCAATTATTTTGACATTTTCCCATAAATCAGGAGGTGGGACTGGTTGAGATGGTGTAGTAGGATCCTCAGGTGTAATTTCATTTTTGTCTTTTTTACAGCTGAAAATAGCTAATAAAATTATAGGAATGATGAAACTCCATTTTCTGAAAATAGTCTTTGATTTCATTGCATTAAATTTTAACTTCAAATATAAATAATTTTCTGTTTGTTGAGTTTTTTTCTAAACTTGCCCCTAACACCTGTGTATACGCAACTAGTTGCGTATTACTCGGCTTTTTGAGATATAAACGAAACAAGTTGCGTTTATATCCAGATTAGTCGAAGGTGATTGCGAGGTTGGTATTTCGTTAAAAAAAATGTTAGTTATAATTTTATTCCTGCTCATTACTTCTTTCTATCTGTTTTGCAATGTAAATTTAACATAAAATTAAAATATATCCAATTTATCTAACGGACTCGTTATTTGATCAAATCCTTTGGTTGTGATATGGGTGTATATTTCAGTCGTTTTACTACTCTCATGCCCTAATAAACTCTGAATGTATCTTAAATCTGTGCCATTTTCCAGCAAATGTGTTGCAAAACTATGTCTTAAAGTATGAACACTAATCTTTTTCTTTATCCCTGCCTTAAAAGTTGCATCTCGCATAATTGCTTGAATACTTCGTGTAGAGTATTGCCCACCTGTCTGACCCTCAAACAGCCAAATTTCCGGTTGGTATTTCTTAAAATAATCTCTTAATATTATTAGGAGTTTTGGTGATAAAATTGAGTATCTATCTTTTTTTCCTTTGCCCTGTGCAATGTGAATTTGCATCCTTTCACTATCAATATCTTTAAGTTTGAGGTTAATCAATTCACTCAATCGTAATCCAGCAGAATAGCATGTCATCAATATGGCTTTATGTTTTAAATTTTCAGCTGCTTTTAATATATCCGAAATCTCAGTCTCGTTCAAAACTATTGGAAGAGTTTTTTCTTCTCTTGGCCGTTCAATTAAATACACTTTTCTGCCTCCTCCTAAAACACGCTCATAGTAAAATTTTATAGCGTTAATTGCCTGGTTTTGATAGGAAGATGAAATTTTTCGGTCAATTACTAAGTATCTCAAATAATCAACAATCATTGGTTCTGTAATACTTTCAATATCATGATCAGAATAATAATTAATAAACTCCGTAAAAGTATTAACATATACAGCTAGTGTATGTGCGCTATATCGCAGCTCTTTTAGCTTAAGGATAAATTCTTCTGGACAAGTTCTATAATTACTAATATCAGATCGAGTTAATCTAGGAGCTTTTTCTGATTCTCCTTTTTCAATCTCTAATGTTATGTCTAAATTTTGAAATTTGGCAATGGTTTGTATTTCTAACAAAAATCTTTCAGTATAAGGAATACTCCATGATTTGTTCCTTGGATTCCATTTTGAATATGGAATTGCCCTAGCTGCCCTAGTAAGTGTATTATTGAAATTAAAAAATAATTTTAATCGGCCAGAAATTGTTTTTATAATAAGTAATTGATTTGGCTCAACGCTCCTTCTAACATCATATGATGCAAAGATTTCAGAATCAGAATATACTTCAATGTTTGGATTTCTATCCTTGAAATAATTCTTCAGTAAGATTAAATTAGCGCCATAATTTGGAACCGTCCAATAATACTGTTTCTTATCCCAGCGGCTGTATTTAAATCCCAAAATAAAACGAGTATCCTGCTCGTTACGAGGCAACTTTACAGAGATGTTGCGGCCATGCACAATTATAAATACATCCGAAATAATCTGATTAATATTAATGGACTCACTATTTGCTGATGACTTTGTAACAGTTGCTTTGCCTTCATAATCAAGTTCAATAAATTTCTCTTTGAGAAGTTCAAAGGTTTGTTTATCATATGGAACATGCCATGCATTATGAATTTTACTCCATTTGGAGTCTGGAATTTTTTTTATAGCTGCAACAGATTCATAATTAAATTTGAAATCAACTTTTATTCGCGGCTCATTATTATAAAAAATTTTACTTGCTTTCATGATCATTTTTAATTACCAAAGTTCGGTGCACATTTATTGTAAACGAAATTTATTCGTATATTTATACGGATAATAAACGTATAATTAACGTCAATAAATTCTGAAAATGACTAAATGTCTTGAGTGTAATGAAATTTTGAAAGGAAGAGAAGGGCAAAAATATTGTTCTGAGTATTGTAAATCATCCTATCATTACAAGAAGAATAAGCTAAAAGAATCAAGCATATATGTTAAGATTGACAAAAACTTAAAGTTGAATAGAAGCATACTCAAAAAATACAATATATCAGGGCAATCGCAAGTTAAAACAGAATTGTTAGTAGCAGAAGGTTTTGATTTTAGACATTCTACTCATACTTGGACAGCAAAAAACGGAAATTTATATCATTTTTGTTATGAATTTGGCTATCGTGATTTACAAGATGGTAAGTACACCCTCATCATGTGGCAAGATTATATGAAGTAATTAATTTTTTTCGACTCAGTTTAGTTCATTAAAATAACCTATTTATTATTTGCGACTAGATTTTTATTTTGGTATTTTTTTCGTAAAAACATATGCGAAAAAAAACCGAAACTAGAGTAGAATTTGCTTGTAGACATATTAATGGATTTTTTGAGGTCACCACAAAAATGGAGCAGTACATTTTAATTAGCGGCCTTTCAAAAGCAACATATGAATCATACTGCCGAAAACTTGCTGAACTGTCTTTATATTTCAACAAACTGCCACAACATATTTCCGAAATAGAATTAACAGAATACTTGGCTTTTTTAGTAACTAAAGCTAAAAGCCCATCGCAAACAGAATTTAAACACATGGTATACGGAATGCGTTTTTACTTTAAAGCGCTAAACTTAAAGCTGAAAGTAAGGCTTCCAATTATTAAAGACGATAAAAAATTACCAATTGTTTTAAGTAAACAAGAGTGTTTTTCCATCATTAATCAGACTAAAAATTTTAAGCATCGCTTAATACTTATGTTTATTTATTCGGGAGGATTAAGAGTGAGAGAGCTCACCAATTTAAAATGGAGTGATGTTAATGTAAATCGCATGACTATTCATATAAAAAGATCTAAAGGAAGAAAAGACCGCTACGTTCCTTTAGCTAAAAACATCATTGAGCCTTTTGTTCAATATATGGGTGGGTTGCATAAAAGTGAATACATATTTTTTGGCGCTGATAACAGAGAAAAAATGAGTCACACGGGAATTATGTTTTTGCTTAAACAAGCTGTTAGAAGAGTGGGAATTAATAAAACAGGAGTTTGTTTACATACGTTGCGTCATAGTTATGCTACCCATTTATTAGAAGACGGATTAGACATTATTTCTATTAAAGAATTGTTGGGGCATGAAAGTATTCAAACTACTTTAGTTTATTTGCACGTTGCAAATTGTAATAGGCAACAAAAAATGTCGCCACTTGACAGCTTATATGATGAAGTCGCAACTGAATTAATTAATAAATGCAAAATAAAATACACTGAATTATCTATTCAACGCAATTCTAGAATAAAAGTTCAAGATAACCAACTTGATTTGTTTTATTAGGTGAATAATTTTGGGATTTTAGGTAGGTTAAGTTTTAACTAGAGCTGATACAATTTATCTCAAAGAAAAGAGTTTTTATTATATTTATTATCTAATCTATAGATTAATTTTGATTCAACTGCGTTTAAACTAATTTGAAAAAATTTTATTAAATGTAATGATATCAATATAATAACAAAAAGTATTCGACTACGCTCGAAGTGACAAACTCACTGTGCTAAAAAACTAAACTACCAACTTTTTATAACGTGGGCGTTTTGGCTCTGCATTACCTAAACGTTTTTTACGGTTTTCTTCATACTCAGTGTATCCGCCTTCAAACCAGTAAACCGAACTATCGCCTTCAAAGGCTAAGATGTGCGTACACACGCGATCTAAAAACCATCTATCGTGACTAATGATTACAGCACAACCCGCAAAGTTTTCTAAACCTTCTTCTAAGGCACGCAATGTATTTACATCTAAATCATTGGTAGGCTCATCCAATAACAACACGTTACCTTCATTTTTTAAAGCCATGGCTAAGTGCAAACGGTTACGTTCTCCACCAGATAGTACAGAAACTTTTTTTCCTTGATCGCTTCCGCCAAAATTGAAACGAGAAATATACGCTCGTGAGTTCATTGGCTTACCACCTAAAGTAATATTATCCAAGCCTCCGCTTAATATATCATAAACGGTTTTATTTGGATCTAAATCTGCGTGAGATTGATCGACATAAGAAATTTTTACAGTTGGCCCTACTTTAAAATCACCTGAATTAGGCGTTTCTTGTCCCATAATCATACGGAACAAAGTTGTTTTACCAGCACCATTTGGCCCAATAATACCAACAATTCCCGCAGGTGGTAATTTAAAGTTTAAGTGTTCGTATAATAATCTATCGCCAAATCCTTTTGATACTTCAATGGCTTCAATTACTTCATTACCAAGACGAGGACCGTTAGGAATGAAGATTTCTAATTTTTCTTCCTTATCCTTAATATCTTCATTCATCATTTTATCGTAGTTATTTAAACGGGCTTTTTGTTTTACGCCGCGTCCTTTTACTCCCTGACGAACCCAGTCTAACTCACGCGCTAAGGTTTTTTGACGCTTAGATTCTGTTTTCTCTTCTTGCTTTAAACGGTTTCCTTTTTGCTCTAACCAGGAAGAATAATTTCCTTTCCATGGAATACCTTCTCCACGATCTAATTCTAAAATCCAACCAGCTACATTATCTAAAAAGTATCTATCATGCGTTACAGCAATAACAGTTCCTTTGTATTGTTGTAAATGTATCTCCAACCAATCAACCGATTCAGCATCTAAGTGATTGGTAGGCTCATCTAATAATAAAATATCTGGTTCTTGTAATAATAAACGACATAAAGCCACACGACGACGCTCACCACCTGATAAAATTTTGATTGGCGTATCGCTTTCCGCACAACGCAACGCATCCATAGCGCGCTCCAATCGTGTATCTAAGTTCCATAAGTCATGTTGGTCAATTAAGTCTTGTAATTGAGCCTGACGATTAATTAACTTATCCATTTTATCTGGATCGTTTAATATTTCTTCATCCATGAACTTATTGTTCACTTCTTCAAACTCATTTAAAATATCAACGTGTTTTTGTGCGCCTTCGCGAACAATTTCAATCACTGTTTTTGTTTCATCTAAATTTGGCTCCTGCTCTAATAAACCTATGCTGTAGCCAGGTGATTGGTGGATTTCTCCTAAATAATCTTTATCTAAACCAGCCATTATTTTTAATAAGGATGATTTACCTGAACCGTTTAAACCTAAAACACCAATTTTGGCTCCGTAATAAAAGGAGATATAGATATCTTTTAATACTTGTTTTTGTGGCGGATGTATCTTAGATACATTTACCATACTGTAAATAATTTGTCTTCCTACTTCTGACATAATAAATAAAATTTGAGATTATAAAGTTAGTAGAAAAAGCCGATATAACACAATGCTGTAGCAACAAAACAGGTATTTTTTATAAGGAAAACAAAGCGAAATTAGAAAACGAATTTAAATTAACCCTCTGGAAAATACACTAAATGTTTTTCGTTGTACATACGGATATATTTTGTGGCCATTTCTTTTTTATTTTTTTTATTTAAAGCCTTATATTCATTGTAAATGGTTTCGTCGCGTTTTAAATACGTTTCTATTTTGTCAATACTAAATGGGGTAATTTCTCCGCTATAAAAATCAAATAAATACTGTCTAATCTCTCTTACTTTTTGGGCATTACTGCCAATAGGAGCATTCATAAAAGGGTCGTAACCAGGCGAATAATTAGTAACCTCAACAGTGCCAATAAAATTACTGATTGAGCCAAAAACAGGAATTCTGTAAAAAATTTTATCTTGATTGATGAAAATAATATTGTTTTGGCAGTACCCCCACACTTGTTCCGATTTCATTTTTGTAATGGAACCATCTCGCTCTGTATATTCAATAAATTCTTCTTCAATTAATTTTGAATAAAAATCTAATTGATCTTTATTAATTTTAGTAATAATTTTTTCTTTTGGAATAGGCCAATTGTATCTAAAATCTTGATAACCTAAATACAAGCCTTCGTACAATCTAAAATCTTTAGTAAAAGCAACAGAATCTTGGGCTTTAATATGCGTAAAGCAAAAAAAGTAACAAAAAACTAAAACTAAACTAAATCGCATACTGTAAATATCTAAATTATTTGTAATTTAATGCTATAAATTTACGGCATGCGGTTATATTTTACATTTTTTACCATACTTGCTTTCTTTGGATTAAGAGCGCAATCAGTTTTTAATACTGAGTTGATTTCTAAATTAGAACATACAAGTACTAACGAAATAATAAATGTACTAGTGCTTACAAAACCAAATACAGAAATTAATTATTCCGAATTTCCTGACATTCAATTCAATTACCAAGCTGGCAATATTACTTCCATTAGTGGCAGTGTTTCAACTATTAAACAACTATCGACTTTAAAAAATATTGTAAGAGTAGAGTATACTCAACATCATTTACAATTAATGGGTGATACCGCTCATATTAGAAACAGAATTAAAAATATTAAAACTGGATTAAGTCCTCTTGCTCAGCCTTATGATGGCAATGGCGTTGTTGTTGGAGTAATAGATTCTGGTACAGATTTCAATCACCCTGATTTTAAAGATGCTAATGGAAACTCTCGGATCAAGTATTTATGGGACATGACAAAAGCTTTAGCGGTAAATACGCCTACTCCTTTTGGTTATGGACAAGAGTGGAACAATGCGCAAATAGATTTAGGATTGTGCACGCACAGCGATGTTGCACAATTTGGGCATGGCACCAATAGTACAGGAATTGCAGCAGGAAATGGATTTTCGGTAAACAAATATGAAGGTATGGCGCCAAAGGCAGATATTATTGTTGTGGCAATGGATTTTAATAGACCAGGTTTTACTATATCTGATGCACTGCAATACATCATCACAAAATCACAATTATTAAATAAACCTGTAGTAATTAATGCTAGTCTTGGTGATTATTATGGAAGTCATGATGGCTCAGATTTAGAAACACAACTCATTAATGGTTTAATTTCAAATGTGCCAGGCAGAGCCTTGGTTGCAGCTTGTGGTAATGCTGGCCGAGTAAAATTTCATGTTGGATATAATATTATAAATACCGACACCAATTTTACTTGGATTAAGAACAACTTAAATACAATTTCCTTTTCTGAATATGCCGACACATCGCAAATAAAAAATGTGATGTATAGAATTGGAGTCACTCACCCTAGTTTTAGTGATGTTGGCGCGACTTCTTTTAAATCCTATAACTATGCCTTAAACACCGTTAAACGAGATACCATTTACCGTAACAGCAACAGAATCGGAATTATTGAAAGCATAGCAAGTATCAATTCATACGGAGTATATGAATTATCGGTTTCAATTAATGCAGATAGCTTAAACTATTTATGGAGCATGGCACATACAGGAATTGGAAGAATAGATTCGTGGAATTTTGATTATGTAACCACTAATTTACCTTCAGCTTCTAGCTATCCAAAAATTACTAAATATAAAATTGCTGATACCTTGCAAACCATTGTAAGCGGTTTTCAATGTAGTGATGAAGTGATTGCCGTTGGAAATTATATTAATAGAAATAGATACATTGATGTAAATGGAAACACGCAAATTAAAGCTGAAACACCGGGGCAACTTCACGAAAGTAGTAGCACTGGGCCAACTAGAGATAATAGAATAAAGCCAGATATAGCAGCTACAGGTGCAAATATTATAGCAGCGCTCCCAATTAGTATGCTAGCCACCTATGCTATTAGTTTTCCAAGTGTTGTTGCTCAAGGTGGTTATCACCGAACTGCGGGCGGAACATCTGCTGCCAGTCCAATAGTAGCTGGATTAGCTGCCTTATATTTTCAGAGAAATCCAACAGCAACTAATCAACAATTAAAGCAAGCTATTATCAATTGTGCTTATAGCGATTTTTATACTGGAGCAAATTTACCAAGCAACAGATGGGGTTACGGAAAATTAGATGGTTTTGCAACAATGACGTGCGGAGAAGTATTAGATAATATTAAAATTTTAAGTAATCAAGAAACCATACAAGCATTTCCTAATCCCTTATCAAACGAAACTAACTTAATATTTCCCAATGCTGAAAGCAAAAAAATTAAACTCTACAATTCATCTGGACAAATGGTAATGGAAGATTCTTGTGAATCCATCAATTACATATTAAAAAGAAATCTTTTAGCTTCGGGCTTGTATTTTATTTTAGTGGAAGAAAAAAATGTGTCTTATAAAATTAAAATCGTTATTTTGTAGTTAAATGAATAACACTATTTCACATACTATTTTAATTATTTCTGCGTTTACATACCAATGAAGTCTTGTCTTTGTATATTTTTATTATTTGTAGTACTTAGTTCTAATTTGTTTTCACAAGGACGAAGAAGAAATTTTCGTCAGCATGAAGTAGGCTTTATGGTTGGTGGAGCATATTACATTGGCGATTTAAATCCTAGAAAACAATTTAACTTAACTCAACCTGCAGCAGGTGCATTTTACAGATTTACACCAAATTACCGCTATGCATTTAGGGCAGGTATTAATTGGGGGAATATTATGGGAGATGACTCTCAAAGTGATGATGCTGATCAAGTTCAACGAAATTTAAATTTTAAATCTCAAATTATAGAATATAATATTATTGCGGAATTTAATTTTTTAGAGTATCGTATTAGTAATGATAAATACAAATTCACTTCTTATTTGTTTTTAGGAATAGACGTTTTTAACTTTAAACCAAGAGCAAATCTGGGTAATAAATGGACCGACTTAGAGCCGTTACATACCGAAGGACAAGTAAAAGGATACAAATTAACTCAAGTATCTATTCCGTTTGGTATTGGCGCAAAAATGAATGTATCAAAACAAGTAGGCATTGGTTTAGAATGGGGGCCTAGAAAAACATTTACAGATTACTTGGATGATGTGAGTGGAACCTACCCAGATTGGGAAACCACACAAGCTTTTAATAAAAATACCATAAAATTTACCGACAGATCTAAAAATGCTAGCAGCAATGTTAATAAGATGCGTGGCAATCCAAGAACAAAAGACTGGTATTTCTTTTTTGGAATTACATTAAACATCAAGCTTAATTTTAAAGCTCCACCTTGTTATTCTTATAATCATTAAGAAACTATTTCTTTTTTGATTTCGTTTTTTCTTCATTCCAGGTTTTGTATTCGTTTTGCTGTTCAGGTCTAAATGCGGGCATTCTTCGCAAAGGCTCGCACTCTTTTAATGTAGCATAACAATCTGCAGGTAGCTGCTGATATAAGGCAGTTCCTTTAGTTTTCCATGCAATCATTTCATCACTCACATCTTTCACAACTCTGCCAGGATTACCAACAACTACTTTTCTGTCTTCAATAACCGTATCGGCAGGTACAAAACATAAAGCGCCTATAATACAATTATCGCCAATCACACAATTATCCATAACAACAGCATTCATACCCACTAGCACATTCTTTCCAATCGTTCCGCCATGTATAATGGCACCGTGACCAATGTGTGCCGCTTCTTTCAATAAAACAGTTGTTCCAGGAAACATGTGTATGGTGCAATTTTCTTGCACATTACATCCGTCTTCAATAATAATTTGTCCCCAATCGCCACGAATGGCAGCACCTGGACCCACATATACATTTTTACCAATAATCACGTTACCAGTAACGGTTGCGTTTGGATGAATGAAAGACGATTTATCTATTACTGGTTTGTAACCGTTGAACTCGAAAATATTTGCCATAGTATTTTGTTTTATAGAACGCAGATGACGCTGGTTGTTATGATTAGATAAGATTTTTTTTAATCATATTTATCTTAATAAATCTGTGTTATCAGCGTTCTAATTTATTATTAAAACTCACTCTTTAAATGAAACTTAATTTCTGGAAATTTAGTTTGTGCCATTTCTAGTAACCAAGCCGATTCAGCTAAAAACACCAAACGATTTTCTTTATCGTAGGCAATGTGGTTTGATTTGTCAATTAAAAATTCATCAAGTTTTTTCTTATCACTACACTCAATCCACAAGGCTTTATACAAGTTTACAGAATCATAACCACAAGAAGCATTATACTCCGATTTTAAACGATGCTGAATAACCTCAAACTGTAAAGCTCCCACTGTACCAACAACTTTACGTCCATCTGCTTTTTTAGTAAATAATTGGGCAACACCTTCGTCTGTTAACTGCTCTAAACCTTTTTGCAATTGTTTAGTTTTCATTGGATCCAAATTAGTCACATATTTGAATAACTCAGGTGAGAAACTAGGTATACCTTTAAAATGAAATTTAGCGCCTTCGGTTAAAGTATCTCCAATTTTAAAATTACCCGCATCATACAAACCAATCACATCACCAGGGAAAGATTCATCAATCACCGATTTTTGTTGCGCCATGAAAGCCGTTGGATTACTAAAGCGCATGTCTTTTTGCTCTCGCACATTGTAGTAATATTTATTACGTTCAAACTTACCTGATACAATTCTTAAAAAGGCAATTCTATCGCGATGTTTGGGATCTAAGTTAGCATGAATCTTAAATACAAAGCCGCTAAATTTAGGCGCTTCTGGCTCTATATATCCTGCTAAATCTGTATCTCTGCCTTGAGGTGTAGGTGCAATTTCCACAAAACAATCTAACAATTCTTTAATACCAAAATTATTAACCGCACTACCAAAAAACACGGGACTCACATTAGCTTTTAAATATTCGCGTTTATCAAAATCATCATATACGCCATCAATCAATGTAATGTCGTCACGTAATTGATTCGCAAAATCTTCGCTAATGTATTTTTCAATTTCACTATCGTTTACGTTATCTAAAACAACACTTTCTTCAACTGTTGTTTTACTATCACCTTGAAAAAGAGACAATTTTTTCTCGTATAAATTATAAACCCCTTTAAATGATTTACCAATACCAATTGGCCAAGTTAAAGGACGCACTCTGATTTTTAATTCTTTTTCAATTTCATCTAATAAATCAAATGCATTTTGGCCTTCACGATCCATTTTGTTTACGAACACTATCACAGGTGTGTTTCGCATACGACACACTTCTAATAATTTACGTGTTTGAGGCTCTACTCCTTTTACACAATCAATTACCATAATTACACTATCCACAGCCGATAAAGTACGGTATGTATCTTCAGCAAAATCCTCGTGACCAGGAGTATCTAAAATATTAACTTTGAAATCGCGATAATCAAAAGCCATTACGGAAGTAGAAACCGAGATACCACGTTGTTTCTCAATTTCCATGAAATCGGAAGTGGTTGACTTTTTAATTTTATTTGATTTTACTGCTCCCGCCGATTGGATGGCCCCACCAAATAATAATAATTTTTCGGTTAGGGTTGTTTTACCTGCATCTGGATGGGCAATAATGGCAAAGGTTTTTCTCTTATGTAATTCTTCTATAAAACTCATTATGTATCTGAAATAAGGGTGTAAAGATACTAAAAAAGCGCCTGTTAACTAACAGACGCTTTTAAACATTTATTTTGATTAGAAAACTTATTCTCTCACCATTTTTTTACTATCAATTACTTTTCCATCAGCTACCAACTCCTACAAACAAATTCCTCACTTCGCCATTATGCCATAATATATTTTGACCACCAATCATATATGATTGTGGACTAGCGGCAATATTGCCAGCAATACCTTGCCCTATATTAATATTCCCATCTCTTACATCAACCAAGTTTAAAGGTGTTGTAAAGTTGTTTCCAACGCCTACAAAACCAGTAGTAGCTCCACCAGGTAAGCCTCCAAGTATAGTCATACGTTGAACACCGTTTGTCCAAAAATTAATTGGAAAATTTCCTTTATGTTCTACTCTTACGGGAAATAATCGGGTGGCATTCCATCCACAATTATCTGCGGCTGCTCCAGGAGCACCATTACCAACGCTGGATATTTGTGCTTTAATATTGACCATAAGACCAAATAAAGCAAGCGATAGAGCTAAGATTTTTTTGTTTGATTGTTTCATATGTTTATTATTTGGTTAGTGTTTAATTAGAATTGTTTCGGAGTAAAAATTATTCTTGGTCTTTATTTTTAGGGCATAAAATCCTTGTGGAAAAATGGAAACACTGACGTCAATTCTTTTACTCTTTTTTGATTTGTCTTGATATACAACTTGTCCCAAACTGTTAATCAAATATATTTCTTCAATATCTGATGCCGTTTCAATGTTAACTATATCGGCTACAGGATTTGGATAAAAACTTACTGTTGGTAACTCCTTGTTTTCAGATATGCGTGTAACATAGCTATAACTGTTAACAAAGATTGAATCAGTACCAACACAAACATCATCAAGATAGTAGTAGGCAAAGTCATCCCACCAGCTATTAAAAAACTTTAAAGTATCCGTATTATTATCATCAAAAAAATTACCAATCACAAGGTAAGTATATGCTGAATCAGCGATAAAAGAACCTGTTATTCTCGTCCAGTTTGTTGAATCAGTAACAACACTATTCGTATAAATAGGTGGATTATTCGTAATAAGCTCATCGCATGTGTAAGGATTTGTTGTGAACATTGCTCCAATTTTATTAGAAGCACAATTAGTAGGATTAGCTACATTCTCTAAACTCAAAGCAACTTTAAATGAAACATAATATTTTGTGCCAATGTTCATGGGTATGCTAAGGGCACAAGCTGGAAACTCTCTTTCATTTATCCCACCTGTATAATAGGTTATAAAACCAGAATAAGCATTTCCACTTGCTGCCATTTGATAGCCGAAAATATTAGTTGGTACACCCCAATCAGATTGATTACAACTTTTAAAATAATCTGGGCTACCGCACAAAGACATCCATCCATTCGCTTTTGCTATATCCCCAGATTGATAAGGACAATTTACTGTATCTTCAAAACTCGGATTCGGAACAAGATTTATTTGAGCATAACCTACAACCGCACTAAAAAAGAAAACGGTGTATAGGAGCAATGATTTCATGTTTTTTTTATTTTTTTAAAAGGGAACATGGAATGGCTTTGCCAATTCATATAGCTAATGTATAACAATAAATTTAATAACCAAGTTTATTAGCGTTAATAAGCGACTACTTTTTGTTTAGCAAAATGAGATAACTAACAAAAAAAGTTGATGGCATTCTCAAAGGATTATCAGAAACACTCTTTCCTAGAAAGGATAACCAATGGTAAAGTTCAAAATTGCAGATTCGCGCAGTGTTTGAGTACCAAAAACCAAACGTTTACTCTCAATATAGTGTGGATCGTATATTCTCATGGCTCCATCTAATCTCAACACAAAAAACGAAAAATCATATCTTATACCAAAGCCAGAGCCCACGCCCAACTCCTTATAAAATTTATCAGCTTTAAATTGTCCGTTTGGTTTGTTGGGGTCGTCGTACGATAGCCAAATATTACCTGCATCCACAAACCAAGCTCCGTAAATGGATTTAAAAATATGGAAACGATACTCTAAATTAGTTTCAATTTGAATGTCTCCAATTTTATCATACCTAGCAGCTACATCTGCAGGCTGAGAGTAACTTCCTGGCCCTAAAGTTCTGGCTCTCCAAGCTCTGTTGCCATTGGGTCCACCACTAAAAAAACTTTGTTCATAAGGTAAGGCGGATAAATTTTTTAAAGGCTTACCTACTCCGCCAGCAATACGATATACTAACTTACCTAGCTTTCTGATTTTAAAATAAAAACGATAATCTACATCTAACTTCACAAACTGAGAAAAAGGAATGCCCGCAATTAAATATCTACCTAAAGTGTCTTGAGGTTGATTGGTAGCTGAATGCAAGCCTCTTAAAATATTACCCGATGAACTTAAAGACATTTTTAAATACATCACATTTCTTTTTTTTGTTAAACTCTGATTGTTGTATACCGCCGTAATTCTAGATAATGTCGTAATGTGATCCTGAAAAGAGTTTAATAAAAACAAATCGTTTGTAGATAATAAATTATCATTAAAACTGCTGGATAATTTAGCTTTAACAGTATAGGCCTCTAAAGGCACCACATCATAAAAAAACAAACCTTTACTATTATTAAATTTAAACCCATAAGAGATATTAGAAATAATACGATTATAATCTGGACTAGATTGATAGTTTACCGAGAGATTAACGATGGTTTTAGGCTGAACGAAATAACGTTTTTCGCTTGCATCTTTTTTATAATAAAATAAAGTGAAGGGAAATAAAGGTTTTGGGAAATAAAAATTTAGCTCTGGTCCAAATTGAATCGTATTAAACGTACTTTGAACATTGTCGATTGTTGTAGCTTCTTGGGTTTCGTTGAATTGTTTTTGTGCAATAACCGATCCTTTTAATTTTAATTCAACTAATTCAGCTCCTCTAAAAGCATTTTTATTTTGAAATACCAAACTACCCGCAATACCTAAATTCCCAGCAGTATTGGTTCCTTCAGTTTCAATAGTTAATGCTTGTTTAACAATTGGTTGGCAAACTATATAACAATCTAATTTATCTGAAAAATAGGGGTTTTTGATGTATTGTATATAAACACTTCTAAATACTTTCAAATTGCTTAAGCCTTTGTAAGTTTCTTCTGAAAAATTTTGCTGATACAACTGTCCAGGAGAAATAGAAATATCACGAGTTAAATCTTTTTTTCGAAACTTTAATTTATTGTTGTGTAATATTTTAATGCCATTATATTCTACAGTATCTTTCATGTAGGCCTCGCTGGCTCTTCCCCTAAAATCAGGGATAAACTCGGGTATAACATATACATTTTCAATATAAAAACGTGGATGATTAATATAAACTAATGAATCATTGTACTCATTGTAAGACCGAGAAAACATTTTTACACCAATGGTTAAATTTACATCGTGACCTGCTAAATTAGTGTCCACTAAATAACTAACATACTCTGGCGCAAAATAAAAATAACCGTTATTTAACTGACTCTCGGTAATACGCTCTCTTTCTTTTTGAAAAACATCTTCGTTGTAAATAGTATTGTGTTTAATTAAGGATAACGTGGTATCATTTAAAATAAAATATTCAATTAAAGGGTCGTCAATTTTATAATTAATTGATCTAATATAATAAGGCTCAGATTTAGATATCGAATAAAATGTTTTTGCACGTTTTGCTTTTACATCAGTTACTAAACTATCTCTTACTTTAGAATCAAAATAACCTCTCGAAAACACAAATTTTTGAAGTTGGTTTTTAGTGATTTTTGTCAAGAGTGTATCTAAAATAACTGGCGGTTCGCCTGCCTCCATAATGCTTTCACGAAACGTTGCTTTCTCTTTATTTTTAAGCTTAGGCAACTTTGTTGGCTTGCCTTTTTTAACTCGACGTAAATTTTTTTCATCATTTCTTTCAATCCGTTTTGCGTTTATTCTATCAAATCTTGCATCACGTTTTTCTTTCTTCTTCAACATTTTTTGTTGATCCACTTGATTGTAAAGCCATAAATTAAAACGTACTAATTTTAAAATTTTACGATTAGGTTTTTGTCTTAAAAAAGCTTCTAACTCATCGTTATCAATAGCTGTTCCGTTGTACTTAATCCCTGTTTTTTTTAGCAATAATTCATTCTCATTTAAGTGTTTGTTAACACCACAAGAATTTAGCAATACAAAACAGAGCAATAAGCTAAAACCAGCCCAACTTGTTTTGCAAAAGCGCTTTAAAAAAAACTGAATATCCTGTTTATAGGTCAAATGGTTTACTTACATTTATAGCGTACTAATTTAGCTTTTAAAAATGATTAGTAAAAATCAGATAAAACATATTCAATCTCTTCACTCTAAAAAAAATAGGGACGCAGAAGGCTTGTTTATTATTGAAGGCATTAAATTAGTAACTGAATTTATTGGTCAACAAAAATTTGCTGTAAAAGAAGTATTTGCTACTTCTGAATACATTAGCAATCAACAATCTATCTTAGAAACACATCAGATTAATTACTCTGAAATTAGCCTTGAGGAATTAAAAAAAATAAGCCTTCAAACTACTCCAAATCAAGTATTGGCAATTGTTAAAGAATGTCAACAGAATATAAAAACAAATGATTTGATTTCCTCAACTACTTTGTTTTTAGATGATATTAGAGACCCAGGGAATTTAGGAACCATCATTAGAATTGCAGATTGGTTTGGGATACACCAAGTTATTTGCTCTCCAAACTGTACAGAATTATATAATCCAAAAACCTTGCAAGCAAGTATGGGTGCAGTATTAAGAGTTAATGTTATTACACAAAATTTTGACGAACTATTACCAAAACTAAAAGATGTGCCCATTTATGGAGCTCTGCTGGAAGGAAAAAACATTTACACGTCTGAATTAAAACATGGTTTAATTATAATTGGAAACGAAGCAAATGGCATATCAAATGCAATAAAACAACATATCACTCATTCAATTACAATTCCTGCAGCTACTAATAACGGCAGCGAATCGTTAAATGCAGCTAATGCCTGTGCTATTATTTGTTCCGAATTTTACCGACAATTAACGTATTAATCATGAGCTATAAGATTATAATTATTGTTCTATTGCTATTCAAACTATTTTTGAATGCACAAGTCATAAGCCTTGATATTGATGCCGCTACACCAAGAATGAAATTTGAAAACGGAAAAGATGTGATTGATTTTATGTATCAAAAATACAGACAAGGCCCCTGCAAAATATATACTTTTTCTCAAAAAAACACGCATTACAGAAATGACAGTATTATTGGACATTCTGAATGGCACGAATACATTGAATTTCCCGACAAATTTAGAATAGATTTTGGCGATAAAACGGAAGGTAATTATGTGATTTTTAGAAATGACAGTTCTTACAGTTATAGAAAAAACGAACTTAAAAAAACTAAATACGATTCTAATATTCTATTACTATTATTAGGAGGAATGTATTACAGAGAACCAGTAGATGTTGACGCTCGTTTAAAAAAAGTGGGTTATAAGACTCAAGTATTGTCTAACCAAAAATGGGATAAACAAGCTGTGTGCGTTATTGGAGCTTTAGAAGGCGACACACTATCAAATCAAATTTGGGTGAGTAAAAAAAATTGGCGAGTAGTTAGAATCATTGAAAAGATGGATGAAAAAAGTACCATGGATATGACTTTTGATTCTTTTCAAAAGAGCTGCAATGGCTATACCGAAACAAAAGTAACCTTTAAAAGAAATGGCAAAATAGAACAAGTAGAGGAGTATTATGACATCAAAGCTCATGATACGCTGCCAACAGATGTCTTTTACCCTAAAAAACAGTAATAATATTTTTGTAATCGTATTAATAGTTTAGTTTTGTAATTCAAACAATGTCAGCAGAAATTAGTATAAATCATACATCATTCGGTCAATCTTCCAACTCGGCAGATACCCTGGTTATTGAGTTATCAGAAAATCTAATTCAGTTTTGCGAATTAGAATCTGCACAAAATAAGCCCGTATTTATTTGCGACTATCCTATTGAAAATATCTTAAAACATACATTAAGCGAACACTTTATAAGTGCCATTAAACATTTTCAATTTTCAAAAAAACAATATCTACACGTTTATATAAATTATTTTACTCAGCAGTTTACATTGTGTCCTACTGCATTTTATAATAGCGATAGCAATCGGTCGATGTTAGAATTTAATGCCGGCTCTATCGATAATAAATTAATTTTAGTAGATGATGTAACCACAGATATTAAATTAATATATGGGATAGATGAATCGTTAAAATCAACTTTAGATTTAATTTTCCCTAACCATCAATTAAAACATAGCTTGAGTGTACTCTCCAAACTCATGTTAGTATCGGAAGAATTAGTAAAAGAACACATCCTTTTATCTATTCACTCAAATTACATAGAAGTTGTTGTGAAACAAGACCAAAAATTAGTTTTAGCAAATCAGTTTTCTATAAAAACACAAGAAGATGTTTTGTATTACGTATTATTTATTTTAGAGCAATATCAATTAAATCCTTTAACTGCAAATATTAGTATTGTAGGAAATCTAGATACCAATTCTGAACTAATTACTTCATTAAAAAAGTACATCAAAAACATACGACAGGCTCTTGGCAACAAAAGCATCAACTGGTCGGCAGTTACAGGCACTCCACAACATTTTAATTACACTTTAATCAATAGATTGTTTTGCGAATAATTGGAGGTACATACAAAGGCAAGCAAATAATTGCTCCAAAAAACTTACCCGTTAGGCCAACAACCGATTTCGCGAAAGAAGGCTTATTTAATATTTTAAATAACAAAGTTGACTTTGAAGGTTTAACTGTTTTAGATTTATTTTGTGGAACAGGTAACATTAGTTTAGAGTTTGCTTCGCGTGGCGCACAAAAAATATACGCTATTGATAAACACTCACCATGTTTATATTTTGTTAAAGACACCGCTAAAGCCTTAAAACTAAATTCAATTATAACTGATAGAGCAGATGTTTTTAAATACCTCGAGAAATCGCATTCAACCTATGATGTTATTTTTGCCGATCCACCATACGAATTAGAAAACATTGCTCAAATTCATGACTTAGTATTTACTCACAATCTTTTAAACGAAGATGGTTGGCTAATTATTGAGCATGGGCAAAGAACAGATTTAAGTTCTAAAAAAAACTATGTGGAAACTCGAAAGTACGGGAATGTTCATTTTAGTTTTTTCGCTCAATCATTAGAATAACATATTTTAGTAAATCATCCAAAAATTTATCTGTAACTAATTGTATATTTGGTATTATACAACCATATGCGAGTTTTTCTTTTTCTAATATTAATTATCTCCATAAACTGTGATGCACAAAACATTACAATTAAAGGCAAAGCTAATGCTTCTCAAATTGGGAAAGAAGTGGTTTTAAGCGATTTCTCGGATTATGTTACTTATACTAGAACAAAAGAAAGTGCCGATACGGTGGATGCAAATGGTTACTTTGAATTGAAATTACAATCTACCATTACCAAACCAATATTAATTAATATTGATAATTTAATCGGTAAAATATATGTTCAACCAAATTTTGTTTACGGCATTTATTTTCCTGGAAAAGATTCTTTAACCAATAATCAAGAAGGGACTGAAACCACTGTTGACATCTCTGTTTATGGAAAAGATAGTACAGAATTAAATGCTTTAGTTGTTGATTTTAATGCGCAGTATAATCAACTATTCGTTAATAAAAAAGACGCTTATTTATCTCCTGCCAAACTAAACACGATCTTAGATACATTTTTGGTAACAAGTAAAAAAAGATATGCTCATATTAAAAATCCTTATTTCAAAAATTATTTAGAATATTCTTTTGCTGATTTTTTTTCAAATATCTCGCGTAGTAAAACCATATTGTATAGTCAGTATATCGACAAAAAACCAATTTTATATAGCAACTACGAATACATGCAATTTTTTAATACTCATTTTAAAGGCTATTTAAAAGCGTATGCATCTACAAAAAATGGAGGCAATATTTATAACAGTATTAATGCATTTGCAGATTATAATGATTTAAAAAATCAATTCAAGTCTGATAAATCTATTACCAATGATACCCTTAGAGAACTCTTAATTTTAAAAGGTTTAATTGATTTTTACTATAGTTCTGATTTTGATAAAAAGCAAGTACAAAGTGTGATTGAACAATTACATAGAGAAACCCGAATTGAGGAACACAAAAAAATTGCAGGTAATTTATTGCAGTCGGTTTATAAATTACAACCAGGTGCTCCCGCTCCCGATTTTATAGCTACTGATAAAACTGGCGCTAGTGTTAATCTTTCAAACTACAAAGGAAAATACATTTACCTCAATTTCTTTTCAACAGAAAGTGATATTAGTATGAAAGAAATGCAAAAGATAATTGATCTGAAGAAAAAGTTTAATGACAAGGTTACTTTTGTGAGTGTATGTTTAGATGATAGCAGTAAAGCTTTTAAATCATATTTAAAAGCAAACACTAAACAAGATTGGATAATTTTACATCAATCACAAAATAGCACAGCTAAACAAGCTTATAACATTAAAAACTTCTCTGGATTTTTCTTTATTAATAATTTGATGCAATTAGCACAATCTCCAGCATTAATGCCAAGTGAAGGCATTGAATATAAATTTAATGCGCTATTCAGAACAAGAAAGAAAAATACAATTATTGGGATTAGGTAAAATATAAATAATTATTGATTTGATTTATCCTTTCTAATAATCTCATCAATATCACGAGAAGCATTAATACGTGCATTAAATTCTACTGCACTACCACTCTTTTTCCTCGCCCACAAGGTCAATAAAATTCCAGCAATAAGTCCAGTAAGTGTAACAACAATACCTATTATTAACCCGATATTATCTGTTTTATTTACATAAATAACGATACCTATAAACAAACCAATTAACAAAGGAGATAAAACTATTTTCATGAATGAAAAAGCTTCTATAATGATTTCCAATAATTTAAGTAATTTATTCAAATTAATTTTTCCTAAACGTATGAAAAATTAAATACACACTTGAAGCAAACAAAAAGAAAGCACCTGTTTGATGCAATACCCCCAAAACAACTGGCACATGATATACTAAAGTCAAAACTCCCAAAATAAATTGCAAAGTAACTCCATAAATTAAAAAAGTAATTCCTCTGTATTGAGAAGAATTTAGATTCAATTTAGATGACTTATACCAAATCACAGATAAAAGAACACAAACTAAAATAGCTAACATTCGGTGCATAAACTGTATACCGCTAGCGTTTTCCATTAGATTAGCAAACATACTATCTTTCATCATCACTTGTTCTGGTATCCACTCATTACCCATCTTTGGCCAAGTATTAAATATTTGTCCGGGACGAATTTTAGCTGCATCTCCTTCCACATAGCCTGCTGTAAAAGCCCCATAAATAATTTGAATAATCAGTAGCACAAAAAAAGAAACAGACCACCATTTTAATTTACTTCCATCATTTGTGTTTGTTGAGATTGTTGAAGCATCCTCATGAGGATTTAATAATTTAAGTGCAAACCAAAATGTAAATGCAAATAATGTAAATGCACTCATCAAATGTGTAGCTAATCTAAAATGACTTACCGCAGGTTTTGCTTGCAAACCACTATATACCATCCACCAACCAATAACAGCCTGCATCGCTCCCATAAAAAACAATAAAATTAGAGACGGCAGCATTTGTTTATTAATTTTTTTACGAATAATTAAAATAATCAAACCTATAGCAAATACATACATCATGGTGCGACCAACCATGCGGTGAAAATATTCCCAAAAAAAGATATGCTTAAATTCTGGTAATTGCATCGTATAATTCACCTTAATAAACTCTGGACTTTGTTGATATTTAGCAAAACGTTCCAACCAAGCTTCTTCAGATAAGGGCGGCATCGAGCCCATAAAACTCCAATCGGTAATAGACAAGCCCGAATGTGTTAATCTAGTAATACAACCTACAACTATCATTATATATACTAAGGAACAACCTGTAAGTAGCCAATAAATAACTGATTTGTTAGAATTTTGAGAAATCATTGAAAGTGAATTTGGGTGTAAACTTACTAAGCATTTACCTAATATTTGAAATAAAAACAACCAAAAAAAGCAATTGTTTTAAAATAAAAATCCTATTTTTAAAATTCTTTAAAACAAGTAAAAATGAAAGGAATAATATTAGCAGGTGGCTCAGGAACCCGTTTACATCCATTAACATTAGCAATGAGTAAACAGATGATGCCCATTTATGACAAACCAATGATTTATTATCCACTATCGGTTTTAATGATGGCTGGCATTAATGAAGTTTTAATAATTTCAACTCCCCATGATTTACCAAATTTTGAACGTTTGTTAGGCACAGGCGAGCAGCTTGGATGTAAGTTTACTTATGCGGTTCAAGAAGTACCAAATGGTTTAGCACAAGCTTTTGTTATTGGCGAAAAATTTATTGGTAACGATAAAGTAGCTTTAGTATTAGGCGACAATATTTTTTATGGCGTTGGCTTAGGTCGTATGCTACAAAAAATCAATAATCCTGATGGTGGCGTTGTTTTTGCTTATCATGTGAGCGATCCTGAAAGATATGGTGTTGTAGATTTTGACAAAGACTTTAATGTATTATCAATTGAAGAAAAACCAACCGAACCAAAATCAAATTATGCGGTACCAGGTCTATATTTCTACGATAACTCAGTAGTGGAAATCGCTAAAAATTTAAAGCCATCTCCTCGCGGAGAATATGAAATTACTGACGTTAATAAAGAGTATTTAAAGCGTAAACAGTTAAAAGTTTCTATTTTAGATAGAGGGACAGCTTGGTTAGATACTGGCACTTTTGCCTCATTAATGCAAGCTGGTCAGTTTGTTCAAGTAATTGAAGAACGTCAAGGTTTAAAAATTGGTTGTATCGAAGAAATAGCCTTTAAAATGGGGTTCATTACAAAAGAACAACTAATAAAAATAGCAACTCCATTAACTAAAAGTGGCTATGGAACTTATTTACTAAAAATGGCAGAAGCCAAATAATTTATTCCTGTGCAAGCATACTCGTCTTTATTTACCATTTTAAATCAAGCTATTGATCAACAACAAGTTTCTTTAGGTAAAGCTAAGCCTCAGGAAATGTATGAACCAATGAGCTATATTCTTGGCCTTGGTGGCAAACGCGTTCGTCCTTTATTAACTTTAGTTGGTTGTGATTTGTTTGACGCCAATCCAAAAGAAGCCATTCATGCAGCCTTAGCTGTAGAATTATTTCATAATTTTTCGCTAATACATGATGATATTTTAGATAATGCGCCATTGCGTAGAGGAAATACAACTGTTCACGAAAAATGGAATCACAATATTGCTTTATTAAGTGGTGATGGCATGATGGTAAAAGCCTTTGAAGTACTTGCCAAATCAAACAAAGTTCATGTTCCACAATTACTTAATTTGTTTTCAAAAACAGGACTAGAAGTATGCGAAGGTCAACAATATGATATGAACTTTGAAACACAAGACAATGTAAGTGTTGAAAATTACATACACATGATTACCTATAAAACAGCTGTATTATTAGGCTGTAGCTTACAAATGGGTGCCATTTGCGCAGGTGCGTCGGAGCATAGTCAGCAACATTTATACGAATTTGGAAAACACGTTGGCATTGCTTTTCAAATTTTAGATGATGTATTAGATGTTTATGCCAATGACGAAAAATTCGGAAAACAAGTGGGGGGCGATATCATCTCTAACAAAAAAACCTTTATGCTATTAGATGCATTTGAGTTAGCTAATGAAGCTCAAACTAAAGAATTAAATAACTTATTATTCTCTAAGGAAATTTCAAATTCAGAAAAAGTAAAACAAGTAACTGCCCTTTACAATACTCTAGGAGTAAAAGAATTGGCTATCGAAGAAGCTAATAAGCACACAGATATAGCTTTAAAACATTTGGAAGAATTAGAAGCGAATACCGCCAAAAAAAATAGCCTAAAAGAATTTGCCTTGCATTTATTAAATAGAGAAGTATAACCATGGAATTGCACGAACTTTTATCTTCATACATTCACAAGATTAAAATACAAGTTCGTTTTAAGGATATTGATAAACAAGGGCATTTGAATAATGCTAATCACATTACTTATTTTGAAACAGCTCGTGTAGAATATTTTAAAGATGTTTTTAGAAATAGTATTGATTGGGTTAAAACAGGAATGATTTTAGCCAATACAGAAATCACTTATAAACGCCCTATTTTATTAGAAGATGACGTGTATTGTTATACAAAAATCACTCGTTTTGGCACCAAAAGCTTTGAAATTGAAAACGTTTTAACTATTGAAGACGAGCATAATAAATACTTATGCGCTTATGGTAAAAGTACTTTAGTTTGTATTAATTACGAAACCAAAGAAACCATTGAAGTGCCACAAAAATGGGTGGATTCCGTAAAATCTTACGAGAAAATCTAATCTTATTATTACTTTAAATTAACTGTAATTGCTATTAAATTGCAATATTTTTGCTATTTTTACCTTATCACTATTTTTTAATATGAAGACATTAGTAGAAGGATTTACGAAACAATTACAAGAAGCGTTAGATATTGCAAATGCGGCAGTTTTAACTAAAAAAAATAATATCCAAAATATAGTAGTTACTGGATTAGGAGGTTCTGGAATTGGAGGAACTATTTTATCTGAATTAGTTCAGTCAGAATGCCCAGTTCCTATTATAATTAATAAAGATTATTTTTTACCTGAATTTGTAAATACAAACTCTTTAGTAGTGATTTCTTCATACAGTGGAAATACAGAAGAAACACTATCTGCTATGAAGCAGGCTATTGACAAAAATGCGCAAATTGTTTGCATAACAAGTGGAGGTGAAGTTAAAGCAATTGCCGAAAAATATAAATTCGATACTATTATTATTCCTGGTGGAAATCCTCCTCGTTCTTGTATAGGATACTCATTAGTTCAATTATTTAAAATAGTTCAATTTAATGGATTTGTAAAAACAGATTTATTAAACCAAGTGAAAGAAAGTATTTCATTATTAGATAATGAAAAAGAGGCTATTAAAGTTGAATCAGCAATTATTGCAAAAAAGTTATTGAATAAAATGCCTGTTATTTATTCTTTAGGTTCTTGTGAAGGTGCTGCTGTAAGATTCAGACAACAAATAAACGAGAACAGTAAAATGTTATGCTGGCATCATACTTTACCTGAAATGAATCATAACGAATTAGTAGGTTGGGTAGAGAAAAATGATACATTAGCAGTTGTTACTTTTAGAACATCTTTTGATTATGAAAGAACAATTAAACGTTATGATATTTGTAAAACATTATTTGCTAAATACAGCAACTCTGTAACAGACATTACTGCAAAAGGAACTTCAAAAGTTGAACAATTCTTTTATTTAATAAATATTGGCGATTGGATTTCTTGTTACATCGCAGATTTAAAAAATATTGATGCGGTAGAAGTAAATGTCATTACCAATTTAAAAAATGAATTAGCTAAAAGCTAAAAATAACTCAAATTGAATAAACAAGTACTTTTTAAAGACCTTGGCCTTATGGATTATAAGGCCTGTTGGGACTTTCAAGAAAGTTTATTTAATGAAACTATTTCTCAAAAAATTTCCAATAGAAATTTAGAACCTCAAGAACAAATTGAAACAAAAAATCATTTGCTGTTTGTAGAACATCCGCACGTTTATACACTAGGTAAAAGTGGTGATGCCGCTCATTTATTAATTAATGATAATCAGCTTGAAGAAAAGCATGCAACTTATTACAAAATCAATCGAGGTGGAGATATTACTTACCATGGTCCAGGACAGTTAGTTGGTTATCCAATTTTAGACCTAGATCATTTTTTCACAGACATTCATAAATATTTACGTTTACTAGAAGAAACCATTATTTTAACTTTAGATGAATACGGCATTAAAGCCGGAAGAAGCAAAGGAGAAACTGGTGTATGGCTAGATGAAGACAATCTATTTAAAGCTCGTAAAATTTGTGCTATGGGAGTGCGTTGCAGCAGATGGGTAACCATGCATGGCTGGGGCTTTAATGTAAATGCAAATTTAGATTACTTTAAAAATATTATTCCTTGCGGCATACAGGATAAAACTGTGACGAGTTTAAATAAAGAATTAGGTCAAGAGGTTAATATGCCAGAAATAAAAGAAAAACTAAAAAAACATTTCAGTTCGTTGTTTGAGTGTGAACTGATTTTTTAATAACTTATTCTTTAGGCTCTTCGGCCAACTGTGGCATTTTTAATTTATCAGTTTTTTGAATCCCTTCTAATATTTCAATATTAATACCATCAGATAATCCAGTTTTTACAAAACGTTTTTCGAATATCTGATTTCCTTTTTCAACTTCCACAAAAGGTTTTTCTTTATCAAATTGTAAAACACTTTCAGGAATTGCCATTACCTTATTTTTTTTAGATAAAATGATATCAGCGTTAGCGCTATAACCAGCTCGTAAAAACGATGAATTAGTTTTATCAATGGATGCTCTAATTAAAAATTGGATAGCTCCATTTTCTGTAATCCCTTTTGGCGCAATATATTCTAATTTAGCATCAAAACTTTCTTTATCAATAGCACCAATGGTTAAAACAATATCCATGTTTTCGTGTACTTTTCCTACTTCGCTTTCATCCAATTTCCCTTCAAAAATCATTTCACCCATATTAGCAACAGATGCAATCGTTGTTCCTTCATTAAACGTATTACTCTCGATGACTTGTCCTCCTTCTTTAACAGGAACATCTAATACCATGCCTGTAATAGTTGCCTTTACAAATGTATTGCTTGTAGAACCTGCTGTTTTAGAAGCACCTTCTTTAATAATTTGCAATTGATTAATCGCTGCCTCTAATTCTACCTTATTAGAATTCACTCTTAATTCAACTGCTTGCATATCGGCTTTTGAAATTACACTTTGATCAAATAACACTTTATTTCTATCGTAATCCAATTTTGAATTATCATAGTTTACTTGAGCTGCACTAATTCTGTTTTCAGCATTTGCTAAATTCAACATATTAGGAACAATTTTTATTTTCGCTATCACATCGCCTTGCTTTACTTGTTGCCCTGCAACAATATATAATTTCTCGATGATACCACTTACTTGTGATTTCATATTAACCTCTTTACGAGGTGTAACTGAACCTGTAGCTACTGTCTTTTTTACAATTGACGTATCAAAGGCAGTAGTTGTTTTAAATACCTCAGGTGGTTTTTGAGATTTATTATATAAGAAATAAAATGTCCAAAAAATTAAGCCAACAAAGGCAATTAGTAACGTGATTTTTATCGTTTTTTTTATCATAATTTTATTTTTGTTTAACCGCAAAGACGCAAAGATTTTTCGCAGAGTCCGCAATTTATTTAGTTTATGTTTTTGATTCTCTAATTATTCAGTTCTTAATGCTTCTACTGGTTTAATAGCAACTGCTTTACTTGCCGGAATTAATCCTGCAAAAGCGCCACTTAAAATTAATACACTTAATGCTTTAATTGCTACTGATAAATCAACTGTTGGGTTTGTAAACATTTCTCCCGAATTACCAATCGCTGAATCTAATGCTTCCAATAATCCAATGCCAATTACCAAACCAAAATAACCCGAAATAGAAGTTAAAAAGATAGCCTCTAAAACTATTTGACCAATAATTTGTGAAGGAACAGCACCCAAAGCGCGCTTAACGCCAATTTCTTTAGTTCGCTCTTTTACTACAATGAGCATAATATTACTAATTCCAATTACACCAGCAAGTAAAGTTCCGATACCTACAATCCAAACTAAAACTTCTATACCAAGAAATAAGCCACTCAGTTTTTTAAATTCAATTTCCATATTCCAATGGCCAATAGCTTTTAAATCATCAGGGGCAATTTTATGACGTTCCTTTAACATGGCAATCACCTTTTCTTCAGATAACTTTGCAGGAATTCCATCTTTAGATTTAATAGCAAACCATCCTATAACATCACCATAATTAAAGGCATTTTGAAACGTAGTAAAGGGAATATTTATTTTTTGCACTTGTTCCTGCCCATCATTACCTCCTGCCCTAGGCGCCGTAACACCAACAATTTTAAAATAAACGCCATTAATGCGGATATATTCTCCAATAACTGTTTCTCCCGGCTTAAATAACACTTCAACTACACGTGGACCTACAACACAAATTTTTCTTTTTTCCTTAATATCTAAATCATTTATAAAACGACCTTTCCCCATCAAAACATCTGAAATCAATCTAATGTTTGGATAACAAGCTTCTGTTTGAAAAGCTGCTGTTTTCAAACCACGTACTACATTGTTTCCTCCACCATAACCACCTAATTGATTTAATGGCGAAACAACATCCAATTCTGGCAATTGCTTCAAGGCTTCGGCATCAGCCAAATTATAATTAAAGAATCGAGAAGGCTTCATTCCTTTATAAGGCTTAGTAGTTTGCTGTGCCCAAACAAAAAAACTATTTGTTGCAGTGCCTGCAAAACCATTTAATATACCATTACGCAAACCGTTACCTGAACCGAGCATAATTACTAACATGAAAATTCCCCAAAAAACACCAAGCATGGTGAGAAATGTTCGTAGTTTATTTTTACGAATGGTTGCAAAAATTTCTTGCCAATTATCTCGTTCAAATATCAAATTAACTTTCTCTTAATGCGTTTATGGGTTCAACTCTTGATGCCTTTAATGCTGGAAAAAATCCTGCCAAAGCTCCTGCTAATATAATTAAACCAACAGAAACTATGGCTATTTTAAAATCTACTTCTGGATTTTTAAAAAAATCACTTTCTACACCTACTTGTTTAATTAACTCAACAACACCAATGCCTAATAGTAAACCTAAATAACCAGCAATAGATGTTATAAATACAGATTCCTGAATAATTAATGAAACAATAGACCAAGGAGAAGCTCCTAATGCTTTTCGCACACCAATTTCTTTTGTTCGTTCTTTTACTATAATCATCATAATATTACTAACACCAACAACACCTGCAACCAATGTAAAAACACCAATAATAAATACAAATATTTTAATGGCATCTAACATTTGCATAATTCTTTTATACTCTGCATTGTTATTATATACACCAATAGCACTTAAATCTAAAGGATCAAAATGATGTTTTTTAGCAAGCATATTTCTAGCCAATTGTATTAAACTCTCAGAACCTTCAACATCTAAATCACCTGTAGTAAACCACAAACTATTTACAAAATCTTTTCCATTATTTGCTCTTTGTGCTGTAACTAATGGTATATAAATTCGATCATTGTCACCTCGTCCGGCATCATTAAAAACACCAACCACTTTATATTTTGTTGCAGCTATTTCAATATACTTACCAATTGGGCTTTCATTTTTAAACAACACCTCTTTCACAGGCTTACCAACTGAACACACTTTTCGGTATTCGCTAATGTCATTTTCATTTATAAATCGTCCTTCAATTATTTTTGCGTTTTCTATAAAACACTGTGCAGGAGCAACAGCTCGTACTGGAAAAGAAGCATGTTCGTTATGATAGCTGGTTATTTGATTACCCCAACTATAATAATCTGCTGAAAAATTTTCGGCACCAGCTAGGTTATTTTTGATAGTATAAAAATCTGAATTAGTTAATTGAATTCGTCTTCCTGGCTTATAGCCATTATAGGCCATAGATGTTTGCTCGCCAGAAATTGAAACATAATTTTTTGCATCACTCGCAAATTGTGCTTGAACTCCATTTTTTAAACCCTGACCAGCAGCTAATAAAATAATTAAAATAAAAATACCCCACGACACGCTAAACGCCGTTAAAAAAGTACGGAGTTTATTTTTTTTAATGGTTCCTAATATTTCTTGCCACTTATCTAAGTCAAACATTCGTTTTTAGTTATAAGATATGGGTGATGAATTATGAGTTGATAATTTATTTAGTTTCGTGCTTTAATTGTAAGTCATCCATAACTTATAATTCATAACTCATCTCTAAATGATGAGTCCGTCCTTTAATCTAATCGTTCTATCTGTTAGGGCTGCAATATCATTTTCGTGAGTTACTAAAACGATTGTTTTCCCTTGCTTGTTGATTTCTTTAAAAATATCCATCACTTCAATCGACGTTTGAGAATCTAAAGCGCCTGTTGGTTCATCTGCAAAAATAACTTTTGGATTTCCTATTAAAGCGCGGGCAATAGCTACACGTTGTTTCTGTCCACCGCTCATTTCGCTTGGTAAATGATTTGCCCATTCTTTTAATCCAACTCTTTCTAAATATTCCAAGGCTTTTATATTTCGTTCTTTTCGAGAAACTTTTTGATAGTATAAAGGCAGAGCTACATTTTCCATCGCATTTTTAAACGATAATAAATTAAACGATTGAAATACAAACCCTAAAAATTGATTACGTAGTTGTGCCGCTTTAGTTTGCGACAAATCTTTAATCAAGGTATTATTTAAAGTATAAGTACCTGAATCGTAATTATCTAAAATTCCTAAGATATTTAAAAGGGTAGATTTCCCAGAACCCGATGAACCCATAATGGAAACAAACTCACCTTCTTTAATATGCATATCAATGCCTTTTAATACTTCAAAAGATGTATTATTCAATTTATAGGATTTTTTGATTTGCTCTAGTTTTATCACGAACTAAAAATAGGAATATAAAGCAAGAATAAACCTACCGCTTATGACGAAAATTAGTCGTTTATGGATTTTTAAAGGCAAAGAGAGCAAAGTTTTAGTGCAAAGAGAAAGAAGTAAGATTAACTAACTCTTCTTTTTAAATAAAAGTTGGTTACCACACTCATTAAAATATAAAGTATAATGATTAGAGGGATACCAACATATTGCAAAGTAACAAGAAGTAATAAACTTAATCCCAAAAAGGAATAGCGGATTCTATTTCCTCTCCAAGAGAAATTACGAAATTTTAAGGCAAAAAGAGGAAGTTCGGAGATAAGTAAAACTGAAAACACTAGGCATAAAACAACATTAAAAACCGTGTTTACAAATAGTTCTGCGATAATTAATTTAATAACCTCTAAGGTAGATGGTGCAGCATAATTCGCAGCCAAACTAACATTTTTCATATATTCCGGATAGCCATTTAGAAATACATAAAATGCATCTAAACCAGAAACTTCAGGGAATCTAACACCATAAACTAAAACTAATGAACAAACAAAAATAGCAATTGCTGGCGTAGGAACGCCTATAAAGGAATCAGTTTGTCTAGTATCATTATTAAATTTTGCTAATCTAATAGCAGAAAAAATAGTCAAAACAAAACAAAACAGCGGGGCAATCTTTGACAAAAAAATATCATCTATATGCAATCCAATAGTTGCTTCTTCAACGTAAGGCTGTTGACCAAATAAAGCTATTTTATACATAATCACACCAGGCACCACGCCAAAAGTTACCATATCCGCCAAACTATCTAAATCTTTTCCTATTGGCGAAGCTACTCTTAATAAACGTGCTGCAAAACCATCAAAAAAATCGAAGATTGCAGCTAAGCCAACTAAGTATGCAGAGTAAACTAAATTACCTTCAAAAGCTTGAACAATTGCTAAACAACCACATAACAAGTTGCAACAAGTAATGGCATTGGGTATATGTTTTTTGATACTCATATTATAGCGTAAATATATAAAAATGCTTACACTTAATAGTGTTCAAAAAAAATAGTATTTTTAATTATGACAAAAGTAAATTTTTATGACAGCCAATAAACCTCTTTCTCATAAACTATTCTGGATAGGCCTGCTGTTTTGTCACTCTATTGTATTAGCATTTCTGTATTTTAAGTTTGGATTTAACACAATAAACGAAGGCGACAAATATTTATCGCGAGCTACTTATTTAGCACATGGCGATTTTATAAACTCTACACAATATCAAACTTTTTATATTTCGTATGTAACTTACTTAGCATTTTTTGTTTTTATAAAAGCACCTACTCTGCTTATTTTCATGAGCACCTATTTATTAAGTTTATTTGCTTATTATAAGTTTCATAAACTGATTTCAAGCTATATTAACTATGAAACTTCCTATTTATGGTTAGTAATGATGTGTGTGAGTCCGTTAATTCAATTTTGGCAATTCAATTTATTTTCCGAGACATTTTTTATTGCTGTGAGTTTATTATTTGCTTATGTTTCTTTATATGATTATATCAAATACAGAGCACTAAAAATTTCTTTAATTGGCTTAGTGGTTATTTTTGCCAGACCTTCAGGTATTTTCACAGTAATTTGCATTCTGTTGTTTAAATTATATCAAGACAAAAGATTTACTAAAAAGCAAATTTTATGGTTAGGTTCTTCCACTCTCTTTCTAATATTCATTGGCATTATGTTTTTCTTTCAATTGCCTTATCACGATTTTTCAAAATACATTTCAAATGGGTCTATTTATTACGGTTTTCCAAGTTGGTCATCACCCGAATTAGCTCCAGGAAATTACACACTGTTTAATTGCTATCAATTTATCATAGAGCAAAAAGATGTAAAAACACTTTTCTCATTATTCATTCAAAAATTAAATTCTTTCTTTTTAACAACGCGACCATACTATTCGAATTTTCATAATGCCATCAATGCTAGTCACCATCTATTATATCCACTAGCGCTAATAGCCTTGTACTTTTCTTATAAAAAACAAAAACCTGTTTATCCGTTATTAATCACTTTTTCAGTCATCATTCTTTTAAATGCATTAATGGTTGGTTTAATTTTTAATGAGTGGAGCGAACGTCATACCCTACATGTATTTCCATATATCATTCTTCTGGCCTCTTATTCTATCATATATATTAGGAAGGCATTTGTTAAAAAGCAAGGTCTTTAAATCTAAAAACGGGGTTTTAGGCTCATAAAACATCATTTTTCATTAAATCCTATGCAATAATTCGATAATAAATTCGTTAAGTCAACATATTGTCGTTTTTAAAAAATTTACGTAATTTTAAGCTGATTATGAAGAACTTAGTAGTTTTATTGTTTGTTTCTATCTCAACCATAAGCTTTGCACAAATTGCAAAGTATAGTAACGAATTTTTAAGTGTGGGTGTTGGAGCTAGAGCACTTTCGATGGCAAATGCCAATGTAGCTTCTGTAAATGATGTAACGGCTGGCTACTGGAATCCAGCAGGATTACAATTGCAACAAAGCAATGTACAAATTGGACTAATGCATGCCGAGTATTTTGCTGGTATTGCTAAATACGATTTTATTGGAGGCTCTAAACGCGTGGATAGTAATAGCGTTGTGGGCCTAACCTTTATTAGATTTGGGGTAGATAATATCCCTAACACAACCGAGTTAATTGATGCCAATGGCAATGTAGATTATTCTCGATTAAAATCATTTAATGCAGTTGATGCGGCAGTTTTATTATCATATGCCCGCAACATGGTTAAAATAAAAGGATTAAAAATTGGAGCCAATGCAAAAATCATCCGTCGTAAGTTAGGCGAATTTGGAGGAGCTTGGGGCTTTGGGTTAGATGCAGGTGCAATGTATGATTATAAAAAATGGCGTTTTGCAGCGATGGCTCGTGATGTTACTGGAACTTTTAATGCATGGTCTTATAACTTAACAGATGATGTAAAACAAACATATGCCATTACTGGCAATGATATTCCTAGTAACTCAATTGAAGTAACAGTTCCAAAATTAATATTAGGTGTTACTCGCACTTGGTTTGTTTGGAAAGACAGAGTATCTTTAGGCGGTGAATTAAATTTCATCAACACCTTTGACGGTAAACGTAATACGGTTGTTAAAACAAAAGCTTGGAGTATGGAACCTGCTCTAGGTTTAGAAGTTGGTTACAAAGGTTTTATCTATTTGAGAGGAGGGCTTGGTAATATTCAAAAAGCCAAAAACGTAATAGGTGCTGATGTAACAACTGTGCAGCCTAATATTGGTGTGGGTATTAAGTATAAAATTTTTGCATTAGATTATGCAATGACAAATATCGGAAATGTGTCGACCTCCCTTTACTCTCACATTTTTACTGTTAAAATTGATATTAATAAAAAAATACTCTCAAAATGATAAAACGTTTATTCATTTTATTTCCGATAATTTTTATAACAGCTAATTTAGCTGCTCAACAATATGGAAATGAATGGATAAACTTCGGACAAAAGCATTACAAGATTAGCATTCCAAATACTGGATTATACCGTATAGATTATAATACACTTGTTAATTCTGGAATACCAGTTTCCTCTATAAACCCTAAAAATTTTCAGTTATTTATTAAGGGGCAAGAACAATACATTAATATCAATGATGAAAGTGATAATGTTTTTAATACAACTGATTACATCGAATTTTACGCTAAAAAAAATGATGCGAGTTTTGATTCTTCAGCCTATACAAACATTACTCGTTTACCCAACCCTTATATTGCTTTATTTAATGACACCAACTATGCTTACTTAACATGGAATGGTTCCATAAGCAATAAACGTGTGCAACGCGAAACGGATGTAAACTTTGTTGGATATACTGCGGCTACTTATTTTTATAATGAAAAGATTGAAGCCTATAAGAACAGTTATTCTTTAGGTAAAACCTATTTAGAAGTTCTTTCTGACCCTAGGTATATGTTAGGTGAAGGATCCGGTTTTAATATTAATAAAGGATCTTCAAAACAAACCAATTTTAGTAACCTTAACATTTATCCATCTAATTTGCCAGTGTATGTAAAAACAAGTTATTCAGGCGCTTCTGAAAATATTGTTTCAGGCATTACTTATGATCATCAAATTAAATTTCAGTACATTGATAATTTAGGGAATACCGTTACCTTAAATGATACATCTTTCTATGGCATTAATCAGTTTTTTATAGAAAAACAAATAACAGCAAATCAATTACAAAACTCTTCTCAAATAATTATTAGCAGCGAGAACAATCCCTTTTTCTCATCAATACCAAATGCTATTCACAATACCAATATACATTATATCTCCATAAAATATCCTCAAGTTCCTGATTTATTAAACGCTTCAGAACAACTGTTTTATTTAGACAATGCTTCGGTTGGCTCAAAAACTTTATTAGATATTCAAAACGTAAATGTTGGCGCCTCGCAAGTTATATTGTATGATTTAACCAATCATAAATACATTCCTACTGTGGTTTCTGGAAGCAATGTAAAAGCATTATTGCCAAATTCGAGTTCTCAAAAAGAATGTTTTTTAACGACTACTGCTAATATTTACTCCGTTAATTTACTTTCTCCAGTTAATCAAACAGGATTCTTTGTAAATTATTACACAACAAATCCTGATTCTGCTTTTTTAATTGTTACTCACAAAAGCCTACAAACTCAAGCAAACTTATATAAACAATACAGAGAAACTTTATTAGGCGGAAGCAATCATGTAATTATGGCTGATATTGATGATTTGTATGATCAATTTGCTTATGGAAATATAAAAAACCCTTTAGCTATAAAAAATTTCTGCAAATATTTAAGTGATGCATTAGCAGTACCACCTAAATATTTATTATTAATTGGAAAATCAATCCAAAATTCTGATGTGAGAATTAATGCCAATAACTGGAATGCAAATAAAGTTCCAACATTAGGGCATCCATCATCCGACAATTCATTAACTGCTGGATTACATGGAGCAAATTCGATTACACCTTTTATACCCGTAGGAAGAATTTCCGCAAAAAATGGGGCAGATGTCACCAATTATTTAGATAAAGTAAAAGAGCATGAAGGCAACTCGATAAATGGTTTAGGATCTATGTCGCCTCCATTAGATTGGCACAAACGAGTCCTTCATTTTAGCGGGGGCGAAAATTCTCAACAACAAGATGCTTTTAGATCTTATTTAGATGTATTTGGTAATATAATTGAAGATACGCTTTATGGCGCAAGAATATTTCCATTTCAAAAAACAACCTCTGCACCTATTCAAATTACAGTAAGTGATTCCATCAAGCAACTCATCGATTACGGCTGTTCATTAATTACTTTTTTTGGACATGGCTCAACTACTGGGTTTGACCAAGCTATTGATAATCCTTTAGCTTATGATAATCAGTTCAAATATCCTTTATTTTTAGCCAACTCTTGTTATTCGGGAAATATACATTTACCAGCTGCCAATAGTACGAGTGAAGTGTTTACTTTGATTCCTAATAGAGGTAGTATCGGTTTCTTAGCTTCATCTTCGGCAGGCGTAGTAAACACACTTTATAATTTTTCAAGAGATTTTTATTTAACAATAGCCTCCGAAACTTATTATAAAGGCATTGGTGACGCTGTAAAAAGCGCCTCAAAAAAAACATCCATTTTAAACGATCAACTACAACATATTACAAGTTTAGAAATGACTTTAGAAGGCGATCCTTCCGTTAAATTAAATGCCTTTCCAAAACCAGATTATGAAATTACAAATTCAAGCGTGTATTTTAATACGACTACTCACTTAGATTCTATAGGTATTAATATCGTTATTAAAAACAACGCAAAAGCCGTTTTGGATACTTTTATTGTAAGAATTGAACATTATTTTCCTAACGGAGATTCAGCAACTTACCTTAAACAGATAAAAGCGCCCATGAATAACGATACGGTTAGTTTTTTTGTTGAAAAGGATTATGCAAAACACGTTGGCTTAAATCATTTTTACGTACACATTGATTCATATTATGAGATGAATGAAATGGCGGAAACTAACAATACAACCAATGGTTATGTTGATTTATTTATCCCTGGTGGAGATGTAATGCCAGTGTATCCATACCAATACGCTATTGTACCAAACACTCCTCAAATTACGTTAAAAGCAACAACGGCAGATCCTTTTGCCGCCTCAGCAGCCTATCGAATTCAATTAGATACCAACGACACATTTATCAACCCCATAAATACAACGGTTATAAACAGTGTGGGAGGTGTTATACAATGGACGGTTAATTTACCATTTACAGATAGCACCGTTTATTTTTGGAGAATCACCAAAGATTCAATTTTACCAACCGATTACACCAACTGGCGCGAAAGTTCATTTCAAGTTTATAATACAAAAACTGGTTGGGGTCAATCCCATTTTCACCAATTTAAAAATGATAAATACCAATTTGTAAATTTCAATCGTCTAAATAGAAAATTTGAATTTAAAAATGATATAAAATCAATTACATGTCGAAATGGATTCCACAATGTTATACCATGGACATCAATAAATTATTCATTAAATGGTTACGTAATGCATAATCACCCTTGTGTTGCGTTTAGTGGGTGGACATTTGCAATTTTTGATTCGATTTCAGCTGAACCAAGACACAGTTATCCATTAGCTACACCAACCGGAACAGGCATAACTCAAATGGATAATTGCCAGTGTTACGGTAGAGTTTTAAGTGCATTTGACTACGGTATCCAAAGTTTTTGTGGTGCATTACCAACTTGGACAACAAGTATTTATAATTTGCTAGATACGTTGCCAGTTGGAACTAGAGTTTTAGCTTATAGTAACCAAAACCATTTAACATCAAGCTTTCCGCAACCTTTAAAAGACCTATTTGGTAGCATTGGTAGTTTACAAATACAAACTACACCCGATACTATTCCAATAATTATATATGGCAAAAAAGGCATGCAAGCTGGTTCAGCACACGAGGTAAGAGGCTCAAGTCCGAATAGTATTATTTATTTAGAAGACTCTATCAAAACAAACTGGAACAATGGTTATATCTTATCAGAAAATATAGGGCCAGCCACAAAATGGAATAGTTTACACTGGAGGCAACAATCATTGGAATTACCATCTCGTGATAGCATTAAAGTAAAAGTGATTGGAGTTAAAACGAATGGGGCTGTAGACACGCTTGTAACTTTTAAAGACAGTATGGATGTGTATGCTTTATCTAATTATGTAAATGCGTCAACGTATCCAATTATACGATTAATCGCATTCATTAAAGATGATGTTCTAAAAACATCTGCTCAGTTAAAAAAATGGCAAGTATATTTTGATCCAATTCCTGAATGTGCTATTAATCCGCAACAAGGCTTTACTAACAGTTCAACATTACAAGCCTTGCAAGAAGGAGACAATTTAATTGTGCATTTACCCATACAAAATATTGGCACTGTTCCTTTCACGGATAGTTTATTAGTAACCTACTGGATTGAAGATGCTCAACGTGTTATTCATCCATTACCATATAAATTAAAGGCAAAACCATTTGTACCTAATCAAGTGATTCTTGATACGATTAAATTTAATACATTTAATGCTAATGGTATTGGTCAGTTTGCGGGGTTTAACTATTTATGGGTGGATGTAAATCCTGAAAATCATTCTAAATATCAATTGGAACAATATCATTTTAATAATGTGACACGTATTGGATTTAATGTAAGTAAGGATAATATTAACCCTTTATTAGATGTGACTTTTGATGGCACTCATATTTTAAATGGTGATATTATCTCATCTAAACCACACGTATTAGTTACACTAAAAGACGAAAACAAATACTTAGCCCTAAACGACACTAGTAATTTTAAAGTGTTTATTAAATATCCTAATCAATCAAGTGAGAGAAGAATTTTCTTTTCAAATGCTTTACAATTTTCACCAGCACAATTGCCAAACAACTCTTGTAAAATTGAATGGAGACCAGAATTTGCAGAAGATGGTAAATACAAAATGATTGTACAGGCTGTTGATAGAAGCAGTAACGTATCGGGTGCAACAGATTATAACATTCAGTTTGAAATTATTAATAAACAAACCATTACCGAAGTTTTAAATTACCCTAACCCATTTAGTACATCCACAAGATTTGTATTTACATTAACTGGCAACGAAATACCTGACATTTTTACTATACAAATCATGACCATTACTGGTAAAGTAGTAAGAGAAATAACCAAAGAAGAATTAGGGAATTTACATGTAGGACGTAATATTACCGAATATGCCTGGGATGGAAAAGATGAGTTTGGTGACAAGCTAGCTAATGGTGTTTATTTGTATAAAGTAATCACTCGAAGTAATGGTCAATCTGTTGAGAAGAGACAAACCGATGCGGATTCTTTCTTTAAAAAAGGAATTGGCAAGATGGTAATTATGAGATAACTAACGTATCTAAAATTTTATCTTTAGATAAAGCAACTTTTAAAATTTCCGAAGCTTGTTTTAAAATATCAGCTTCTAATGTTTTCTTATTTCCTAAAATAACATTCGCCTTTTCTATAGCTTGAAGCTCTGTAAGATCTTCCAAAATAAAAATAGCATGCCTTAAATGTTCAGATTTTAAGCCGTCGTCTTTTAGTTTCCCTAATTCCTTAATCAACCAACTTAAAGCAAAAAAAGAATCAGCATCAAATTCAACAATAGTAGTGTTTTTAGGCTTTTCAGGCAACTTATTATACGGCGAATTTAAAACCTCTTTTGTAAAATAATTCAACTGATACTTTGATTTCTTAGTCGATTTCTTTAATTGTATCAATCCTTGTAAGGCTTGCGCGTATATACTTAACCAACGTAATTTGCGTCTTAACTCATGTACTTGCTCTTCTAACTTTGTAAATTGATATTCACATTTTTCACAAAAACTAAGAATAGCATCAACTTCATCAATCAAAGAAAAAGTAAGTTCTTCAATATATTCTTTATTGTAATCAACATTAAACTCACTTAGTTTTTCATCAAATCTAAGGAGCTTATTATTTAACCATTCTTTCTCAGATAGGCGTTGATTACATTTGTTAACTAAACTATTTGCATTGACTGCAAAATATTTCAAGACTTCCTTTGTTACTTTTTTATTCATTTTTAATTCCTTTTCTAAAACTAAATATTGATCAATCTCACCAAATAAATCTTCTAATTTTTTAAATCGCTTATTCCATTTATCAAATATCTTTTCATCAAATGCTTTATTATGAAGTCTAGTTAAACCTTCCAGCATAAACAATGGAGTTCTGGCATCATTGGCATATAACCAAAGTGCTGGATTTTTTTGCTTCGATGCCTCCGTTAGCAAAGCTTGCAATTGCTTACTGTAAAACAAAAACGGATTGAACTCTTTTACTGTCATAATTTTAAATTTTTATACCGATAACACATATATCATCCACCTGCTCCAAATCACCTCTCCAATATTCTATTGATTGTTTTAATTTTGTTTTTAATCTCTTTAAGCGGCAAATGTGATTTGGCAAATAATAATTCTTTAATTGTTTATACTTAAATTTTTTACCCTTTTGGCCACCAAATTGATCTGCGTAACAATACCTTATTGGTATCATTTTTAGCTGTTTTTAAAATTACAAGGCAAGAATCGATATTCATTAATTGCGCAAAAGTAGTATACCCAATAATAATGCTGCAAAAAGCCAAAAAATATCTTATAACCTTAAATTTCACTGACTTAAAGCTAGCCATTTTTTATTAAAAACAGTTTAAATTAATAATTATCTTTGCACCCTATGGAAAAAAGAGTAAGATTACGTTTTGCGCCAAGTCCAACTGGCGGTTTACATATGGGTGGGGTTCGTACCGCTTTATTTAGCTATTTATTTGCCAAAAAACATGGCGGTGATTTTGTGTTGCGTATTGAAGATACCGACCAAACTCGTTATGTAAATGGCGCTGAAGAATATATTATTAACGCCTTAAAATGGTGCGGTATTGAGCCAAATGAAGGTGTTGGTTTTGGCGATGGGACTTATGCGCCATACCGCCAAAGCGATCGCAAAGAATTAGGTATTTACAAAAAATACTCAGATCAGTTAATTGCTTCAGGTCATGCATACGTTGCATTTGATACCTCTGAGGAATTAGATGAAATGCGTAAACGTTTGGAAGCTGCTAAAGTAGTGGCTCCTCAATACAACGCTATCACGCGTCAAAACATGCGTAACTCATTAACCTTACCAGAAGATGAAGTGAAAAAATTAATGGATAGTGGTGCGCCTTATGTAGTGCGTTTAAAAGTACCTCGTAACGAAGAAATTCGTTTTCACGATATCATTCGTGGGTGGGTAACTGTAAACTCTAGTCAAGTAGATGATAAGGTATTATTGAAATCAGATGGAATGCCAACTTATCATTTAGCACATATTGTAGATGATATTGAAATGAAAATTACACATGCGGTGCGTGGCGAAGAATGGTTGCCAAGTGCTCCATCTCATATTTTGATTTACCGTTATTTAGGTTTAGAAGCTGACATGCCGCAATTGGCGCATTTACCATTGATTTTAAAACCAGATGGTAACGGCAAATTATCAAAACGTGATAAATCAGGCTTGCCAATGTTCCCAATCAACTGGCATGATGAACGAACAGGAGAAAGCTATGTAGGTTACAGAGAATCAGGATTTATGGCAGATGCTTTTATTAATATGTTGGCTTTGTTAGGATGGAATCCAGGAGATAACCGTGAGATTATGAGCAAGGAAGAATTAATTGCTAATTTTTCTTTTGAACGCGTAAATAAATCAGGAGCTAAATTTGATCCTGAAAAAACAAAATGGTTCAATCAACAATATTTAAGAATGCAAAGCGATGAGCAATTAGCAGAATCTGTTACGCCTTTTTTAGAAGCTAAAGGAATTAAAAAAGATAAAGCATTTGTAACAGAGTTTTGCCGATTGATAAAAGAAAAAGCGCATTTAGTAACAGAGTTTTATGATTTGGGTTCTTACTTTTTTGCAGCACCAACAAGCTATGATGAAAAAGTAATGGCTAAAAAATGGAATGAAAATTCAAAAGCTACTTACACGAAACTAACAGAAAAATTAACTGCTATAGATAATTGGACAACAACTAGCTTACATGATTTATTTGCTGCAGTGGAACCAGAATTAGGTAAAATTGATATGCAATTAGTTCGTGTGTTAACTACTGGTGTTGCCGGTGGCGCACAATTATTTGACATGTTAGCTTTATTAGGAAAAGAAGAAACACTTGCTCGTTTAAACAAAGCATTAGCGAGTTTATCATAGTGGAATTATACTCTGACGAATATTTTATGAACGAAGCGCTGAAAGAAGCCCGAAAAGCTTTTGAGGCAGACGAAGTTCCGGTTGGCGCTGTGATTGTAGCCGATAATAAAATAATTGCCAGAGCACATAATTATACCGAACGATTAAATGATGTGACCGCTCATGCCGAAATGCAAGCTATTACATCAGCAGCTAATGCTATTGGCGGAAAATATTTGAATGATTGTACTTTGTATGTAACTTTAGAGCCTTGTTTGATGTGTGCTGGTGCACTTCACTGGAGTCACATTACAAAAATAGTATTTGGTGCAAGCGACGAAAAAAAAGGATATAGTAAAATTAATCAAACCGTGTTACATCCTAAAACAACTGTTATTAAAGGAGTTTTAGAAAATGAATGCTCAACGATTTTAAAAGAGTTCTTTGCATTAAAAAGAAAATGAGATTATTAATTAAAATACTATAAAAAATTCTCTGCGAACTTCGCAATACTCTTTGCGATCTTTGCGGTTAAATAACAAAACTATGAATTTAGACTTAAAACATAAACAAGCCATCGTTTGCGGTAGCACCCAAGGAATAGGAAAAGCCATTGCTTTAGAATTAGCAAACTTAGGAGCAAGCGTTACATTAATTGCTCGTAACGAAGAAGCTTTAAAAGCCACTAAAACAGAATTAAGCACTACTGCTGGTCAGTTACATTCATACTTATGTGTTGACTTTAGTAAACCAGATGAACTAAAACAAATTGTTGAAGCCTATTTACAACGCCAACCAACCGTTCATATTTTAGTAAACAATACTGGTGGTCCAGCTGCTGGCCCTGCGCATTTAGCCAAGACAGAAGAGTTTTTATCAGCTTTCAACAATCATTTAATTTGCAATCATATTTTAGTACAAGCCTGCTTAGAAGGCATGAAAAATGCTAAATACGGGCGTATTATCAATATTATTTCTACATCTGTAAAAGCACCTTTAGCAAATTTAGGTGTATCCAATACCATTAGAGCAGCTGTTGCTAATTGGGCAAAAACCTTAGCTAACGAATTAGGCAAGTTTAATATCACGGTTAATAATGTCCTGCCAGGAGCTACTTCTACTGTGCGTTTAAAAACCATCATCGAAAATAAATCAACTAAAACAGGTCACGCTTTAGATGCAGTAACTAATGAAATGATTGCTGAAATACCAATGGGTCGTTTTGGCGAAGCTTCTGAAATTGCTAATGCCGTTGCTTTTTTAGCATCACCGGCAGCTTCTTACATCAATGGTATTAATTTACCAGTTGACGGAGGCAGAACGGGGAATTTGTAAATTTTCAATTGCAACATAATGTTAGCCTAAGCGGAGTCGAAGGCTAATGTAATCAACTTTCAATAGTTAATTCTTTTCTAGTAAATTAACAGGCTTTATCGCCTCCAATTTGCCAATTTCTCAACTTTTTAATATTATATTTGTTTCTATTTATTACCTGATTATATAGATTTATGAAGATTATTATACCAATGGCTGGCAAAGGCAAACGCATGCGTCCGCATACTTTAACTGTTCCAAAACCTTTAATTAACATTGCAGGTAAACCCATAGTGCAAAGACTTGTAGAAGATATTACTAAAGTTTGTGGCGAAAAGGTAGATGAAATTGCTTTTATCATAGGTTCTGACTTCGGAAAAGAAGTAGAAGAAAACTTAATTAAGATAGCCGAATCGCAAGGTGCAAAAGGCACTATTTGCTACCAAGAGAAAGCGTTAGGAACTGCTCACGCTATTATGTGTGCCAAAGATAGCATTACTGGTAAAACCGTAGTAGCTTTTGCTGATACCTTATTTAAAGCGGATTTTGTAATGGACACTAATCAAGAAGGTGTGATTTGGGTGCAAGGTATTGAAGATCCTCGTCAATTTGGTGTAGTGAAATTAAATGAGGCTGGTGTCATTACAGATTTTGTTGAGAAACCAGAAACATTTGTGAGCAATTTAGCAATTATTGGTATTTACTATTTTAAAGATGGCGATAATCTAAAAAAAGAATTACAGTATTTATTAGATAATAACATAACCGAAAAAGGCGAATTTCAATTAACCAATGCTTTAGAAAACATGAAGCAAAAAGGAATTGCATTTACACCTGGTAAAGTAACTGAATGGTTAGATTGCGGAAACAAAGACGCAACGGTTTACACTAACCAACGTGTATTAGAATTTGAAAAAGGAAAACCTAACTTAAAAGGAAAAAATATCGTTACCGAAAACAGTACCATTATTGAGCCTTGCTTTGTTGGCGACAATGTTGTGATTACAAATTCAATTGTTGGGCCGCATGTATCTATTGGTGCAGGTAGCAAAGTAAGTGATGCAGTTTTGAAAAATAGTATCATACAGGCTAACACAAAATTAAGTAATACAATAATTGCAAATAGCATGATTGGCGAAGGCGCTGAAGTAAAAGGAAAAGCCTTAGACATCAGTATGAGTGATTACACAACACTTTCTCTGTAAATCAAAACCAATAGTATTGAAATTTAAAATCAATATAATTTTTAGTGCTTTAATTTTGCCATTAATGGTAATTTTTGCATTTTCTTGTAAATCAAAAAAAGGAACCTCTACTTCGTCTAAAGAAGCGAGCAACATATCCACAAAAGGCATCTCTGAAGAAAATCAAACTAAATTCTCTTTTTATTTTATCGATGGTTGCAAAGAGCGAATGAAAGGGAATATTGAATTAGCCGAAAACGCATTTAAAGAATGTCTAAAAATAGACCCGTCTTCCCCAGCCGTAAAATACGAATTAGGTAACATTTACCGATTTAATGGATTATATGACAATGCTTTGAAATACGGCAAAGAGTGCGCCAATGCAGATCCTAAAAACGAATGGTATCAATTATTGTATATCGACTGTTTACATAATAAACGTCAGTTTGCACAGGCAGCAGAAGTATATACTCGATTAATTAAAAATTACCCTAACCGCTCAGAGTTTTACGAAGGCTTAGCTGCCGAATATATGTATGGCGGTAACTACGAAAAATCGTTTAAAACATTTGACGACATTGAAAAGAAATTCGGGCAAAACGAAGCCTTTACGCTCAATAAAATAAAATTATTAAAACAATTAAAAAAAACAGCCGAAATTGAAGCTGAATTTAAAAAATTGATTGCAGCAAACCCAAGTGAAATAAGATATTACACGTATCTGTCAGAATTTTATCAGGAAACTAATCAAAATGAAAAAGCCATGGGTAATTATCAAGCGGCTTTAAAATTAGATTCAAAAAATCCTATTTTACATCTGGCATTAGCAGATTATTATAAATCGTTGAACGATAATGCTAATATGTTTAAAGAACTTGAAATTGCATTTGAAAGTTCCGATTTAGAAGTTGAAACTAAATTAAAAATTTTAGCGTCGTATTACGAGCTATCTGAATTGAATGCAGACTATAAAAAACAAGCGGATGAGTTGTGTGATATTGCCTTAAGAGTAAACTCAAACTCTGCTGAAGTTCATAGCATCAAAGCCGATTTTTTATTGAAAGATAAAAAAGTAAAAGAAGCACGTGACGAATACGAACTAGCTATAATATTAGATAAGAGTAGCTATAACATCTGGACTCAATTAATGGGAACGGAAGCAGAATTAGGAGAATATAAATCATTGGAGGCTCATAGTTTTGAAGCTATGGAGTTATTTCCTAATCAACCATTACCATATTTTTTTAATGGTATTTCAAACACAACTCTAAAAAACTATACAAAAGCAATCGAATCATTTACTGATGGATTAGAATTTGTATATAACAACAATTTGTTATTAATCGACTTTTACTCGAGCTTAGGAGAAGCATATAACTCTAATAAACAATACGAAAAATCAGATAAGGCATTTGATGATGCTTTAAAAATAGATCCAGATAATGCCTCTATCTTAAACAACTACGCTTACTATTTGTCACTAAGAAAAGAAAAATTAGAGAAAGCTGAAAAATTTTCGAGAAGAAGCAATGAATTATATCCAAATAATCGTTCTTATTTAGATACTTATGGCTGGATTTTGTATCAACAAGGTAAATATAAAGAAGCCGAAGTTTGGTTAGCGCGTGCCGTAAAAATTGGAAGTAAAAGTGCTATTGCCGAGCATTATGGGGATGTATTATACAAATTAGATAGAAAAGAAGAGGCGCTAAAATATTGGATGGACGCTAAAGAAGACGGCGCTGGTTCTGAATTCTTGGATAAAAAAATTGCGGAAAAAAAATTAAATGATTAAAAGGAACCATATTTCTATTTTTTATCTGTGTCTTATTGGTGCGCTGCTCGTTATGTTATCGTGTAAATCAAAAAAACATGTTCAACAGGTAGCCATTCAAAATCAAACAGAAGATACCATAGGCAGATGTAGATTACAGTTTAAAAGTGCCAAATCATTATCAAAACACATTAAGGAAAACGAGCTTCAGTACAATTGGCTATATGCTAAAGCAGATGTGGAAACCTTAATAGATGGCGAAGATCATAATTTAGATGTTAGGATAAAGGCCCGAAAAGACAGTGCCATTTGGATATCTATACAAGCAGTAGGATTAATTGATATCGCAAAGCTATTGATTACTCGCGATTCGGTTAAAATGGTAGTATATGTTAAAAAACAATATTTTAAAGGCGATTTCAATTATATTAATCAATTACTAAATGCCGATTTAGATTTTGACCTTATACAAGCCGCTTTAATTGGAAATAGTGCTGATTTTGATGATGATGATTCTAAAATGAAGCCCGTGATTGATAGAGAAAACTGTCAATATTTGTTAAGTACCGTTCGAAAACGTAAGCTACGCCGTATAAACAGTGGTCAGGATTCATTAAAACGTTCTTTACAAATCATGAGATTAAATCCTGACAATTTTAAAATCATTAATAACGATTTTGAAGATGTGTCAACAAACAGAAGTTTTCATGCGAAATATGAGAAATTCTTGGCTTCCGACTCTGTTTTTGCACCACACAATGTTAATATTGAGATAAAGGCAGAGAAGAAAATAGACCTTAAAATTAACTATGTTCGCATAGAGATAAATCAGCCACAAAAATTAACGCTGAACATACCAAAAAGCTATGAACCTATACCTATTAAAAAAGAACAACGTTAGCATTATTTTATGCTTAATCTTCTTTTTTAGTAGCATTTCATTTCACACCTTTTCTCAAACTAAAGGGCAACCATCGCAAAAAGATTTACTGAACAAAAAAAATAAGTTGAATGATGATATCAAACAACTTAACTCTCAATTAAGTCAAACAAAGGCCAGTAAAAAATCGCAAATTAATACCATTGTGGTTATCAATACCAAAATTAAAGTGCGCGAAGAATTAATTAGCACCATCAATAGTGAGTTAGCGCAAATTAATTCTCGAATCAAAAAAAATGTAACAGAGATAAATGCCTTAAAAGCTAGCTTAGATAAATTAAAAAGCGAATATGCTAAGATGATTTATTTTGCACAACGTAATCAAGATTCTTATACAAAAATTATGTTTTTGTTTTCGTCGGGCGATTTTAATCAAGCCTATATGCGTATTAAATACTTTCAGCAATACGCTACATTTCGTAAAAAACAAGCTGATGAAATTGTTGCTACGCAATTAGTGTTGGGTACAAAATTAAAAGAACTAGAAGGGCAACGACACGAAAAAAATGTATTACTAGGAAATGAGAAAGAAGAAAAAACGCAATTAGATGGTGAGAAGCAGCAACAAGAAATTGTGTTAAGCGAATTACAACAACAAGAAAAAGAATTAAAAGAAGAATTAGAAAAGAAAAAACGTGATGCCGAAAATTTACAAATTGCCATTAAACGTTTAATTGAAGCAGAGATAAAACGTAAGTTAGAAGAATCATCTAAAATTGCTGCAGCTAAGGCAGCCAAAGCGGAAAAAATAGCTGAGAAAAATAAAACAAAAACCAAGACAAAAACTAAAACACCAGAAGTAAAAGCAACCGCTCCTGAGTTAACAGAAGAAGCGGAAGCGCTTGGCGCAGACTTTTCGAGCAGTAGAGGTAAATTACCTTGGCCTGTAACAAAAGGCGTTATTTGCCAGCCTTATGGCGAATATGAACACCCTGCAATCAAAGGATTTATGATGAACAACAATGGTGTAGAGATTTGTGCGAATAAAGGCTCACAAGCGCGTGCTGTTTTTGAAGGTGAAGTCACTAGTATTGCTATCTCTCCAACTGGCGGAAAATTAATTATCATTCGTCACGGTGAGTACTTAAGTGTTTATAGTAATATTGGCGATGTATTTGTTAAACAAGGCGACAAAGTAGCCATTAAACAGGCAATTGGAAGTATAATGGATGAAGACGGCAAAACGAGCATGAACCTTCAAATTTGGAAGGGACAAAAAACCATGGACCCTAGTGGCTGGTTGTTTAATGCTAGGTAGTTTTTTATAGGAAAATGAAAAAAATAATTTTCAGTGCGCTCATCTATCTTGTGTTAGTTTGCGTGGTAAGATTTATTGTCATTCCCGAAAAATATATTTACGGTCACCAACACGATTATAGAATTTTAGAATTTTTATTGGTTACTGTTGCTATTCCTGCAAGTGTGGGATTATTTTACATCGCAAAAACGGCAAACAAAGATAAAGCACTTGGCATAGGAATTTTATTTATTGCGTTTGGTTTTATTGGTCTATTACTTTCCACGTTTATTGAAAAAAGTATAGTGTCATACCAAATCCATGACCATGGTAAAAACATTACTGGCAAAGTAGATTACACCTATCTAGAAAGGTCTGGCTCACGTTCATCTGGCAAATTGCAGTACCACATTATTGTAGTATTTGATGTCAATAGTAACAGCTATTATTCTATACCAGGATTTACAGACGAAGAAAAATATAAAATAGGCGACACGATACTTGTTAAGTACTTGGAAAGAAATCCATTTTTAAATAAGATTTATTATAAAGAATAAACTTACAATCTACTTCCCCCAGTTCATCAAATCTTTTCCAATATCGCTACGGTAATATTTACCATCGTAGCTAACAGTTTCGGCAGCTATAAAACTTTTAGCAATAGCGTCTTCAATGGTTTTTCCAAATGAGGTGATGGCAAAAACTCGTCCGCCATTTGTTACTACGTCTTCGTTTTTAAAAGTTGTGCCTGAGTGAAACACTTGGCTATTCGTAACCTTATTTAAACCAGTTACTACTTTATTTTTTTCGTAATCTTCTGGGTAACCACCGCTCACTAATACAACGGTTGTGGCAATATCTTTGGTTACACTAAATTGTTTTTCGTGCAAGGTTTGTGTCGCCACGCCTTGTAATAAATCTAACAAATCTGATTCAATACGTGGTATTACTACTTCTGTTTCTGGATCGCCCATGCGGCAATTGTATTCAATCACACTTGGTTCACCATCACAATTCATTAAACCAATAAAAATAAATCCACGGTAATCAATACCATCTTTTACTAAACCATTAATGGTTGGTTTCACAATTTTTTCTTCTACTTTTTTAATAAAAGCTTCATCAGCAAATGGCACTGGGCTCACTGCTCCCATTCCACCTGTATTTAAGCCAGTATCTCCTACTCCAATGCGTTTATAATCTTTAGCAGCTGGTAATATTTTATAGGATTTTCCATCCGTCAACACAAATACAGATAATTCAATGCCTTTTAAAAATTCTTCAATCACAACCGTATTGCCCGCATTACCAAACTTGGCATTCAAAATCATATTTTGCAATTCTGTTTTAGCTTCTGCCGCATCATCAATAATCAACACGCCTTTTCCTGCGGCTAAACCATCTGCTTTTAAAACATACGGAGGAGTTAAGTTATCAATAAAGGCAGCTCCTTCAGCAATATTATCTTTGGTAAAGCTTTTATATTTAGCTGTAGGTACACCATGTTTAAACATAAATTGCTTACTAAAATCTTTACTGCCTTCTAACTGCGCGCCATCTTTTTTAGGACCAATCACAGGAATTTCTTTCAACACTTCATCAGCTAAAAAATAATCGTGTACCCCTTTTACTAATGGATCTTCAGGGCCAACTAATACCATATCAATACTCTTTTCCCACACTAAATTTTTAATAGCATCAAAATCAGTTGCTGATATATTAACGTTACTGCCACATTGAGCAGTTCCAGCATTTCCTGGGGCAATATATAAGTTTTCTAATTGCTTACTTTGAGCTAGTTTCCATGCAAAAGCATGCTCTCTTCCTCCTGATCCTAAAATTAATACGTTCATATATTTTAATTAATGCGTAAAAATAAAAAATCCCACCTGATTAGATGGGATTGATTAAAAAGTTTTAAAAACTATTTTAATGTTTTCGTTTACTGAAACTAGAGTTTCCTCTTACACGTCTCATACTACGTTCTCTATTTTGTTGAGCGATAATACCATCTGTAAAACGTTTACCTTTAGTACGATTACGAGTAAATAATTTATGCTGCTCTTTCTTTTGTTTTTTACCAGGGTTTGTTTTGTGATAAACCCATGGACCATTGCTTTTATTTCCTTTAAAAACTCTAGCTAAAAAATTCTTTTTGTGTCCGCCTTTGGCAAAAGCATTTGCATTACCTCTACTCTTATTGCCAAAAAGCTTCCCTCCACCTCGTTGGTTACGATGTTCCTTTTTACGTCCACCTCTTACCTGCGCCATGATAGGTGTAGTAACTCCTATAGATAAAATCAAAATTACTAGGGTAAAAAGTTTTGTAAGTTTCATTAATACAATATTATACAAATAAAATCACAAAATCCAACGTATTTAGTTTTATTTATCGAATAAAACCATAAGATTTTAACAACTAGATAGTGAAAACTGTTCACTACAATAAAACTACAAAATGCGGTTCTTTAAAATTAATAACATTCATTTTCAATAAATAACTGTAGTTTCGCTTTGATGACTGTTGGTGCCATAAATGTAAACGACTTTTTAAGCAAAAGTAAAACCGAACTCATTATAGATGTGCGAGCACCTATTGAGTTTTTCAAAGGTCATTTACCTAATGCTATTAATATTCCTTTATTTGAAGATAGCGAGCGAGCGGAAGTTGGCACTTTATATAAACAGCAGGGAAAAGATACCGCTGTCAATAGAGGCTTAGAAATTGTGTCTCCTAAAATGACTTCTTTTGTTAATCAGGTAAAAGCACTATCAAAAAACAAAAAAGTATTTGTGTATTGTTTTAGAGGTGGGATGCGCAGTAATAGTTTTGCTTGGCTCATGAATACTTCAGGTTTAGATGCCGTAATTATGAAAGGTGGCTATAAAGCTTTCAGAAATTATGTATTAGATTATTTTAAGCAAGACAGAAAAATAATTTTATTGGGTGGAAAAACAGGAAGCGGAAAAACAGACATCTTAAAAAAACTAAAAAAACAAAATTTACAAATTGTTGATTTAGAAAATATCGCTCATCATAAAGGCTCTGCTTTTGGTGCCATTAACGAACAAAAACAAAATCCTCAGCAGGTTTTTGAACATCAGTTGTATGATCAACTTTCTGACCTCGATAGCTCACAATACGTTATATTAGAAGACGAATCTCAAGCCATTGGATTTAATAAATTACCCCAAGGTTTGTGGCAACAAATGAAACAAGCTACGATCATAAAAATTGAAATTCCATTTGAATTGCGAGTACAAAAATTGGTAGAAGATTACACCACGGTTGACATCGATGCTTTAAAAGCCTGTGTTGGAAAAATAGCACAACAATTGGGAACCTTAAATACAAAATTATGTTTACAATATTTGGATGATAGAAATTTATCCGATGTAGCTCGTTTGTCCTTATTATATTATGATAGAGCTTATGAATTTAATTATAAAAATAAAAAACAACCGATTATAAATATAAACTCTGATACGATTGAAGCAGAAGTAAATGCCTTAAAAGTAAAACAAATTATAAATACCTTGAACTAAAAAACATGTCAGTAAAACTTACACAATTTAGTAAAGCATCGGGCTGTGGCTGCAAAATTGCACCAGCCGTATTAGAAGAAATTTTAAAAGGCTGTAAACAAGATATTGTTTTTAAAAACTTATTAGTTGGCAGTGAAACCAAAGATGACGCCGCCGTATACGAATTAGAAGATGGCAATTGCATTATTAGCACAACAGATTTTTTTACTCCTATTGTCGACGATGCCTTTGACTTCGGAAAAATTTCGGCATGCAATGCCATTAGCGATATATATGCGATGGGCGGAAAACCTTTAATGGCAGTAGCAATTTTAGGTTGGCCAGTAGATAAAATTCCTACCGAAGTTGCGCAACAAGTGATTAAAGGTGCTCAAAATATTTGTAACAAGGCTGGTATTCCTTTAGCAGGCGGTCATAGTGTAGATACACAAGAACCCTTATTTGGTTTAGCTGTAACAGGCTTAGTAAAAAAAGAACATATCAAAAAAAATAATGCCGTTAAAGAAAATGATATTATATATATTACAAAGCCTTTAGGTATTGGTGTATTGAGTACCGCTTTAAAAAGAGGATTACTAAACGAAACGGATTATCACTTACTATTAGAACAAACCACCACACTAAATTCGATTGGCGAAAAACTAGGAGCATTAACTTATGTGAATGCTATTACAGATGTGACTGGATTTGGTTTTGCTGGTCATTTATTAGAAATGTTAGCCAATACTAATTTATCAGCAACAATACATAAAAGCGCACTTCCTATCATGGAAGCTGCAAAAGAATACGCCAAACAATTTGTTTTTCCCGATAATACGACGCGCAACTACAATGATCAATCTAAAAACATAGCTGGTATGAAAGATTTAGATTTTATTTTTTATTGCGATCCTCAAACTTCGGGCGGTTTATTATTTAGTGTTGAAGCATCTCACGAAAAAGAAATGGATGCCTTTTTAGAATCTCAAAATCAATTTTTTGCTAAAATTGGAGCAATTACTTCAAAACAAGAAAAAGCAATAATTTTTCTCTAGCTAAACTATTTTGTTTAACGTTTGTTAACCTATAAAATGGTAATAAAGTGTTAAAAATCACGTTTTTACAATTAATAAAATAGTTTATCTTTGTTGTAATGGAAATTGTTAAAGGTTCAGGTGTTATCCCTGGTGTATTATTGGCAAAGGTTAACTCCCCAGCCGATTTAAAAAAACTAAAAGAAGAAGAATTAGAGCAGTTTTGTTCAGAATTGCGTCAATTTATTATTGATATCGTATCTGTAAAAGGAGGTCATTTTGGCGCTTCTTTAGGTGTTGTTGAATTGACAGCAGCTTTACACTATGTATTCAATACACCATACGACCAATTAGTTTGGGACGTAGGCCATCAAGCATACGGACATAAAATTATTACTGGCCGTAGAGATATTTTTCATACAAACCGTATTTACAAAGGTATTAGCGGTTTCCCTAAACGTTCAGAAAGTGAATATGATACTTTTGGCGTAGGTCACTCTTCTACTTCTATTGGCGGTGCTCTAGGAATGGCGGTTGCAAGTCAGTATTTAGGATTAAAAGATAAACAACACATTGCCGTTATTGGTGATGGCTCTATGACTGCTGGTCAGGCTTTTGAAGCATTAAACCATGCAGGTATTTCAAATAGCAATTTATTAGTAGTATTAAATGATAATTGTATGAGCATTGACCCTAACGTTGGTGCTTTGCGTGATTATTTAACTGATATAACAACTTCTCATGCATACAATAAAACAAAAGATAAAGTTTGGGAATTGCTTGGGAAAATTAGCAAGTTTGGACCAAATGCTCAAGAAATTGCTAGTAAATTAGAGAATGCAGTTAAGACTTCATTATTAAAACAAAGCAATTTATTTGAGTCGTTAAAATTCCGTTATTTTGGACCAGTTGATGGGCACGATGTAGTTCGTTTAACGAAAATCATGGCCGATTTAAAAGATATACCTGGCCCAAAAATATTACACGTTTTAACTAAAAAAGGAAAAGGTTATAAATTCTCGGAAGAAGGAAATGAAACCGTTTGGCACTCACCAGGTTTGTTTAATAAAGAAACTGGAGAAATTATAAAAGTAGTTCCTAAAGAACCTCAACCTCCAAAATATCAAGATGTATTTGGATATACAATTGTAGAATTAGCTGAACAAAACAAAAAAATAATGGGTATCACACCGGCTATGCCAAGTGGTTGCTCATTAAATATTATGATGAAAGCGATGCCTGATCGTGCATTTGACGTAGGTATTGCCGAACAACATGCGGTAACGTTTAGCGCAGGTTTAGCAACACAAGGCATGATCCCATATTGCAACATTTACTCTTCGTTTATGCAACGTGCATACGATCAAGTGGTACATGATGTAGCTTTACAAAATTTAAAAGTAGTATTATGTTTAGATAGAGGTGGAATTGCTGGTGCCGATGGACCAACCCACCACGGTGCATTTGATATCCCTTATTTCCGTTGCATTCCTAATATGATTGTGAGTGCTCCAATGAATGAAGAAGAATTACGTAACTTAATGTATACGGCTCAATTAGATGAAGTAACTGGGCCATTTAGCATTCGTTACCCACGAGGTAATGGCGTAATGGTAAATTGGAAAACACCATTTAAAAAATTAGAGATTGGAAAAGGACGCAAATTAAAAGATGGAAAAGAGGTTGCAATTTTATCTTTAGGACATCCAGGAAACTTTGCAGTAAAAGCTATTGAGAAGTTAGAATCAGAAGGCATAACACCAGCTCACTACGATTTACGTTTTGCGAAGCCAATAGATGAAGCGATGTTGCATGACGTATTTGCTCGTTATAAAAAAATCATTACAATCGAAGATGGAACTATTGTAGGCGGTGTTGGTAGTGCTATTTTAGAGTTTATGGCAGAAAATAATTACAGTGCTCAAGTAAAGCGATTAGGTATTCCAGACAAATTTATTGAACACGGTGAACCAAAAGAATTATACACAGAATGCGGTTTTTCTGAAGAGCAAATTTATTCGGAAGTTTTAGAAATTCTGAAAGAAAAGAAAGAAGTGAAAGTTGGATAGTTCATTCTAGATTTAAATAAAAATGCGGTTTAATGATTATTTAAACCGCATTTTTATTTTAACAGAAATTTTATTTTAATCCTCCTTTGTTTTCGTTAAATTTGTGTAAACACCAATAAATTGCCTTCAGAACAAAATATCCTAATATTAAAACTAGATGAGTTTATACGCAAGTATTATAAAAACCAACTGATCAAAGGTTTATTATATACTAGCGGATTATTAGTTGCTGCTTTTTTATTTTTAGTAGTTGCTGAATACTTTGCCGAATTTGGAACAACGACAAGAACTATTTTATTTTATTCGTTTTTAATTGCTAGTAGTTTTGTATTATTCAAATACATTGTCATTCCTGTTTTAAAATTAAATAAATTAGGCTCAGTAATTTCTTATGATGAAGCGGCAAATATTGTCGGCACACACTTCAATAATATCAACGATAAACTATTAAACACGCTTCAGCTACAACGAAACTCTGGTTCTATTTTATCTCCAGATTTATTAACAGCAAGTATCAATCAAAAAATGGAAGAGTTAAAACCTATTCCGTTTACTTCGGCAATTGATATTGGAGAAAATAAAAAATACTTAAAATTTGCTTTGCCGCCCATTGCTTTAATGTTATTAGTATTAGCAATAAAACCAAGCATCATTACAGATGGAACAAAACGCATGGTGTTTCATCAAACCTATTTTGAAAAAGCAGCGCCTTTTCAATTTGCTATTGATAATAATAATTTAGAGGCTATTCAGCAACAAGATTATGTGTTAGAATTAAAACTCAAGGGAAACGAAATTCCTAATGAAGTTTTTATTTTAGTAGATGGTGTAGAACATAAAATGGAAAAAGTTGATAATGTAAATTATACGTATACTTTTAAAAATGTTCAGCAAAATCAAGACTTTGTATTTACGGCGGCAGGCTTTAATTCTAAATCTTACGAATTAAAAGTATTACCAAAACCAATGTTGATGAAGTTTGATATTCAGTTAAGTTATCCAGCTTACCTCAACAAAAAAAATGAAACCGTATCAAATATCGGTGATTTGCAAATACCTCAGGGCACAAAAATGCAATGGGTATTTCATACAAAAAATACGGATCAAATATTTTTAAATTTTAGAGATACCATGGTGGATATTTCTAAATCATCGGAAGATGAATTTTCTTTTTCAAAACGCATGATGCAAAGTATGCCTTACAGCATCAAAACCATGAATCATTTCTTAAAACAAAATCCTGATTCAGTAAATTATACAATTAATGTGGTTCCAGATCAAGTTCCATTAATTGATGTGAGCGAAAAAACAGACTCCTTAAATCCTAAAAATATTTATTTCTCTGGCACTATAAAAGATGATTACGGCTTTACACGATTAATATTTAAATACACACAATACACCCAAGATTCAACGGGTAAAGCCATTTTGAAAAATGGAGAACAAATCATGGGTGTGAACAAACAGCAAATTACTCAGCCCTACTATTACTTTTTAGATGCCTCTCGTTTTGAATTATTGCCTGGTGATAAAATAGAATATTACTTTGAAGTGTGGGATAACGATGGTGTTACAGGTTCTAAATCTGCTAAAACGCAAACCATGTTGTTTAAAGCGCCAACCATTGATGAAGTGAATGCGGCGACAGACAAAAACAATTCGGAGATTAAAAAAGATTTAGAAGACGGCGCTAAAAAAGCAAAAGATTTACAAAAAGAAATTAATGACCTCAGTAAAAAACTGACCGAGAAAAAACAAATGGGTTATGAGGAAAAGAAAAAATTGGAAGATATTTTGAAGAAACAAAACGAACTCAAAAATAAAATTGAAGAAAGTAAACAAGAAAATCAATTAAATAATCAACAGCAACAAGAGAATCAACAAATGGATGAATCTCTTTTAGAAAAACAAAAACAACTTGAACAGTTGTTTGAAAACATCATGACTCCTGAAATGAAAAAATTATTTGATGAGTTAAATAAGCTATTAGATAAACTAGATAAAAATCAAGTACAAGAAAAACTCGAACAATTAAAACTGTCGAACAAAGACATGGAAAAAGAGTTGGACAGAACCTTGGAAGCATTTAAACAAATGGAAGTAGAACAAAAACTACAACAAGCCATTGATAAATTAGATGATTTAAAAAACAAAGAAGATGCCTTGAAGAAAGAGACAGATGAGAAATCAGATGTGAGAAATGAGAAGTCAGAAAAAGGCAATGAGAAACCTGAAACTTCAAACAAGGAACAAAAAACTGACAACAAGAAACCAGAAACCTCTTCTAAAGAATTAGAGAAAAAACAAGACGAATTAAACAAACAGTTTGAGGATTTAAAAAAAGACTTAAAAGAAATGCAAGAAAAAAATGCAGCTCTTGAAAGTCCGAATGAAATTCCTAAAACTGAAGAAAAGCAAAATGAGATTAGTAAGGAGATGGAAAAAAGTTCTGAGCAATTAAATCAGAATAATAAAAAGAAAGCATCACAATCTCAAAAAGAAGCTTCTGATAAAATGGAAGAAATGAAACAGCAAATGCAGCAAGCGATGGAGAAGATGCAAAAAGAAGAGGAAGAAGAAGACATGCAAGCTGTACGTCAGATTTTAGAAAATTTATTAAACTTATCTTTTGCACAAGAAGATTTAATGGGACAACTTTCTAAGTTACGCTCTGATAATCCACAATATTTAAAAATCACCCAAACACAAAAAAAATTACAAGACGATTCAAAAATTATTGAAGATAGTTTATTAGCAATCAGTAAAAGACAACCTAAAATTAGCGCAACGGTAAACAGAGAAATTTCTGCCATAAATATGAATATGGGAAAAGCTGTTTCTGAATTAGCAGAACGTCAGCAGTCTAACGCTCAAATGCGCATGCAATATTCTATGACTTCTATTAACAACTTGGCATTATTACTAAACGAGTCTTTAGAGGACATGCAAAAGCAAGCCAAAGAATCAAAAGAAAGTAAACCAGGAAATGGAAGTTGTAAGAAACCAGGAAAAGGTAAAAAACCAAGTTCATCAACTAAACCCGGCGACGGAAAACCTAGTATGCAAAGCATGAAGCAAATGCAGCAAAAATTAAATGAACAATTAGCCGAACTTAAAAAACAATTAGAACAAGGTCAGAAACCTGGCGGTCAAAAACCGGGGGATAAACCAGGACAGAAACCTGGAGGGCAAAAACCAGGGGGACAAGGCGGAATGGGTCAGCAAGGTGGGCAAAAAGGTATGATGCCTGGACAACAAGGTCAGGGCATGAGTGAACAATTGGCTAAAATGGCGGCTCAACAAGAAGCATTAAGACGTCAAATGCAGCAAATGATGGATAAAATTAAAAAAGATGGTGGTTCAAACCCAGGTGGAAATATTGCAGACATGATGGAACAGACTGAAATAGATATCGTTAACCGTCAAATTACGCAAGAAACGATGAAACGCCAGCAAGATATCATAACTAAACTTTTAGAAAGCGAAAAAGCAGAGCGAGAGCGCGAGCAGGACGAACAAAGGAAAAGTAATGAGGCGAAAAATCAAGTTTTAAGTAACCCTACGCAATTTTTAGAGTATAAAAGACTTAGAGAAAAAGAACTGGAGTTGTTAAATACGGTTTCGCCAAGTTTAACACCTTACTATAAGCAAAAAGTTAATGAATATTTTAATAGCGTAAACAAATGATACCAGCTAAAGGAGAAAAATTGGATATCCCATCATCATCAGAAAATATAAGATTAGTAGAGCGTTTAGTAGAAGATGTATGCGATGTGTTTAATGTAAACGAAGATAGTTATGGCAATATACTAATAGCTGTAACAGAGGCAGTAAACAATGCCATTTACCATGGCAACAAAGGTAATCCTGATAAACATATTAAAATAGGATTTGAATCACACGAAAAAAATATTTGTTTTTCGGTAGCTGATGAAGGTCGTGGATTTGATTACAATAATTTACCTGATCCTACAGATCCAGCAAATTTAGATAAACCAAACGGACGCGGGGTTTTTTTAATGAAAAACTTAGCTGATAAAGTTGAATTTAATAATAACGGACAAGAAGTTTTATTGACGTTTAATTTGAATTAATACTTCCGTTTTTTTGAATGAAAAAATCTCATTTTAAAATTTTATTTATTATTGGTATTGTATTTAATGTTTTAGCTATCATTTTATTAGCTATGAACTTCGTTAATACTCAAAAAAACGAATACCTTTTTAAAATCAGTCTCCCCTTAATTGGCTTATTGTTTTTTTACTTTATGATAAAGAAAATAAATTCCCTAAAATAATATGGCAATTTCCTTCAACAACCAAAGCATTGCTTTTAAATTTAAAGCAAAAACAAAAATAAAAGCTTGGATTAAAACTATTACCGAAAAAGAAAAGCACAAACTCGGCACGATTAATTATATTTTTTGTACAGATGATGAATTGCTTGAAATCAATATCAAGCATTTAAATCATAATACACTTACCGATATTATCACCTTTGATTATACAGAAGGTAAAACCATCAATAGCGATATTTTTATTAGCATTGAAAGAGTTTTAGAAAATGCCGATAAATTTAAAGTAACCTTTGATGAAGAATTTCACCGCGTGATGATACATGGTATTTTGCACTTATGCGGCTATAAAGATAAAATCAAAGCAGATGCTGAGTTGATGAGAAAGAAAGAAAATGGGGCTCTGAAGTTGTTATTAAAATCTTAATTCAACTCGTATTGCAACTTGCTCAACTTCTGATAAAGCCCTGAATCGTTGGCCATTAATTCTTGATGAGTTCCCATTTCTACAACCTCGCCTTTTTGTAATACAACTATTTTATCTGCTTTTCTAATAGTTGATAAGCGATGTGCAATTACAATAGATGTTCTGCCAATCATTAATTTATCTAAAGCATCTTGCACTAAGCGCTCGCTTTCACTATCTAAGCTGCTCGTTGCTTCATCTAAAATTAAAATAGAAGGATTTTTTAAAACTGCTCTAGCAATAGCCACACGTTGTCGCTGTCCGCCAGATAATTGAATACCTCTATCGCCCACTAAGGTTTCAAATTTATCTGGGAAACTCATAATAAAATCATAGGCATTAGCTTGTTTTGCGGCTTCAATCACATCAGCACCCGTAGCACTTGGTTTTCCGTATAAAATATTTTCTTTAATGGTTCCACCAAATAACAATACATCTTGTGGTACAATTGCCATTTGATCACGTAATTCAGTTAACTCATAATCCGTTGATTTTTTTCCATCAATCGTGTATTCTCCGCTAGTTGGTTCATAAAAACGCAATGCCATGGATGCTAAAGTTGACTTACCGCTTCCGCTACTACCAACTAAGGCAATAGTTTCGCCAGCTTTGGCATTAAACGAAATGTTTTTTAATACAACAAAATCTGGCCGAGTTGGATAAGTAAATTGAATATTTTTAAATTCTAAATCGCCTTTTACTCTATTCAAATTTAAGTTATTACGATGCGCTAAATTTATTTCTTCATGAGTGTCATCAATAATATCAAACACTCTATCGGTTGCACCAAGTGCACGTTGTATGGATGCCAACTGCTCAGGTAAGCCACCTAACGACGCTGCCACAAAAAATGAAAGCATCATAAAAATACCGAAATTTTCAGGGCTCAATAAAGGTTTGCCGTCTGGTCCAATTTGATTGAGCAGTAATAACATTTGGTATAAAATAAAAAAGATAGAGCCAAACACACACATAATAATAAAGGCAAAAAACGCGCCTCTCATCACACCATATTGAACTCCAAATCTTCTAATTTCATTGGTTACTTTGTCATATTTGCTAATTTCTAATTGTTCGTTCGTAAATGCTTTAACGCTTGTAATGCCTGTTAATGCTTCTGAGACAATAATTCCCGACTCGGAAATTTTATCTTGAAATCCTTTTGAGTATTTACGAATTTTTCGTCCGTATATAATAGCAATGATCGTAATTGGTGGAATGATTGCTAGAAACCATTTGGCTACGTCCCAACCCGTATAGTATACCAATAAAACTAATCCTCCTGTTCCAACAATTGTTTGACGAATCACTTCGGCAATGTTAACCGCAAAAGCATCTGATATAACATTAATATCAGTGGCTACTCTACTACTTAAATCGGCTACTTGATTTTTTGAGAAAAAACTCATTGGCATTTTTACCAATTTATTAAAAGTATCTGTTCTCAAGCCTTTTAATATATTTTCGGTAACAATTGAAAAAGTATATACTCGACCAAAAGATACTAATCCTTGAATAATCAATAATACAAAAAGCTCAATACCTGTTCCAGAAACAGCGTCTTTAAAAAGACTAGGCGCCATGGTAGTTTGTCCTAAATATCCAAACATTTTACCAGCCATAATTGGGAAATACAAGCCAACAATAGCCGTTGCTAAAACAAAAAACATCCCTAATACAAAAATCCACTTACTTTTTCCCAAATATTTGAACAAACGGAACGATTTTTTGAAATTTGCTGCGGATAGTTTTGCCTTTGGAATATCGTCTTTTGCTTTGTGCTTTACACTAGTACCTTTTGCCATTTTGCGGAAATTTAGAGTGCAAATGTACAGTTTTAGGACGGCTAAAACCGAAAATAATAGCTATTTTAAGGTTAAATTTGGTAAAAAATTTGCCACATAATAAAAATCCATTATATTTGCAGTCCAATTTTGAAAAACTTATAACATTTAAATACTAATACCATGAAACGCACTTTCCAACCATCGCAACGTAAAAGAAGAAACAAACACGGATTTCGTGAGCGTATGGCTTCTGCAAATGGCCGTAGAGTTATTGCTAGTCGCAGAGCTAAAGGTCGTAAAAAATTAACTGTATCAAGCGAAAAAACGCATAAATAATAGCTTTTCTAAAGCAATTTAGTATCTTTTTAACAAAGCTGCCTGTATTTACGGGCGGCTTTTTTATTATATTCGGGCTTCAAAATGTTCAATAATGAAAAAAATTCTACTTCTTCTATCATTCATTTCTCTAAAATTTTTAGCTCAACAACAATCTACTATTCAAGAGCAAAGTAATTACTATAAAAACTATTCTTTTTCAAAAGACAGTCAATGGGATAGTTTAAACACCATTGAAAACGGAACCGTTTATCAAGCAAATTCAAATCAACAAAAAACAACAAGCTGCACTTTAAACAAAAAAGTATATGGCTGGCATCCATATTGGGTAGGTTCTGTTTACACAAACTATGATTGGAGCATGCTCAGCGACTTTTGTTATTTTGATTATGCGGTTAGTCCAACAACAGGTAATAATACAAATGCTTCTTTCGCCTGGGCAACTAGTGCAGCTGTTACTGCAGCAATTAGTAATAGCGTAAACGTTCATTTTTGCGCTACCTTATTTGGCAGCCATTCTACCTTTTGGGCAAGCTCAGCAGCTCAACAAACGTTTATTACCAATGCCATTAACTTATTAAATTCTCGTCCGGGTAGTAACGGTATTAATATTGATTTTGAAGGGATGGGCTCGAGCGATAAAGTGCCTTTTACAGCATTTATGACAAGTCTTTGTAATCAGGTACATGCAGCTAATCCAAATTATAAAGTAACTATGGCTTTGTATGCTGTTGAATGGGGCAATAACACCTTTGATATAGCTGCACTAAATCCACTAGTAGATAATTTTATTATTATGGGGTACGATTATTATTATTCAGGCTCAACTACTGCTGGTCCTGAAGCGCCCTTGTATAATTTTCAAACCACTTACAATTACACTTTAGCAAAATCAATTACTCATTATTTAAATAAAGGCGCCACTAAAAGTAAATTGCTTTTAGGGTTACCTTGGTATGGCAGAGAATGGGAAACAGTAGCGAGTACAGCTCCTTCAGCAACAACAGGTGGCTTTACCTCTTCGCGAACTTATGCTTACGTAAAAAATAATGCGGCTACTTACTCTCTGGCAAATAAAAATTTTGAAAATAACAGTTTTGAAAATTACTATTCATTTCAAAATACTGGGAATTGGCGACAATGTTGGATAGATGATAATTATAGCTACAGTCGTAAATTTGATTTAGTAAACCAACGTGGCATTGGCGGCATTGGCATTTGGGCATTAGGCTATGATGATGGTTATTCTGATTTATGGAACTTAATAAAAGATAAATTTTCGACATGTGCTACCGTTGCTTGTACTGATAGTATTTACGATATGGGTGGGCCGAACAGAAATTATTATGATAACGAAAATTATGTTTATACCATTGCTCCTGCAGGTGCGAGTTCGGTAAAACTAAATTTCAGTTACGCTGTTACTGAAGCAAATTACGACACTTTATTTATTTACAATGGTAACTCAACTTCCTCAGCAACACTTGGCGTATATACAGGAACATTGAATTCAACGTTTACGTTAACGTCTACCTCTCCTGCTGTAACTATTCGTTTTAAATCGGATGGAGGAACTGTGCAATCTGGCTTTAAAGCAATTTGGACATGCATACAAGATAACACAAATCCAACAACACAAATAACAACACCAAATAATTGGATTACTCAAAGCTTTACAGCTACTTACACTGATGCTGATAATGTTGGAGGGAGTGGCATTGAAAAAAGTTTTTACCAACCAAGTTATTTTAATGGAATTGAGTGGAGAGCTAATGGCGCAAGAGGTTTTTTTAATGACGATTTTAGTGGAAGCACTATACATCCAGAATGGACAAGCTCTGTAGGAACTTGGAGTATCAATGCAGGAGCTTTAATACAAACCGACGAAACAAATGCAAATACAAACATTTATGCTGCCGTCACTCAAAGTTTATCTAATCGTTATTTATACTGCTTTAAGGGAACCATTACTGGAGGTAATACAAACCGTAGAGCAGGCATTTACATTGCTTGTGACAATCCATCACAAACTCAGCGTGGAAACAGTTATATGATTTGGTTTAGACCAGATCAAAGTGCTGTTGAGTTTTACAAATCAGTTGCAAATACTATTGGTTTACCAACCTACTCAGCTAGCATCAATATTAATGCAGGAACAACTTATGATTACAAAATATCATACGATAGAATTACAGGAGAAATAAAAGTTTGGCAAAACAATGTGTTTATTGCATCTTGGACAGACACTTCACCTCATGCAACAGGAACATCTGTATCTTTTAGAAGCGGTAACAGTACTTTTAGAATAGATGATTTTAAAATATTCCGTTCAAGAGCTGTATCTACTTCCATTTTAGTTGGGGCAGCCAATACAAACGATCTTCGTAACGAAAATATTTCGCCGAACATATACGGCGGAAATATTAGTAGTATTACAAAAGATAATGCCAATAATCTTTCAGCTATTAGCAATCAATATATTGATATCGACTGGACTAAACCAACTGCCTCATCTATTATTAAAGATGGAACTGCAAATGACATTGATACAACTTATGTTGGAACGCAATTAGATTTGAATTATACAATGGCAGAAGATACTAACTCGGGAGTTGCTTCGTATTATTATGCCATTGGCACAACGGCAGCTTCTCAAAATATTACTTCTTGGACCTTAAACAACTTGAACTTATCAGCTACCAAAACAGGATTGAACTTAGTAAATAACCAAAAGTATTACATTATGGTAAAAGCTATAAATAATGCTGGTTTAGTAAGCGATAGTACAGTAAGTGACGGTGTAATATACCTTATGTCAACTGGTATAGAAGAAAATAATGCACTAAACGAATTATCTATATATCCAAACCCTGCTAACGACAAAGCAACTATTAGTTTACTAAGTTCATCTAATGAAACTATAAATTATACGCTATATGATGCACAAGGAAAACTAATTGAAGAAAAAGTACTATACATACATTCAGGAATAAATACTTTGGAAATAAGCGTTCATCAGCTACAAATAAGTAAAGGCATTTATTTTATTAAACTAGTTTTAGAAGGCAAATCAATTACTAAGAAATTAGTTATTGAGTAATGTTGTTGCTTATTTTAGCTGCTGGTAAAAGAAATCACAACACATCATATAAAGAATATCCTGAATGGGCAACCTACTTAGCTTTTGTAGTATTAACATTTGAAGTATACTTGCTTTGGAAAGCTAAAAGAAACAACAATCCGAAAAACAAAAAATAATAAACTCCCATTTGTCGTTCAAGTATCGATTCTGTAAACATAACTAAAACAGAAGAACATATATAAATAAATCCTAAAGGAAAGTTTTTGAGTTTTTTATAGATCATAGCTAATAAACCTAAAAACAATAATATCACGCCTACACCGTAGTTAATTCCGAGAGTTAAAAACTGATTGTGAGAATTAAAGTGAAAAAAATATCCTTTATAAAAGTTCACCATTAAATAACTTGAATCAATAATTTTTTGCGTGTTTCGTGCACCAACTCCAAAATAAATATCGTTTAAAAACAGATTTTTACTGCAATTAAAAATCACATTTCTTTCTAAAAGTGTATTATTAATTGTTGGCTGAAAAAAATAATTTGGTATTTCCAAAAGGCGATTTCTAAGCGAAGGGATAAGAAAAGAAATGCCTACAACAAAAACAAATGAGCATCCGTAAATAAACATTAATTGCTTCCTACTACTCACTTTTTTATAGCCAATCCATATCAGCCCAAGAATCAATATAATCAAAGGCATTTTTGAAGCAATGACAATATTTAATCCTATAATAAAAAATAGTGATATACTTAAAATCCATTTTAAATTTTTAGAGTATTTATCAAAATAATAAATAATCCATAATGAAGCAGTTGTACTAAATAACCCATAATAAATAGGATGTTGGCTTGACATTTCTTCAAATGATCTCCTGAACTCAAAAGCACCATTTTGGTAGGCTACTTCCGAAAATACATTACCCCAAAACAATAAGTTTAAAACTGTCATAAATGAAAGTATAGCTACCGAACTTATAAAACAATTTACGGCCTGTTTAATTTCGAGTTTCGAATTCAAACAGGCACTCAAATAAAAAACAATTGGGGCAGCGAAAAACAATAGCTTTTTTTCCAATTCAAAACGAATAACCTGGTTATTGGGGTATAACAAAAATTCAATGAGATACGGGACAAAAGGCAAGATGAACAAAGCATACAATTTAAAAATAGAAAAATTAAACTTTGGTTTTTCTCTATAATAAAATAATAAGGTAAAAATCGTAAAACATATAAAAAAAATATTGATAAACTTTATTGAAACAACTGGAAAAGTAAATAAAGCAAGAAACATTACTTGCCTTAATTTTTCAATATTCTCTTTTTTTACCAAAATCATTTACTACAAAAAGATTTATATGTTTCCTCTACAAATGAGGTAAACTCATTACGAAATCTACTTTTATCAAAACGAGTTGTATTTTTTATAAAATCTGCTTCATGATAAACTTTCTTTTGAGTCTCAAATGATTCGATAGCTTTTTCTAAGTCATTAACAGTTTGTTTTTCAAAAAAACAACCAACACTTTCATTTACTGTCTCTTTATAACCTCCCATTTGAGGCACAATGATGGGTGTGCCACAGGATTGCGCTTCCACAACTGTTATTCCGAAATCTTCGTTAGCATTTGCAATAAAAGCCTTAGCATTTTTAATTTTTTCTCTCAAATCATCCGTGCTGATGTAGCCCAATATTTGGACATTTGGAGTGGCTATTTTACTAAGTTTTTTTCGATTTGGTCCATCTCCAGCAACAATAAGCTGTAAATGTGGGAATTTAGAAAAGGCTTTTATGATTTGTTCCGTTTTTTTATAAGCCACTAAGCGAGAAACCGTAAAATAATAATTTGCTTTTTTTGCTGTTATTTCAAAACTCGAGACATCTACTGGAGGATAAATAACAATAGCTTCTCTATTGTAATTCTTTTCGATTCTATTTTTTACATTGATGGAATTAGCCACAAAAAAATCAACTCGTGAATTTGATTTCAAATCCCACTTCTGAAGTCTATTTAAAAAATAATTAAAAATCATTTTCGAAAAGGAATTCTTCATTACACTCAAATAATCTTGCCTCAGATCCCAAGCATAACGCATTGGGCTGTGACAATAACAAATATGCAATTGCGACTTTGTTTTTTGAATCCCTTTAGCAACAGAACTAGATGAAGAAATAATCAAATCATATTTTGACAAATCAAGACTTTCTATAGCCCTAGGAAATAATGGAAATAAAAATCTATAAAATTTTTTAGAAAAAGGAATATTTTGAATAAAGCTAGTTTTTGCTATTTTACCTAAAAGATACTTTTCTCTTTTGTGTTCGTCATAAAAGTCAATTAAACTAAACACATCAGCTTCCGGATAACACACTAAAATTTCACGCACCACCTTCTCAGCTCCGCCAATGTCATTAAACCAATCGTGTACTAACGCTACCTTCAATTTCTACAATTCTTGCAAAGTTTTTAAAATTAAAGAAACCGATTCATCAAAACTATATTTTCGCGTAAGTTTTTCAACATCTAAATCTGATATTGTTGCAGTATGCAGCCTTTGTAAAGCATGAATAAAATCGGATGGATTAGATGTACTAAAATAAATAGGTAAATTCTCAAACGATTCCTGAAACACTAATAAATCAGAACAAATAACAGGTGTTTTCAAACATAAACTTTCCAAAACAGGAATTCCAAAACCCTCATATAAAGACGGGTATACAAGCGCCTTCGCGTATTTAATAAAAGAGTAATATTGGGCTTCGGTGGTGTAGTTATGATAAATAATAGAAGGATGCACTCTTTTTGGAACTGAGTTAAAAACTGTTTGATCGCTATTTAAAATAACGAGTTTAAAACCAAGCTTTTCTATCTCATTAATATGCTTCAAAACACCAGTCGTATTTTTACGAGGGTTATTCCCTCCAAGGAGTAAAATATAATTTTCCTGTATTTGTCGATTATCAATTTGAATATTAGTATTTAACCCATTTGGAATAATCTTTATATTCTCACTATCAATTTTGTAATGAGAAATAATTTCTTGTCTAGAAAATTCTGAAACAGTGAAAATTACTCTTGCAGACTTTGCAATTCTTGGAATCAAAAAACGATACCACTGTCTAAATCCTAGCGAAAACCACTTAAACCCTTTTTGCTCACAAGCTAAATCATGAATCGTAACAATTTGATGAATTGCAAATAAAGGAGCTGAATTGCAAAAATTAATTAAAATACTATTCGATTGCCTATTGACATACAAGGGCAAACTCCATTGTTCCCAAAAACTACTATTTGAAAAGAACCCAATTTTTTTAGTATTAAAACCATCAAATAGCAGATTAGATTTGGGCGTTAAAACCTCAAACGGAATATTTCGCCTTTTCATAGCCTCTATCATCCCGAGTGCGTATGCCTGTACCCCCGTTTTTTGCTGGGTTAAGAACTTGCCATTGATGTATATTTTACTGATAGACACAAACATAAATATAGATAAAAAAGCCCTTCAAAAATCAAAAAATATGGTCAAAAAAGGCTATTTTCGCTTAATTCATGAAAAACACAAAAGGATATACTTTATATTTTTTAGTATATAAGAACTTACAGTTAAAATACAAGCATTCATTGCTTGGTTTTGTTTGGAGTTTTATACACCCATTATTTTATTTATTGATTTTTAATTTTGTCTTTTCTAAGGCCTTTTCGGAAATCGAAAACTATTCACTATTTGTGTTAAGTGGTTTAATATTTTGGGTTTACTTTTCGGGAAGTTGCAATCAATTGTCTCAAACATTTATTAAAAACACTCATCTCATTAAATCTCTTCAAGTAAAAAAAATATTATACCCCATCTCCGAACAATTAACAGAACTTGTTAGTTTTTTAGCAGGCTTTATATTATTTATTGGCTTAATGGTTTATTTGAACTTAAATGTGAATATCACCATCCTTTATATTATTCCAATTATAATTCTGTTTTCTATTTTCACATTTTCAGTTGGTTTAATTCTTGGTTCATTGAATGTTTTTTTTAGAGACATTGGTATTTTATGGAACACACTTAATCCTGCGCTATTCTACTTAACACCTATTGCTTATGCAATCGATATTATTCCTCAAGAATACTCCTTTTATTTTAAATTCAATCCGCTTTACCACTTTCTATATATTATTCGAAATGTCTTACATCAAGGATGTGCGCCTGAATTTTATCACAGCCTATTTTGTTTAATTATTACTCTTATAACGGTAATAATAAGTGCTTATATTTATAAGAAAACCAAAAACGGCTTTATCTCCAATTTATAATGAAAGAAATTGCAATAGAATTAAATAATGTTTGCGTTAGTTATCTCCATAACCGACGCGGCATTTATTCTATTAAAGATTTTGTTTTAAAAGGAGGGATATTTTCACCATTCGAATATAAATCTGTATTACACAATATCAATCTAACCGTTTATAAGGGAGAATCTTTAGGAATACTCGGCAGAAATGGAGAAGGCAAAAGCACTTTACTAAGAACTATAGCAGGTATTATTACTCCAACATCGGGTACCTGTAAAGTTCATATAGAAATATCTCCTTTACTAGCTTTAGGCGCAGGCTTAGAATTAGAACTCACTGGAATTGAAAATATAAAGATATATAATGCCCTTAGTGGAAATTTTAATAAAAAAACAATCTCCTCAGTTATTGATAACGTTGCAAATTTTTCTGAATTATCGATGGAACAATTGCAAATGCCAACAAAAATGTATTCCACTGGTATGTTAGCGCGTTTAGCGTTTAGCAGTGTTGTAACGTCTCAACCGGATTTAATGATGATTGATGAAGTAATGGCAGTTGGCGACAAAGGCTTTCAAGAAAAATGTAAAAAAAGAATACACGAAATAAAACAAGCAGGCGCCACTATACTATTTGTTTCACATAATCCAGATGAAATATTGGAAATATGCGAACGAGGAATTTGCTTAGAACACGGTAAAATAAGTTATGATGGAACTTCTGCAGAAGCTTCAAAAACGTATTTAAAATTATTTAATTAATGCCTCAAAAAGGAAACATAAAAGAAAAACTTACTTTAAAAGAACGTAATGAACTACTTGATTTAAAATTAAAATCAAGAGACGAGTTGGTGAATGAAGTTGTTAAGTCAAAGAACGATATCAAGCACCTTCACGAACAGCTAAATAATGCCTTCCGAAGCATAGATCAATTAATTAAACGAGTAGCCGAATTAGAAAGTAGTAAATATTATAGATTTAAAAAATACATATCCTTATACATAAAACGCTTACGTGGTAATGTAAAAAAAGGGAATAAGAAAAATATCTTCTCCATACTTTACAATTACGTTTTTAAGAGAGGTGGGAGAATTGCCCGGATTATTTTCGCGAAAGTATTAAAGCACGTTTATCTTTTAGTAGAAATTAAAAAAGTAATGATTATAGAAGTGTTTACTGATATACTTTCCAATCAGGCAGATTACAATCAATTTTTAACCAGACGTATTCTAACAAAAGATAAGAAAAAACAAATTTTAAAAACTCAAAAAACATTTTCTTACAAACCATTGGTAAGCATTGTCGTTCCCGTTTACAATCCTCCTATCGAGTTCTTTAAAAAAGCAATAGATTCAATTATCAATCAATACTATGGTAATTGGGAAATATGTTTGGCAGATGATTGTTCGACAGACGAAGAAGTAAAAGAAATAATTGAAGAATATAGAAAAAAACACACCAATATAAAGGTTGTATATAGAACTGAAAATGGACATATTTCACGAGCATCAAACTCTGCGCTAGAATTAGTAACTGGAGAATATGCTTTGTTAATGGATCAAGACGATGTATTGCGAGAAAACGCCTTATTTGAAATTGTAAAATTAATTAATGAAAAGCCAAATGCTGATTTAATATATACAGATGAAGATAAGATTGACGAAAACGACATACATTCCGTTCCTCATTTTAAACCAGACTGGAGCCCAGATAGTTTATTGTCTAGAAATTACTTAGGACATGTATGTATTTTTAAAACCAATCAGTTAAAAGCTATCAATGGATGGCGCGTTGGTTTTGAAGGAAGTCAGGATTACGATTTAGTGTTGAGATATACGGAGAAATATACAAACATCTATCATATACCTGAAGTACTTTATCATTGGCGTATACATCAACAAAGTGCGGCGTCAGCAGAAAGTGCAAAGCCATACGCATACAGGGCAGCGCAACAAGCCTTGACTGAAGCGATGGAACGCAGAGGATATGTTGGGCATTTTGACTTCTTAGATGGATTCAGAGGCTACCAAGTGCGGATAGATTTAAAAAACACAGATGATCTAGTCAGTATTATTATTCCAACAAAAAACAAGCAAGATTATTTAATTAAGTGTATTGAGTCAATTACAAAATTATCCACTTATAAAAATTATGAAATTATTTTAATTGATAACAATAGCGATGAAAAAGGATTTTTTAAGACTGTTGACAAGTGGAAGAATCAATCTCAATTTAAGTTCAAAGTAATTCGAGATGAAAAATCTTTCAACTTTGCTAGATTAATGAATGTAGGACGAGCCAATGCTTCTGGAAAATATTTAATCTTACTAAATAACGATACAGAAGTTATCACACCTGATTGGATTGAAGGCATGATGGAACATGCTCAACGACCAGAGATTGGCGTAGTAGGCTGTAAATTGCTATACGATGACGATACCATTCAGCACGCTGGAGTAATTGTAGGTATAGCGGGCGTTGCCTCCCATGCTTTTATTGGTGATGATAGAGACGGGCCAGGATATTTCAACTATATCAATTTACTAAACAATTATTCATCATTAACTGCGGCATGCGTGATGATGCGTGCCGAAGTGTATGATAAAGCAAATGGCTTTAGTGAAGAATTTGTAGTTGAATATAACGATGTGGATTTTTGCTTGAAAGTATTAGAAGAAGGATATCGTAATTTATACGTGCCGCATGTAGAATTGTACCATTACGAATCCATCTCAAGAGGACATCCACATGCCACATCAGAATCATACAAACGACATGTAAAAGAAGTCAATAAATTCAGAAAAAAATGGATGAAATACATAGATCATGATCCTTGCTATAATCCAAATTTATCATTAGGAACAGAACATTTTAATATTAAAATATAATTGATATATGGTATTTAGCTCCGTCATATTTTTATTTTACTTTTTACCTATAGTTTTGCTTGGAAACTTCTTATTAAGAAATATTCAACTAAAAAATCTATTTCTATTAATATGTAGTTTGCTTTTTTACATGTGGGGAGAAGGTGAACTTGTAGTACTAGTAATACTATCAGCTCTATTTAATTACTTAATTGGACTTGGCTTAGCTTATTCTCGTATTCCAAAAGCCATATTAATTATTGGCATTTTACTTAACATTGGATTATTAGGCTATTATAAATATTATGAATTTATCATAGAAAATCTAAACGTACTTGGATTCAATATCGTTCATCAAAATAGCATCTTACTCCCAATAGGTATTTCATTCTTCACCTTTCATGGCTTGTCATACATTATTGATGTTTACAGGGATAAAAAATTAGTTCAAAAAAATGTTTCAAATTTGCTTTTATATATTACGTTCTTCCCACAGTTAGTAGCTGGCCCAATTGTAAGGTATCACGACATTTCTCAACAGTTAAACAAAAGAGAAGTAAGCGTTGATAAAATGACGGAAGGAATAAAAAGATTCATTATTGGGTTAGCAAAAAAGATATTAATTGCAAATACACTAGGTGCACTAGCTACACAAATTTTTAGCACAGATACCTCATTAATTGGAACTGGCCCAGTATGGCTGGCAATCATAGCTTATAGTTTTCAAATATACTACGATTTTTCAGGGTATTCAGATATGGCAATAGGACTGGCCAAATTTTTCGGCTTCGACTTTCCTGAAAATTTTAACTTTCCTTACATAAGCAAATCAGTGAAAGAATTTTGGCAACGCTGGCACTTATCCCTATCGAATTGGTTTAAAGACTATTTATACATTCCGCTAGGAGGAAGTAAAAATGGCAATTTTAAAACATACAGAAATTTAATGATTGTATTCCTATGCACTGGCATTTGGCATGGAGCTTCATGGAATTTTATCGTCTGGGGCTGTACTCATGGAATACTTATCATCATTGAAAGACTATTTCTATTAAAGTACTTAGAGAAATCTTCCATCATTTCAAGAATATATTTAATGACAACAATTGTTACAACCTGGTTGTTTTTTACTATAGAAGATTTTAGCAAAATTATTATCTACCTAAAAAAAATGTACTTTATATCTGGTACAAGCGGAATTCTTCATTTAAACGTCTTTATGTCGTTAGAAACTGTGACAATTCTAGTGCTCGCAATAATTTTTTCTGTTCCTTGGCACAGAATTATTATAATAAAAACACCCAAAACCGTAACAATAGCAAATTATTTAAACACGATTTTTCTGCTAGTACTATTTTTATTATGTATTAGCAATTTAGCGTCAGAAACGTATAATCCATTTATATATTTTCGTTTTTAATGAGAAAATATATAAATACTTTTTGGCTCAGCGCGTGTCTTATACTAATGAGCACCCTTTCGGTACTTATTACAAAACGATACTTTTCTCAAAGTAGTGTTATAACTATTCAAATAGATTATCAAGCCTATTCCGACGAAGACTTAACTCTATACTGGAACACCAGCAAAGGAATCCATCCAAAAAATTACTTAACCCAAACTACTTCGATAAAAAAGAACAAATACTCGTATTCTTTGCGAGACGCTGATTCTTTAATTGAAATAAGAATAGATCCCGACACTGGGTTCATTTTAGCGCATATTAATGAAATTAACATCACTGGTTTAATACAACCAATTAAAATAAATGATTTTAGTAATGTAAAATCAAATGGATTAATTATCACCAAAAACAATTCCGGTTACTATATTCAACGACAAGTAAATAATTATGACCCAAATTTCACAATCACTATTCCACCATCAGTAAGACAAGTAAATCATCAGCTACTTACTATCGATGTTATTCTGTATATAATATCACTAGTATTTTCGGTACTCCTATTTCTAATATTCAAAACAAAGCTGTTAATGATGTTAGAAAAACAAAGTCTCAATAAAATTTCACTGATTTTTGTTTTCATTAGTGTCATTTCGAGTTATTGGATAAATAGCGTTTTAAAATTTTATAAAGCACCAGCGAGTATTGAAAACAGAAAACTTGCTGATAAACCCGAAACAGACAGTGTTTTTCATAAAAGCAAGCTATACTTCGCAAACTACACAACGTGGTTTAATGATCATTTCCCCTACAAAAGTATTTTAGTTCACACGAACTCAATATTTAAACTCAACGTATTTAAAACATCCCCAATGCCAAATAGTATGTTTATTGGAAAAAATTTTGAGTTTTACACATCAAACGAATTATTAAGGGATGATATAACTGGAAAAAAACGATTAACCGATGAAGAAATAAATTACATGTATGGAGTTACTCTGTCAAAAAAAGTATTTCTCGAAAATCAAAATATCAGCTTTTACTTAACTATACCGCCTTCCAAACAAACAACCTATCAAAACCTACTACCAGATTACTTATCCTTACAATTAAAAGGAAAAAAAATGGGGCTACAGTTTATTGATAGACTTCGAAAAGAAAATGCGACTTTTTATATCGACGTTATTGATCTATTAAACGAACGACACAAAAAATATCCAAAAGAAAAACTATTTTACAAATACGACATCCATTGGAGTGAATGGGGTGCATTTTTAGGTTATCAAAAACTGATTAACACCATTAATCTAAAACATCCTTTTGTGGGCAAAGCTTTGAATTTTAATGAAGTGGATTTAAAAATTGAATACAGTAATGATGCTGATTTGGCTAAGTTAATTTTAATGCAAAACGAATTCAAAAAAGAACGCTACATTTTTACACCAAAAATAAAAGACACCATTACTGAAACCATGATAAATGGTATTACCCAGTTTCCAATTTTCAAACACTACAACCCACATGGTAAAGGAAAACTATTGATGTTTAGAGACTCATATACTGAACAATGGCGCAACCTAATAGCCCATCATTTTAAAGAATCAGTTTTTATATGGGATCCAACTATTTCACAAAAATTAATAAACGAATACAAACCCGATATCGTTATTCAAGAAAATTGCGAGATGTTACTGTTTTATTTATTTAATGCTGTTCAAGTAAATGAGCAAAAGTAAAACATCATACTTATTCTATCTTTTAGTTGGTCTAATACCTATTATATACTACATAATGTATAAAATAGACAATCCAAAAAATATACCGCTAGGCGGATATCATTTCTACACTAGCGTAAAATCGCCAGATATTTCAAAAATTGAGTTTTACAAAAACAATGATTTATTAAATACTTGGCAAACGTCATTCAAAAAATACAAACAAATAGATTATTTAGAAAAAAATGATTTAAAAAGTGATAAGGGTTTTTCTATAAAAATAAGTCACAATAATCAAATTGATACTATTTCATTTTTAGGCATAAATTTTTATATAAATGGGCAACTATACACTCTTGCGCAAAATCAGATAAGTCAAATTACCACGAGCTCAAACGCTAGAATAATTCACCACAATAGTCAATTAAAAATTATTTCCGAAGACCATAATCCCGTTGATGTAAAATTCAATGCGCCATGCTCTTGGTCAATAAATTCAATTGATAATTTTAAAAAAATATTATTTCTATTAACCTGTATTGTTTTTTGCAGCTTGCCATTCATTATCAGACCAGGCAAAAAGTGGTTTTTAATATCTCTTACATGTAGTTTAATTGCGATGTTTTATTATTGGCAAATAGGAAAAGATCCAAACGCCCAATTAAGTATAAGTCCATGCAACATAAATAAGGCAATTACTTTTTATTACAATTCAGTTCCAAATTTTAAAAATGAACTATCTGCAATTTACAATGATTCTTCGGAGACAATGAAAACTCAGGTAAATACGGTTAAGCATTCTTTTTATAGGATAGACTTTTCTGATAGCTTGCAAGACCTCACCAAAGTTCAAATTAAATATTCAATTGGTCTCATTAGCAAAACGTGGCATCTAAATTCAATTATACCATTTGAAATGAATGGAAATGATTTAGATTATGAAAATGGCAAATACTCTATATCAGGTAATGATGGATATTTATGTTTAACAAATGTGCTTTTTAATAACGGGTTTAAAAAAGTGAATTTTGTTCGTTCTAATGTATATATGCTATTTACATTTATTATTTTTTGTACGTTATTATTAATCGAACGCTATTTAGCGAATATTATTAGTGGTGGTAAAATTATTATTCTACCATTTATTTGCATGATATTCAGCAGTTTCTTTTATCTATTCGTAAATGACGAAAAGCTTGTTATGAGTGAAGAAAAAAGATTAGCCTTGCCATTTCCTCAATATAAAAATAGCTCGTCTCTAAAAATATACACTAAGCAACTTGACAACTATTTTAAAGATCAATTACCTGGCAGAAGTCAACTAATTTTAATAAATAATTACAGCAAGTACAAAACATTCTCTGAGGTTGCCAATAATCCACTCGTACATTTTGGAAAAAATGGATGGATGTTTTATACCGGCGAAAACGTAAAGGATGTGTATGAAAATAAAACTCCTTATACAATTGAGAATCTTAAAAAAATGACTTCTGTTTTGGAAAAAAGACGCGATTGGTTAAAAGCACAAGGAATAAGCTATTACCTTATTTTTCCAAGAATGTCGCATTATTTCTATCATGAACATGTCGGTTATGGAATTTACAAGTATAACCCTAAAGCAAGGCTAGAAGTTTTTCTGGAATACTTAAAAGCAAATAGTGATGTCAACGTCATTGATATATACACGCCTATGTATAAAGCTAAAAAAGAATCTAAACGAGATTTGTATTACCAATCAGATTCACATTGGAATTTATATGGCGCTTACTTTGCATATACTGCAATTATAAACAGAATTAAAATTGATTATCCAAATCTAAAAGCCCCTATTCCGCTTGATAAAATTAAATGGCATGAGGCCGAGTCTTACGATGCGGATTTAGCGCAACTACTTTCCTTAGGATCCGTAATTACTCGCCACGAATTTATACCGATAAATAAGGAAATTAATAATACTGCCGAATTACCGATTCCTGAATATCCTGAATATCAATCAGTGCATCCCATGGTTTTCTACCAAGGAAAAAACTCAGACGCTCCAAAACTTATTATGAACCGAGACTCATATTCTAATTTTTTAATCCCCTACTTTGCTCCGCACTTCAGCAGACAAGGCTATTTATGGACACCAATATTCTTTCCCACCATTATTCGAAAAGAAAAACCTGATATTGTTATCACAGAAATGATGGAACGATTTTTAGATGATTTATTAGTTGAAAATCCTCATTTACCTTAATAAAAAATATTAAATTTATCTGTGAAAAAGATTCTCATCATAGCCGACCATCGTCTAAATCGTTCGCCAAGTCAGCGCTACCGTTTTGAGCAGTACTTAAATTATTTTAAAGAAAACGGCTTTGATTGGGAATTATCAGAAATCATTTCGCAAAAGGATGATAAAGTATTTTACAGTTCGGGAAACTATTTCAAAAAAGCGTGGATTCTTTTTAAATCACTATTTATTAGATTAAACGATTTGCGTCGAGCAAAACAATTTGATGTCATTTTTATTCAGCGCGAAGCATTGTTATTAGGTTCTTCGTATTTCGAAAAACAATTCTTTAAAAGACATAAAGTTATTTTTGATTTTGATGATAGCATTTGGTTATTGGATACGTCGCCAGAAAACAAAAAATTTGAATTCTTAAAAAATCCAGATAAAACCAAAATCAATATTGCTCATGCCCATCGAGTGATTGCAGGTAACTCTTTTTTAGCCAATTACGCTAAACAATTTAATCCAAATACGATTATCATTCCAACAACCATTGATACAGATTTTCACAAACCAAAACCAGAATTAAGAGGTAAGGATAAAATAGTGATTGGATGGAGCGGAAGTATTAGCACCATTAAGCATTTTGAAATGGCAATTCCTGCTTTAAAACAAATTCAAAATAAATACCCAGATAAAATAGAGATTCACGTCATTGGACAAGGGTCATATACTCATCCAGAAATTAAGGTGATAAGTAAAAATTGGAGTTCAAAAACAGAAGTTGATGATTTAAACTGTTTTGATATTGGGATTATGTCGCTACCAAATGATGAATGGGTAAAAGGCAAATGCGGACTGAAAGGGTTATCCTATATGGCTTGTGGCGTAGCAACTGTTATGAGTAATGTAGGCGTAAATTCAGACATTATTGAACATGGCAAAAACGGGTATTTAGCGCAAACTGAGCAGGATTGGATAGATTGTCTTTCTCTTTTAATTGAGAATAGTGCCTTACGTCACAAAATTGGGTTAGCTGGCCGAGAAACAGTGGTTAAAAACTACTCTGTAAATGCTCATAAAGATACCTATTTAGGTGTTTTAAAATCTCTAATAAAATAGTAGATTTACTCGCCTAAACCACTACACAACAATAAAAATTATATATGAAAAACACAGCACTTACACAAAAACACATTTCTTTGGGAGCTAAAATGGTTCCATTTGCAGGATACAATATGCCTGTTTCTTATAGCGGATTAAACGATGAGCATGCAACTGTTAGAAATGCAGTAGGTGTATTTGACGTGAGTCACATGGGTGAATTTATTTTAAAAGGAGATAAAGCTTTAGATTTGATTCAAAGAGTAACAAGTAATGATGCTTCTGTTTTAACTGATGGTAAAGCACAATATTCTTGCTTACCAAATAACGATGGCGGTATTGTAGATGATTTAATTGTATATCGTATTGATGAAAAAACATATATGTTAGTCGTAAACGCTTCTAACATTGATAAAGATTGGAACTGGATTAGTAAACACAATACTGAAGGTGTTGACATGAAAAATATTTCAGAAGAAACTTCTTTACTAGCAATTCAAGGACCGAAAGGTTTAGAAACTTTACAAAAACTAACGGATGTTAAACTAGCTGACATTCCTTATTACTCGTTTGCAAAAGGAAAATTTAATGGTATTGATAATGTAGTGATTTCTAACACTGGTTACACTGGTGCAGGTGGTTTTGAAATTTACTTTAAAAATGAAGATGCAGAAAAAATTTGGGATGCTATTTTTACAGCAGGTGCCGAGTTCGGTATTAAACCAATTGGATTAGGCGCTCGTGACACTTTACGTTTAGAAATGGGCTTCTGTTTATACGGAAACGATATTGACGATACAACCTCTCCAATTGAAGCAGGTTTAGGGTGGATCACAAAATTCACAAAAGACTTTACTAATCGCGCCGCTATTGAAAAACAAAAAACAGATGGCGTAACTAAAAAATTAGTAGGCTTTGAAATGATTGACAGAGGTATTCCTCGTCACGATTACCAAATTGCTGATGCTAATGGAAATATCATCGGTAAAGTAACATCTGGAACTCAATCACCAACTCTAAACAAAGCAATTGGTATGGGTTATGTAAACAAGGAATTTGCTAAAGCTGATACGGAAATTTTTATCGTAATTAGAGATAAAGCCATTAAAGCTCAAGTTTGTAAAATACCATTTTTGAAAAAATAAGTACAAAAAGCACTAAGATTAAAGTATTAAGACTATAAATCTTTAATCTTAGTGCTTTAATCTTTTAACCTAATTACATGAACATAGAAGTTTGTTATACACCTCAAGCCTATAATCTTTTTCATAAAGACAATTCGATTGTGGTTGTAATAGATATCTTCAGAGCAACCTCGGCCATTGTTACTGCCTTTTATAATGGTGTTAGCAAAATGATTCCAGTTGCAACAGTAGAGGAAGCAAGAGAATATCAAAAAAATGGTTTCATGGCTGCGGCCGAAAGAGATGGAGAAGTGATTGAAGGTTTTGAATTAGGGAACAGTCCTTTTGGTTACATGAACAGTAAAGTAAAAGGGAAAACCATTGCTATTTCAACGACAAATGGAACGCAAGCTATTGAAGCAAGCCGCAAAGCATCCAAAATTTTAGTAGGTAGTTTTTTAAATTTAGATGTCTTATGCGAGTATTTATCCTCTCAGAAAAAAGATGTGATTTTAGTTTGTGCTGGTTGGAAAAATAAATTCAATTTAGAAGACACTATCTTTGCAGGAGCTGTTGTAAACAAATTAACTACCGAATCAGGTTTTGAAATTACTTGCGACTCAGCTATTGCCTCTAATCATTTATATACCATTGCTAAAGATGACTTGTTTGAATTTTTATCAAACTCTTCGCACCGCAATCGTTTAGCAAAATTAGATTTAGAACGTGATATTAAATATTGCTTAACGCCAAATCAATGCCCAGTTATTCCAGTAATGGAAGGGAAATACTTGGTAAAACTGTAATTATTTTATGGAAAACATTCAAGTTATTAGTAAACGTACTTCTGTTTTAATAAAAGATCAGGTGTTTAGTTTAGTGATATTACCAACAGGTGATAAGAAAAAAACAAATATCATGTTCTTATGGTTATTAGCTTGGAGTGTGAGTGGAGTTATTGTAATGGCTAATTATTTTAATCTAACACAAGATAAAGCAAAAATGATGCTGATTGTTTGGCTAGCATTTTGGGCGTATTTTGAATTTAAAATTATCCGAGTGTTTATGTGGAAACGTTTTGGCAAAGAAAAACTTTGGATTAAAAATGGCAAGATTTTGTATCAACAAGACATTAACGGCAAAGGTAAAATTAAAGAATTTGACTTGAATTTAGTTTCTGACTTTAGTTTAGTGGCTTTAACACCAGGCAGTATTGCTGATACATTTAGTCAAACCTTTTGGGTAAAAGGTGGCGAGCGTATTGAGTTTAATTGCCAAGCCAAAAACATAAGAGTTGGAATGCAATTAGATGACGAAGAAGCAAAAAAAATTATTGCAGCTTTGAATAAATTTTTGAAGAGTAAGTAACCCTCTAAACTCCTCTGCGTTCTCTGCTCCTACTCAGCGTTCTCTGCGGTTAGATCTTCTTTCCAATTCTCAATCTTCAACTTTTTAAAAAATTCTTCTTCTTCAATCTCTAACACACAACCTGGTTGCAAATCTCCTAATTCTAAATTTTCGATTGATACACGAATTAAGCGTTTACAATGATGATACACCGAAGACACCATTTTACGGATTTGATGATACTTGCCTTCTGTTAGAGTAATCATTAACCAAGAACTTGGCAAGTCTTCTCTAAATTCGTGCGCACGCTTTGGCAAATTTGCAGGCTTTGCAACAATCTCTACTTCGCAAGGCGTTGTAGTATAATAACCACCACCTTTTACTCTAATAGTAATACCCGTTTGTAATTGAAGTAATCGTTCGGGTGTTACTACTTTTTCAACATGAACTAAATAGGTACGTTTATGTGGCGTATCACTTTCAAATAATAATTTAGTAACACGTTTGTTAGTTGTTAAAATTAATAAGCCTTCCGAATTATTATCTAATCGTCCTATGGCATGTGTGCCTTCGGGCCAATCAAAATCAACATCACCTAATAAATTAACCTTATCGGGGCTAACAAATTGCGACACCATTTTGTATGGCTTATTAATAATAAAATAACGATTAGGATTTGGGTTCATTAACTATTGGTTTATACCCAAATACTTTTAATAATATCCAAGTCACAATAAAACCTACTACGCCTGCAGCTATTGATAATACAGTAGCACCGATATAATAAACATATAAATTTTTAAGCGTTTCAACAGAAAGTAATTTAGTGAAATCTAAATTTACTTGCTTACCTAACACAAATTCGCCAGTTTTTACGCTCGCATACAAAACAAAAGGAATTAAAGGTGGCACAGAAATTTGTGCTGACAATCCAACAATAATTTTATTTAATTTAAAAAATACAGCTGTGAAAATAGCTAATGCAAATTGAAAACCCCAAATAGGTACAATACCAAAAAACAACCCAACACCAACCGATAAAGCTTTTTTATTAGTGCTTTCGTGAGCAGCAACTACCTCTGCTTTCCAAACTTTTTTTAAATTTTTGAAGTTAATGCTTCTAATTAACATTACTGGGCGCCAAAACAAGGCCGCAAGTATTACTAAATAGGTATTTAAAAAACTAATTCTTGTACTATCTCTACTTGGAATAAAATGCGACACACGTTCTCCCTCTGGAGCGTAATACACACTTACAGGTACCGACACAACAGGAATTCCTCTCCAAGCGGCTTTTACAATCACTTCAATCTCTAATTCAAACTTAGTGGTGAACAACCATATTTTTTTTAAGCGTTGAACAGGATATAATCTGTACCCACTTTGTGTGTCAGGCATAGTAATACCTGTCTCAGCCCAAAACCAAAAATTACTGAACTTGTTTCCGAACGTACTTTTGTTTGGCACATTTTCAACCGTCATGTTTCTTGCGCCAATAATTAAACTACCAGGCTCTTTTTCGATTTTATCCAAAAATAAAATAAAATCTTTTGGATAATGTTGTCCATCACTATCAATACTAATCACATAATCAAAACCTAAATCAACCGCTTTTTTAAAACCATTTCTAAGACCTACTCCTTTTCCTTGATTAACAGGATGCGTTACCACTTTTAACTGAGGATATTTTGCTAATATCTCGGAAGTATTATCCGTACAACCATCATTCACAATAATTACTTCATCACAATACTCTAGGGTAGATTGAATAACGCCTTCGATTGTTTTCGCATTATTATACGTAGGTACAAGTACGCAGCATTTAAGCTGTTTAAATTTTTGTTTTACTTGCAATTTGTGCTCCTGATATTCGGTCATAACTAGACGGTAAAAATAAAAAAATATAGTTGCAAAAATCGTATTTCATTTTCTATTTATTCCCTAAGTTTGTAGTGTATGGCACGTATTATTAAATATTTCATTTTTATAGTCGTTTTATTAGCTAATACAACTGTATTGGCTCAAAAAAGTGAGCCGAAAAAAAAAGCTAACAAAAGCCGAAAAGAAAGAAAAGAAAAAACAGGAGAAGGAGAAAAATAAAATTCCTGAAAATATTGAAGTATTTCCCGGTAATTTTTTAATTCGTCCACGTTTTGTTTACCCCATTGTTTCAGTTAATGTAAGTAATCGCCTATTTGGGAAAGGTGAAAAATTTTCATACATGCCTGCCATGCCCGGCGTAGTAGGATTGTCGCTAAAAATAAAAAAAGTATATATATCAGCCGCTTTACAATTGCCAGCAAGCGAAGCTCTAAAGAAAAAATACGGAGTCACAAAATTCAGAAATATCAATATTAATATTCAAGGTAGAATATTGAATTGGGGCTTGTTTTATAGAGACTATAAAGGTTTCTATTTGTCAAACTATAAACAATATTATCCAAATTGGAATCAAGACTCTCTGGGTTACCCAAAATCACCGGGATTGCGCATTATTGAAGGAGGTATAAATTTAGGATTTAACTTTAACAAAAACTTTTCGATGAACGCTGCTTTTGCTCAAGGTGAAAGACAAAAGAAAAGCGCAGGTTCCTTTTTAATGGGATTAAGTGAAAGGTATCAACGTATTGAGGCCGACACTAGTTTTGTGCCTCCTACACAGGGGTCTTTGTATCCAAATTTAGATAAATTGGTATATGGTAATTTTATTAGCACCATCGTTTATTTGGGCTTTGGCTATCAGTTTGTAATTAAAAAAGTACATTTTACTCCGGTATTATTAGCTGGTTCTGGTTTTCAATTTCAGAGTTATGTACAAACCGATAAAAAACGTTTTTGGATTAATGTGCCAACCTATGCTACTGCCAAAGCACAATTAGGCTATAATGGAGATCATTTTTTTGCAAATCTTATTTATGCCACTGAGTTTAATACCATTCCAATTAAAGAATCAAGAATTAGATTGTTTAGTAATTGGTTGGAGTTTGGAATGGGATTAAGGTTTTAGCTTCGGCTACGCTCAGCTAACACACGCAGCTAAATTTACCTAATCCTATAAACAAAAAAGGCTACATATAATGTAGCCTTTTAAATTTCTGAAATCTTATTTATTTCTTCTTATCAAACTCTGCTACTTGATTATCGTAGCATAAGTAGTATTTACCTTTTGAAAGGTTTTTAATATCTGTTTCTTTACCAAATCCTTTTTTAACTAAAGATCCAAAAGCATCATACACTTCAAAAGAAGTTTCAATAGTAAATTGAATAGCTTTATTATCCTTAGTAATCATAAAATAAGCTTTATCAATTGTAGAGTTAACAATAACAGCTGAAGATACTTTAGGCGCAGTTGCTAAACCAACTTGTTTTACTCTAAATTTATTTTCGCCGCTATGAGTCGCCACTTGAAAAGAATAATCATGGGTATCAGGATTACCTAATCCTTGAACTTCGCCAACATATACCCATTTGTTCCATTTAAATTGTTCAACAATATAAGGTAAAGGTCCACTTTCGTTTTTAGTAGTCCATTTTAAGATGCCAGAATTATTTATATTCATACTCACTACCTCAAAAGTGGGACGAGGTTTTAAAACTTCCGGATTTAATACAACTGGAACGCAATCGCTTTTGTGACTGATTTCAATGATTACTTTTTGTCCTGGTTTTATATTCATGGCAGTTAAATCTATTTCAAAAGCTGAAGAGTTAACTTCATCTGTTGTGATTTTACCATTTACTTTAATTTCAGTTGCACAAAAACCAACGCCATTTGAACCAAATGAATTTTGAATATAAATATTCTTATTTTGAAATTTCCCTTCTACTACTAGAATTCCTGCACTTAAATTAAATGCGGCTAAAACAAAAGAAAAAATTAAAAATAGACTTTTCATTAATTATTAAATTAAGGTTGTAATTATACAACGTAAAAATAGAAAAAAAAGCACTAAAAATTACAGGCGATGGCGCATTTTAACATATAAAGACAAGCATAAAAGCAAGAAAAAGGTAATCCAAAGAATTTTTGAGGCTCCTCTAAAGTGTATCTTATTCGTGAAACTGTCTTTTCTGTATGCCCATAGCATTCCAACTATAAAAACTAGTAAAAAAAGGGAGGTAAAAATGATTTGACCAGTTGTGAACATCTTTTCGATATATTTTGGATGCAATTTATAATTTTACAGGCAATTGATGAAAAAATTAACAATCATTTTATTAGTAAGTTTTGCAACGCAAGCTTTTGGAAGTAAAATTTCGGATGCTTACGAGGCACTTTCTATTTTTGATTATTTTAAAGCAAAACAATTATTTTATAAATCCCTGCCAAAATATCCCTGCGAATCGGCTTTTGGTTTAGCTAACATATATTTTAGAACTGACAATCCTTTTTCAAATATTGATAGTGCTGCTAAATATATTGCCATTAGTCAAGGTCGGTTTAAAGATACCATCACCTACTCTTTATATCACATTAGCCAAGAAACGATTGGCTCGCTAGCCATTGTTATTGGAAATAAAGGTTACGAGAAATATAGCAGCCATAATTCTGTTGAGAGTTATAATTATTTTTTATCTCATTTCTATTTTTCGGATAGTACTTTGTTACCACAAACGTATTTTAAAAGAGATGGTATGCAACTAAACAAGGCAATAGCTTTACAATCGAGCGAGCAAGTGACTCAATTTTTATTACAATATCCTCAAAGTAGTTTATACACAAAAGCCAAGAAATTATTTTACGACTATCAATACAACGAACAAACCCCCGATAAAACGATTCATCAGTATCAGCTATTTATTAAACAATATCAAAACAATCCCAATGTTGCTTTTGCAGAAAATAATTTATTTAATTTAATTCAGCCACTACATTCAAACGACAGTATCTATAACTTCATAAAAAAATACAGTACTTCTGTAACAGCAGAAGCCGCATGGAAATTATTGTATAGTACATCTGTAAAATCATATAGCAAAGAAGAGTTAACCAATTTTTTAATAAAATATCCCGATTATCCTTTTAATGAAAGCATCATAAAAGAAATATCTTTAGCGCAAAACATAATATTACCTCTAAAAAATTCAGAAGACAAATATGGTTTTATTGACACTATAGGTAATTGGGTCATTGCACCTCAATTTGATGACGCCTTTGCATTTAGCGAAGGATTTGCCTCGGTATGCAAAAACGATAGCTGCTTTTACATTAACAAAGAAGGTCAGAAAGTTTCTAATCATTATTTTGAAGAAACAGAAAGTTATAAAAACGGTGTAGCTATTGTAAAAAAAGATAACCAATACTATTTAATTAATCGTTCGGGGCAATATATTTCTAAAGGATATCAAGATATTAATGAATCCTCAGACAACTTATTTGTGTGTAAATCAAACAACATTTATGGTGCTATAAATATAAAAGGAGAAGTTGCCATTCCTTTTACTTATGCTAAACTTGGGAATTTTAAAAACAATTTTGCCTATTATCTTTCTAATAAATACGGCTTAGTTGATATTTATAATAATGCTTTGCAAGCTCAATGGGATTGGATTTCGGATGTTGATACCAATTCGATTGTAGTAGTGAAACAAAAAAATCAATTTGGTTTAATGAACATTTATGAGCAAATTATTTTGCCAGTAGAATATGATTACATCGCTCCAAATCAAAATGAAATATATTTAGTGGTGAAAAATAATTTATATGGTTTTTATAATTCAAAAGAAAATTGTTTTGTCACTTCCATTGCTTACGATTACAATCCTGCATTTCCAACAAGCTATTACACAAACGGAAAATATTTTAGACTAATTCAAGACGATGAAGTTGCTTTAATTGATGCTAATGGCAGATACAGCATTAACTTTGGAACCTATACCAATTTATTTTTCGCCAAATGCGATATTATACGCATACAAAAAAACAATAAATATGGTTATGTAGATAGGAAACTAAAAGCAGTGACTCCTGTTGAATTTGAAGAAGCTCAAGATTTTAAAAACGACGTTGCTATTGTCTCTAAAAAAGGAACAAGTCAATTAATTAACATCCAAGGTAAATCCATTTTTACTATTAAAGACGGTCGCGTAGCGGACGATTTAAATGGTTTACTATACCGAACATCTTTTAATGAATTAATAGGGCTTATTAATGGCAAAGGTGAAGTATTATTAAATATAGAGTATAATATTATCGAGCCTATTACTTCTTATTTATTTTATTGCAAAAAAGTGGATGGTATTTTCTTGTATAATTCTAATACAAAGATTTTGAAAAAATTATAACAAACCTGTTTTAGAGATGCTGAAACAAGTTGAGCATGACGAGAGCCAAGTACTAAAATTATTGACTTACAACGGGAAACACCAAGATAAAAGTCGTTCCTAAATTAATATCAGTTTCAAAAGAAATAGTTCCATTAAAAGACACTACCGAATTTTTTACCATTGCTAAACCTAAGCCAGTACCTGTGGTTTTAGTAGTGAAATTAGGAATGAATAAACGATGTGTTAATTCTTCTGCAATACCACAGCCATTATCTTTTACTTTAATCGTCACATAATTTTTATCACCAAATGCTGTGACTTCAATTTTTCCTTTTCTGTTTTCAGGAATAGATTGCTCTGCATTTTTTAATAAGTTTGTAAATATTCGCAAACACTGTTCTTTATCTGCCATAATTAATAAAGCATCAGGAGCATTTAATGAAATTTCACACTCAGTATTTTGCTGAAATAAATTGGTAACACTTTGCAATACATCACAAATATTTACCACTTCTAAATTAGTTGTTGGTAATTTAGCAAAGTTTGAAAACTCTGTTGCGATATGCGACAAAGTATCAATTTGTTCAATTAACATCTTTGATACTTTATTTACTCTATCGGTTATGTCGTCGGGGTTTGTTTCCACTACTCGCTGTAAATGCTGAATGTTAAGCTTCATTGGAGTTAATGGATTTTTTATTTCATGCGCTACTTGCTTCGCCATTTCACGCCAAGCACTTTCTCTTTCTGATTGAGCTAATAGTTCCGAACTCTTTTCTAACTTAATTAACATATTATTGTACTCTACCACTAAGTTTCCAATTTCATCTTTCGATTGCCATTGCAAGGCTTCGTTAAATTTACCAAACTGAATGTTTGAAATTTGCTGTTTAATAATTCTTAATGGTTTCGTTAATAAGTTAGATACTAATAAAGCGATAAGTGTAGTAATAGCAAACAGAATAGTGTATATGTTAATGAGTGTTGTTAAATAAGCTGTTAATTCTTTTTCTAAATCTTTTTGTCGCGCAAAATATGGTAAGTTGATATAGCCTAACAATTTGTCGTTTTTACTATAAAAAGGAATATAAGCCGATAAATAATTAAGAGACCCAATGTTTTCTTTTTGAGTGTAATTTGCTAAAATACCTCGTGTAAGATTCATATAAGCTGATGGATTCATGAACTTAGAAACTAATCCTTGCTCGTAAATAGCAGGCTGAGAAGTTGCATACAACATGCCTTTTTTACTAAATAAAGAAATATCACTACCAAATAACTGAGCCAACCGCTTTAAACGAAACGTTGTATTGTCTCTATAATTAGGTTCTAAAGCATTCTGCTGCCCAACCGTTTGCTGCAACTCTTTTAATACCGATTGTGATTTTAAAACTAAGTCCTTTTCGTTTTTCAACTCAAACTGAGAAGTTACAACCCACACTGTTCCAATAACCACTGCCGCTAAAGAAAGTACCACAATAGATACCAAGATAAACTGAATTCGGTTATTTAAGGAACTAAATCGTTCGCTACGCTTGATGACAATTGAGTTAAACCAAACAACCAGTAATACTAACAGTGCAAAGAAAATAAATAAATAAGAGTTAGACGTAAATCGGCCCCATGCTCCAAAAGCTTTATCGGTAATTACAATCGACACATTATTTTTGATACGATATATAAAGTGTTCATACGAATCGCTTGAAGCTGGGTTAAACATATTGTTTTTAACAAACAAAGGGTATTGATATTCGCCAAAAGTATTGAGCAACTTATTAGATTCATAAACGGCATACGATATTTGTTTAGATTCTAACTTATTTTCTAAAGATTTATCTAATAACAAATCCGGGAAAGCACCTAAGTTTACTGCTAGTTTAGGCTCTAATTGGATAAACAAGCGAAATGTTTTATCTGGATTTTTATTAACGTCTTCAATATCAATTTTAGCAATGTATCGAATCGATTTTTTATCTTTATCAATAAAATACAAATCATCACAAATAGTTTGCGAGCCTCCTTTTTCAATTTGATCTTTAAAATAATCTTCATTTAAATACATCGCATTTAAATGAATAAAAATTGGCGTGCAATCATTTTTAAACAGAGACATCACAATTTCATACCGCTCAAAATAACCGCTAAAATTTCGCTGCCTTATATTTTGTTCAATTTGTTCATTACTTAATTGTAATTGCGATAATAAATTTTTTAATTGTGCATCCGATTTAATGGCACTGCTAATTTTGTTAAATTCATTTTCAGCAATCACATCTTGCCTATCTGTTAAGCCTAATGAAATAGCTTCGTAGGTTTGTTTTTTATTTAACTGCTCATATTTACTAAATAAAGTAGATACAATAAATGTAGACATCAATAAAATCAAACCAATATTTATAAAATTGTATGTAGCCTTAAACCGTCTTAAAAAATAAGAGATTAGCACTAACAATAATGGCCACAAATAATCGAACACATGAAACTGATTTGATTTACTTAACACAAAGACGGTAGCGATGCATATTATTGAAAAAGAAAATAAGATTCCAACAAAATTTTTGTAATCAATGTACATAGAAATAAATTTATCTAAACACAAGTAAAAAGCAAAAATTAAAAAGCCAACGGATAAAATTCCAATTAAACTATAAGCACTAAAATTAAATAACTCATTAATGTTATACGATATAGTAGAGTTATTTACCAAACTAAAAATCAATAATCGAATTTGCAAAGAAGACAAAATGATAACAAAAACAAATAATACATCTACCGATAATTGCAAAAAACTATTTTTAATGGAGATGCCTTTTGGTATTTTATAAATTAAGGTTGATATTAAAAAAATCAAAGCGCTATTAATTAATACATCACCCAAATACGAGAAATAAAATGAAGATGCATTGGCAAAAATTTTAGCGTCATACAAGCCTCCGTCATAAAAATCAGCAGGAATTTTAAAATAAATCATCAAGGAGCGAATTGCCAAGCAGGCCGAACTAAAAGCAATCACAAATAAAATTTCATTTTGAATTTTAGCTTTCAAAAACAAAAATAAAGACCATAAAAACAAAATGCAGGCAATGATATAAATAAAACAAGCGTAAGTATTTGAACTTTTACTTTTAAATAAGCCATCTTCTCTATAAACTTCAAATAAGGGCGGGCCAAACTTTGACTTAACAGCATGATCCAAATAATTAATAGGCGTAATTAATTTAGTATTTTCGGGTAACTGAAGCCATTTACTGAAATTATTATTCAAGTATCTATTTTCAAAATCATACTCCGGTTTAATAGAAATGAGCGCAACTAAGGTGTAATTTAATTTCTGGTCGGTTTCCTGTTTAATGTATTCGTACCAACCATTGCGCATTTTTATGAGTTGCAAATCTGTTTCGTTGGTATAAGCAAATAAATCTACGGCAGGTTGGTTATCCGACCAATAACACAAGCTATCATTACTATATACATAAACAGCAATGCCTTCATTTTTATATAAATCTGAAATGATGCCATTGTATTTTACAAACAAATCACTTGGTTTGGTATCTTTTAAAGCATTAGATAGCAGATCTAAATGAGATTTGGCAATAACTTCCTTGGCATGAAGTCGCTTTTCGGCAACAGCCACTAGCTCCTTAGTTGTGTAATTATTGCTTTGAGATAAAAAATAGGAAAAAACGGCGCATAATAGGCCACAAGAAAAAATAACATATAATTTAAAAGGGAGCTTTTTCATTTATATCAATACGTCCTATTTTATTTACTGTAAATTGCGTCAGTTCGAGTAAGCGCTGCCTCTTTGCGCTATATCGAGAACTTTACTGTTTACTTCTCGATACACATTTGCAAAAGACAGGCAAATGCACTCGAAGTGACATTTTACAGTAATTAAACACATTTATCTTAGGGCAATTTACTGTTTTTTAACTAATTTTTTGACTGTAAAAATCATTTTTTTGAAGTTTTAAGTATATTTGTATGATAACACCTTATTTTTTATGGCTAAACAAACTACGAGTACAAAACAACCGGTTTTTCAAGAACTGAAAAATACGTTTCATTTTTTCCCGTTTAAAAATCAAGCAGCTCCGTTTATTGTTATTATCCTATTAGGGTTAATTTTCAATTTAACCTCTTTGCATAACGAGTATGCCTTAGATGATGGTATTATTATTCATCAAAACGACCACGTTATTAAAGGTATAAAAGGTATTAAGGATATTATGACCAAAGATGCCTACGAAAGTTTTTACCGTAGAATGAATGCAACCGATCAATTAGCAGGTGGTCGTTACCGTCCGTTATCTGTTGTGAGTTTTGCTATTGAGCAAGAATTTATTGGAGCATATCCAAAAGATGGTTTATATCCTCAACGTTGTTGGGATACTAATCAAAATAAAAAAGATGATGTAGAAGAAGATATTAATGATGATGGTGTATTTAACGAAGTAGATTGCCAAGTAAAAGGCGCTTCTTTACGTCACTTTGTAAATATCATTACCCTTATTATTGGAGTGATGTTATTATTCTTGTTTTTTAGAAATTACATTTTTAAGGACAATCACGATTTAGCCTTTCTAGCAGCCTTAATATTTTTAATGCATCCTATTCACTCCGAGGCCATTGCCAATGTAAAAAGTCGGGATGAAATTTTTTCACTCATATTTATTTCCCTAACATTCTTCTTCTCCTTTAAATACATGAAGGATAAAAACACTAAAACCTTATTTTGGGCAGCCTTTAACTTTTTATTAGCCCTATTGTCAAAAGAATACGCCGTTGTATTAGTGATGCTAATTCCTATTGCATTTTTTGTTTACGGAGAAATTGATTTTGATCCAAAAACATTCTTTCAATCAAAAGAGTTTAAACAAGCTTTATCGTTATTTGGAATTTTCTTTGCCTGTGCCTTGCTGATGTTGTTGGTAAAACGAAACTCCGATATGCACATTCAACCCGGACAAAAAGCAACAACCTCATATTGGATTTTCCCATTTGTGTATTTAGCTATTGGTGTATTTGTGATTGGTTCTAAAATCAAAACTAAGTTTGCAACCTTAATGAGTTGGCATTTCTTTATCATGTTGTTTTATTTAGGAATGCGTTTGGTAGCCGTTAAATTAAAACCAGGTGTACCTGATACAGAGATTTTAAATAACCCATACTTATTAGCCTCTCAACATGAGCAATGGGCAACAAAAGTATATGTATTATTAAAATACTTTACCTTATGTTGGTTCCCTCACCCATTATCTTCTGATTATTCATTTAACACAATTCAGTTCCGCACCTTTGCAAGTTGGGACACTTTAGTATCATTAGTATTACACATTGGTTTATTGATAGCAGGCGTAAAATTAGTTTTAAAGAAACATACTTTAGGTTTTGCTATTGCTGTGTACTTTGCCTTTTTATTAATGATTGGTAATATTTTAATGGATATTGGTGCTACTATGGGTGAGCGTTTATTATTTCACTCAACCATTGGATTTGTGATTGCTTTTGCATGGTTAATATTAAAAGGAGTTGACAAAATACCAGGTAACTTAATGGTTAAGCGTAGCGTTTTCTTTTTATTATTAGGAACCATGACTTTCCTTTATGGTTGTAAAACTTGGGAGCGTAACTGGGATTGGAAAAACGATATTACTTTATTCTTAAAAGATGTAGAAACGGTTCCAAACTCTGTATTAGTATTAGGTAATGCTGGAGCACGTTATATTGACTTATCGGATACAAAAAACTTTGTAGCTAAACGCGAGGAATCTTTAGAAAAAGGGATTAAGTATTTAAAACATGCTATTGAGTTGCACCCACGTTACGTAAACGGTTATTTAAATTTAGGTTTAGGTAGCTACAAATTAAAACGTGATAGAGACGCTTTATTTTACTGGAAACAAGCAGAAGCGTTGTATCCAAACAACCCGTACTTAAAAAATTATTATATCGTCATGTATAATGATTTATTAAATAGAGGTTACCAAAAAGCACAACGTGGCCAACTGGATAGTGCTATTTATGAATTAAGAAAAACCATCATCTTAGATAAATTAAACCCAGAAGGTTTTTATAATTTAGGTGGAGCTTATTACCAAAACAAACAATACGATAAAGCAAAAATTTATTGGGAACAATGTTTAAAATTAAAACCTGACCATGTGCAAGCAAAATCTGGTTTAGCAACCATTGTAACGGTAACGGTGCCAACGCCACCTCAACCGCAAGGGATAAAAAAATAAATTAAAAAGGGCTACTCAAATGAGTAGCTTTTTTTTGGAAATGAATTTAGTATATTTGATTAGTTATAGAAGTAAAAAACCAATATAATATTGAAGTTTTTACAATATTACAGGGATAAAATCACTCCTATAAGCAAGTAGCTACAATACGCCAAACAACCTATATTATAAAATAAATGAACCCAAAATACCTCATACTAATTCTTTGTTACATATTCGTTACAATTGCGCGAGCGCAACAACCGAAAAAAAACTCAAAAGAATATTTGGAACATCTTGTTAAAGAAAAAGAAAAAACTGCAATAAAAACAAGTGTACAGCCACAAATAGATTCGATTTTGAACATTATTAAAATCACAAAAAATGACACTGGAAAATTAAAGCTATACGTTAAAATTATTGAGTTGTGTGAATTGAAAGACAATTTAAAATATGCTCAACCAATAATAGATATTGCAGACAAATTATTACCTACTACTAGCGACAGCACATATACAAATAAATTGCTGGAATGGCGTGACAACGGCGTTGAATATCAACTTGCATTCTACAATGGCGTTAATGATTTTAAATCTCAAGAGCCATTATATTTATCTCATATAAAAGTACTGGAGAAATACAAAGAAAAGAGATATGTGAATTTGATAATACATTTAGGAAATGTGTATGGCTTTCAAGGAGAAATGATGAAGCAGTTACAGCTCCTAGAAAATGGTTATGAAACTGTCAGAAAGTGGAATAAAAAAACTCTAATAGCTAGCTTTACATATCAGTTAGCCTTGTTCTTTGCTCGTAATAATGATACGGCAACAACAAGACAATGGATTGAAAAAAATATAGCCATTGAAAAAGAAATAAATGACAGTATTTTCATAGCACGTAATGTGTTTTTAGTGGGAGATTTGTTTCAAATAATTAAATATTATTCTAAAGCCGAACAAAGTTTTATCCAAGCTATTAAACTGTACAAAAAACTAAATGACGAAGGGGCTTTAGCTGAAACGTATTTAGAAATGGGAAATTTATTTTCTAACCAAAATGCATGCGATAAAGCTATTACTTGGTACGAACAAAGCGAGCAATTAGGTCAAAAAATTGGCAATGGTGGAACTGTGGTGAAAAGTATGATGAAAAGAGGTCGTTGCTATGCCTTGCAAGGAAATTATGAAAAAGCAATAGAAACGCACAAATGGATTTGGAATTTAATTGATAAACCAGGAATTGATAATAGTTCATTAATTCTTATCGGGCGACACTTAATTAGAGACTATTTTGAATCAAAGCAATATGCTAATGCTAAAAAAATATTGGACAGAATTGTAAACTTAAATGCCCCCACAATGGATAAAAAAAACATAGAAAAACTTGCCTACCAATTAGATTCGGCAATGGGAAATACGAGTGGGGCATTTTTGCATTACCAAAATTATGTACAATTAGAAAAGAAACTCAATAATGCCGAAATAACTAAAGCAGGAGTCCAACAAAAATTTAAAAGTGACATAGAAAAACAAAAGACCGAACAAGCCCAAAAAGATGTCGAAGCAAAGTCTGAGAGCGAAAAACAAAAAATGATTTTATATTTTGTTTCGGGTTTCCTGCTGTTGATTGCGGTTTTGGCTGTTTTTATTTTCAAAAATTTACGCACGACTCAAAAACAAAAACTAGTTATTGAGGTCAAAGAAAGATAAACCCAACAGCAAAACAATATTATCATTAAACAAAAGGATATAGTAGAAGAACAGCACAAAGAAATTCTTGACAGTATAAATTATGCTGAGCGCATACAGCGTACCTTCTTGGCTAGCAAAGATTTGCTAGACGCTAATTTACAAGATTACTTTATTCTCTTTAAACCCAAGGATGTGGTGAGTGGAGATTTTTATTGGGCAAATAAATTACCTAACGGTAATTTTGCCATAGCTACCGCCGACAGCACAGGACATGGTGTACCCGGTGCAATTATGAGTTTGCTTAATATTACCAGTATAGAAAAAGCCATAGAGCAAAATAAATTTTTGCCAAATGAGATTTTAAATCATACTCGCAACACAATTATTGAACGTTTGAAAAAAGACGGAAGCTCAGAAGGTGGCAAAGACGGAATGGATTGCACTTTGTGTGTTTATGATTTTAAAAACATGAAATTATTTGTTTCATCAGCCCATAATCCTGTATGGATTATTCGTAAGCAAAGTAGTCTTGAATTTATTGAAATAAATCCAGACAAAATGCCTGTAGGCAAACACGATAAACAAGATACTTCATTCACCCTAAACGAAGTTGAATTACAAAAAGGTGATATAATTTATACACTGACTGATGGTTTTCCAGACCAATTTGGAGGTGCAAGAGGCAAAAAATTTATGATAAAACGACTGCGCGAGTTGATTGTTGAAAATGCCAATTTACCAATGACCGAACAAAAACAATTTTTGGAAAAAACTTTTTCCGATTGGGTTGGCGAATTAGAACAAATTGACGACGTAACTGTAATTGGAATAAAAATCTAAAACGCACTAGTTGCTAACAGAATACTGGAAAATAATAGGTAATTTTGCTAGTAATTAAACAAACACAAATTATCCATGTTGTTAAATAATCAGAACTAATGATACAACATGGATTTTCGAAAATTTAAAATTTAATCTAATGAAATTATCTATTTTATACTTGGTTACTTTATCACTGTTAATGGGAAGTTGCAAAAAAGAATGTGCAAAAAAATTAAGCCCTGTAAATCAAACTACTGAATCTTTAAAAACTACACCGCCTAATTTTATTCATCCCTATTTTATTAAATATAAAAACTATCGAAACGATTTAAATTCGACCTATAAAAATTTCGTTACTAACTCTTATAATAAAGGCTGTTAAATAAAATAGTTTCAATGATGCATCCATTTCCTTTATTTTTATTTACTATCATAGTTTTATTGTCATTACAATCGTGCGACAAAGCAATTGCAAATGAAAAAACAACAGATACAACTAAGGTTGATGCTAAAACCAATACACCAGAAGTTAAACCTGTTTACGATTTAAACCATGTTGTATATTCAGACACCAAAGGCATAAGTGCAGGTAACGATATCTTCACAACGTTTGATTGTCCGGATGACTTAAACTTTCCTCCAATTAGTATAAAACATTGGGATAAGATTTCTGTTGTTAACGGAAGACTTCCAACTTACGAAGAAACACATAATGGCATGTCGATTCATCATTATGGTGGAGAAGCAAACAAGGTTGTTAAAGTTTATAATATGACCTTACCACGTTTAGCAAGTATTTATAGTAATCGTACCAAGCAATACGAAACCGTAGTAGTTATTCAAATGGTGCAAACTGCTGAAGATACCGTAGTAGGTTATCGTTACTTAACAGGAGGTTGTGGAGGTTCCTTATTTAAAAACTTCCATTTTTTAACGGTATCAGAAATACAAAAGGTTGTTGGTTGATAAACAATAAAAAACATGAAAACAACCTCAAAACGTTATCCGAAAATAGTAGTTGGAACTTTTGCTTTAGCTTTAGTTATATTGATCATGTCTTTCATTGCTTATGATAAGAGTACAACAGAAGCTAATAATACTGTATTAGAAATTACAAGCGTTTCAATCATTGATGGCAACTATAAAATTGATGCGAATATTGCTATCAATAATGGAATAAAAGAAAAATTAATTGCTACGCTGGAAGCTGAAACACTCATTGATAAAAAAACGGTAGAGGAGATTCCTGATTTTATCAAAAGATTTTTAGATGGTATTTCAACTAACCAAACATTTGACATGGCAAATCCAGATGAAGAATGGCAGGAAGGCGGCTGGGTAAATGGTTTTAATAACGAAAAAAAAGCCATTGTACATGCCACCTCTTCAGTGGCAAAGCCTTTTCCGCCAAGACAGTTAATTTATTGTGGTATTGGAAAAAATATGGCGCTCATTTCGTATTATATTGGTGGAATTAAAAAAACACAAAATAATATAATGATAAAATTCAAAAATGATAAAATTGTTGACTTATGGTTCGATCATTATTATTCTCAGTTTGGTTATTCGCTTGGCGGTAATACTAAATATGTAACCACAAAATCCGACATTATTAAATATATTAAGAACACCAATAGCGGAGGTTGTTAAGACTAGCTATTGAATAAAGAATCACCTCAAACAAGAAATTATAAATTATCTTAAAACTATACAAACAGCGAATTGCTAGCTAGTTAAATTTAAAAATAAGTATGTAATTTTAGCTTGCATTGAAGTCATTAATTTTACATATTTTCATTTTACTAAGCACCTTTAGCTATGGCCAGCTAAATAATAAACTTTTAAAAAAGGCAACGGAAGCCAAAGCTTTTTGCAAGAAAAATAATATGAATACAGAGTATTGTTTTTTAGTTGATTTCTCAATTCATTCGGGTAAAAATCGTTTTTTTATTTACAATTTTAAAACCAACACGGTCGTTAAATCAGGCTTAGTGTGTCATGGTATTGGCAAAAATAGTACTACCGAAAAACCAATTTATAGTAATGAAGTGGGTAGCAATTGCAGCTCGCTTGGTAAATATAAAATAGGCAAACGTGCGTATAGCAATTGGGGAATTAATATTCATTACAAAATGCATGGTTTAGAAAGCACAAATTCAAACGCCTTTAAACGACAAGTAGTATTACATTCTTATAGCTATGTTTCGGAAACAGAGTTATTTCCTAATAACTTAACCATGGGATGGAGTCAGGGCTGCCCTGTTTTAGCAAATGGATTAATGAAAACAATCGATGGGTTATTACTAAAAACCAAAAAGCCAACTTTGATTTGGATTTATGAGTGAGATAATCGTTTCTATTTCGATATTTTATAACCAATCTTAGTTCTTGGCTTCGTGTTCTCTTTCTTTTCGATCAGTTCGTCTAAATACCTAAAGACAATCTCCATGTTTTTATCTTGATTGTCTAATTTCTTTTTTATTTTCTCAATATCTAAACGAAGCTCTGTATTATCAGTTAACATTTGCCTCACTTTTGTAAAAATTCGCATAATTTGAATATTTACAGTAATAGCAATTTTACTATTTAAAACACTTGAAAGCATTGCTACGCCTTGTTCTGTAAATACTATTGGCAAATATCTTACACCTCCCCAACTTGAGGTGCCAATTTGGCACCTCAAGTTTTCATATTCTAGTTGTGTTAATTCAAACATAAAATCTTCCGGAAAACGTTCAATATTTCTTTTTACCTGGCGTTTAAGTTGTTTAGTTTCCACCTGATACAAATCAGCTAAATCTTTATCCAACATCACTTTTTGATTTCTGATGACATAAATTTTGTTCATCACAACTTCATCGGTTACCACTAACACATTCTCTTTCTTTATCATAATATAAACTCTATATAAAATATACTACAAAGTAAAGTTATTTATAGACTAGTGATTGCTATGGATTGTAGCAATTTAATTTTCAAAAAAATAAAGGGAAAGTCAAAGGTGGGTAAATTCTAAACTACTTTTACACCAATTAAAGACACATCATCTACTTGGTCGTGTTTGTGCATCCAATCATTAAAAGTACTATCCAGAATATTTTTTTGCTCTGCCATAGGCAATGCGCTATTTTTAATTAAAGATTCAATTAAAGGTTTGTATTTTAATTTTTTGCCTTTAGGCCCGCCAAACTGATCTGCGTAGCCATCGGTACTTAAATAAACAATATCGCCTGCTTGTAATTGAACGGTAACACTTGAAAATGGTGTTTCTGTTTCTAAATATAAACCAATTGGCATTTTATCTGCTTTGTATTCTTGCAGTTCTTTTCCTCTTAGTAACCATAACGGATTATTAGCTCCTGCAAACTCCAAGGTATTGTCTAATTTATTCCACACGCATAAACTCATATCCATACCATCTTTTTGTTGTGTCCCACCTTTTTGCTCAAGGGCATGAATAATTTTAGAACGCAATTTATTTAAAATTTGATCCGCTTTAAATATTTTATTTTCCACTACAATTTCATTTAAAAAACTGTTACCTAACATACTCATAAAACCGCCTGGCACACCGTGTCCAGTGCAATCTGCTAAACAAAAAATAGACCTATTGTTAGGTGTATTATAAGCCCAATAAAAATCACCACTTACAATATCTTTTGGTTTAAATAAAATAAAATATTCTTTCGATATTTTATTCCAAACATCTTCGCCAGTTAAAACGGCTTGTTGTATTCGCTTGGCGTAATTAATACTATCAATAATTTCTTTTTGTTTTTCGTCAACCAAATCTTTTTGATGAGTAATTTCTTCGTTCTTCAACTCCACCTCCATCTTTTGATTTTCGATAATGAGATTTGCTTTTTTAGCTTTTCTGAAATTGATGAACGCCATTACTGCAAAAAAGCCGGTACCCAATAGAGCTAAGGTCCCAAATAATATAATTAAAGATTTTTGTTGATTTTGTTTTTCCTTAGCTTCAATTTCAAAAGTTTGATTTGTGATTTGCAATTCTTTTTTTTCTGTTTCGTATTTGGTTTCCAATTCTTTGGTAACCTCTAATCCCTTTTGAAAATTAATAGAGTCGTTGATAGCTAAGGTTTTAAAAAAATAAACTTCAGCGCTATCCGTTTTTTTCTCAAAGATATAACACATGGCCAAATCTCTGTAAATGTGCTTAATATTATCTGTAGTTCCTGCTAAATTTGAGTATTCTAAACTTTTGTATAGATAATGTTTTGTTTGTGTTGTATTCTTGTTCAATTTCCAATACACATTGGCTAAATTACTATTTAAGATAAGGAGATAATTATTAAAGCCATTTCGCTCAAAAAAAGAAAGAGGTCCTTTAAGATAAATTAAAGAAGAATCATATTTTGCTGCATCATTAAATCTCACGCCTAATTGCATCATCATATTAAAATATTTAATGCTATCATTCAATGCTAATGAAAGTGCAAAAGCTTTTCTTGAATGAATTAAAGCAAGATCTGTTTTTTTTAAGTCGATATAAAGATTTGAAATATTATTGTTGATATTTACTAAACCAAGAGTCCAATTTATTTTCTCATATATCTCAAGGGCTTTTTTATTATCAGCAATGGCACCTTCAAGATCACCATTTGTTCTTTTCACTAAAGAAAAACTTTGATATACTTTGCCAATACCTTTATCATTTCCTATTTTTTGAAAATAAATTAATGCTTTATTGTAATATTTTAAAGCGCTATCCACTTTATTTTCCATGTGATAGCTATTGCCAAATTGCACTAATACATCTCCTTTTGCAATACTATTTGGCAGAGCCATATTACTAGCAATTTGAGCGTATTTTCTAACGCTATCAGAATTTACCCCTGTAAATACATTAGCAATTTTTACATATAATTTTGATGCAGAATCCTTATCAACTCTTAAGGCAATTTTTTTAAGAGAATCTGTAATTGCATTTTGAGCTGAAAACGAATTAGTAAGAATTACTAAACAAATAATTATTCTAAAAATTTTAATCATAACTTAAAATTACGCTATAATTTTAAATAGAAAAATAACAATAGTCATTTATCCAAACAATTTAGCAAACACATCTTCCATTTTAGAAACAGCAATTACATCAATTTTAAACTGTTTAATATCTAAGCCCTTTAGGTTATACGAAGATATATAAATTTTTTCGAAGCCTAATTTTTGTGCTTCAGAAATTCGTTGTTCAATTCTGTTTACGGGGCGAATTTCACCTGTTAAACCAACCTCAGCAGCAAAGCATACATTCTGGGCTATGGGCAAGTCTTCATTACTTGATAATACAGCACATACCAAAGCTAAATCGATTCCGGGATCTTCCACTTTTAATCCACCAGCTATATTAATAAATACATCTTTGGCACCTAAACGAAACCCACATCGTTTTTCAAGAACTGCCAACAACATGGATAAACGCCTCAAATCAAAGCCTGTGGATGAACGTTGTGGTGTGCCATAAGCTGCAGTGCTTACCAAAGCTTGCGTTTCAATTAATAAAGGGCGATTGCCTTCTAAAGTTGCTGCAATTGCTACGCCGCTGGTTGCCTCTTGCCGGTTGGTAATTAATATTTCTGATGGATTTAATACTTCTTTTAAACCATCGCCATTCATTTCATAAATACCCATTTCGTTAGTACTACCAAAACGATTCTTCGTAGCCCTTAATAAACGGTAAATGTGATTTCTATCACCTTCAAATTGCAACACCGTATCTACCATGTGTTCCAATACTTTTGGCCCAGCTAAACTTCCTTCTTTGGTAATATGCCCAATCATAAAAACGGGCACATTGGTTTCTTTGGCAAATCGCAAAAACTCAGCGGCACATTCTCGTACTTGACTCACACTCCCAGGACTGCTATCAATATAACTTGTGTGAATGGTTTGAATAGAATCAATGATGACTAATTGCGGTTCAACCTTTTCTATTTGGGTGAAAATATTTTGGGTATTGGTTTCTTGCAAAATGAAGCAACTTTCCGTCGTCATCCCAATTCGTTCGGCGCGCATTTTAATTTGCTGTTCGCTTTCTTCACCACTAACATAAAGGACTCTTAAATTTTTTAATCGTAAAGCCAATTGTAGCATGAGAGTTGATTTACCAATGCCTGGTTCACCACCAAATAATACTAAACTACCCGGAACAACTCCTCCTCCTAAAACTCGAGCTAATTCTTGCCCTGGAACCTGTATGCGGGGATATTCGGCAATGCCAATTTCTTGCAATAAAATAGATTGATTAGAACGATTGTTTTCGTTTTTATTTGCCGAAAATAATTGCAATCGGTCGTTTTTAGACTCTTTGTGAACGACTTCTTCTACAAGGGTATTCCACTCGCCACAGCTATTGCATTTTCCTGCCCATTTAGCGGCTTGTGCGCCACAACTTTGACAGAAATAGGATGTTTTTGTTTTTGCCACTTTCTTGATTTTTATAATTCAAAATTACGGCAATTAATAGCGATTGATTGCTACAATTTGTAGCTATTTGAATTTTTGACAAAGGTAACGCGGATAGCTTCGACTCCGCTCAGCTACCAGCGTTCCATAAAAGACTACACCAACTTTAAAGTATTCTTCTTGCCAATATGCTCAAAGTTTTCTACTATCCAAGCATCGCAGGCTTTGTAACCAAGGTCTTTTAAATACATCATAAAATCCCAGCTTGTATTTAGTTTAGAAGATAAATTCAAATCTCCTAATTCGTTATCGGCGCTAATGTTATGCAAATACACCGGTTTTAATTCACCATCTAAAGTAATTCCTTTACTAATTAACTCTTGCTTAAATTGTATTAATCGAAGCTCTAGTAACAAAGAAGAATTAAAACTTAGTTCATTCACTCTATCTCTAATTTCTTCTATTTTTCCTGGAACTGTTTTAATGTTTTTAGGATTAATCTGAATCAATAAAATATCATCTGTTTCTACTGTATTATCAATTAGTGGTTGAATTAATGGATTACCGCTATAACCGCCGTCCCAATAAAATTCTCCATCAATTTCCACAGCATCAAACATATAAGGTAAACATGCCGAAGCTAAAATAGCTTTGGCTGTAATTTCTGAATGTCCAAAAATACGTGCCTCACAAGTTTTAACATTGGTAGCACAAACAAATAATTTTGGAGGATTTAATTTATGAAGTTCGTCAAAATTAATTACCTCATTTAATATTTTTTCTAATGGATTATACTGTAAAGGATTTAATTGTTTTGGTGTAAAGTTTTCGGTACTCATACTAAACAATTTATAGCTAGGAGAAAAATCCATGTTACCCGGACTCATCATTTTATCAAACCAACTTGGTTGTAATGGAGATAACTTTCCAGCCTCCGATATTTTATGCCAAAATTTAACGAGTGTATGTTTCGCTAAATTTTTGCCGCCTTTTTTAAGTCCGTAAACTGTGCAAACACCATTCATAGCTCCTGCGCTAGTTCCACAAACACCTTCAATCTCTATACGTTCGTCGTCTAACAATCTGTCAATTACACCCCATGTATAAGCGCCATGCGCTCCCCCGCCTTGTAATGCTAAATCAATTTTTTTTACCTTTGCCATATATAATTGATAATGTAAATTCTTTTGGTCAAACTTACTGAAAATTTATACGCAGTAATTGTAATTAAGTTTTAGAATAATTGGATTTTGTTAAAAAAATAAAATGGAACGCTGATTAAGCTGATGGTTAAGATCAAATAAGATGGAAGTTTGACAAATTACAGAGCAACAAAAAATCATTTTGATCATAAACACCTTATCTTATCAGCGTTCAATAAAAAAGAAAAATGGAATGCGGATGACGCTGATAATTATGATAAGGTCAGATAAAAAAAATTAATAAATTTATACACAGTTACAAAAAAATCATTTTAATCATAAACAATCTTCGCAATCAGCGTTCTATAAAAAAGAACGCTAATATTCAATATCTAAATCGAAACGTTTTTTAAATTCTAATAATGTAGGATTTTTTTCGGCCATTAATTTAAATTTATCAGCAGGCTTGTATGCTTTTAGTTCGCCAACAATTTCAGAAACTTTAATTTCTAACTGCATTTGCTTATTGCTAACCAATTTTCTTAACTCATCCAACATGTCTTGCTTGATATTCACAAGCATTTCTTTTTGAACCTCATTATTTAATTCAATCACAATGGTTTTATCTTGGAAACTAATTTTACTAGAGGTTAAAGTCGCATACAATTGTTTATTACCACTTTTACTTTTTTCTTCGGCATATTGTTTAACAGCATCTAAAGCCCGTTCACTAGTTAATTCAACATCAATTGTTGTTGCTTCTTCTGCCACAATAGTTACATCAACAGCCAATGCTTGATTGCGTTGTGCATTATCTTGTAATAAAAATTGTGATTTAATTTTTAGTTCATTAAAGCCAACAACTGGTTTAGCACTTGTTTGAACAATAGGCGTAGCTGTATATTTAGCTACTGGCTGAGCTTGTTCTATAGCTTTGGGTTGGGTAGATTGAATTTCAAAACCCGAGTTTAACTCATTTTTTTTTTCCGCATCTTGCGGTGCGGCATTTAAATAACTGATTTGCATCAAAGCCATTTCTACCTGCAATCGTTGGTTTTTGGCAGATTTGTAATGAATGTCGCATTTATTTATTACCGCCAAAGACTTTAACAAAAATGGCGTAGGACACAATTGAGCTTGTTCTGCAAAACGTTTTTTTAAGGCTTCACTTACTTCTAATAACTGAACCGTGTATTGATCTTTACTAACTAATAAATTTCTTAAATGTTCGCCAAAACCAATAATAAAATTATGCCCATCAAATCCCTTTTTTAAAATTTCATCAAAGGTTACCATGACTTCAGGTAAACGACCATTGATAGCGGCATCTGTTAGTTTAAAATAATATTCGTAATCAAGTACATGTAAATTTTCTACAACGGCTTTATAAGTCAAATGATTACCTGTAAAGGTTACCATTTGATCAAAAATAGAACAGGCATCACGTAAACCACCATCTGCTTTTTGAGAAATGATTTGTAAAGCCTCAGGCTCAAAAGTAATATGTTCTGTATTGGCAATGTATTCTAATTGTTCAGTAATATCTTCGGCTTTAATTCTGTTAAAACTAAATACCTGACAACGAGATAAAATGGTTGGAATAATTTTATGCTTTTCGGTTGTTGCTAAAATAAACTTAGCGTGTTTTGGTGGCTCTTCTAATGTTTTTAAAAAGGCATTAAATGCTGAGTTTGACAACATATGAACCTCATCAATCACATATACCTTATAGTCTCCTAATTGAGGAGCATAACGAACCTGATCAACTAAATTCCTAATGTCTTCAACTGTGTTATTTGATGCAGCATCTAATTCGTACACATTTAACGATGCGCCAGAATTAAATGATAAACATGATTCGCATGCATCGCAAGCTTCTCCGTCTGAAGTTAAATTTGTACAGTTAATTGTTTTAGCAAAAATACGGGCGCAAGTTGTTTTACCGACTCCACGCGGTCCACAGAACAAATAAGCCTGTGCTATCTTTCCGTTTTTAATAGCTTGCTTTAAAGTATTGGTAATATGACTCTGACCAACTACTGTGTTAAAGTGTTGGGGGCGATACTTTCGGGCCGATACTATAAAATCATCCATATTGTTGAGGTAAATTTACTCTTTATATCGCCATAAAAAAGGTTAAATTATTAACTGTTTGTGAATAAGTCGATATATTTGATTTAATCAAAAACGACCTCCTTTCTTGAAAAACAAGAGTTGTATATTAGTTATTTCGATAATTTTTTTATCCCTACAGGGATTTACCCAAAACGTTTTTAAAGGGATTGTAACAGAGTCGGATAGTGTTACGCCAATGCCTTTTGTTTATGTTATTAACGCATCAAATGGGCATGGACAAATGAGCGATGGAAATGGTAAATTTTCGATTGTTGCTAGTGATAGAGATTCCATTATTTTTTCATTTGTAGGATATATTCGTTTGAAAATACCTGCATCTAAGCTTTATAAAGGTTTTAAAGAAAGTAAAGTAGTAATGATTGAAACCGCCTACAAACTCAATCAAGTAGTGGTGAGTGATTTTAAACTAAAGCCTTATGAAAAAGATTATATGAAACGGGTAATTCAAGGATCGAAAACCTCTGTTGTAAATGCTATGGAAAGCCCTATCTCGGCGTTATACATGCAATTTAGCCAAAAAGGAAAAGAGCAACGTAAATTAGCTGCTATTTTTGAAGAGATTTTTATACAGGAAGCTGTAGCAAAAAAATTTAATGCCGAAACCTTAAGAAAATTAACTGGCGATGACACTATTGATTTTGAGAGATTCAGAAAATACTGTTATTACTTAAGCAATGATTACATCATTAATCATGACGGGTACGACTTATACTACCGTGTAATGGATTGTTATTATCGTTGGAAAGACGAGAAAAGGTAAAGCTAAATAATTTTCTCAATTGCTTTTGGCAAAAATTCAAATTCTAGTTTTCTGATTTTTGCAGCTAATGTTTCAGGGCTATCACTTTCGTTTACATCACATTTTGCTTGTAAAATAATTTCGCCTTTATCATATTCTTCATTTACATAATGAATCGTAATTCCACTTTCCGATTCTTTGTTTTCGATAACCGATTTATGCACGTTCATACCATACATTCCTTTGCCGCCATACTTTGGCAATAATGAAGGATGAATATTAATGATTTGATTTGGGAAAGCTTTAACGAATGCTTCTGGAATTTTTAATAAAAAGCCAGCTAAAACAATAATGTCAATTTTTTCGGTTTGTAAAAATTCAATGATTTGAGAAGTATATTCTTGTAGTGCGGTTTTACTAATTATTTGTACATTTTTTTTATACTTCTCTGCTCTAGCAACCACGCCAGCTGTATCAGAATTAGTAACTACCAATTTTATTTTTACTCTTTTATCATTACTAAAATAGTTAAATAAATTTTCGGAATTAGTTCCTTCTCCAGAAGCAAATATGGCAACATTTTTCATTGGCACGAAAATACAATTTTATCCAAACAAAAACGCCGTTAATTTCTTAACGGCGTTTAATTTTTTATTTAATCAAAGACTAGTTTTCTTTCTTCAATAAGGTAACATGTCCTACATAAGGATACTTATTTCCTTGAGCATCATTTACTAAAATTTTATAAGTATATACTCCTTGTTCAGCTATTTTAGAGCCACCTTTTACAGTACCATCCCATCCTTTTCGGAAGTTGTTACTAGTAAAGATATTCTCACCCCATCTGTCAAAAATATCTAAACGATAGTTTTCTTCATCAATACCAACTCCCATTGGCAGAAACATCTCATTTAATCCATTGCCATCTGGCGTAAATGCATTTGGAATGTATAATACGAAATCAGGTCTAATTTCTACTGGTACCATTGCTGTATCTTTACATCCATGAATTGATGTTGCAATCAAATGCACATTGTAATTTCCTACAACATTATAATAATGACTTGGATTTGTAATAATTGAATTATTAGAATTTCCAGTAGCATTCACATCTCCAAAATCCCAGAAATAACTTACTGCACCTTGAGACGTATTAATAAAATTAATATTTGGATCTAAAATGCTTGATGACTGAGGCTCTGCATAGAACGACGCAATAGGTTGTTTATTAATTACAATATAATTGTATTTAGTTGAATCATTAAAACAGCCTGTTACTGTATTTGTAATAATTACAGTTACGTCTAAAGAATCTGAATTTGGATATTGATAGGTAATAGGATTTGAAGTTCCCATTACATCTTTACCATCGCTAATCCATTCGTATGAATAATTACCCAATGTACCAGGAATTGCTGTAAAGCTAATACTTGCTGGTGCACAAGCTACAGTTGTACTTGCCACAAAGTTAACGGTTGGTAAAGGATTAGTAACAACTGTAAATATTGCAGTTGCAGGATTTGGACAACCGTCATTAACAGTTACTGTGTAATTAACAGATGTAGAAACCGAAGGAGCACTTCCTGTAACACCTAAAGTATTTGTTGTTACACCAGTTGGATTCCAAGAATATGAATATGGACCTCCGTTTCCTGGGCTGGTAATTGTTGGCGACAAGAATGTTCCATAACCATGACAAACTGGATTAATAACATTTGAAACAATCGATAACGATGGCGTTACAGTAATATTAATATTTTGAGCATTTGGAGAACAACCATTAGCATCACTTACTGTTACCGCAAAAGCAGATGAAGTAGTTAAGGTTACAGTATGAGGTCCGCCACCAACAAATGGTGTAGGCGTCCAAGTATAACTATAAGGAGGTGTTCCACCACTTCCAAAGGCTGCAATTTGAGTTGTTTGATTAAAACAAATTGTTGTATTAGCCGTTGGCACTAAAGTTAAAATTGGAGTAGGCGGCACAATTACAGGCATCGACGTTGAACAGCCGTAGCTATCTGTAAGTGTTGCTGTGTAAGCACCAGATGCAACACCACCTGCAACACTTTGAGTTAATGCCGAAGACGTTGTTGTTTGAGAAATTGGATTAGACCAAGAAACTGTATAAGGGGCTGTTCCTGAAGCGTAATTCACTACTATCGTACCATCCGAATATCCAAAACAATTTGGTCTGGTAGTTACAAAACCTGTAATAGTAGGAACTGGAGGATTAGCCACGTTAACTGTTTGAGTTAATAAACATCCGTTTGAATCGGTAATAGTAGCAGTCCATGTTCCGGGAGCCATATTAGTAGGCGTTAAGCCTGAATAAGGAGGAGCTGTATTCCAGTTAACCGTGTAGCTTGGTGTACCACCACCAACTGTAACTGTTGACGAACCATTAGTTAAACCGCAAGTTGCAGGCAATGAGTTTGCACTTGATGTTAATGCAGACGGCTCAGTGATATTCCAACTTGAAGTAATTGAACAGTTATTTACATCCGTTACAGTTACTGTACGTGGCCCCAATGGTATGCCCGAAGAAACTCCACTATTTCCTGCTTGAGTTGGTGTCCAAGAATACGTATATCCTGGCGTTCCACCTTGAACTGTTGTAGAAATTTGTCCGTTACTTCCACCAAAACAAGACACATTAGTTTGACTAGATGCTGCTAATACTAAAGCTTGTGGCTGAGAGATAATAACTGAAGAAGAAGCAACACAACCATTTGCATCTGTAATATTTCCAGTATAAGTGTTAGCTGGAACATTTGTTAGTACAGAGTTTGTTTGAATTGACGGAGGCCAAGAGTAAACAAATGGAGCTGTTCCACCACTTACTAGAATAGTAGCGCCACCATCACTTAATCCAAAACAACTAACGTTTGTAAAGCTGCCTATTGCACTCACAAAAGTAGCTGGTTGAGAAATATCAACCGAAGCTGTACCAACACAACCTGCAGCATCTATTACAGTAATATTATGTATTCCAGCCCCAAAATTAGAAGTTAAAGTTGTTGTATTAGCTGTAGCTTGCGTTCCGCTCCATGAAATTGTGTAGTTAGGAACTCCACCTGCAATAGTTGCTGAAGCTCCACCATTTAATAAACCAAAACAAGTAACATTGGTTTGACTAGTAATCGCAACTACTGGTCCTGAAACGTCGTTTACTAAACCACTTGCATTAGCAGTACATCCATTTGCATCCGTTACCACAAAATTGTAAGCACCCGCTGTAATATTATTATTACATAAAGTTGCTGGTGCAGGTGACCCTGGACCACTCCATAAATAAGTTAATAAACCAGTTCCACCACTAACTGTAGCACATGCACTACCGTTTGGTTGACCACAGTTAGAATTAGTAGCAGAAACCGCAGCGGTTAATAACGCTGGCTGTGCTAAAGTAAAAGTTAACGAAGTTGAACAGATATTATTATATGTAATTGTTAATGTCTGATTTCCTGCGCACAATGAATTCACAAAGTTACCTCCTTGTAAACCAGGCTGCCATAAGAATACAGGAATACCTGCACCGCCACTTGTAGTAATAATTCCCGAACCATCACAAATTCCATTACATAAAGGATCTGTGGTTGTTAATGTCGTTGCTAAAGGTGCTGGTTCAATAATAGTTGTATTTACTGTAGCAGTGCAACCCTGATCATCGGTAACAGTTACTGAATAAGTTCCTGCTGGAATATTATTAGCATTTGAACTATTTCCGTTTGCAGCAGCAGCTCCAGTCCAAGAATAAATATAAGGAACTGTTCCGCCAGCTGGAGAAACGACAGCAAAACCATCAGTACCACCGTTACAAGTTACACTTCCTGTTGAAGAAATATTTGCGGTTAACAATGTAGGTGCTGTGATTATAACTTGAGCAACAGCTGTACAAGTATTTTGATCGGTTGCAACCATTGTATAGGTACCTGCACATAAATTATTTGCTGTTTGCGAGAATAATGGACTAGCTCCACCAAACCAAGCATAATCAACTACTCCAATGTTATTCGTCGTTGTTGCAATTGCTATTCCGTTACAAGCACTAAAACAAGATACATTTGTTGAAGTAATACTTGCAACCATCGCTGGAGGATTCACTAATGTCATACTATTTGTTACAATACAATTATTAGCATCAGTTACAGTAACGGCATAAGTACCCGCCTGTATTGGACTTGAAATTGCTGAGTTACCAGCACCGCCTGTCCAAGAATAAGAATAACCTAAAGGACCCGGAGTACCACCAAAAGCAGCAGCAATACCAAAACCATTGGATGCACCAAAACATTTTGGATCAGTTGGTAGTATTGTAACCGATAAAGCTGTTGGCTGGGTAATATTTACGCTCATCGAGGCTACGCATCCAGCTTGATCAGTTGCTGAAACTATATAAATTTGAGCACATAAGTTAGTTCCGATTGGGGTTACTAAACCATTACTCCATGAATAAATATATGGAGCAACACCTCCAGTTACACTTGTTGTAGCTATACCATCACATAATCCAAAACAACTTACGTTAGTTTGACTAGCCACTGTCATTAATGGGCCAGCAATATTTGGAATAGTTACAGCTAATGTTTGAACACAAAGATTGGCATCTGTCACGTCAATCGTATATGTATTTGCTGCTAATCCAGTTTGAACCGCCGTTGTTGATCCAGCACTCCAAGAATATGTGTACGCTCCTGGCGCTCCTCCCGTTGCAGCAACTGTAGCTGATCCATTTGCTTGGTTACAATTTGCTGATGTTACTGTAGATGTTAAAGCAATTGGAGTTGGTTCTGTTACTGTAATACTTTGTGTAATTGAACAACCATTTGCATCCGTAACTATACAAGGATAATTTCCAATAATTACATTTGGCACGGTTGATAAGGTGCTTGCTAAAGTTGGCCATAAATAGGTGTATGGTACTGTTCCACCTGTTCCCGCCGCCGTAACTGTTCCAGTTGCAGTACCAAAACATTTTACGTTATTAGAGTTCATGATAACCGTTAACGTTGTTGGTTGAGTTATTGTGGCAACAGCAGATGCTTTACAGCCATAGAAGTCAGTTATTTCGCAAGTATAAGATCCTGGCGCAAGATTAGTTGCCGTTGAACTTGTTTGACCGCCTGGAGTCCAAGAATAGGTATAAGGTGCTGCTCCTCCAATTGGACTTGCTGTTAATGCTCCATCATTTGCCCCGTTACATGTAATATTTGAAACAGATGTAATTGAAGATGTTCCACCCGGAGTTAAACCAACAACAGATGGACTAACCAATACACAACCGTTAGCATCGGTAACTGTTGCGGTGTATGCACCTGCAATAACTCCGTTTAATGAAGATACTGCCCCACCTGCTGACCATGTGTAAGTATAAATTGGTGTACCACCAGAGACTGTCGTTGTAATAACACCGTTAGCAGCATTACAGTTTGCATTTTGTGTAGCAACTTGAATTGCTAAAGCTGCTGGCTCTGTTACTTGAATAGTTTGTGTGGCGGCACAGTTATTTGCATCTCGAATAGTTATAATATAACTACCTGCACCTACTGCTGTATAGGAAGAAGAAGTTTGAGGAAACGCTCCATTTAAACTATAAGTATAAACTGGTGTTCCTCCACCTCCAACAATATCAACTGTACCAGTTGCTGTTCCAAAACATAAAGCTGGAACTGATGTCACGGTTAATGTTAAAGGTGTTGGCTCTCCTACAACTACCGTTGAAGTTACAGCACAACCAACTACATCTTGAGTAATATAAGTATAAGTTCCTGCTGTTAAGCCAGTGAAAGTACCTGAACCACTTGTTTGGAAAGGAGCCGTTAATGTATAGGTAAACGGAGCACCACTTCCGCCTGCACCAGCGGCAGTAAATCCACCGTTATTTCCACCAAAACAACTAGTGTTTGTTGTGGTAATAACAGAGGCAGTTGGCGTACCATTATTTAGTATGTTATAGTTGATTGTTAATACACAAAAGTTTGCATCTTGAATAGTTAATGTATGAGTACCTGGAATTAAACCTGTTGTAGTGGTTCCTGTAACAAAAGCACCTCCATCAAATGAATATTGATATGCAGCAGCTCCACCAGTTACACCAATTACAGTAGCAGTTCCATTTGCACTTCCACAACTTGCATTGCTTGTTGCTAAAGTTGCTGTTACTGGTCCAGCTGTAGTTCCAATAACAAATGTTGTGTTGAATGTACATAAATTAGCATCACTTACTACAACTGTGTGAGTTCCTGCTCCTAAACCAGCAGTTAAACTTCCTGTTGCAACTCCGTCTACACTATATGAATAAGCAGCAGTTCCACCTGTTACGCCCGTTACATTATATGTCCCATTAAATAAGCTGCAACCTGCTAAAGTTGTTGTTCCTGTTATTGCAGTTGGTCCTGGGATATTAGTTACAGCAACAGTAGTTGTTAAAATACAACCTTTAAAGTCTGTTACATCTAACGTATATGTTCCTGCTGATGCACCACTTAATACCGCTGTAATACCTCCATTACTCCAGTTATATGTATAAGCAGGCGTTCCACCGGCAACAGTTACTGTTCCAGAACCATTAGCATTACCACAAGTTGCTGCTGTTAAGGTTGAAGTTAAAGTTAAAGATGTTGGTTGTGTTACAGTTACACCTTGTGTAATTGTACAACCATTTGCATCTGTTTGAGTTACTGAATAAGTACCTGCCGCAACGTTACTAACTGTTGCATTAGTATTAGAAGCTAATGCTGGCCATAAATAAGTATATGGTGCAACTCCTCCAGATCCAGATGCTGAAACGGTTCCTGTTGAAGAACCAAAACAACTTGCTGGCAATGCGGTTACAGTTAAGGTTAATGGTGTAGGTTGAGTTAATGTAACAGAAGCTATTGCTGTACAACCTAAATTATCTCTTACAATCATATTGTAAGTTCCTGCTGGTAAGCCTGTAAAGTTTCCGGTAGTATTTGTTAAAGTAGGTGCTGTTAAAGTATAAGTAAATGGTGCTGTTCCACCTGCTGCAGTTATTGTCAAACTTCCGGTAGATGCACCATTACATAACACATCTAACGAGCTAGTTACTGATGCTGTTGGTCCACTATTATTAAATTCAGTATAGGTAATAGCTAAAGTACAAGAGTTGACATCTCTAATCACAACCGAATGTGTTCCTGCTGATAAGCCTGAGGTTGTTGTTCCAGCACCGAAAGCTCCTCCATCAAATGAATATTGATAAGGTGCTACGCCACCGGTAACTCCTGTTATAGTTGCTGTACCATTAGCAGCTCCACAACTTGCATTAGTTGTAACTACAGTTGCTGATGTAGGTCCATTAGCTATATTAATATTAAACGTAGTACTAAATATACATCCATTTGCATCTCTTACTAAAATAGTGTGAGTACCTGCTGCTAAGCCAGTTGTTAAACTTGGTGTTCCAACTCCATCAACACTATATGTATATGCAGCAGTTCCACCTGTTACTCCTGTTACATTGTGTGTTCCATTTAATAATCCGCAACCAGCTAACGTAGTTGTTCCTGTAATAGCAGTTGGGCCTGGTATATTTGTTACATTAACTGTATTTGTAATAACACAACCATTTAAATCTTGAGCTGTAATGGTATAAACTCCCGCTGAAGCCGCCGTTAATGCGTTTGTTAACCCACCGTTACTCCAGTTATAAGTATATCCTGGCGTTCCACCACCAACAGTTACTGTTCCAGAACCATTTGCATTACCACACGTTGCTGGCGTTAAGGTTGAAGTTAAAGTTAATGATGTTGGCTGAGTTACCGCTACGGTTCTTGTAATTGTACACAAATTTGCATCTGTTATGATAACAGAATAAGTTCCTACTGCTGCACCTCCAGTAGTTGCTAACGTACTAGCTCCTAATGCTGGCCACAAATAAGTGTAAGGCGCTGTTCCTCCTGCTCCACCTGCATTTACTACACCTGTCGAATTACCAAAACAATTTACTGGCGTCATCGAAACTGTTCCTGTTAATGGTGTTGGCTGACTAATCACTGCCGTTACAGTTGCTGTACAACCAAAATTATCTCTTACTGTAACACTGTATGTACCTGCTACTAATCCTGTGAAATTTCCTGTTGTATTTGTTTGTGTTGGTGCTGTTAAAGTATAAGTAAATGGCGCTGTTCCTCCTGTTGGCGCAACCGATAAACTTCCTGTTGCTGCTCCGTTACATAATACGTTTAACGAATTTGTTACAGATACTGTTGGAGGAGGATTATTATTTACAACATAGTTTACAGTTAAGGTACAAGAGTTTGCGTCCTGCACTGTTACTATATGTGCACCAGCTGTTAATCCTGCAGCTGTTGTTCCGGTTGCAAAAGCTCCTCCATCAAACGAGAAACTATAGGTTGGTGTTCCACCTACTACTCCCGAAACGGTTGATGTACCATTAGCTAAACCACAATTTGAATTGGTTGTATTTACTACAAACGTTGATGGACCATTAGCTGTTGAAATTGTAAAAGTTCTAGTGAATGTACAACCGTTAGCATCTCTTACTAAAATTGTGTGTGTTCCTGCTGCTAAACCAGTTGTTAAACTTCCAGTAGAAACGCCATTTACACTATAGGTGTAGGCTGCTGTTCCGCCAGTTACTCCAGTTACGTTAAAAGTACCGTTGTTTGTGTTACAACTTGCTTGCGTTGTTGTTCCTGCAATAGCAGTAGGTCCTGGTAAGTTAGTAATATTAATTGTAGTTGTAAATAAACAACCGTTAACGTCTCTTACCGTTATAGAATATGTTCCAGGTGCCTGACCTGTAACTGGTGATGAAGAGTTAAAAGGTCCGCCGTTTATAGCATAAGTATATGGAGCTGTTCCACCTGTTGGTGTTCCAAATGTATAACTACCATTATTTAGATTACAAGTTGCGTTGGTTGTTGTTGTTGTTATGGCAGTTGGGCCAGGCGTCATGGTTAATGTTGCCGACAATGTAAACGTACAACCAAAGTTATTAGTAAGTGTTATCAAAGGTGTTCCTGCTCCTAAACCGGTAACGGTTTGTCCTGAAATAGCGCCAAGACTACTTGCAAAAGTAGATATCGTTTGAAGACCAGGAGAGGTATTATTAATAACAATAATTCCATTATTATTACCACAACTTGGATTTGTAAAAGACAATGTAGCCGCTGGAACTAGATTTTCAATCACTGTTATAACAGCTATATCTGGTGGACAAGAGCCTGTGCCTGGCACTGTATATGTATAATTTCCTGCAGCTAATGTTACAGGATTAAATGTTCCTAAGTTTCCACCAGTTAATACTGAAGGACCACTCCATGTTCCGGTTGTAGAAACACCCGCTCCTAATAATGGAAATAAATTTGATGTAGCTCCATTACCGCAAACGGTTAATGTATTATTAACCCCTGCATAAGGCCCAGGTGTTACAGTTACACATCTTACCGTTGTATAACTACATCCAAAATTATCTACCGCTGTTAATGTATAACAATGAGTACCAGTTGAAGTAGGGGTAATTATGGCATTGTTACCTGCGGTTGATGTAATATTGGCTCCTGACCATGTTTGCGAAACAATAGTTGGTGTAAATGATTGATTGGCAGGCACTGCAGTAGCAAAGTTCACATCCCATCCAAAAATATAGCCATTATCTGCGGCTAAATTATCCGTCACTTTAATACACCAATTTCCATTTAAAGGGCAACCAACTAGACCAGCAAAACTAGATTGTGGCGCATAAGTACCAGCCAAAATACCAGCCGATGCAGGAGTTCCTGTAATACCAGTAGGGCCAGCTACAAGTTGATTGGGTGCACCCATTGCAAAACAATAATTTGCCCCTACTCCTGGTCCAACGGCTGGATCATCCAAAGGGGACCCTAAATAGGTTCCTCCGCCGCCTTGAGCATATGTTTTTAATGGGACAATGCTTCCATTGGGGCAAACTATTTCAATTTGTAAATCTCCTAAGTAGGAATGTTCCATATTAATACAAATATTTGCTATATCGGCTGCTGAAGTTACCGTCTGAGAAGAACCATAACAATCTACAGTTACACAAGTATTATAAGATATACCAGATCCATCAGGCAAGAAAGTTGTACCAGCGATTGGAGGAGTACAGTTTGCAATAAAAGGAGTTGGGGTTACTGAACCAATCAAAGTAGCTGTTTGTCCCAAACAAATACTGGTGGTGTTTGTGGTAGTAGCTGTAAAAGAAGGTGTTGTTGACACCTGAACAATTTGATTGATTTTATTATTATTTATACAACCTGCTTTATTTATATTTAAGTTGACAACATAAACTCCTGGCGCAGGATAAGTAGTTGTTGCATTTGGCGAAGTCGATGCCGGAGAACTTGTTCCATTATCAAAAGCCCATGAGTAGGTTGCACCTGCACTAACACCTGAGGAAAAAGTTCCGCTACCATTAAAAGTAACACTTGCGCCTTGACAAATTCTAATTATATTACCTGCTCCTGGAGCTGGTGTTGAACTATTAAACACTGAGTTAATAGTTTCGCAAGGAGTAATACAAGATATAGTTGCTGCCCAACCTGCTTGATTGACGCTCCCATCAGAAGTAAAACGAATGGTAATACAACCAGAAGTATTTGTAGCTGTTGCTTGTACGTTACCTATTGGCGTTACAGCACCTGAGTAAACACCTAGTGAAGGAGCCAAAGTATTTGGTCCGTCATATATATACATAAAATCAAATCCATTTTCAACCGTGAAGGCTGTAAATAATAAATTAACTTTACTACCAGCTACACCCGGGCAAATAGTAACAGTGCGAGACTGACTTGCTGTATAAGCTCCTCCATTTCCTCCTGAATCATAAAATGTACCAGAACACATATTAGTTGTAGTATTTGCAGCTGGCATTAATAACGTTTGTGCTGAAATAGTTACAGCGATAGTTAAAAATAATATTGTAAATAGTTTTTTCATGGTATTATTTAGTGAGGTGTGTAGTAAGTCTATTTTTTTATTTTGAACCTTGCTGTTGAATAACAATTAAATAATCTGTATTATCAACTCTATAAATTTGAGCTTCAGAAGTGAAGAAATTCATGCTGTATTTAAGTGGGTTAAAATTTGCAGGATCAAATGTTAAGTCTCTTTTTAAATTAGTATTATACTTATTTAATAAAGGTACATTAGATAATTTGGTGTATTTATCCTCACCAACAATTGGCGATTCAATAATTTTAATTCTGTTATCCAATAAATCATTCAACAATTTAATTCTTTCAGGATCATTTTGAGCAATCTCTTGCGTTTTATCGCCATAGACTTCTTGTATTTTAGCATTAACCTGTTGTGCACTTGCATCACTAACATTTGCCAAAGCAATCAATGCAAATGTAAAAAAAGAGTAAAAAAGGTGTTTCATAGTAAATCGTGTGTTTTTGATTATACTATAAAAGTACTTTAATCGACGTTATTTTCACAATATTTCAATAATTGTATAGACACTTTCACTCAGTGAAACGACAAAAAAAATACAATTTTCAAAAACTAAAAAAAGGGCTGATTTATTCGTTAAACAGAAATACCTATGATACATACGTCGTCAACTTGCTCGTGATTAGCTTTCCAGCTATGAAACGCATCTTCTAACGCTTGTTTTTGGTCATTTAAAGTCAAATGCCTTGTGTGCAATAATAATTCCTCCAACTGCCTGTACTTAAACTTTTTACCTTTTGGTCCACCAAACTGGTCGGCATAACCATCCGTAAATAAATATAATCTATCTCCTTTTTGTAAAGATAATTGATTTGTGGTAAAGGAAGTTCGATCATCAAATTTGCCAACCGGTTGTTTATTAGCCTTGATTTCTTCTAAAACACCAGAGTCCTTTTTTATTATCCAAATAGGGTTGTTTGCCCCACTCCATTGAAGTTGAACTGAATTTTTATCCAACTCATTGCTGTTAATTTTTAGTAATGAAATATCCATTCCATCTTTCAATTCATTTTCACTTTTCTCAAAGGTTTCTTCTACTAGTTCGGATAATTTATCTAAAATTTTGCCTGTATCATGAATGCCAAATTCTTTCACACAACGATTCAATCCATTGTTGCCAACCACACTTACTAATGCTCCTGGAACCCCATGGCCAGTGCAATCTACCGCAGCAATATACACTTCGTTTTCAGTTGATTTTGTGGATGGATTATTGTGAATCCAATAAAAATCACCACTCACAATATCCTTTGGTTTAAATAGTATAAAACAATCAACGTGTAAATCGCTGATGACTTTTTCTGAAGGTAATAAAGCTGTTTGAATGTACTTTGCGTAATTAATTGAATCTAAAATTTCTTTGTTTTTATGTTCTACCAATTCTTTTTGTTTAGAAATAATATAGTTGGCTTTTCGCTTTTGGTTGTAACTTCTTAATACGATAATAATTAATCCCGACAGAATCACTAAAGCAATAACAGCGCCTGTAGTCAACTTTTTCTGACTTTGAATTTCAGCATTTGAAATAGCTTGTTTGTTTTCCGCATCTTTACGCTGTAATTCCTGACGTTTAGCAAAATCATATTCTAATTCTTTTTTCAATATCTCATTTTTACTCTCACCACTCTCAATGTTTTCTTTAGAGGACATGTACAAGTTTTGAAATGTAAATGCTTTGCGATAATCATTTTTATGTTGATACACTTCGCTTAAATATTTATAGATTTCTACCTTAAGACCTTCTAACTCATTGTTTTCAGAAATCCTTAACGCATTCAGTAGGTATTTTTCAGCTTCAGCTAATTTCTTCTTTTGAAGATAGCTATTTCCTAATTCTAAGTAGTTGTAAGCATGTCCCATGTTTTCGTTCATGTTACCCAAATAGCTTAAGGATTTATTAAAGAAAAAAACAGCAGAGTCGTTGTCGTCTGTTAACTGATGAGTAATTCCAATGTTATGATATGCCATTGCCATACCCATCGTATCATTTATCTCTTGTCTTAAAGCCAAAGATTTATTTAGATAGGTTTGCGCCGAATGAAATTGATTCAACTTTTGATAACAGGTGGCAATGTTGTTGTAATTAATTGCTAAAAATCCTTTATGTTCAGCTGATAGATTTATTTTTTCGGCCTTAAAATAATATGCCAAGGCCGTTCTGTACTCTTTAATTTCGGCATAAATTAAGCCTAGATTATTTTGTATTCCTGCTACCTTTACAGGCATCTTTAATTCTTCAAATAATTTAATGGCGCTTAAAAAATTATCTAAAGCATCTCTTAAATTCGATTGATCTCTGTTAATGGATCCTCTTAAATTAAATGATTCGGCAAGTCCTTCGGTATAATTAATTTGCTTAGATAAAATGATTAAAGAGTCGATTTTTTTTTGAGCAAGCTCATACTCCGCATTATCAATCAAATCGCTTATTTGATTGCTACACTTTTTTAAATGCTCCGTCGTTACTTGAGCGTAAATATTGTATACAAAAAAACATAAGACTATAAATATGTAATGTTTTACTTTCAAGAAAGATAAATTTAACATTAAAGCTATAAAGAAACAAATTGCTTACTCATTAGCTATTTAATAACTGTTCTTCCCAATATTTTATTCACTCTTTTCTTTTGAGATTCAAGCATAATAACAAATTCGTAAGCATTTACATTTTCGAAAGGGTCTGCCACTTTCAATAATTCTTTTGCTTCTTTTAAAATTTGATTCAATCTTTTTTCTTTTAAACTAAACAATTGATGTTCGATTCCTTTTTTAATTAAATGAATTTCTTGAGGAACATTCACTCCAAATTTTTCCCATTTATAACTTACTATATCTGAATTAGAGTCGATATCAATAGCCATACTAGACACTGCTGGATTTTGATGATGTGTAAAGGTGTGCATCGTAGGAATATTTCCATGTTCTAATTCATGATGGAACTCATCTAATACCATCTGATAAACAGGGTTAATAAATTGCAAATTATCTCTCCACAATTCAAATATCACAAACTCACAAACCGTTAACTGAAATGATTGAGTTGTATTGTCCGTATCCTCTGCCTCTACTTCCACCAAAACATTTCCGTATTGCATCATCATCCGAAGCAATTCTTTTTCTTCTCCATCTAATATTGGGTCAACTGCTTTTTCTTCTTCTAAATAAGCCTCTATAGGCATTTCATCTGGATACCCTGTATTATTGCTTCCTTGATTAGAGTCAAAATTTTTATTAGACGCAGTTTGCTTCCCTGTTTTCTTTCGAATCAATTTATTGATTTCAATCTGCAAAATCTGCTCGCTAATGTCCATGATTTTAGAACATTCTTTCACATAAACCGAGCGATTAATCGCATCAGGAATCACTGCAATACTCTCAACAATATCTTTAATTAATTCAGCACGCTTAATAGGGTCATGCTCAACTTCTTTATATAGTAAACTTGTCTTAAACGAAATAAAATCTTTACTATTCGTTTTAATAAACTCTTTAAATTCTTCGTTCGTTACTTTTTTACTATAAGAATCTGGATCATCACCATCAGGAAATAACAAAACTCGAACATTCATTCCTTCTTCTAAAATTAAATCAATTCCACGGAAACTCGCTTTAATACCAGCCACATCACCATCATATAAAATAGTAATGTTTTTAGTGAAGCGATGAATTAATTTTATTTGCTCAACCGTTAACGATGTTCCTGAAGATGCTACGACATTTTCAATCCCCGATTGATGCATGGAAGTCACATCCGTATAACCTTCAACCAAATAACAATTATCATCTTGGATTATGGCTTTTTTAGCTTGAAACAATCCGTACAGCGTTTTACTTTTATCGTAAATATCTGTTTGCGGAGAGTTGATATACTTGGCTTGTTTTTTATCCGTAATTAAAATACGTCCTCCAAAACCAATAACTTTTCCAGAGATATTATGTATCGGAAACATAACACGGCCCGTGTACCTATCAAAAATATCTTTCTCTGTAATTGGAGTTCCCTCAACATGATTATTTGATAAAATAGACATGCCAGTCTTTACCAAATACTCAGGTCTGTACCCATTTTTTACAGCTGTTTCCGAAAACTTTCTTCTTTCTTCAGAACTATATCCTAATTGAAATTTATCAATAATATCTTGCGTAAAACCACGTTCCTTAAAATAACCTAAGCCTATGGAACGCCCCATATCGTCGTTCATCAACAAATCGGTGTAATACTTTTGCGCATATTGCATCACAATGTATAAACTCTCTTTTTCGTTTTGCTGAGCTTTTTCTTCACTTGTTACTTCTTTTTCAACGACTTCAATCCCATATTTATTGGCTAAATACCTTAAGGCTTCTGGATAAGATAAACTCTCTAAATCCATAATGAAATTAACCGCCGTGCCCGATTTACCACAACCAAAACATTTGTAAATACCTTTAGCTGGTGATACCGTAAACGAAGGCGATTTCTCTCCATGAAAAGGACAAAGTCCTAGTAAGTTAGCGCCACGCTTTTTTAAAGTAATAAAATCACCAATAACGTCCTCAACTCGGGCGGCATCAATAATTTTATCTATGGTAAACTTTGGTATCAAAAAAAATTTGATTTGGGAGGATAAATATAATAAAATCTTAGGCTATTTTAACCACATAGGCACATAGAATGATTTATAAGAAGAGTAATCATAGAATTGAAGGGTCGCTTCAATCGGCTATGTATTTCTATTACATCTATTTATAACACATAAAACCATATAATCTATGAGTCTGTGTGGTTTAAAATCCAATAAATCCTTATCTTTAAACTTTGTATTTTTGGGCAAATTATCAACTCATAATTCAAAACTTACAACTCATAACAATTAACATGTCCGTTTACGATAAATATAAAGCAGTCATTGGTTTAGAATGTCACATTCAATTATTAACCAAAACAAAAATGTATAGCGACGATGTAGCCGAATATGGAGCTATGCCAAATACCAATGTCAGTGTGATAACTTTAGGTCACCCAGGTACGTTGCCAAAAGTTAACAAACGCGCCATAGAGTTTGCCGTGAAATTAGGCGTTGCATTAAACTGCAGTATTCGCGAAGAAAATCAGTTTGCTCGTAAAAATTATTTTTATGCCGATTTGCCAAAAGGCTATCAAATTACACAAGATAAAACTCCTATTTGTACTGGTGGTTATGTGGATGTAAAATTAAAAGACGGAACAGAAAAACGCATTAATTTAACGCGTATTCACATGGAAGAAGATGCTGGTAAAAGTATGCATGACATCGATCCATTTGAATCATTAATTGACTTAAATCGTGCTGGAACACCTTTATTAGAAATTGTAACGGAACCCGATTTTACTTGTAGCGACGAAGCGTATGTGTATTTAACGGAAGTAAAAAAACTAGTACGTTACTTAGATATTTGCGATGGGAACATGGAAGAAGGCTCGCTACGTTGTGACGCCAACGTCTCTGTGATGTTAAAAGACGCTAAAGAATACGGAAAAAAAGTAGAGGTTAAAAACATGAACTCTTTCCGTAATGTGCAACGTGCTATTGATTTTGAAATTAAACGTCAGATTGATTTATTAGAAGCAGGTGAAGATATAGCCGGAGAAACAAGAAGTTTTAACGCAACAGATGGCTCTACATTTGCTTTAAGAAGTAAAGAAAACGCTAATGATTACCGTTATTTTCCAGAACCAGATTTACAGCCTGTTTTTATTACACAAGAATACATTAATACCGTAAAGGCACACATGCCTGAGTTACCAAATTCTTTATTAAAGAAATTCACTAAAGAATTTGGCTTATCAGAATACGATGCACTTAACTTAACCGACTTAAAAGGTTTAGCATTGTATTTCAATGAATTAGTTTCTTACACAAAAAATTATAAAGCAGCAGCTAACTGGATGATGGGAAGTATCAAATCTTACCTAAACGAAAATGCCATTGCTATTGAACAATTCAACGTAAAGCCAAAAACCATTGCTGATTTAATTGCGTTGATTGACGAAGGAAAAATTTTTAATGCGGCGGCAACTCAAAAATTATTTCCAGAGTTGATGTTACATATGGATGAAGCGCCTTTAAGTATTGCGCAGCGTTTAGACATTATACAAAGTAATGATACAGGCGCTTTACAAGAACTAGTAAATCAAGCATTAGCAAAATATCCTGAAAAAATTGCCGAATACAAAAACGGTAAAACTAATTTATTAGGTTTATTTGTTGGCGAAGTTATGAAAATGGGTAAAGGCAAAGCCGATCCTAAATTGGCGAATCAGTTAGTGAAGGAAGCTTTGGAGAAGTAGCGTCATTGCGAGGAGGCACGACAACGCAATCTCACATTTTGCCATCATAATAAATTGAATTGCCACAGTTCGCTTTACGGACTATGGTGTAGAAACCTAAACATTTCTTTTAACCACATAGGCACATAGTGGAGTTGCTACCTTTGAGTGGACAAAAAAGAGGATTGTTGTTAATTTCCTCCGAGCATTTAAATATATAATCAGAAAACTTTAAACCTAAATTTGGCTGTTGTGTATTATACCACTTTTTAGCTTTTGCAATACAGGTTATAGCTCGGTTTGTAAATATTAATTGCTGCATGAAAACTATTTACTGTTAATAATAGCTCTTGCTTGTTCAATTGAATAATATTTTAATTTTCCGGCTTTATGCTCGCTTAATGTTTTATCTAACTCAGCCTTTTGCCCTTTGGTTAAAAGACTTTGCTCACCAACATCATGTTTATATATCTTCAAAATATTATAAACTGCCTATAATAAATCATTATCAATATCATCAACATATTGATGTACTTTTTTTCTGAGAGTAGTTGTGGTAATAATGGTAACTTTAAACAAAGATAAAACATAAAATATAAATTATCTAGTAAAGTGAAATGCATTTATAATAATTTCATAAACTTTTCTAAAACAAAAAACCCCCACTAAATAAATAGAGGGGGTTTTATTGTAAAATTGGCATCGACATACTCTCCCAGGTTTTAGACCAAGTACCATCTGCGCAGGTGGGCTTAACTTCTCTGTTCGGAATGGGAAGAGGTGATCCC
>CAITNS010000017.1 GCA_903893815.1 uncultured Bacteroidota bacterium
ATATATTTATTAAAACATTTTTAAACTATCATTCTGTAATATTTAAAAAATCTAAAGATTTTTTAAATATCTCAAATATCCTGAGAAAATAAATCTAAACTTATTATAATGGAAGGAACACAGTTTCCAAATCTAGATAAAACAAAAGAGAAGACTAAAACAAAGATATATAAGATGAAGAATGTTTTTGAAAAATCAAATATACCAAATAAAGAAAAAAACAAAGTCATTGCAAAAATTAAAAAATCTATTTCGTAGGCTCCATCATTGGTTGCATATTTTTAGTAATTTCAAAAATAATTGTATTATCAGGACCTAAAATTTTATCAATTTTCTTATCACTGTTTAATATTCTGCATCTTATTGTTTTAAGCATCAAAGGTGCTCCCATATGCTGATAAGTTATCGAACCATCGGTTGATGAGTAAAGATAAGCACCATAACTCATGTATTTATTAACAATTCCTTGAATACTAAGAAAATTATCAGTTCCTATGTAATCATTTGTGAATTTCAAATCACAACTAATTAAAAAATGGGAAAACTTATTTAACAATTCATTGAGAGATTTTTCAGCAACTATATTTATGGTTGTGTCAATTGTTGAACTAAACGGTGAAGTAATGGGTTGTTCCATATACCATTGACCAGCTTGTTTTACAATTGCTGTATCAATCCCAACAAATCCATTCGTTGTATTTACGCCGTCAATTAAATGATAATAAGTAAATTTTCCATAAAGACCTGCAAAACTTCCAGTAAATGTTTGTGGTTTAGCAATCATTGTCTGTAAATTAAAGCCCAATAATCCCTGCCATAGGTCGAATGTTTCCCCTGTTGTTGCATTTGCTGCGCTTAAGTTTGTAAAAGCAATTCCTCCATTTTTGGAAACAGCCATTACCGAACCATTACCAGTTGGGATGTAATTGACAGAAATTTGGCTACCGGCAACATAATCGTAGATTGGAAAATGAAGATAACTCCAGTTGAATTTCTGTGTTGATGCGTTAAACTCCATAGCTATTTGCGACGACCCCACAAAATAAACTGCATCTTCTGCAAAGTTCATTCTTTCTGCCAAGTTTCCATTAGCATCGGTTGCAAAAAATATAGAAGTATGTTGAATTGTTGGGGTCGGTGATTTTGAATTTGGATATGGTTGCCCAATATCAAATTGAGAAGCAGTTTTTAAAAATGGACTTTTTACAAGAACATTGTTATGTGTCAATTCATTAATACCATTTTTTGAAAGCTGCTCACTAATTATTAAAGATAAATCCAAAGGGTCATAAGAACCAGCCTTCAACAAAAAGGATGCTGAAAAAATAAAAGGGTTATATGTGTTGTCTGTTGGAACTGCAGTGCTTGTATTAAACATTATAAATACAACCATATAATAAACTAAATCTGCATGTGATGGACTTGCAATTTGCACTGAACCGTTTTTTGCCAAAAAAGAAAAATTAAGTGTGTATTGCAAACCTGATTCAATCTCGGGGACACTTATTTGGACAAACTGTGTTTTATTATCTAAATCTATATAAGAGTATTCAAGCGTAAATGCAATTGAACTAGATTGAGAAGGGGAAACTGACTCCCAAACAGCGCCTGTATAATATGTATATCCTTGTATTTCCGGACCGATTGAAACTTCGCAAGGAATAAAAGAATAACCTTGCGCTTGCGAGACAGATGCTCCTGCATAGTTTGTATAACCTTCTTTTAAATTCGAATCAACAATCCAATCTGTAAAATATAAAATATGTTCTGTTAATATTGTTAAATCGTAGGGAATGATAATTTGGTCGCTGTTTGTAATATCAATAAAACTTTGTTTTAGACTTATAGTATCACCTGCTTCAATTATAATCTCTTTTGCCAAATCCACTTCGTAATCACCATTAGCAACAATCTGCGACGCATCTTTTTGCCTAAGCTCAAGAATAATATTATTCATATTATTATTCATGAGATTTTATTTTTAATATTTAAATACTTATAAATACATAATTTTATAACCATCTTTTGTGAGGATAATAGATTTTGTAATTTCTCCAAAAACATTCAACATCATTGGTGCTTTGTAAATATCATAACCATTTGTGCGGCATTTACGAGAGTATGAGATTTGTAAATTTTTGATTTTTTCTGCAACTTGGACGCCGTAATAGCTGAGATGTCCAACGCGTTGAGCTGCATTTTCAAAGTAATTTTGAAAATTATAAACACCGACATCGCCACTAGCGGGAATTGCATTACAATTTCCAAACGTATCTGTCAGTAAAGCAAGCGCCATGGCTGGTGTGTTTATTCCACTGTCTGCAATAAGATTAGATCCATTTACAACTACTTGAAAAACTTCTTCAACCATAGCTTCACTCCCAAGAGTTCCATAAAGTGTGCTTCCTGTGCCAAATAATGCTTTCTGCACAAGTAAGCGCGTTAAAGTTTTTTCATTAAAACCCATAAGTTTGCGGTTAATAGCTTGAACCGTTCCTTCAACACCTTCAGGCACTTGAACGCTTTCAAGTTCCATTGTGTTCCAACTTACACCACCAAATTTAGGCACTTTAGAGGCGTCAAGAATTTCATCAGCGACCAAGAGAGGTTGGAGAGTTCCAGCGACTTTTACATTTGGGTCTTCAACAATTGCATTCGTTGATGTGTATTCAACAACAACAGTTAACCGTGAAAATAATGATGTATCTAAAAATAACATAGCAGAAAGGAGA